>DATMRT010000017.1:0-26891 GCA_035565975.1 Hyphomicrobiaceae bacterium
CGGCATCCAGCCCACGGCCTCAAAACGGCTGTCGGAGAGCATCGCAACCGCGAGCACGGCCATAGCGAGCAGCGCGCCGGTCGCGACCTGATCGACCTCGGCCTCCTCGTCCCTCACGCCGACATGCGGCCCGAGCGCCATGAATATGGCAGCGAGCGCGAGTTGCAGGAGCACGTGCGCGAAGCCAGCGCGTGCCCATTCGTAGCTGCCGGCCGCCGCCTGATCGAGATACGGGAGCCCCCACAGGAATGCGCCGCCAACAGCAAACGCCGCAAGCCACAGCCAGCGCCGCAGACGCGCGAGCCCATGCGCGGACGCCGCCACAACGGCGAGATAAAGGACGACCGGCCATGGGCTCGGCTTGTCGGAGGCGACGAGCAGCGGTCCCGCATAGGCGCCCGCAAGCCCGAGGCCCGCAAGCATCGGGCCGTGGAGCGCGGCGGCGAACATAGTCGCGACGCCGATCGCACCGAGTAGGACGAAGGCAAAGGCCGGACCAATGAAGCCGTAGAGCGCATGAGCCGCGTAGACCGTGCCGAAGGCTGTGACGGTGCCGGCCGCCGTCAGGATGCTCGGAACGTGCGCTGCTTCGAGACCTGGAACCACGATCCCTTGCGAGCTCCGCCGCAGCCACTCGCCGGCGCCCACCAGGACGAGCGCGAGCAAGCTGCCGAAGAACACCCGCGCGCCCGGGCCAAAAATGCCCTGCTCGATGGAATAGCGCACCATGAGGATGCCGCCGAGCGCGAGAGCGAGGCCGCCAACCCAGACCGCCCAGCGCGTGCCGAGGCGTTCCTCGAGCGATTTTCGCGGCTTGGGTGGTTCCGGGGTACCCGGCGGCGTGGGCGGTGTTGGGGTAGCCTCTTCGTCCGAGGGGCCCTGCCCGACCGGCGGCACCGAGGTCTCGGCGGGCGCCGGCAGCGCGATAGGCGTGGGCACCTCCTGAGCCGGTCCCTCGCCCGCCTGTGGCGGCAGACCGCCCCTCAACGCCGCAATCTGGGCCTCGCTGGCAGCCAGCCGGTCTTCCAGACCTTTGAAGCGCTTCCTGGACTGCACGAAGAGCCAGATGAGCAGACCGATCAGGATGATTTCGAAGTCCATGGCCTTGCGGCTCCAGGGCGCGAGCGGGCACGAGTTGCAGAAGGAAGGAAAGATTGCGGCGAATCAAACGACTTAGCGGTGGAGTCTCAGGTGTGATGTTTAAATCATTCCTTGCCGCCGCACCGACATCCCCGCAATGCCGCGCCCGAATGTCTATACTGGGGCGAAGACCAGGCAGGAACATCACCACGGCATGACCTCGCAGCCGAACATCTTCGACCGGGCCCTGCTGTCGCGACGGCGCACGCGGGTGGCCCCTGCTGCGCCGGCCCATGATTTTCTCCTACACCACGTGAGCGAGGATATCGCCGATCGCCTCTCGCTGATCGCCCGGACATTTCCCATCGGCCTCAACCTCGGTGCGCATACGGGCGCCCTGTCGCGGCGGCTACGCCAGCTCGGGTCTGTCGGCGAACTCATCGATGCCGACACCAGCGGCGCCATGCTGGCGCATTGCGACGGGCCTCTGCTCGCGGCGGACGAGGAATTCCTGCCGTTCGGCCCCAACACCCTCAACCTTGTCGTGAGTGGCCTGTCTCTCCAGTTCACCAATGACCTGCCGGGCGTGCTGTTGCAGGTGCGCCAGGCGCTCAAGGGCGACGGGCTGTTGCTCGCGGCCCTTCTCGGCGCGGGGTCGCTCGCGGAGATGCGCGAAGCCTTCATCATCGCAGAGACGGAGCTTTACGGCGGTGCGACGCCACGCGTCGCGCCATTTGCCGATGTCCGCACGCTCGGCAGTCTCCTGCAGCGGGCGGGTTTCGCGCTGCCCGTCGCGGACGTCGATACGCTCACTGTGACCTATGCCCACCCCCTCGCCCTCATGCAGGAGCTGAAGGCCATGGGCGCAAGCAATGCGCTCGTCGAACGCTCGCGCCGCCCCATGACACGTCATCTCCTCGCGCGGGCGGCCGAAGTCTATGCAGAGCGGTTCGGGACGGCTGACGGTCGCGTGCCGGCCACGTTCGAGATCGTGACACTCACCGGCTGGGCGCCCGATCCCTCGCAGCCGAAGCCGCTCCGCCCCGGCTCCGCGCGGACCCGGCTCGCCGACGCCCTGGGTGTCCCCGAAGGCGCACCGAGCGAGCAGAAAAAAGAGATTCCTTGAGTATCAACGGCGCCACACCTTAGCCTGTACATCGCCGCAATCGCGCCGTGCGGCCACCCCGAATCGCCGTGCCTTTAGGAAACCGTTAGGAGCGAATCGGCTCAGTTGCGTCAGCGCCCGCAAGGCGCTCAGTTCACGGGGAGACTACTCATGTTGATGACTACGCTCGATGGTATCGAGTTTGCGAGCGCCTATCCCGATCTCCTCGGAAAGCGCGTCCTGATCACCGGCATCGACAATGCGCAGGGCATCGATATCGCGCGCGCGTTCGCCGAGCAGCGCACGCGCCTTGTTCTCCACGTGAATGAAATGACGCCCGAGATGGAAGTGCTCGGCGAGATCGTTTCCCAGGGTGCGCTCGACGTGCGCCTCTTCGATGGACCGATCGGCGCGACGGACGCGGCCGTGAAGCTCGCGCGCCAAGCCGTGCAAGCCTTTGGCGGCGTCGATATCGTCATCAACCTCGCGACCGTGTCCGCGCCGAAGGGTGGCGCGGCCGCGCGCGAAAGCGATGTCGAGGAAGCCGTGAGCGAGACCTTGGCCGCAGCCTGCCTCATCACCAAGATCGCGACCAACCGGATGCGCCTCACGATGACCGAGGGCCTCGTGTTGACGATCGTGCGCCTGCCGAGGAAGGCGACCTCGGCACATCGCGTCGTCGGCGCGCTCGCACGATCGGCGCTTGCCAACCTGACCCGCAACGAGGCGCGCGAGTGGGCACCGCACGGCATTCAGATCAATGCCGTTGCACCAGCAGCCATGAGCACGATGGCGCCCTACGGCGCGCTCACCGGCGAGCCGGACATGGCGAGTCTCGCGCTGCACCTCTCGAGCGAGCAGGGCCGCGATCTCACCGGCCTCATGTTCGAGTGCTACGGCGAATAAGATTTCAGCCCGCGACCACGCGCTCGGGAAAGGTGCGCGCGATGGCATCGCGCGTTGCCGCGATCACACCGCGCTCGGTGATGAGGCCGCTGACAAGCCGCGCCGGCGTCACGTCGAACGCGTAGTTCGCGACATCGGACCCTTCGGGCACAAGCCGGACACGCGTGACGCGGCCGTCTTCGCTCGCGCCACTGATCCAGGCGACCTCGTCGCCGCCGCGTTCCTCGATCGGGATCTCCTTGACGCCATCCATCATCGCGAAGTCGATGGTCGATGAGGGCAGCGCGACATACAACGGCACGCCGTTGTCGTGTGCCGCGAGCGCCTTCAAGTACGTGCCGATCTTGTTGCAAACGTCGCCGCGCGCCGTCGTGCGGTCGCTGCCGACGATGACCATATCGACGTGGTTGTGCTGCATGAGGTGGCCGCCGGCATTGTCGACGACGACCGTGTGCGGGACACCGTGGCGACCGAGCTCCCAGGCCGTGAGCGCGGCGCCCTGATTGCGCGGACGGGTCTCGTCCACCCACACATGAAGCGGAATGCCGGCGTCGTGCGCCATGTAGATCGGCGCCGTTGCCGTACCGCGATCGACGGTCGCGAGCCAACCCGCGTTGCAGTGCGTGAGTATGTGCACGGGCATACCGGCTTTCAGGCGGGCGACGCGGCTGATGAGATCGAAGCCGAACCGGCCGATCGCCTCGTTGGTCTCGACATCCTCGTCGGCCATGCGCGCAGCCTCGGCGTAGGCGGCGACCGCGCGCGCCGGTTCCGCACGCTGCATAATGACGCCACGCACGCGATCGAGCGCCCAGCGCAGGTTCACGGCCGTTGGCCGCGTCGCCGCGAGCACTTTGCACGCGAGTGCGAGATGCGCATTCGATGGATCGGCGCGCATGGCGAGCGCGAGACCGTAGGCAGCCGTCACGCCGATGAGCGGTGCGCCGCGCACCTGCATGTCGCGGATAGCGCGGGCAACTTCATCGAGCGATGCGAGGCGCACGATCTCGAAGACATGCGGAAGCTGCGTCTGGTCGATGATCTCGACGGACCAGCCATCCTTGCCGAGCCAGATCGTTCGATAGGGCTTGCCGTCCACGTTCATGCGCAGTCTTTCCGATCGAGCCGCTGAGCGCCTATGCTAGCTCATTCCGAACGCGTTAGGAGCCTGCCCATGGCCAGCAAATCCACCAGCAAACCTGTCTGCCTCGTCGTTGGTGCCGGTGATGCGCTCGGCGGCGCCATTGCCCGGCGCTTCGCCCGCGAGGGCTATCACACCTGCGTCGCGCGGCGCACGGCCGACAAGCTCGCTGATCTCGTCGAAACGATCGAGAAGGCTGGCGGTTCAGCGGCCGCCTACGGCTGTGACGCGCGGCGCGAGGACGAGGTCGTGGCGCTCTTCGAGCAGATCGAAAGGGAACACGGCCCCATCGAAGTGCTGGCGCACAACATCGGCGGCAACGTGCGCGAGTCGATCCTCGACGCGACGGCGCAGAAGTTCTTCAAGACCTGGGAGATGGCCTGCATGGCGGGCTTCCTCACCGGGCGGGAAGCCGCGCGCCGCATGGTGCCGCGCGAACGGGGCACAATCCTCTTCACGGGTGCGACCGCGTCGCTGCGCGGCGGTGTCGGATTTGCCGGCTTCTCGGCTGGCAAAGCCGGGCTCAGGATGGTCGCGCAGAGCATGTCGCGCGAGCTTGGCCCGAAGGGCATTCACGTCGCCCACGTCGTCATCGATGGTGGTATCGATACCGCCTTCATTCGTGAGAATTTCCCGCAGCGGTACGCGTTGAAAGAGCGGGACGGCATCCTCAATCCCGATCACATCGCAGAAAACTACTGGATGCTGCACAAGCAGCCGCGCGACGCCTGGACTTTCGAGCTCGATCTCAGGCCGTGGATCGAGAGCTGGTGAACCAGCTCAGTCCTTCTTTTCCTTCGCCACGACATTGCGAAGCGCCTCGATCTCGGCCTTGAGCGCGGGCTCGATGAGGCGTGGCATGTTGGTATTCAGCCACTCGCGAAGAAGCGGCCGGAGCAGCTCGACGACGGTCTCGTCCAGCGTCTTGGCAGCAGCCTGCCCCGCCGGTTTCGCAGCCGGCGCCTGGACGGGAGCTTCTGTCTTCTGAACCGCCGGCACGGGTGCTGCGGGCTTCGGCGCCGGGGCTGACGCCGCGGCAGCCGGCTTCACCGCGGGCGTAGCCGGCTTGGTGTCGGAAGCCGCAGCCGGGGCCGGGGCCGGCGTGACAGTTTCCGGCTTCTTCGCCTCTGGCGAGGGGACGGTCGGAGCCGATTTCGCCTCGACCTTGGTCTCGGGCGCGGGCTTTGGTGCCTCTGCAGTCTTGGCAGGGGCCGCTTCCGGCGCTTTGGCGGCCGGGGCGAGGCTTGGATGGGCGCTCGGAGGAACGACATTGGCAATCAGGCGCCGCAGGGCGTCCGCACCCGGCACCTCTGGCAGCGGCTCGGATGCCGCGGGTGCCCGCGCCGCCTCACCCAGGAGCGGACCGGCCGATGGAGGCCCGAGGACGTGCCGCTCTCCGGCCGCGCTCGGCGTCGGCGCTCCGGCGGCGAGCGCAGGCTGAGATCCGGCCCCATCGAGCTTGCTCGGCACGACGCTGCCGAGATCCCCGAGACGCGGCGCCGGCGGGCCGATCACGGGCGAGGACGGGGGTGGCTCCTTGGCTGCTTTCGGCCCCTCTGAAACTTCGGCCTTGCCCGCAGAGCCCGCCGACGGGGCAACGGACGCTGGCGACGCGGGCGATTTCGCCTCGATATCCTTTGCTGGCGCAGGGGCCGGCTTGTCCTTGGGCAATTCCCCTGCGTTGGGCTTGGGAAACAGCCACTCCGGAGCCGCGGAAGGAGGCGTCGGCGCGCCGGCGGGGCCGGCTGCGGGCTTGGCGGTCGGCACGGCAGGAGGCGGCGGCGCGGTGCGCGGCGTCTCGGCGAGCAGCTCGTCCAGACTGACGGGTTCCGGACCGACGGCAGGCGCCGAGGGTGGGGAAGCGCCTTCGGAAGGCTTTTTCTCTGTCGGCAGCTTGAGCTCGGGTTCGCGCGGCAGGTCGAGCGTGCCTCCGCCCACGCCGTTCAGCGATGGCCGAGGCGGGTTCGGCGGCATCGCCAAGGCCGGCTCCTGAGCCATGATCTTGCGGATGGAAGCGAGGATGTCGCTCATGCTCCGCTCGTCACGCTTCTCAGGATTGGACATCTGCAAACCCTCCACTGCCCGCAGATACGGCCGCCAGCGCGTTACAAGTCATGCGAGTCCCCACTGCGATTCGACCCTCTAGGCGGGAATAGTGGCATCAATGGTGCAAGTCACCCCCTGCCCCCGCCCCGCCCACAGCCGAAACATGCCCGCCGGCTTTCCCCAGGACCTCACCCTCCATTTTCCCCGCACTTTCCTAAGGCTGTCGCATCTGATACATGCTGTCCGTCCAACAAGCCAAACCAGTGCGTAGAGAGGTTTTCCGCACCCCGCCAACCCGGGGCGCGGCAGCAAAGCCCATACCAGACGCAGGAGATGAGCATGGCCGGACGCAGCTCGATCATCGAAGCGAATGTTGGACTGACTTTCGACGACGTGCTTCTCCTTCCCGGGCGCTCCGAGGTGCTCCCCGGAGAGACGGACGTCGCCTCCCGTGTCACCAAGGAGATCTCGGTCCGCATCCCGATCCTCTCCTCGGCCATGGACACCGTCACTGAATCGCGTCTGGCGATCGCGGTCGCGCAGGCCGGCGGTATCGGTGTCATTCACCGCAATCTCACCCCGGCCGAGCAGGCGAACCAGGTCGCCGCGGTCAAGAAGTTCGAGTCCGGGATGGTGGTAAACCCCGTCACTATTGAGCCTGCCGCCACGCTCGCCGAGGCACTCGAGCTGATGGCCAGGCACAAGATCTCAGGCATTCCCGTCGTCGAGGCGCGGGGGCTCAAGCAGGGCAAACTCGTCGGGATCCTCACCCACCGCGACGTGCGCTTCGCGACCAACCTGCAGGCCCCCGTCCACGAGCTGATGACCAAAGAGAGGCTCATCACGGTCCGCGAGAGCGTCGATCGCGAGGAAGCCAAGCGTCTCCTGCATGCGAACCGCATCGAGAAGCTGATCGTCGTCGATGACGCCTACCAGTGCATTGGCCTCATCACTGTCAAGGACATCGAGAAAGCGCAGCGCCATCCCTACGCGTGCAAGGACGCGCAGGGCCGTCTCAGGGCCGCCGCCGCGACCACCGTCGGCGACGACGGTTACGAGCGCACCGAGCGCCTGATCGAAGCAGGCTGCGACCTCATCGTCGTCGACACCGCCCACGGCCATTCCGAGCGCGTGCTCGCAGCCGTCTCCCGCATCAAGCGTCTCTCGAACAGCACGCAGGTCGTCGCTGGCAACGTCGCCACCGGCGACGGCGCGCGCGCGCTCATCGATGCGGGCGCTGACGCGGTCAAGGTCGGCATCGGGCCGGGCTCGATTTGCACGACCCGCATCGTTGCCGGCGTCGGCGTGCCGCAGCTCACCGCGATCATGGATGCGGTCGACGTCGCGGTGAAGCATGACATTCCGATCGTCGCCGACGGCGGTATCCGCTTCTCGGGTGATCTCGTGAAGGCCCTTGCGGCGGGCGCCAGCGTCGCCATGGTCGGCTCGCTGCTCGCGGGCACCGACGAGGCGCCGGGCGAAACGTTCCTTTACCAGGGCCGCACGTACAAGGCCTACCGCGGCATGGGCTCGGTCGGCGCCATGGCGCGCGGCAGCGCAGACCGCTACTTCCAGCAGGAGGTGAAGGACGAGCTGAAGCTCGTGCCCGAAGGCATCGAGGGTCAGGTGCCCTACAAGGGTCCGGCGGGGCATGTGTTGCATCAGCTCGTCGGCGGCCTGCGGGCCGGCATGGGCTACATCGGTGCGCACGATCTGAAGGAGCTTCGCGAGAAGGCGAAGTTCATCCGCATCTCGCCGGCGGGCATGCGCGAGAGCCACACGCACGGCGTCGGCATGACGCGCGAGGCGCCGAATTACTCCGGGAACGGCTAAGTAAATGAAAGCTGGCGCGCGGCTCGCCGCGGCCGTCACCATCCTCACCGAGATCACCGCACGGCACCGTCCTGCCGCTCTCGCGCTCGCCGATTGGGGCAAGGCGAGCCGATACGCGGGCTCGGGTGATCGGGCGGCGGTCGGCAATCTCGTCTATGACGCGCTGAGGCGGCGGGGGTCCATTGCCGCACGCATGGGAGCCAGTACACCGCGTGCGCTGGTGCTCGGCGCTGCCGAGCGCGCACTCGGGCTCGATGCCGAGCAGATCGCGGCTGCAGCAGACGGATCGAAGCACGCGCTGGCCCCGCTGACTGATGCCGAGCGCGCCGCGCTTAAAAACACCCAACCGTTGGGCGAGGACGAGCAGCTTGCGGACGTGCCCGGCTGGATCGTGCCACTGCTGCGCCCCGTGCTCGGTGACCATCTTGCCGAGGAAGCCGCAGCATTGTCCGAGCGCGCGCCGGTCGACATTCGTGTGAACACGCTCAAGTCGACGCGCGAGAAGGTGATGGCCGAACTTGCGCGACTTGCGCCTGCCGCCACCGAATACTCTCCCTTCGGCATTCGCTTTGCCGCGCCCGAAGGCGCCGGCCGCACGCCCAATGTCGAAGCCGAGCCCGCCCACGGCAAAGGCTGGTTCGAGGTGCAGGATCAGGGCTCGCAGATCGCCGCCCTTCTCGTCGACGCACGGCCCGACCATGTCGTGCTGGACCTCTGTGCGGGCGCAGGCGGCAAGACGTTGGCCCTTGCCGCGGCCATGAAAGGAGAAGGCCGCATCCTCGCGCACGACACCGACAAGACCCGCCTCCGTCCGATCTTCGAACGTCTACAGCGTGCGGGCGCGAAGAATGTCGAAGTGTTGGGCGCAAGCGACGCGGATGCGCTCGCAGGGATGGAACGGCATTTCGACCGCGTCGTCATCGATGCGCCGTGCACGGGCAGCGGCACGTGGCGGCGGCGGCCCGATGCCAAGTGGCGCCTCAAGCCGCGCAATCTCGAGCAGCGCCAGAAAGAGCAGCGCGAGGTGCTGGCGCAAGCCGCGCCCTTGGTTAAGCCCGGCGGCCGCCTCGTCTACATCACGTGCTCGCTGCTGCCAGCCGAGAACACGGAACAGATCGCGGCATTTCTCGCGGCAAACCCGGGCTATGCGCTCATTCGATACGGCGATGTCTGGCGCGGCGTGTTTCCCGGTGCGCCACCTGCCTCCGCGGATGGGCGGACCGATACACTCCTCCTGACATCCGCGCGCCACGGTACGGACGGCTTCTTCGTCGCGATCCTTGCACGAAACGCGTAGCGCCCTGCCGTTGACACCGCGGACCGCAGGCGGGCAAGACTTGTGCGAAGCGAAATCAAGGCGCACAGCCACCGCTGGGAGAAACGCCGCATGTCCGTGTTCCGCTCGTTCCTGTTCGCGCCGGGCAACCATCCCCGCCGCGTCGAAAAGGCACTGAGCCTCGATGCCGATGCGGTCATCCTCGATCTCGAGGACGCCTGCCCAATCGCCGAGAAGGTTGCGACACGCGAAGTGGTGGCCGCGGCCTGCCAGCGGCCACGCTCCGGGCTCGCCTACATCCGCGTCAACGGCACGACCACCGAGTGGGGCTATGGCGACCTTGTCGCCGTGGTGCGAAAGGGCGTGGACGGCATCATCCTGCCGAAGGTCGAGACGGTCGATGAGCTGCGCGCCGCCGATTGGGTGATCGGCAATATCGAGCGCGAGCGCGGCCTCGCAGCAGGCGCGATCGATCTCATTCCGATCATCGAGACGGCCAAGGGCCTCACCAACCTGCGCGCCATCGCGACAGCAGGCACACGGGCGAAGCGCGTTGCGTTCGGCGCCGGTGACTTCACGCTCGATGTCGCCATGGCATGGACGCGCAGCGAAGCCGAGCTGCTGCCGTATCGCAGCGAATGCGTCCTCGCTTCGCGCGCGGGCAATCTCGAAGCACCGCTGGATACGGTCTGGGCCGAGCTCAAGGATGCAGAGGGCTTCCGCGCATCGACCGAGCACGCCAAGAACCTCGGCTTCCAGGGCAAGATGTGCATCCACCCTGATCAGGTGCCCGTCGTGAACGAGATCTTCGCGCCGACAGCCGCCGAGGTCGAATGGTCGCGCAAGGCCGTCGCCGCTTTTGCCGAGGCGGAGAAGGCAGGCTCGGCCTCCATCCAGCTCGATGGCAAGTTCATCGACTATCCGATCGTCTACCGCGCCCAGCGCATTGTCGCGCTCGCCGAGCGGATTGCGGCGAGCCGCCGCTCATAAGCTTCGCACACGAGAAGGAAACGCATCCATGACCGCCGAGAGCGTCCCGTCCCCGCATCCGACGGTGAAAGCCCTGCAGGGCGTGCGTGTGATCGATGTGTCGAGCTTCCTCGCCGGCCCGTACTGCACAACTCAGCTCGCCGAGTTCGGTGCCGAGGTCATCAAGATCGAGCTGCCGAAGGTCGGCGATGCGCTCCGCAAGTTCGGCACGATGACGCCGTCGGGCGACTCGCTCCCCTGGCTTCAGGAAACGCGCAACAAGAAGTGCATCACGCTCGATCTCAGAAAGCCCGAGGGGGCGGATCTGCTCAAGCGCCTCGTGCGTCAGGCTGATGTGCTCGTCGAGAATTTCCAGCCTGGCACGCTCGAGAAATGGGGCCTCGGCTGGGAGACGCTCAAGGCCGAGAACCACAAGCTCATCATGGTGCGCATCTCGGGCTTCGGACAGACGGGACCGTACAGTCCGCGCCCCGGCTTCGGGCGCATCGGCAATGCCTTCGGCGGCCTTTCCTATCTCGCGGGCTTTCCCGACCGCCCGCCGACGACGCCCGGCTCTGCCACCATCCCCGATTATCTTTCCGGTCTATACGGCTCGCTCGGCGTGATGCTGGCGCTCCGCGCACGCGACATGACGGGGCGCGGCCAGTACATCGACATCGGGTTGTATGAGTCCGTCTTCCGCATTCTCGACGAGCTGGTCGCGGCCTATGACTACAAGGGCTATGTGCGTGAGCGCATGGGGCCTGGCACGGTCAATGTCTGCCCGCACAGCCACTACCCGACAAAAGACGGCAAGTGGATCGCGATCGCCTGCACGTCGGACAAGATCTTCGCGCGCCTCGCCGAAGCCATGGGCTCGCCTGAAGTTGCGGGCGATGGCAAGTGGGGCAAGATCGCCGACCGCGATCGCGACCGAAAGGAGATCGACGACTGGGTCGGAAAATGGACGTCGCAGTACACGCTCACCGAATGCATCGCCGAGTGCGACAAGTTCGAGGTGCCGTGCGGGCCCGTCTACTCGGTTGCCGACATTTTCACCGACCCGCACTATGCCGCGCGCGGCAACATCCTGCGCATGGCCGATCCGCGCGTCGGCGAGATCGCCATGCCCAATGTCGTGCCGCGCCTCTCGGACACGCCCGGCAAGGTCGAATGGCTCGGGCCGACGCTCGGCGAGCATAATGACGAGATCTACAAGGGCGTGCTCGGCCTGAGTGACGGCGAGATCGGGCGCCTCAAAGACAAAGGTGTGGTCTGACGTGACGATGGGGACGGCCGCCGAGCCTTATGCCTTCGCGCCGACGCTGCGCGACACCATGACTGCGCGCATGGCGACTTTCGAGCGACAGGCGATCAACGATCCCGCGCTTCGCCATGCGGCGGTGGCGATCATCGTCGCGGCTGGCGAGGATCCGGCCGACGCTGCCTTCCTGCTCACGCGCCGGCCACGGCACCTGAAGCGTCATGCGGGGCAGTACGCACTGCCTGGCGGACGCATGGACCCAGGCGAGACGCCCGAGGCTGCAGCGCTGCGCGAGACGGCGGAGGAACTGGGCCTACACCTTTCACCAACCGCGATCATCGGCCTGCTCGATGACTACGCGACGCGCTCGGGCTTCTGCATCACGCCGGTCGTAATCTGGGGTGGACCGGCCTTATCGCTGGCGCCCGATCCAAATGAGGTCGCGCGCGTGTTCCGCGTGCCGCTGCGCGAGCTCGATGCTCCGGAAGTGCCGGACATGGAGCCGCCCTTCGATGGCTCGGAGCCGATCTTCGGCGTGCCGCTGCCGACGCTCGGCCACAGCCTGCACGCGCCGACGGCGGCGGTCCTCTTTCAGTTCCGCGAGGTCGCGCTGCGTGGCGCATTCACCCGCGTCGCCCACCTCGAGCAGCCGCGCTTCGCCTGGAGCTGAGCGGGTCCGTTCAGTCGCTCTTCTTGCTGATCTTCTCCAGACGCGCCTGACTTCTCAGTCTGGCCTCGCGGCGCGTGATGTAGATCGCCGAGGCGAATATGATCGCCGCCCCGATCCACGTCCAGATGTCGGTAACCTCGCCGAACATCCACCACCCGATCAGCACCGCGAACGGCAGGCGGGAGAAATCGAACGTCATGACCAGCGAGGCATCGGTCGAGGCAAAGCCGCGCATGAGGCAGTAGTGCCCAAGCACCGCGGTGAAACCGATCGTCAGGATGACCGGCGCATACTCCACTCCCGGCGTCTCCCACACGAACAACGCCGGGATCAGCGTTGGCGGCAGCATCAGGACAGTCGTCAGAAAGACGATCTTGCCGGAATCGTCCTCGCTCGAGAGCTGCTTGAGCAGCACGGTGACGAGGCCTGAGCTCATGGCATTGAAGACCGCACAGGCCTGACCGAGGCCGAAGGCCTCCGTGCCTGGCCGCAAGATGATCATGGCGCCGACGAAACCGATGGCGAGCGCGGTCCAGCGGCGAATGCGCACCTTCTCCCCGAGAAAGACGATGGCGCCGAGCGTTCCGAACAAGGGCGCCAGAAACCCGATGGCAGTGACTTCCGCAACGGGAATGAGCGCGAGTGCGTAGAACCACGCGGTCATCGAGAAAATCGAGATCCCGACGCGCACGCCATAGAGATGGATCGCATTCGAGCGCAGCAGCGAGCGCCCGCGCATGATCAGCATGGGCATCAGGAAGAGTGTCGCCGAAAGATTGCGCAGGAACACGATCTGGAGCGGGTGCATGCCCATGAGCGCGGCCTTGCGCGAGCACGCGGCCAGAATCGCGAAGAGCGCCATGGCCGCCGTGATCCAGATGACGGCCCGGATGGGATCATCGCGCACGATGGGGCGTGGATCGCGCGGCACGGCCGGCGCGGAATAGCCTTCAGTAGGCTTGTGGTTGTCCGGCACGCATTTCCCCCGCGGCGATGCCGGTTCGCGACCGACAGACGCCACTTATCGCTGATCGTGATACCAAGTCGCCGCCCCTCCTGCACGCGTCCCGGTCGTGCGCCAGCGCGGCGTTTCGAATCGCCATCGGCACGCCCTTCCTCAGTGCACACCTCGATCCTGCGAGGCAAGATAATGTGCCTGCACGCGCGCCCGGCTTGCCGGAGAGGCAAACGCCCGATGAATTCCCAGCGCGCCAAAGCCCTTGCATCTCATCCCATTTTGGTGGGAACTTGCGGTCAAGGCCCGCAGAACGGGGCCACGTGTTAACCGGTCACAGCAACAAGGAGGGTCCGCCATATGCGGCGTTTTGTTTATGGTCTCGCAGCGACCGCGGTCGCAGTCTCGGCTCTGTGGGCATCCCCGGCAAGCGCCGGCAAGGCCAATGATACGCTCGTCTGGGCGACCGATCGCGAAAACCCCATCACCGATTCGAGCTATCTCAACACGCGCGAGCTGGTGATCATGGGCTCGCTGATCTTCGACCGGTTGGTGCATCTCGACGACAGCTACAAGCCCGTCCCCGCGCTCGCCGAGTCGTGGAAGTGGGAGAACGACACGACGCTCGACTTCAATCTCCGGAAAGGCGTCAAGTTCCACTCAGGCAAGGAACTCGATGCCGAGGACGTGGCGTACACGCTCAATTTCATCGTCGATCCCGCCCATAGCTCTCTCAACCGCTCCTATCTGCGCGAGATCAAGAAAGTAGACGTTCTCGACAAGTACAAGGTCCGCGTTAACTTCGAAAAGCCATTCCCGACGGCGCTGATCTTCCTGGCCGGCGCCGGCAACATCCTGCCGAAGGGGCACTACGACAAGGCGCCAGCGAGGCCGGACGGCAAGAAGGACTACGGCGCCGTGCCTTCGGACGGCACCGGCCCCTACAAGGTCGCCGAGCTGAAGCCCGGACAGTCGATCCTGTTGGAGAAGAATACGAACTATTGGGAAGGCAGTCCGAAGGGCAAGCCGCAGATCGGCAAGATCCTGTTCCGCACGATCAAGGATTCCAACACCCGTCTCGCCGAGCTGATGACCGGCGCGATCGACTGGGTCTGGGACGTGCCGAAGGATGAGGCCGAGCGCATGATGCGCGCGCCGAACCTGACGATCGAGAAGGCAAAGACGCTCCGCTTCTCGTACCTCATCTTCGACGCGACCGGCCGCTCACCCGACAAGCGGTTCATGGACAAGCGCGTGCGTCAGGCAGTGTTCCACGCGATCAATCGCAAGTCTCTCGTGGACAACCTCGTTGGCGCGCCGTCGCAAGTGATCGATTCGCCCTGTCATCCGGACCAGTTCGGCTGCTCGGAGAACGTGACGAAGTACGACTACAACCCCGAGAAGGCGAAGAAGCTGCTCGCCGAAGCTGGTCATCCGAACGGGTTCGAATTCGACCTGCACGCTTATCGTGAGCGTTACATCACCGAGGCCATCATTGGCGATCTCGTCCGCGTCGGTCTGAAGCCGCGCCTCGTCTTCCTGCAGTACGGACCGCTGGTGCAGGCCGTCCACAAGGGTCAGGTGGCTGCCGCCAACATGACCTGGGGCTCGAGCTCCATCCCGGATGTGTCGGCGAGCACCGGGCATTTCTTCACCGGCTCTCCTGACGATCTCTCGCAGGACAAAGAGGTGATCGAGACCATCAAGCAGGCCAACAGCACGATTGATCCCGACAAGCGTGCGGCGCTTTGGGAGAAGGCGCTGAAGCGGATCGCGGACGAGGCCTACTGGGTGCCGCTCTTCACCTACGCCAAGTACTATGCTTACGCCAAGGACCTCGATTTCAAGGCTTCGTCCGACGAGATTCCGAAGTTCTATCAGGCGAAGTGGAAGTAGGGTCGGTCAGGCTGGCGGCACGCGTCCAAGAGGGCGCGGCCGCCGAACGCTTCCGGCAAGCGGGGCCCAATGGCCCCGCGACCTGCTTGCGGAGAGCATCTCGGAGCATGGCGTGAGGTGAGCCGCCGTCTCCTCTCGAACTATCGAGCCGGCAAAGAACGGACATCTTCATGGCAATCTATGCCCTCAAGCGACTAGGCATAGCGATCCTCGTGGCACTGACCGTGTCACTGCTGACGTTCTCGATGAATTACTTGTCGGGTGATCCCGCGATCACCATCGCCGGTGAAGGCGCGAGCATCGAGGACATAGAGAACGTCCGTCGCTACTACGGGTTCGACCGGCCGATCATCGTCCAGTACTGGGACTGGCTCACCAACGCGATACAGGGCGACCTCGGCCGTTCCTTCAATCTGCGCCAGCCGGTCGCCGAAGTGATCTTCAACCACCTGCCGACGACCATGCTGCTCGGGGCCTGTGCCATCTCCTTTGGCCTGACGCTCGCTATTCCTCTCGGCGTACTCGCTGCCGTAAAGCCGAACAGCATCTTCGATCGCGCCGCCCTGACCCTCGCCGTTGTGGGCCAAGCCATGCCGACCTTCTGGTTCGGCCTCACGCTGATCCTCGTATTCGGAGTCATGCTGCGATGGTTGCCGATCACGGGACAGGATAGCTGGTGGAACTTCGTCATGCCCGCGGTCGCGCTCGGCTACAACGTGGCGCCCGCGGTCATGCGCCTGACGCGCGCCGGCATGCTCGAGGTGCTGGCGTCAGACTATATCCGCACAGCCCGCGCAAAGGGTCTGCGGCCGATGAAGGTGCTCTTCAAGCACGCGCTGCGCAATGCCGTGATCCCCGTCGTGGCGCTGGCCGCAGTCCAGTTCGGCTTCATGCTCGGCGGCTCGATCGTGATCGAGACGATCTTCCAGATCAACGGCCTCGGCTATCTGGCCTGGGAGTCGATCCAGCGCAAAGACTTGCCGATGATGCAGGCGATCGTGCTGATCCTCGCGATCATCTACGTCGTGATCACCTTCCTCGCCGACATGCTCAACGCCTTCCTCGATCCGCGGATCAGGGTGACCTGACATGGCCGAGACAACCATAACGCGCACGACCCTCGCACGCGCCGGCGTCCAGACGGCCGAGGAGATTCTGGCGCCATCACCGGGCACTATGATGCGGCGGCGGATCTTCGGCCACTACGGCCTGATGATCGGCGCGTTCATACTGCTCGTCATCATTTTCATGGCGCTTTTCGCCAACGTGATCTCACCGCACGATGCCTACGATCAGCAGCTCGGGCGCAAGCTCATTCCACCCATCTGGCACAACAGCCCGAAAGCGACCTGGGTCCATCCGCTCGGGACCGATCACCTCGGCCGTGACTACCTGACGCGGCTCTACCACGGCGCCCGGGTCTCTTTGCTCATCGGTTTCTCGGCGATGATCATCTCGGGCCTCATCGGCACGATCCTCGGCGTCCTGGCCGGCTATTTTGGCGGCCGCGTCGACATGGTGGTGAACTTCCTCATCACGACCCGCCTTTCCATGCCGGTGATCCTCGTCGCGCTGGCCGTGGTCAGCATCGTCGGCTCATCGCTGACCGTCGTCATATGGGTGCTGGGACTACTGATCTGGGACCGCTTTGCCGTGGTCATGCGATCGGCGACGCAACAAGTCCGCTCGCTCGAGTTCGTGACGGCGGCCGAGGCGCTCGGCTGCTCGCATCTGCGCATTCTGCTGACCGAGATCGCGCCGAATGTCATGAACCACCTGATCGTGGTCGCAACGCTCGAGATGGCTCACGCTATCCTGCTCGAGGCCGCGCTCTCGTTCCTCGGTCTCGGCGTACAACCACCGACGCCATCCTGGGGCCTCATGATCTCCGAGGCCAAGGGTCTCATGTACTTCGATCCCTGGCTGATCGCGATCCCCGGCACGGCCCTCTTCATGCTCGTGCTGTCGATCAATCTCGTGGGCGACGGGCTCAGAGATGTGACGGCGCCGGAAAATCGCAGCTAGCAGTCGAGCCAAATAGAACAAAGAGGCCAATGAGCGATCGTATCCTTACCGTCGAGGGGCTCGAAGTCTCTCTACCAGTGCCCTCCGGAACCTTGAATGCCGTGCAGGGCGTGAGCTTTCACGTCGATCGCGGCGAGACCGTCTGCATCGTCGGCGAGTCAGGCTGTGGCAAGTCGCTGACCGCACTCGCGATCATGGACCTGCTGCCGAAGCGGGCGCGACGGGTCGCGCGCGAGCTGACGCTTCTTGGCGAGCCGATCGTGGATGTACCCGAGACGGCCATGTCGGACCTGCGCGGCAACCGCATGGCCATGATCTTCCAGGAGCCGATGACGTCCCTCAATCCGGCCTACACGATCGGCAACCAGCTCGAGGAGGCGCTGCTCCGTCATCGCAGAGTGCCGCGATCCGAAGCGCGAGATCGCGCTGTGCATCTTCTCGAGCGTGTCGGCATCACGGCCGCCGGCCAGCGCCTCCGGCAGTATCCGCATCAGCTCTCGGGCGGCCTTCGCCAGCGCGTCATGATCGCCATGGCGCTGATGACCGGCCCCGATCTCATCATCGCCGACGAGCCCACGACAGCGCTCGACGTCACCATCCAGGCGCAGATCCTGCATCTCCTCGCCGAGTTGCAGCGCGAGTTTCACATGGGGCTCGTACTCATCACGCACGATCTAGGCGTCGTCGCCCGCATCGCGACCCGCGTCGTCGTCATGTATGCCGGGCAGGTCGTCGAGACAGGCACCGCGGCCGAGGTCTTCGGCGCGCCGCGCCACCCCTACACGCGTGGTCTGCTCGACTGTATTCCCATTCCCGGCAAGACGAAACGCGGCGAACGTCTCGGCACGATCCCGGGCATGGTGCCTTCGCTCGTCGGGCACATGCAGGGCTGCCATTTCGCCGGGCGATGCAATTTTGTGATCGACGAATGCAGGGCAGCGCCGATCCCGCTCGAGGCCGCACCGGGGAGCGGACACTCCGTCCGCTGCATTCGTGCTGACGAGCTGATGCGCGGCAACGTGCCGGCGGCGGAGGGCGTGGCATGAGCACCGCGACCGTGGCGCGATCGCGCGCCGGAGAAACCGCGCCTGCTTCGGCTGCGCCTCCGATGCTCGAGGCCATCGACGTCACGCGCATGTTCATGGTCTCGCAGGGCTTCATGCGCGGGAAGAAGCCTCTGCACGCGGTGAACGGCGTCAATCTTTCCATCCGCCAGGGTGAGGTCGTCGGTCTCGTCGGTGAATCAGGCTGCGGCAAGACCACGCTCGCGCGCATGCTGCTCGGCCTCATGCCGCCGTCGTCCGGCTCGCTCAGGATCGACGGCCAGCCGCTCGCCGGCATGCGGCGCCGCGACGTCGCCCGCCTCGTGCAGCCGGTGTTCCAGGATCCCTACTCCTCGCTCAATCCGAGAAAGTCCATCGGCTCGATCATCGGCCTACCACTGCGCGTTCAAGGCGGTGTCGGCGGCGCGGAGGAAAGAAAGCGCGTCCTCGAGATGATGGAGCTGGTCGGCCTCGCGCAAAGGCTTTACGAGAACTATCCGAGCCAGCTTTCGGGCGGCCAGCGCCAGCGCGTCGCGATTGCCCGTGCGCTCATAAATCGCCCGCGCATGGTCATCTGCGACGAGCCCACGTCCGCGCTCGATGTTTCGGTGCAGTCTCAGATCCTCAATCTCCTGCAGGATCTGCGCCGCGAACTCGGTCTCACGTACCTGCTCATCAGCCACAATCTCGCAGTCGTCGAGCACATGGCGGATCGCGTCGCGGTCATGTATCTCGGACGCATCGTCGAGCAGACGGACACTGATACGCTCTTCCGCAATCCGCGCCATCCCTACACCGAGGCGCTCCTGAAATCCGTGCTGACTCCGGAGCCCGGCCTCGGCGTACCCGATACGCAGCTCGGCGCCGCCTATCCGAACCCGCTCGACATGCCTTCAGGCTGCCGTTTCCATCCGCGCTGCGCACGCCGCTTCGGACCCTGCGACACGATCGTGCCGCGTCCGCTGACGAGTGCTGCCGGCATGGTCGAGTGCCACCTCTACGATGATGACGTGAAGAAGGAAGCTGCTGCATGAGTGGGAGTCGCACCGGCGCCATTTCGCGCGCCGAAGCGTATGTCGACGGCGGCGCGTTCGAGCGCGAGCTTGCAGACCGCGTCGCCGTGCGTACGGAGAGCCAGAAGTTCCCCGACCCCGCTGCCATCGCCGAGTGCCATCGCTATCTCGACGAGCACATGAAGCCGGCCTTCGAGGCCATGGGCTTCTCCATCAAGACGTACGACAACCCCTTCCCGGGCCAGGGCCCCGTCCTGCTCGCGACGCGCATCGAGGATCCCGCGCTGCCGACCGTGCTCGGCTATGGCCATGGTGATGTCGTGCACGGCATGGAGGCGCGCTGGACCAAGGGCAAGGGGCCGTGGATCACGGCGCGCGACGGCGACCGGCTCTACGGGCGGGGGACGGCCGACAACAAGGGCCAGCACACACTCAACATGGCGGCGCTTGCATCCGTCATGGCCGAGCGCGGCGGCAAGCTCGGCTTCAATGCCAAATTCATGATCGAGACTGGCGAGGAGGCCGGCTCGAAGGGGCTCAAGGAACTCGTCCGCGCCAACAAGGCGGACTTCGCCGCTGATGTCCTCATTGCGTCTGACGGCCCTCGCGTGAAGCAGGACCGCCCGACGATCTCGCTCGGCTGCCGCGGTGCCGTGAACTTCGATCTCGTCGTCGACCTGCGCGAGGGCGGGCACCATTCGGGCAACTGGGGCGGGCTCATTGCTAACCCAGGCTTCATTCTCGCCCATGCGCTCGCTTCCATCGTCGGACCGAGGGGTGAACTGCTCATCGAGGCGCTCAAGGCACCGCCGATGTCGCGCGCCGTGAAGGACGTGCTCGCCGACGTGGAGATCGATGGCGGCGACAAGGGTCCGAAGGTCGATGAATGGTGGGGCGAGCCCGAGCTCAAACCCGCCGAGCGCGTCTATGCCGCGAACACGTTCAATATCCTCGCCTTCACCACGGGCACGCCTGAGCGCCCGGTGAACGCGATCCCGCCGAAGGCGGTCGCCAACTGCCAGCTCCGCTTTGTCGCCGGCACGAACGTCGATCAGATCATTCCCGCCGTGCAGTCGCATCTTGCTGCGAAGGGTCATACGCTGGTGAAGGTCGTGCCGCCGCCGGCGAGCAACGACGGCGGGTTTGCCGCAACGCGCACGGAGCCGGATCATCCCTGGGCGGCGTTCGTGACCGGATCGGCCCAGCGCTCGACGAACGTGAAGCCTGCCATCATTCCGTCGACTGGCGGCTCCATTTGCAACGACATCTTCACGGATGATCTCGGGATGCCGACGATCTGGATCCCGCACTCCTATGCCTCCTGCTCGCAGCACTGGCCCGATGAGCACATTCTGATGCCACTCTCACGCAGTGCCATCCAGCTCATGGCCGGCCTGTACTGGGACATCGGCGAGGGCAAAGGCGTGCCCAAGAACCATTGATCTCGGCACTCATGATGCGCGCAGCGCTCGCCGCTGTGCTGGGCGCACATCTCGCAGCTTTGCCTCTTGGCAGCGCTCAGGCGCAATCCGGCTGCCCGGATGCAGCCATCGCGCTCTCGCCCGCCGATCAATGGGATGCGAAGCGCGGCGGGCACGCGCTGCTCGGCACCATCCTTAAGGGAAGCGAGCCGCTTGCCGCTCGCGATGGCTCTGATTGCGCATCCGCCCCTATCGAGCAGCTACGCCGGACACTGAAGACGCACCTCGAAGAAGGCGGCGTCGTCCTGCTCGGCGAGATGCATGACAATGGCGCTCAGCACGCGCTCCGCGCCAACGTGCTACGGTCGATCGTCACCGACCTCGCCGAGGCCAAGCAGCAGAAGCCGCCGGCGCTGGTCTTCGAGCACATTCGCACGGATCAAGCCGCGGCGATCGCGACGCGCCCGGCACCGACAGCCGCAGGCGCCAAGAATCTGCTCGAGCGCTTGGATTGGAAGAGCAGCGGATGGCCGGCGGCGGAGCTTTTTCTGCCGATCTTCGAGGTTGCCGTAACTCAAGGCCTGCCGATACTTCCTGGGCATCCAACGCGGGCTGAAGTTCGCGATGTGGCGCGGCGCGGTCTCGCAGCCCTTCCTGCTGATGCGGTTTCGCGCCTCGGCCTCGACACGCCGCTGCCCGAAGCCCTTCAAAGCTCATTGCTCGACGAGCTCGAGGCTTCGCACTGTGGTCTCATGCCGCGCTCGGCCTTCACGAACATGGCACTCGCACAACGCTATCGCGATGCGTATATGGCGGGGACGCTGGCGGAAGCGGCGCGCTCGCACGGCTCGGCCATCCTGCTCGCGGGGAATGGCCACGTGCGGAAGGATCGCGGCGTGCCACGGGACCTCGCGCGCATAGACCCCGAGCGCAAAGTTCTGGCCGTGATGCTGATCGAAGTCAGGGAGGGTGAGGTCGATCCGGGTGCGTATGTCGAGCGCGATCCCGACGGCAAGCCGGCTGCAGACTTCATTGTTCTAACACCGCGCACCGACAGACCCGATCCGTGCGAGGCCATGCGCGCGCACTTCAAGAAGAAGTAGCGCGCGCCCACATCTCACTTCGCCCGATCAGGCGAGCCAGCGCTTGCGACGCTTGTAGTGCTTCACGTCGCGGAACGACGCGCGCTCGCCGCCGGCAACGCCCAGATAGAACTCGGCGACGTCCGCATTCTCTCGCAGCGCCTTGGCTTCACCATCGAGAACGACGCGGCCGGTCTCGAGGATGTAGCCGTAGTTCGCATACTTGAGCGCCATGTTGGTGTTCTGCTCGGCGAGCAGCACCGATACGCCTTGCTCCTGGTTGATGCGCCTGGTGATCTCGAAAATCTGCTCGACGAGTTGCGGCGCGAGACCCATGGATGGCTCGTCGAGCAGCATCATGCGCGGCCGGCTCATGAGCGCACGACCGATGGCGACCATCTGCTGCTCTCCGCCCGAGATATAGCCCGCCTGGCTCTGACGGCGCTCCTTGAGGCGTGGAAAATAGCCATAGATCATCTCGAGATCCTGACGGACCGCAGCGCCGCCATCACGGCGCGTGTAGGCGCCGGTCAGCAGGTTCTCTTCGACCGTCAGATGCCCGAAGCAATGGCGGCCTTCCATGACATGCACGAGACCGCGCCGGACCATGGCATTCGGCGTCAGTCCGTCGACGCGCGCGCCCTGAAACTCGATCGCACCTTTCGTGACCTCGCCGCGTTCGGACTCGAGAAGGTTCGAGATAGCCTTGAGCGTGGTCGACTTGCCGGCTCCGTTGGCGCCGAGTAGCGCCACGATGCCACCGGCGGGCACCTCCAGCGACACGCCCTTGAGCACGAGGATGACGTGGTCGTAGATGACCTCGATATTCTTGATGCTCAGAATGGGCGTCGCCGGCGCCGTGGCGGCGCGTGGGTCGAGTGCGGCTTGGGCGGTCACGCGGCGTGCTCCGGATGTCTCAGCTCAATGTGCTGAGCGAGGCGACCATTGCCGCCTCGCTCGATAGTCTGTGGATGGGCTCGAACGCTTACTGCTCCTTCGAGCAGTCGCGCGGCGTGATCTTCTTCTCGGCAGCGTACTTGGCGGAGTATTCGGCCACCATCGGGTCGAGGATCTTGCGGTCGGCCGTATAGAAGTCGGAGATGACCTTCCACGCCTTGCCGTCCCATTGATGGACGCGCGCCTGATCCGCACCCTGGTGATCTGCGCAGGAGAACTTGATCGGGGCCAGCATGCCCTCGAAGCCGAGCTCCTTGATGCGCGCGGCGGTGAGGTTGAGGTTCTCGAAGCCCCAGCGAACCTGCTCGCCTGTCAGCGGCTTCTTGCCGAACTTCGCCTGGGCCGTGCGGATCGCCTCCATGCCGAGCATGGAGTCGATCAGGCCGCGATTGTAGAGCACCTGCGCGAACGTGTCCTTGCCGACGCCTTGGCCCTTCGCAAAGACGTGCTTCTCGATATCGCCGTGGACGGCGAACTTGCCAGCCGGATGCTGGAGCAGGAGCGCCTTGTAGCCCTTAGCCTGATCGCCCGCGGGGATCACGTCAGGCTCGGCGCCGGACCACCACACGCCGATCATCTTGTCGCGCGGATAGGCTACCGCGGCGGCTTCCTTGATCGAGGTCGAGTTCATCACGCCCCAGCCCCAGAGCAGGACGTAGTCCGGGCGATCCTGGCGGATGGACAGCCATTGCGACTTCTGCTCGACGCCGGGATGCGTGACCGGGATTGCCTTGAACGTGAAGCCGTTGACCTTCGCGCGCGCCTCGAGTGCGGCGATCGGTTCCTTGCCGTAGGGGCTGTCGTGATAGACGAGGCTGATCTTCTTGCCCTTCAGCTTGTCGAAGCCGCCGAGTTCCTTCGCGATATGCTGGATTGCGACGTCAGCCGCGGTCCAATAGCTGCCGAGCGCGATGAAGTTCCAGGCGAACACGGCACCGTTGCGGCTCTCGGAACGGCCGTATCCCGTCGTCAGCAGCGGGATCTTGTCGCCGGGCACCTTCTCGGTGAGCGCAAACGTGATGCCGGTCGACAGCGGCGAGAAGTACGCCGCACCCGTCGGCCCTTTGCCCTTCAGGCGCTCATAGCATTCGACGCCCTTGTCGGTCGCGTAGCCCGTCTCGCATTCCTCCATGACGAGCTTGACGCCGTTGATGCCGCCATCCCGCTCGTTGATCAACGTAATGTAGTCGGCTGCACCGTTGGCGAACGGGATGCCGTTCGGCGCGTAAGCGCCCGTCCGGTAGACGAGACGCGGGATGAATTGCTCATTCTGGGCCATCGCGGGACCAGCCGAGATCAAGATGCCGGCTCCCGAAAGTACGCCGCCGGCCGCGACGGCTAGTGCCAAGGTCTTTCGCAACATTACTTCCTCCTCCACACGCCGGCAGGTGCCGGGATTATCGCGGGTGCTTCTTGTTGTTCGACCGGCTCGCCGCACCACTTTGCGGACCGGCCACAGACTCCGACGTGCCGCCTCAATAGGGGAAGGGCCACAGCCTGAGTTTCTCCTTCGCGATCGCCCAGAGCCGAGCAAAGCCGTGCGGCTCGACGATCAGAAGGTAGCAGATGAGCGAACCCGTCACGACGAAGACGAGCAGCGAAACCGTTTCGACGGAAATCGGAATGCCGAGCGCGTGCGGCACCTGATCGAGCATGATGGGCAGGATCAGGATGAAGGCTGCGCCGAGGAACGAGCCGAGGATCGAGCCGAGGCCGCCGATAATGACCATGAACAGCAGTTGTAGCGAGCGGTCGATCGAGAAGGCGAGCGGCTCCCATGAGCCGAGGTAGACGAAGGCCCAGAGCGCGCCGGCGACGCCGACAATGAACGAGGAAACGGCGAAAGCGGTGAGCTTGGCGTAGAGGGGCCGGATGCCCATCAGCTCGGCTGCGATATCCATGTCGCGGATCGCCATCCATTGCCGGCCGATGTTGCCGCGCACGAGGTTTTTGGCGATGAGCGCGAACACCGTGACGAAGATCAGGCAAAGCAGATAGCGCTCGATCGGCGAGTGTACGAAATACCCGAAGAAGACGAGGTCGGGTGCATTCACCGAGCCGGATGGCGCATAGTTCGTGAACCACTGCACGCGCAGGAACACCCAATCGAAGAAGAACTGCGCTGCGAGAGTCGCAACGGCAAGATAAAGGCCCTTGATCCTGAGGCTCGGAATGCCGAACAGGATGCCGACGATCGCCGCCATCAGGCCCCCGAGCAGGATCGAGGGCAGAACGGGCAGCGGCGGGATGGCGATCTCGGAGCCGATGAACTCGAGCGGGATATGGACGCCGGTCCCGAACTTGTAGGCGCTGTAGGCCCCGATGGCCATGAAGGCGCCGCTGCCGAGCGAGATCTGGCCGCAGTAGCCGACGAGGATGTTCACGCCGATGGCCGCGAGCGCGAGGATCAGGAACGGGATCAGGATCGCGCGCAGCATGTAATCGCTGCCGAGCGGCCAGAGCTGGAAGTGCGCGAGCAGCGGAATGCCGACGAAGGCGAACGCGAGCAACAGAAGGAGCGCGATGCGATCCTGGCGGATCGGGAAGATCGCCATGTCCGCGGCGTAGGAGGTCTTGAACTGGCCGGCCTCGCGATAGAGCACGCCTCGCCTCCTCAGATACGTTCGATGATGCGCTCGCCGAAGAGACCCTGCGGCCTCACGAGGAGCACAGCCAGAGCCAGTACATAGGCGAACCAATACTCGATACCGCCGCCGATGTGCTGGCCGAGATAGACCTCGGCGATCTTCTCCCCCGCGCCGACAATGAGACCGCCGACGATGGCACCTGGCACCGACGTGAAGCCGCCGATGATGAGCACGGGCAGCGCTTTCAGCGCCAGGAAGACGATCGAGAACTGCACGCCGAGTTTGGTGCCCCAGACGGTTGCCGCGACGAGCGCGACGAGCCCGGCCACGAGCCAGACGACGAACCAGATCCAAGTGATCGGGATGCCGACCGACTCCGCCGCAGCGTGATCGTCAGCGACGGCGCGCAGCGCGCGGCCCGTCTTGGTGCGCTGGAAGAAGATCGCGAGACCGGCCACGAGCGCGCCGGCGATCAGGCCGCCCCAGACGTCGAGCTTGTTCACGAGTATCCCGCCGTCGAAGACGCTGTCGAGGATGAACCAGGCATCGGTCGGGAAAAGCGAGAGCGGATAGACGTCCGAGCCGAAGAGCATCTGCCCGGCGCCTTCAAGCACGAATGTGATGCCGATCGTCGCCATGAAGAGTGATAAGTCGCTCTGATTGACGAGCGGACCGAGCACGAGCTTCTGAATGAGCGCCGCGGTGATGGCCATGACGATGGCGGCAAACAGCAGCGCGAGAAGGATCGCGGCCCATGTCGGAACGCCACGGGCAGCGAGAAAATCGAGCGAGCGCACGAGCGCGAGACCGGCGAGCAGCACCATCGCGCCCTGCGCGAAGTTGAATACCCCCGAGGCCTTGAAGATCAGCACGAAGCCGAGCGCGACGAGCGAATAGAGCACGCCTGCCAGCAGACCACCGATAAGGACTTCCAGGAACTGACCGAAGACGAGCACGCGCGCTCCTTAATGGCTGATGCCGAGATAGGCGTCGATGACGCGCTGGTTGCGCTGCACCTCTTCGGGTGTGCCGTCTGCGATCTTGCGACCGTACTCGAGAACGACGACGCGGTCCGAGATGTCCATCACGACGCCCATGTCGTGCTCGATGAGCGCGACGGTCGTACCGAGCTGGTCGTTGACCGTCAGGATGTAGCGCGACATGTCCTTCTTCTCTTCGAGGTTCATGCCGGCCATGGGCTCGTCGAGCAGCAGGAGCTCGGGCTCCATAGCGAGCGCGCGGCCGAGTTCAACGCGCTTCTGGAGGCCGTAGGGAAGCTTACCGACGGGTGCCTTGCGAATGTGCTGGATCTCGAGAAAATCGATGATCTTCTCGACGGCCTCACGGTGGCGGATCTCCTCGGCGAGCGCCGGTCCCCAGTGCAGGGCCTGCCAGAGAAGGCCGCGGCGCATCTTGAGCGCGCGCCCCGCCATGATGTTGTCGAGCGTGGTCATGCCTTTGAAGAGGGCGAGGTTCTGGAAAGTGCGCGAGATGCCCTGCGATGCGGCGATGTACGGGCGCATATCGCGGCGCCGCGTGCCCTTGAAGGTGATCGTGCCCTCGTTGGGATGGTAGAAGCCGTTGATCACATTCAGCATGGACGTCTTGCCGGCACCGTTCG
>DATMRT010000018.1:0-2822 GCA_035565975.1 Hyphomicrobiaceae bacterium
GCCTTGTCGGCATCTGGCATCGCATCCAGACTTACTTCCTGCTCTGGCCGTTCAAGCATCGCCCGGTCGCGGGAGCGCGCAAATGAACGCGCCTCTCCTCACCGCCGAAAAGCTGGCCGTGGTCTATCACCACGCCATCACCGCGATTCAGGGCGTGTCGCTGACCGTGCACGAGGGCCAGATTGTCGCGATCCTCGGCACCAACGGCGCCGGAAAGTCCACGACGCTGCGCGCCCTCTCCGGTTTTCTCGGCATCGACAATGCGCGCGTCACCGAAGGCTCGATCACGTTCCGCGGCCAGCGCATCGAGAACCGTCCGCCGAACGAACTGACCCGGCTCGGCATCGCGCTGATCCCCGAACGCGAGAAAGTGTTCCCCAATCTCACCGTCGCCGACAATCTCGCAGCGCCCTTCGCGCCGGCGATGAGCAAGTCCGAACGCCGCCGGCGCGAGGAGCAGATCTACGGCTTCTTCCCGCGCCTCGGCGATCTGCGCGCGCGCATCGGCGGACTTCTCTCCGGCGGCGAGCGGCAGATGCTGGCGCTCGCATCGGGGCTGATGTGCAAGCCGCAGCTTCTGCTCGTTGACGAGCTCTCGCTCGGCCTCGCGCCCGTCATCGTCGAGGACCTGATGGGCAAGCTCGTGCAGATCCGCAACGAACTGAAGATCACCATCGTCATCGTCGAGCAGAGCGCCGCCGTCGCGCTCGACATCGCGGACTATGGCTATGTGCTCGAAAACGGCCGCGTCGTGCTCGACGGCTCGGCCGACAAGCTGAAATCCCACGGCGACATCCAGGAATTCTATCTCGGCCAGGCCGGCGGCGCCGAGCGCCGCAGCTACCGCGACGTGAAGCAATATCGCCGTTCGCGGAGGTGGTATGGCTGAACTTGCGATCGACAATCTCACGCTGCGCTTCGGCGGCCTCGTGGTGCTGGATGGCGTCTCGTTCTCCGTCGACAAGGGCGAACTTCTTGCACTGATCGGCCCGAACGGCGCCGGCAAGACCTCGGTGTTCAACTGCATCAGCGGGCTTTATCCCGGCGAAGGCGCGATCTCATTCCGCGGACAATCGCTGCTCGGCAAGAAGCCGCATGACATCGCAGCGCTCGGCGTCGCGCGCACCTTCCAGCACGGCGAATTGTTTCCGCAGATGAGCGTGGTGGACAACCTCCTCACCGGCCGCCATCCGCGCATCAAGGGCAATCCGCTCGCCGAGATGCTGTTCCTGCCGAGCGTGCGGCGTGAGGAAATCCGCCAGCGCGAGGCGGTGGAGAAGATCATCGAATTCGTCGAGCTGGAGCGCTATCGCCACACGCCGGTCGGCGGCCTGCCCTTCGGCACCCAGAAGATCATCGGCTTTGCGCGCGCGCTCGCCAACGAGCCGGCCATCCTCCTCCTTGACGAGCCCTCCGCCGGCCTCAATCGCGAGGAGCGCGAGGACCTCGCCCGTTTCATCCTGCGCATCAAGCACCAGCTCGGCATTGCCATGATCTGGATCGAACATGATATGCAGATGGTCGCCGACCTCGCCGACCGCATTCATGTGCTCGATTACGGGCGCACGCTGGCGAGCGGTCCGGCCGATGCCGTGCTGAAGGATGAGAAGGTCATTGCCGCGTATCTGGGAACGGGGAAGCACTAGCCTTTCTTCTCCCTCCCCCCGCGAGCGAAGCGAGTGGTGGGGAGGGTGGCCGCCGGAGCATAGCGACGGCGGTCGGGTGGGGGGCGTTTCCTCACGCGCGCTTTCGGAAGGCCCGAAAAAGTCCCCCCACCCCGATCTCCTTCGCTGCGCTCAGTCGATCGACCCTCCCCACCGCTTCGCGGGGGGAGGGATAAGAAGCGCGCTTCTGGCAGGCGCCGCGCTGCTTCTGCTCGCCCTCACCTCCCCCGCATTCGCGCAAGAGCCGGAAGCCCGCTCCTACCGCGCCTATATCGAATCCCTGCGCCCGCTCGCGCTCGAGCGCGGCGTCACCCGCGAGACCTTCGACCGCGCGCTGACCGATGTGCCCTACGACACCGAAGTGTCGCGCCTGTCGCGCCGCCAGCCGGAATATGGCCGTCCGGTCGGCGAATATCTCAATTCGCTGGTCGCGCAGCCGCGCCTGTCGAACGGCATCAAGCGCATCGGCGAATTGCGCGGCCTCCTCGATTCCATCGAGCACACATTCGGCGTGCCGCGCGAAGTCATCGTCGCGATCTGGGGCATCGAGACCGGCTATGGCGCGAACCAGGGCGGCAAGCGCGTCATCCCCTCGCTCGCGACACTCGCCTTCCTCAACTACAAGGGCGACTTCGCGCGCGACGAACTCATCACGGCGCTCCGCATCCTGCAGGACGGCCATATCCCGCAGGAGCGCATGATCGGCTCATGGGCCGGCGCGATGGGGCAGCCGCAATTCATTCCGTCGAGCTTCATGCGCTGGGCGGTGGATTTTTCTGGCGACGGCAAGCGCGATCTGTGGACCAGCGTGCCGGACGTGCTCGCCTCGATCGCGAATTATCTCAACGGACATGGCTGGCAGCGCGGCCGGCCCTGGGGCTTTCAGGTGCTGATCCCCGATGGCTTCGACTATCGCACCAGCCGCGGCGATTTTCGCGACTGGTCCGCGCTCGGCCTGCGAAGAGCCGATGGCGGCACGCTGCCTGCGAGCGGCAGCGCCATCCTGTTCTTTCCGTCCGGCGCGCGCGGCCCGGCCTTTCTGGTCACGAAGAATTTCGACGTGATCAAGACCTACAACATCTCGGATGTCTACGCGCTCGCCGTGCTCCACCTCGCCGATCGTTTCCGCGGCGCCGCGCCCTTCACCGCGCGCTGGCC
>DATMRT010000019.1:0-12871 GCA_035565975.1 Hyphomicrobiaceae bacterium
ATACTTCAGTGGACGACTGCGCCAATTGGTGGTGGCGAATAGACCATTCACAGAGGATGAGATCGCTCATCTCGTCGCGATGCCGTGAGCTGATCGACATGGCCGTGCGCGTGGTGGCCGGCCTGATGGTGTGAATCGCACTAGCCGCGAACCGGGGCACGGGTGCTTCGACTCGATCGCGTAAGGCGCCGGTCTGAATCGGTCGTCAGACGGCGCGCTCTCTTAGTTTTTCCAGTGAAGACATCCTTTCGGCAGTGCGCCGGCCTATGCGGTTCATGGGCGTCTCGATCCAGCGGTAGGTGATCCCGGAAACCGCCGCCGTGATTGCCGTGACCAGCAGCAAGTGGCCAATAAAGTATACCCATACAGGGCCGCCCATCACGAATGCTTTAGGCAGGCCACCGGCAGTCAGGGCATCGAGTACCGCGAAATGCCAGATGTAGGCGCTGTAGCTCACCACGCCCAAGCGACACATGGCCCGGTTCACGAACAGCCGCAGCGGCATGACTGAAAGCCCGGCAGCGAGCAGCATGAAGCCGAGTCCCCAGACGACATGCTGAGGGATGATAGGGGCGAGCGTCGGGAACCGCTTTTCGAGAAACGCTACGAGGAAGATCGCGAAGGCGCCGCCGAGAAGGCGTGGCCCCTGGCTTCTTTGCCCTCGCACCAGTTGAACAAGATGATACGTCGCAATGCCGATGAGGAAGATGGGCAACTGGTTCCAAAACCAAAAGAACCGGAAGTGCCGCATGAGATTGTCGGGGGGGGGGACTCGAAGGTGTCGTAGAATGCGAACCCGAGGTAGTTCATAAGCGGGAGCAGCGCGAGGGAGATAACGAAAGCAAGGCAGGCTTTCTGGAGCGTCGAGCACCAGACGATCAGCAGCGGAAAGATCGCATAAAAAGTCATCTCGACAGCGATGGACCATCCCCCAGGCACGACGCTTGTTATGGTCGCTGGGTGCCAGCCGTGGAGGAAGGCAGCGGTGAGAGAGATGTGCCACCACGTCAGCCCGCCGGGCGCCCAGAACCCGCGATCCGCGCCCCGAAGCAGGTAGTAGCCGACAATAGCCAACCAGAACATCGGTGCGATGCGAAAGAAGCGCCGAATGTAGAACGGCAAGGCACCGTCGTCGCGCGAGCGCCACGAGAGCATCAGTGTCAGAGCGCTCGCGACGAAGAAAAGCTGTACACCCCGCGCGCCCTCTTCTGCGATCCAGAAAGCGCGCGCTTCGATGCCGGGCACGTGCTGCGATGTATGGACGATGAGCACGGCGAAAATGGCCCATCCACGTAGCGCATCGACGTAGGCGTGATGCTTTGGCGTGTGACCATGCATGAAAAAGTATCCCACTCCACAATCTCTCAACCTTCCCACTGAGAGCGCGCGAGAGCAAGGTTCTTGAGCCGCGGCTCCGCCATGCGCGACCACGTTGTTTGAAGACAGCCGCCGGGCAGCAGACGGCTCGGCAGACGCAAAAAGGGCCGGCACGCGGCGTGCCGGCCCTTGCATTCCTATCGGATATCGCGAGGCGCTACTTCTTGGTCGCGGTCCAGTTGCCGTTGCGGCCGCCGGCCACGCTGCCCGACATGGAGCTGCCGTCGATCTTGCCCGTGTACTTTGCGTCGCCGACGTTGAAGCTGATCTCGGTGCCGCGCACGCGCCCGTCAGTGATTGCCGTCGGGCCGAGCGTGCCGGTCAGCATCTGATACTTCTGCTCGAGCTTGAGCTCAGCTTCGCCGAGTTGCCAGGAACCCGCGACCTTGGCCGGGACGATCCACAGCAGGGCTTTGCAGTAGTTCGTGCAATCCTCGGTGACTGTCGCTGTCTCATCAGCCTGCCAATCGCCCATGGTGAAGGTATTCGAAACGAGACGCGTGCCCGGCGGCATCTCGAGAAGCTTCGGCGCGAGCTTCTCATTGATCCACGGCAGCAGGAACATCGTGATGATCTGGGCCTTCGAGAAATCGCTCTCGAAGATGTCCGCTTTCGCGAACGTCGCCTTGTCGGAGACGCCCGCTGCCTTGGCATTTTTCTGCGCCAGCGCGACCATATCCGGGTTGTACTCGATGCCGTGCGCCGTCAGCCCGCGCTTGGCCGCCGTGATAACCGTGCGGCCATCGCCAGAGCCGAGATCGATCAGATAGTCCTGCGGCGTGGCCTTGGCGAGTTCGAGCATCTTGTCGACAAGGCTCTGCGGCGTCGGCACCCAGACGACATCCTTACCGGCTTGCCCGACCTGCGGCTCGTAGGCGCCATTCTTCGTGCTCTTCTCCTGGGCGACGGATGAAAGCGCCGTCGCGACCAGCAAGATGCCCGCGAACACTGCCAAGCCTGCGCGGGCCCTGCCCGACCACTCCGCACCAGCTGCCTTGAGTCGAGAAGGCACGGTCGACGCCCGCGTCGGAACTTTGTCCATACTGGATATCCTTGCTCTGGATCGTGTTTGTCGGATTCGGCCGGCAAGGCTCACGCCTCGCGTCGGATATTCACTTTAGGTCAGGTAACGCCGCCACAGGTCGGCGGGTTCGCAGAAGAATAGACTATTGCCGTCGTCTGACGTGCAATGGGACGCGCAGGTAAAATCTTGGTGAGTCCTTATGTTATGCCGGCGACCGGGACGCTCGATACGGAAAAATTGCGGCCAAATCCGGCAGACGCGCCGGAGATCGAACACGGCTCCGCCCTTTCGCTGGGACCAAGCCGGCACCAACGGGCTCGGTCAATCTCCGAGCAGATCGCGCACGGCGCGGCGCAAAACAGCCTCGTCCTCGACGCACTGCACGGGATTGCCGGCCCGATGCCCCCAGATGGAGTTGATGGGCCGGAACTCGGCGTTCGGCATGAGGCGCGTCTCCGCCTCCCCATCAGCCACGGGGAAATACAGGTCCGTAGTCGAGGGCATGATGATGGCGCGCGCTGTGATGGTGCCGAGTGCCGCCTCGAGGTCGCCCCCGTAGATCGCGTTGTCGGAAATGTCGGACTGATACCAGGTCTCGATCATCGAGAGCAGATCCTCGGCCGAACGGCGCAGATAATTCCCCTCCCAGGCACGCACCAGATAGTCCTCGAGCGACGTGTAGCCGACCGTCGCCCAGAGTTTTTCCCGATAGAAGGCTTGGCTCATGGCCCAGCCCGCATAGACGCGCGCGAAGGCCCGCAGCGCCCGCACCGGCCGTTCAACAAAGCGCCCATCGCGCCACGCGCCAGCGGCAGTCAGTGTCGCGCGAATGCCCTCGAGGAAAACCTTGTTGTGCGGGCTCGTGCGGGCCGACGTGCACACTGCACAAATCCGCTCGACGCGATCGGGAAAGATGGCGCCCCAGTGCAAGGCCTGCTGGCCGCCCATGGACCAGCCATAGGCGAGCGCGATCTTCGTTACGCCAAACTGCTCGCGCAGCAAACGTTCCTGCGCGTGCACGTTGTCCCAATGCGTGAACACCGGATTGCGCCCGATACCGAACGGCTCTGCGAGGTTGCTCGGCGAAGAAGAGAGGCCGTTGCCGAGCTGGTTCGGGATGAGGATGAAGTAGCGCTCGGGATCGAGCACGCGGCCGGACCCGATCAGCCAATCGATGTCGGTGTGGTGTGCCGCGTAGGATGTCGGATAGAGAATGACGTTCGACTTGTCCTCCGCGAGCCGCCCATAGGTTTTGTAGGCCAGATGCGCCTTGGGCAGGGTCAACCCGCGCTGAAGCGTCAGCGGCCCAAGCTCGAACGTCTCATAGTCGGCCACGATTGCTTCCCTTCCTGATGGTGTACGCCCCGTGAACTCAGACCGGTCCTACGCGGACAGGTGCGGGCATCGCTTCGGGAATACGCCCGAGTGCCTGTACAGCCGCTTGCATCGCAACGATGTAGCCATACGGCCCTAGTCCGCAGATCACGGCCTTAACCGACCCCGACACCTTCGAATGCCGGTGCAGCTCGTCGCGCGCATGGATATTCGAGATGTGGAGCTCGATGACCGGCCCCTCGAAGATCTTGATCGCATCGATAATCGGGATCGACGTGAACGACAGACCCGCCGGATTGATGATGATTGCATCCGCCCGCTCGCGCGCCGCCTGGATAAGATCGACGATAACACCTTCATGATTCGACTGGTGGAATTCCAGGTCGACATCGAGCAAGCCCGCGAGCTCGCGGCAACTGCGCTCGATCGCCTCGAGCCGCGTCGACCCATAGATGTGGGGTTCGCGGATTCCGAGAAGGTTCAAATTGGGACCATTGATAATCATCAGGCGTGTCGGCACAGCGTCCCTCCCATCCTTTGCTTTCAGAGCAGAATGAGGCGGTCGTGCCCCTCCGCGCAACCGCCCTGTCTTTGCGGACTGTTCCCGCGCCTGCCATACTGTCACATAACGGAAACCGGCGGCACGGTTGCCGCGAGGGGTGCCAGCAGGTAGAGAGTGCTCCTGGATCTCGATTGTTTGACAGGTATGCGGCGTATGGCTTTGGAGATCGAAAGAAAATTTCGAGTGAGCGGTGATAGCTGGAGGCCGCTCGTTGCCCGCACGCGCCGCCTGCGCCAAGCCTATCTCTCGAAGAACGGCCGGCTCTCCATACGCGTCCGCATCGACGGCGACAGAGACGGCACACTCACGATCAAAGCCGCCCGCTCGGGCCTTGAGCGACACGAGTACGAATACACCATCCCCCTCGCTGATGCCGAAGAGCTGATGCTCCAGCGTGAAGGCTCGATCATCAGCAAAGTCCGTCACATCGTTCCGATCGATGACCTCAACTGGGAGATCGACGTCTTCGACGGCGAGAACACCGGTCTCGTCGTCGCCGAGATCGAGCTCGACCGGCCCGACCGCACCTTCGAGCGGCCCGAGTGGCTCGGCGAAGAGGTCACTGGCGACCGCCGCTTCTACAATGCCGATCTTGCGACACGCCCGTACAAGAGCTGGGGTAAAGGGCGCTAAACTGCTGGCCGGTCTGCTCGTGAACGCCGGCCGGCGACCACCTCCGCCGAAGGCTTCTGGCATTGCCGCACGGCATCGACGACCAGCTTGCCGAGCGCGATGAAGTCCGCCTTGCGCGGTGAGGTCACGCGCCAGGCAAGCCCGAGCGTACGCGACGGCTCCGGATCGGCGAAACGGCCGATGCTCACCCGCCCACCCATGGCTTCGAGGCCGATGCTGATCTCCGGCAGGAATGTGAGCCCCATGCCGTTCGCAACCATCTGCACGATCGTCGACAGGCTCGACGCGCCAAACGTATCGACGCCCTCCACCCGACGCAGATGGCAGAACGCGAGCGCCTGATCGCGCAGGCAATGGCCTTCCTCGAGCAGCAGCAGGCGGTCATGCTCGAAAAGCTCGGGTGTCGCCCTGACACGCCCGCGCAGTTTGCGGCCCGGTGGCATGGCGAGCAGGAAGCGGTCCTCGATGAGCTCGAGCGTCTCGACCTCCGGCTGCTCGACAGGAAGCGCCAGCAGGAGGAGATCGAGCGTGCCGTCCTTGAGCTCGGCAAGGAGCTGCTGCGTATGTGTTTCGCGCACCTGGAGCACGAGTTGCGGATAGTCCGCCCGCACGAGCGGCAGCAGAGCCGGCAGAACATAAGGCGCGACCGTCGGGATCACGCCGAGCCGCAGAGGCGCGGAGAGCGGCTCGCGGCACTGGCGCGCGAAGTCGCCGATATCGCGGACCTCGTTGAGGATGCGCTGCGCGCGCCGCGCGACCTCACGCCCGGCCTCGGTCAGTTGCGCCCCCTGCCGGCGCCGCTCGACGAGTTGCACGCCGAGCTCCTGCTCCAGCTCCTGAATCTGCATGGAGAGCGCCGGCTGCGACACGGCGCAGTGCGCCGCCGCCTTGCCGAAATGCCCATGCCGGGCCACGGCATCCAGATAGCGGAGCTGTTTGAATGAGGTCATGTCGATCAGAAATTTTTATCGCGCGCTGAAGTTAATGCGATTGGACCGTGACGGCAAGCGCTCCTAGAGTTTGTATTGGTTCTAGTTCTAGTGTGATGATCGAGAAATTCGCCAGATCAAGCGGCATGGCACCGAGCGAATTTCTCGATCTGAATCACACTAGCAAGCCTATGATTCTAGTGTCCCTTTTGATTCCGAAGTTCGCTCGGGACACCAGCATCAATGTCAGGCGAACTTCGGAATCGGGACACTAGGGAGGCTGCGCGCGCATTCAGCGCACGAAGCAGCGCCTCAAAAAGGAGCGGAGTGGAAACATGGACGGCAGCGCAGAAAGCAAATGCCCATTCTCAGGTGGACGCCGCGGACCCTCTAACCGCGACTGGTGGCCGAACCAGCTCGACATTGGGGTCCTGCATCGCAATTCGACCCTCTCCGATCCCATGGGCGAGGCGTTCGACTACGCGAAGGAGTTCGAGAGCCTCGACCTCGATGCCGTGGTCAAGGACCTCACCGCGCTGATGACGGACTCGCAGGACTGGTGGCCGGCCGACTTCGGCCACTACGGCGGCTTGATGATCCGCATGGCCTGGCACAGCGCTGGCACATACCGCATCACCGACGGCCGCGGTGGTGCCGGCGCCGGCCAGCAGCGCTTCGCGCCCCTCAACTCCTGGCCGGACAACGCCAACCTCGACAAGGCGCGGCGCCTCCTCTGGCCGATCAAGCAGAAGTACGGCCGCAAGATCTCCTGGGCCGATTTGATGGTCCTCGCGGGCAACGTCGCGCTCGAGTCCATGGGCTTCAAGACGTTCGGCTTCGCTGGCGGCCGCGTCGACGTGTGGGAGCCGGAGGAGCTTTTCTGGGGCCCTGAAGGCACCTGGCTCGGTGACGAGCGTTACAGCGGAGAGCGCCAGCTCGCCGAGCCGCTCGGCGCCGTGCAGATGGGTCTCATCTACGTGAACCCGGAAGGCCCGAACGGCAATCCGGACCCGATCGCCGCCGCGCGCGACATCCGCGAGACCTTCTTCCGCATGGCCATGAACGACGAGGAGACCGTCGCGCTCATTGCCGGGGGCCACAGCTTCGGCAAGACGCACGGCGCGGGCGATCCCTCGCTGATCGGGCCGGCCCCTGAAGGCGGTGCACTCGAGGATCAGGGTCTCGGCTGGAAGAGCACGTTCAAGACCGGCGTCGGCTGTGACGCCATTACCGGCGGCCCGGAAGTGACCTGGACGACGACACCGACGAAGTGGAGCAATAATTTCTTCTGGAACTTGTTCGGCTACGAATGGGAGCTGGAAACGAGCCCGTCCGGCGCGAAACAGTGGCGTGCGAAGGGCGCGGGCGCCACGATCCCGGATGCCTTCGATCCGTCGAAGAAGCACGTGCCGAAGATGCTGACGACAGATCTCTCGCTCCGCTTCGATCCGGAGTACGAGAAGATCTCGCGGCGTTTCATGGAGAACCCGGACCAGTTCGCCGACGCCTTCGCCCGCGCATGGTTCAAGCTCACGCACCGCGACATGGGACCGCGCGTCCGCTATCTCGGCAAGATGGTGCCCAAGGAAGAACTGATCTGGCAGGATCCGATCCCCGCCATCGATCATCCGCTCATCGGCGACGCGGACATCGCGGCCCTGAAGACCAAAATCCTCGCCTCCGGCCTCAGCGTATCCGAGCTCGTTTCGACGGCATGGGCGTCGGCGTCGACCTTCCGTGGCTCCGACAAGCGCGGCGGCGCCAACGGCGCGCGCATTCGCCTCGCGCCGCAGAAGGACTGGGAAGTCAACGAGCCGGCTAAGCTCGCGAAGGTGCTCAAGACCCTCGAAGGCATCCAGAAGGACTTCCAGGCCGGCGGCAAGAAGGTCTCGCTCGCCGACCTCATCGTGCTCGCCGGCTCAGCGGCCGTCGAGAAAGCAGCGAAGGACGCCGGCGTCGACGTGAAGGTTCCCTTTGCGCCAGGGCGCATGGACGCTTCGCAGGACCAGACGGACGTCGCCTCCTTCGCGCCGCTCGAGCCGCGCCAGGACGGCTTCCGCAACTACATCAACGATAAGAAGATGCAGTTCATGGCGCCCGAGGAGGCGCTCGTCGACAAGGCACAGCTCCTGACGCTGACCGGCCCCGAAATGACGGTACTCGTTGGCGGCCTGCGCGTGCTCGGTGCCAATGCCGGCGGCTCCAAGAACGGGGTCTTCACCAACCAGCCGGGCAAGCTCACCAACGATTTCTTCGCCAACCTTCTCGACATGAGCACGGTGTGGCAGCCGACAGGTGAGAACACCTACGAAGGTCGCGACCGCAAGACGAATGCCGCCAAGTGGACGGCGACGCGCGTCGACCTGATCTTCGGCTCGCACTCGCAGCTTCGCGCGTTCGCCGAAGTCTATGCCTGCGCCGATGCGAAGGAGAAGTTCGCGAAGGACTTCGTCGCGGCCTGGACCAAGGTCATGAACGCGGACCGCTTTGACCTCGCCGCAACGTAACGGCCGACAACTATCCCTTCTCCCGGTGCATACGGGGAGAAGGGACCTGGTGTGCTCGTGGCAGGAGCCGGCGCGCTGTCCGCATGGCCACCGCGGGCATAGCTCCACGGAATGGTTGCGGAGCACCTCTTCCCAGCAGCCCGCGGCAAAAAAAGAATCATGCAGAGCCGCGAAAGCCGTCGCGGCGGACGAACCCGCGTGGTCCCTACAATGATGTAGGTGGGCACCGTGTGTCCGGAACCACGGCTCCGGCCAGGGACAGCACCCTAGCGGATCTTATAGGCCCCCGGGTCGTATGGCCCTAACGCACCCCGCAGCCCTGCAGCACCAGAAATAAGCGAGTTCGCGCCCGTTTCCAAGGGGCCGCCCTCAGGCCTTGCGCGCGGCGAGCGTGACGCCCCCAAGGATCAGCGCAAACCCGATCACGTGGAAAGCCGCCAAACGCTCACCAAGAAAGACCCCCGCGAGGATCGCACTGTAGAGCGCGATCAGGTGCAGCAGCGCCCCTGCCCGGTTCGGTCCGATCAGCTCCACGCCACGGTTCCACGACAGGTAAGCGACGAGACTCGGGAAAATCGATACATAGACGATCGCCAGCAAAGTCTGCGCCGTCGGCTGGAAATGAAAGCCGTGCAGATGCTCATGGACGGCAAACGGCAGCGTACCGAGCGCGCCAATGAGCGCGAAGAAGAACATGAAGCTCGTCCAGTGAATGTTCGGGCGAAATCGCAGGCAGGCGGAATAGACAGCCCACACAGCCATGTTGAAGAGGATGATGAGATCGCCCGCGTTGAATGCCATGCCGAGAAGCGCCGCCGGCTCGCCGCGTGTGACAATGAACAGCACACCCGCGAGCGACACCGTAATGCCGGCCATCTGGATGGGCCGCATGGTCTCGCCGAACATCGTCGCGACTGCCGCGACGATGAACACCGGCCCGAGCGAGTTCAGCACCGACACGTTGATCGCCGAGGTGTACTGCAAGCCGACATACTGAAGGGTGCTGAAGAGCGCGCCGCCGGTCAGCCCCAGCACGAGCATCGCTTTCCAGTGCGACTTGATCGCCGGCCAGTCGCGGGCGAGGTGTCGGCGCGCGAGCACGCCCGCTATGACGCACGGCGCGACCCAGCGCAGCGCAGAGAGGCTGATCGGCGGCACATGCCCTGCGATCGCGCGCCCGAGCACATGATTGCCCGACCAGCAAAGTCCCGCCAGCGCCAGCAGGGCATAGGCCTGCACGGATGATGACCTGACATCCGAGGTCGGCATGAGAACGGCATTCCGATTTTCAGGGAAGGGGCGACGAGCGCGCTTTCCGACTCAGCCCGTGAGCCGCTCGATGTGGGCGCCGCAGCGTGAAAGCTTCTCCTCGAGCCGCTCGAAGCCGCGGTCGAGATGATACACGCGATTGATCATCGTCTCGCCGTCGGCCATGAGCCCAGCAATGACGAGCGACACCGAGGCGCGCAGATCCGTCGCCATCACCGGCGCGCCGCGCAACATCCCCACACCACGGATCGTCGCCGAGTCGCCATGCAGGCGAATGTCCGCGCCGAGGCGCGCGAGTTCCTGCACGTGCATGAAGCGGTTCTCGAAAATCGTTTCGCGGATCACGCTCGTACCTTTGGCACGGGTCATCAGCGCCATGAGCTGGGCCTGCAGGTCCGTCGGGAAGCCGGGAAAGGGCTGCGTCTCGATGCTGACCGGCTCGATCGAGTTGCCATTGCGGGCAATGCGCACGCCCTCCGCCGTCTCCTCGACGATCGCGCCTGTCTCCGCCAGCGCATCGAATGCCGTTTCGAGCAGTTCCTTCCGCGCGCCTTCGAGCACGACGTCGCCACCGGTGGCCGCGACCGCAAAAGCATAGGTGCCGGTCTCGATCCGGTCGGGCAGGACATGATGCGTCGCGCCCTCCAGTCGGTCGCGCCCCTGCACGTGGAGCGTCGAAGTCCCGATACCCTCGATCTCAGCGCCCATCTTCATGAGGCACTGCGCGACATCCGCCACCTCGGGCTCGCGCGCCGCATTCTCGATCACCGTCTCGCCGCGGGCGAGGCTCGCCGCCATCAGCACATTGTGCGTGGCGCCGACCGACACCTTGGGCATGACGACGCGCGCGCCCCTGAGGCCGCCCTTCGGCGCCTTGGCGACGACATAGCCGGCATCGATGTCGATCTCGGCGCCGAGCGCTTTCAATCCGAGCAGATGCAGGTCCACCGGCCGCGTGCCGATGGCACAGCCGCCCGGCAGCGAGACGCGCGCCTCGCCCGCCCGCGCGAGCAGCGGCCCGAGCACCCAGAAGCTCGCCCGCATGCGCGAGACCATCTCGTAGGGTGCCGTCGTGTCGACGATATCGCGCGCGGTCAGGTGGAACGTCTCGCCGAGAAGGTGCGGATCAGCATTGGCGCGCTTGCCGTCCACCGAATGATCGACCCCATGATTGCGCAGGATACGCGCCAGCAGGTTGACATCGGCGAGATTGGGGACGTTCTTCAGCGTCAGCCGGTCGCTCGTGAGCAGGCTCGCGATCATCAGCGGCAGGGCGGCGTTCTTGGCGCCGGAAATGGGGATCGTGCCCTCGAGCCGCTGCCCCCCCGTGATCCTGATACGGTCCATAGGTCCCCTTCCCTGCCTCGCGCCGTGCCCGCGCCTACTGCGGAACCAGCGTGCGGCAACATGATGGCCGACCGACAACGGCCCCGCGGCCTTTCCGTCCCTCCGGACGGCAGGCCTTGCGCTCGCCCACGCCGACAGCCCTCGGACTTCGCAAACGACGCGAATCTTGCAGCACTTACCCGTGTTTGGCAGAGGCACCGGCCGCCGGCAAGTACAGTACGCCCGCAAATGCGCGGTTCCGGGCAGAGTTGCATTGACGACGATGCTCCGCGACCCGGCTGCCGCACGGCTTCTCCCCCAAGGCACATCGGGTACGCAACCCGAATTCCCTGCGTCCTGAGCGGCGGCATCGGCTTGCAGAATCGAGGAAATCCTATAGAGGTTGCGCCCGGATTGCCGCCAGGGGCACCGAGGAGAGATGGCCGAGTGGTTTAAGGCGCACGCCTGGAACGCGTGTGTACGTGAAAGCGTACCGTGGGTTCGAATCCCACTCTCTCCGCCAGCCTTTTTGAGCTGGCCGACGCCTAGCGATTTCAAAGAGTTATAGATAGTCCGCCGACTGATGCCACCCCAAAGCCATGGGCGTGTACCCAGGGCCGGCACCAATTGAAGCGCCCAGAGCAGGCACCCGCGCCGTGAAGCTCCCGGAGGCCGCCACGAGACGAACCGCGAGCGGATGACACTCGGTGTCTGTTCGGGCGGTCCCTCGATGGAACAGCGGCGGCAGTGCGCGGAGGCCGTGAAGCTGCCCAGTATTCGCCAGCCAAGCGGAGGCCAGCACCATGGACGTTGAGATTGAGGAGGAGGAGCGCTGCGACTGGCGCGACCATCTCTCGAAGGACGAAGATGCCGAGTATCTCCCCAAGGTAGTGTTTGAGCTTCAGAGCAATCGACAAACATCTAGGCCGGCAACCAAACTGTCTATCCCCTGTCAGGGCCTACCGGATAGTTTGACGTGATTGCGTGATGGGGAGTTTCCAGCTCATCGGAACACCGCGGAAGGCCATGCGGAGGCGGATCAGGACCAAGTAGCCGGAAATGACAAACCCGCATGAGATGTGATGTGCCGTTGACACGCCTACTGTAGCGGATGATGGCAAGCTACAATGTGATCATCGCGGATGCGCTGCATCTGAGGCACTTCCGACGCGCAGCGTTCGGTTGCAAGCGGGCAGCGCGTCCGGAAACGACAACCCGACGGAGGCGCTAGTGGTGATGGAACTTCGCCTTGAAGCACGGGCTTAATGTGCATCTTCGGTTGAGGCCGCACGTCGGGAACTGCAGCGAGCAGCGCGCGCGTGTAAGGATGCGCCGGCTGTTCGTACAGACGATCGGATGAGGCTAGCTCGCAAAGCCTGCCGAGGTACATCACGGCCACGCGATCGCTGATGTTCTTTACCACCGCGAGGTCGTGCGCGATGAACAGGAGAATAACGCCGAAGCGCTCCTTGGCATCTTGGAGCACGTTGAGTATTTGCGCCTGAACCGACACGTCGAGAGACGAGACTGGCTCGTCGCAGACGAGAACCTCGGGCTTGGGCATGAGCGCCCGTGCAATGCTGACGCGCTGGCATTGTCCCCCTGAGAGCTCATGTGGCCTGCGACCCCAGACGCCTAGCGGGTCGAGGCCGACGGCGTCGAGCATTTCTTCGGCCATCTTGCGACGTTGGCGTGTCGTGCCGACGCCCGCAACGGCCAGAGGCGCTTCGACGATGTCGCCAATGTTGCGCCGCGGATTGAGCGAGGAGATTGGATCCTGAAAGACCATCTGGATGCTGGTTCGGCGCCGGCGAAGCTCCTCGCCCCTCAACATGCACAGATCGCGCCCCTTGAGCAGAACCTGGCCCGAGGTGGGCGGCGGGAGCTGAATGATCGCGCGCCCGACTGT
>DATMRT010000020.1:0-16380 GCA_035565975.1 Hyphomicrobiaceae bacterium
TGGCTGGGTCAGGCTTTCGCCCATTGCCCAATATTCCCCACTGCTGCCTCCCGTAGGAGTCTGGGCCGTGTCTCAGTCCCAGTGTGGCTGATCATCCTCTCAGACCAGCTATGGATCGTCGCCTTGGTGAGCCATTACCTCGCCAACTAGCTAATCCAACGCGGGCCCATCCAATGGCGATAAATCTTTCCCCTTTCGGGTATTATACGGTATTACTCCAAGTTTCCCTGGGCTATTCCGTACCACTGGGAAGGTTCCCACGCGTTACTCACCCGTCTGCCACTCCCTATTGCTAGGGCGTTCGACTTGCATGTGTTAGGCCTGCCGCCAGCGTTCGTTCTGAGCCAGGATCAAACTCTCAGATTGAAGAGTTCTGATTCTGGTCGGCTCGGAGATTTAACTCCAAGAATCTCTGCGTAACGGGCACCTTCACACTCGACAACCGATCCGCACGGCCGAAACCGCACGAAACCGGCCATCATGGTGATGGCTTGAAACGCAGATTCGCCAGAGTCTCTTTCAGTTCCGCGTAAGCCCGAAGACTTACTTTGGAACCCGCCAGGACTCCGCCGCCTGCGTTTCCCTTCCTTCAATCAACTTGTCAAAGAGCGCCAGGACGATCAGATGGCTTCTCGACCCCGGCGCGTTATTAGCACCACCGGGCGGCAACAGAAACCCGATCAGGCTATTCACCTGAGAGTTTCTTGCCAGTTCGAGAGATTGCCGTCTATCGAAGGCCAGCCAGCCGTTGCACTTGGCAGCGGCGCCGACGAGGACCTATCTAGGCCCTCTCCTTTGCCAAGTCAACACCAATCTCAAATTTTCTGTCACGAATCGGCTCGGCGGTCCCTAAGCCCAAGTTTTGCCTTAGAAACTTTGTCTGCTCAGCGGTAAGGACGAGGTGGATATCCACAGCGGCGCTGTCTCCTTGCCTTAGTTGTGCTCGCCGGTTTGTCCAATGTCTGGATGGTGCGGAGGTGGGGTCAAGCCCGCGCCAGTCGATGAACGACACGCCATTTTGCGTGGTTATGGGGGAACTTACGTGATCGAGCGACACCGTCATGCGACGGTCGGACGGGTGAGGCGTCACCGCACCGTCAATCGCACCCACGGCCAGCACCACGTACGTATGACGCGACGGAGCGGGGGGCTCAAGGACCTCTACTCCGCCGACACCGCCGAGGCGCGCGGCGGCGGGCGATTTCGCTGGTTTTTCAGCACCTGTCTGGCCGCGGCCGTAGGTTCCGTGGCAATTATCGCAGCCATATTCGGGGCCTCGGACTCGCACGAGAGCCGCACGGCTGGCCTCATGCCAGCGCTCAGGAAAATGAGCACGGACATCCAATCCGAGCGCCCGCTCGCGCCGATCGTCTCAGATGGCCTCGCCTGGGCGACGCCCAAGTCCGACCGCCTCGAGGCCACGACCGGCGCCATGGTCACGCGGTACATCGTGCAGGAGAGCCTCCGCCAGCGCCGCGGCTCGCGCGAGTACATTCAGAACAAGCCTTACGCGCGCGTCCTTGCCCGGCTGGCGGCGGTCCGCGCCGACAGCGTCGGCGCCATTCCGGCATTCAATCCCGTCCGCCTCTACGGTAACGCGACCCCGCTCGGCGACACCGATGAGGATGCGCCGACAGCCGCGACCAGCAGCGCGACAGGCATTTCGCTCCGCGTCGTCGAGCTTCTCGGCAGCATTCTGCCCGTCGAGGACGGCCAGGAGCTCGATATCCGCGAGGTGACGGATCTCGTTCAGCGCGCCAGAGAGCAGGCACGCGATGCGCTCACCATGCGGCCAGGCTTCCTGCCCGAGGGCGCGGAGGAGGTCGGGCGCGCCAATAAGAAGGAGGCCGAAGCGCCGCTGCCCTCGAACACGACCGTGCTCGAAAAGAGCGGCGGCGAGCAGGAGGATGATGCCGCCGACATCGAAGGGCGCCAGATCCGCACCCACAAGGTCGGTCGCGGCGATACGCTCACGCGCATCCTGCAGCAGGCAGGCGCCGACGCTCAACTCGCGCGCAGCATGGTCGAAGCGGCGCGCGGCACTTTCACCGACCGCGATCTCAGCGCCGGTTTCCTCGTCGAAATCACGCTCGAGCCGAGCCTCATCAATCCCGAACAACTGGCGCCGGTGCGCTACGCGGTTTACGACACGCGTGGCACGCACCGCTTGAGCGTCGAGCGCAGCCCTGCTGGCGAGCTCGTCGCGTCAGCAGCACCGTTGTGGAACAATGAGCGGGCCAGCCAGGCAAACGGCAGCGAGCGCCAGACCACCGCGAGCCTCTATGCCGCGCTCTATCAGACCGCGCTTTCCCAAGGCATCGAGCCGGAGACGATCCAGCAGATCCTGCGCCTGCACGCCCATGAAACCGACTTCCGGCGCCGCGCGCGCGTCACTGATGAGCTCGAGCTCTTCTTCGACGTGCGCGAGGAAGGTCGCGGCGAGGAGCAGCTCGGCGAGCTGCTCTACTCGGCCATTACCAGCGCCGGCGAGAGCCAGCGCTACTTCCGCTTCCGCACATCCGACGGCTTGGTCGACTACTACGACGCCGACGGCAACAACTCGCGGAAATTCCTCATTCGCCAACCGGTTCGCGGCGACCAGGCACGCCTGACATCGGGCTTCGGCGTGCGCTATCATCCACTGCTGAATACGCGCAAGCTTCACTCCGGCGTGGACTGGGCGACACCCATTGGCACGCCGATCGCGGCGGCGGGTAACGGCGTCATCGAGGAAGCCGGACACAAGGGCCAGTACGGCAATTACATCCGCATCCGGCACGCCAACGGTTATCAGACAGCCTACGCGCACATGAGCCGGCTGGCGCCGGGTGCTGCACCGGGCGTGCGCGTGCGCCAGAACCAGATCATCGGCTACTCGGGCAACACCGGCTTCTCGACGGGTCCGCACCTGCACTACGAGGTGCTCATCAACAATCAGTTCGTCGACCCCCTCTCGATCCAGATGCCGCGCGAGCGCCGGCTCACCGGGCGCCAGCTCGCCGAGTTCCAGAAGGAGCGCGCGCGCATCGAGGATCTCCTGCGTCGCCATCCGGTACGCGTCGAGCAGGTCGCCGGCCGGTAAAGCGCCTCACAGTTCCGATCGGAAGGGGCGCGAGAGCAGGCTCTCTATCGCCGCATCGATCGTCATATTGCCAGCGATGATGGCATGGACGGCAGCCGCGATCGGTACCTCGATGCCATGGGCGTCGGCGCTCCGCACGGCGGCCGCTGCCGTATAGACGCCCTCAGCGGTCGAATGAAGCGCCGCGAGTGCTTCGGCGAGTGTTCGCCCTTGCCCCAGAAGCTGGCCGAGGCGCATGTTGCGCGACTGCGCGCTGCTGCACGTCAAGAGAAGATCGCCGAGACCCGAGAGGCCGACGAACGTATCCGGATTGGCTCCGAAGGCCGCACCGAGACGGCGCATCTCGGCGAAGCCGCGCGTGACGAGGGCAGCATGTGCGCTGGCGCCGAGAGCGCGCCCCTGGACAATGCCGGCGGCGATGGCCAGCACGTTCTTCATGGCGCCGCCGAAGGCAACGCCCGCGGTGTCACCCGTCCAGTAGAGGCGGAAGTGGCGACAGCCGATCGCTCCGGAGAGCGCCTTGCCGAGCGCCTCGTCCTGACAGGCGAGTGTGAGCGCCGTCGGCAATCCCCGCACGACGTCCTCGGCGAAACCGGGGCCCGACAGAACGGCCATGCGGCAGTCCGGCAGCGTCTCGGCCAGCACGTCGGTCATCAGCTTGCCGGTGCTCTGCTCTATGCCCTTGGAGCAGATCACTACCGGCGTTCCCGGCGCGATGTGCGGGGCTAGCGCCAGCGCGGTTGCGCGCTGAGTTTGAGCTGGCGTGGCAAGCAGGATCGCATCGACCTCGGACATGCGCGCGAGATCGGCCGTGGCGGTCAGCTCGGCGTCGAGGCGGCAGTCGGGCAGAAAGTCCGCGTTCGTGTGGTGATCGTTGATCTCATTGACGACAGCCGCGTTGCGCGCCCAGAGCAGCGCGCGACTGCCGGCAAGGCGCGCCGCCGCGGCGAGCGCCGTGCCCCAGGCTCCGCCGCCGACGACGCCGATGCTGCCGATCGCCGGGCTCACGACTCGCCCTCGTGGTTGTCATTCCTGCCTGCACCGCGCGCAAGCGCTTCGGGGCCATCGGCTGGAGAGCCCGATGTACCGGCGTTGCGCAAGGCGCGTGCCTTGGCTTTGCGACGGGCGAGGTTCTGACGGAGCTTGTCGGCGAGACGCGCCTCCCGCACCTCACGCCTGCCGCCGCCCCTTTCCTCCTGCTGTCCAGTCATCACAATCACCCCATGAGACCGGCAGCCGTCAGCCTGGCCCTGAGATCGGCCTCTGCAGCGGCGAGACGATCGGCATCCGTCGCGCGCAGCACGAGCTCGGTGCCGTAAAGGCGGCCATCGCGGACGAACGGGTAGCTCCCCATGGAGACGTCCGGAAAGGCCTTCTGCGCGGCCTCCAGCGGCGCCGCGACCTCGCCCTCGGGCTTCAGCATCTCGATGTTCACCGAGAGCATTTTGCGCCCGGTCCGAAGCTCGGGCGTCACCGCGTCGAGCATGGCCTGCATGACGACCGGAATACCCGCCATGACGATGACGTTCTCGAGCCGGAAACCGGGTGCAACGGAGACCTTGTTCTTCACGAGAGTTGCGCGATCGGGAATGCGCGCCATGCGCAGGCGCGCCGGCGTCGCCTCGACACCGCGGCGGGCGTAGTTCTCGAGCATGAGCGCCTTGACCTCGGGATGATGGTCGATCGACACGCCGAAGGCCTTGGCGATGCTGTCGGCGGTGATGTCGTCGTGCGTCGGGCCGATGCCGCCGGTCGTGAAGACGTAGGTATAGCGCCGCCGCAGCTCGTTGACGGCCTGAATGATCTCGCCCTCGTCGTCTCCGACGACGCGGACCTCCTTCAGACGGATGCCGATCATCGTGCAATGGTCGGCGATGGTGCCGATGTTCTTGTCCTTTGTGCGCCCGGAAAGGATCTCATCGCCGATCACGATCAGCGCCGCGGTTATCGTCTCATCGCTTGCGTTGGTCATGGCGCTCTCGTCGCTCCTGGTCGCGGCTCCGGTATCAGCCGGGAATTTGCAACTGTACGACCTGCCGGCCGCGCTTGATGACGATGCGCCACAAGGACGGACGGCGCGCGAGAATCTTCTCGAGCTCGACGACCGTCTCCACTGGCTGCTCGCCAACGGACACGACGATATCACCCGGTTTGAGGTTCAGCCGTTCGGCGACCGAGCCGGGGCGCACGCTGAGAATGACCGTGCCGCCCGTCTCGTCGAGATCGAGCTCATCGGCCACATGCGGCAGCAGATTGGCAATACGCGCGCCATCCAGCGGGTGATCGCCTGTCAAGTTGCGGACATCATCCGGTCCGATCGGCGGCGGCGGCTGCAGCGAAACTTCGAGGGTGATCGCGCGTCCCTTGCGGATGAGGCCGAGCTGCGCCATCTGGCCCATGCCGCGAGTGGCCAGCCGGTAGTTGACCGCACGGGCGTCCGACACCTCATGGCCGTCGACCGTCGTGATCACGTCACCCGGCTCGACGCCTGCCGCGGCGGCCGGGCCGTCCTTGTGGACACGCGTCACGAGAGCGCCGGACGAGCGATTGAGCCGCAGGCTCTCGGCGATCTCGCGGGTGATGGAGTCGAGCCGCGCACCGAGCCACGGGCGCTGCACCTTCTTGCCCGTCAGCGCGCTCTCGACATAGAGGCGAACGAGGTTCGACGGGATCGCAAAACCGACACCGTGCGAGCCACCCGAGCCCGAATAGATTGCCGTGTTGATGCCGATCAACCGGCCCGACATATCGACAAGCGCACCACCGGAGTTGCCGGGATTTATCGCCGCGTCGGTCTGGATATAGGACTGGATGTCGGAGCGGCCGATCTCGGAGCGGCCGAGCGCGGAGATGATGCCGCTCGTCACGGTCTGGCCGACGCCGAACGGATTGCCGATGGCGAGGACCATATCGCCGACTTCGACGCTGTCGGAATCGTCGAACTGGAGTGAGGGGAACTTGCCGTCGCCGCCGTCGATCCGGAGGATCGCGATATCCGTCTTCTCGTCCTGAAGAACGATCCTCGCGTCGAACTCGCGCCGGTCGGCGAGGACGACTCGGATCTCTGTGGTCGAGCCGACCTTCACGACGTGCGTGTTGGTGACGATCACGCCATCCGGCGACACGATGACGCCAGACCCAAGCGCGCTCTGGACGCGGTCGCGCGACATGCCCATGCGGTCGCGGAAGAAGTCCCGAAATAGGAATTCGCCGGCGAAGCTCGGCGGCTGCACTGCGACACGGCCGCGCGCGTACACGTTGACGACGGCCGGCGCCGCGCGCTTGACGATCGGCGCATAGGAGAACTGAACGGCTGCCCGTGAGGGAGGCGGCTCCTTGCGCTGTGCCGCGACAGGCTCAGCGAGCCCGATCAGAAGGCCCGCAAGGAGAGCCAGCAAGGTGGTCGCCGCAAGAAATGTCCGGCCGGATCCGCGCCAGGAGATGCTCATCGATCCTCTACCAGCCTCCGGGCACCGGAAACTGTCTAAAGCCACTCTGGACCTTAAAAGCGACTTCCGGTTCGACCCGAGCGTGGGTCGCATTGGGGTCCTACGCTTTAGCCAACGGTGCGCCTGGTCAAACTTATAGTGCAGACCTCAGCGCGGTTGAAGCGCCAGAGGGACGCGCAGAACTGTCGCCCGCGTTCAGGCGACGGTCGCACTGCGACGGCTGGGAACAATCTCACGCGAGTTTGGCGAGAGTAGCATCGATCGCATCCGCGACCTCGTCGATGGGAGCCATGCCGTCGACGCTGTGGAGATTGCCTTTGCAGAAGTAATAGCCGATGAGCGGCGACGTCTCGCGGTAGTAGGCCATCATGCGGGTCGTGACGGTCTCCGCGTTGTCGTCGGCGCGCCGCGTGAACTCCGTACTGCCGCAGACGTCGCAAACGCCGCGCACCTTGGGCCGCTTGAAGCGGTCGTGATAGCCCTCGCCGCATTTGGCGCAGGAATAGCGCCCGACGATGCGCTCCACGAGCCGGTTGTAATCGACTTTGAGCTCGATCACGGCATCCATGTGCTCGCCCTTGTCGGCAAGCATACGATCGAGAGCGGCCGCCTGCTGCAGCGTGCGGGGGAAACCATCCAGGATGAAACCCGGCTTGCAGTCCGGCTGGGCGATGCGCTCAGCAATAATGCCAACGACGATCTCGTCGGAAACGAGTTCGCCCTTGTCCATGAGCGCCTTGGCCTTGAGGCCGATCTCGGTCTCGGCCTTGGCAGAAGCGCGCAGCATTTCTCCGGTCGAGAGCTGAACCAATCCGCGCTTCTTAGCGAGTTGCTGAGCCTGGGTCCCCTTGCCGGCCCCCGGCGGCCCCAACAGGATCAGTTTCATCGCCGGCCACTCCGCGAGCTCGCGCCCCTGAGCTTCGCCTTCTTGATGAGGCCCTCGTACTGATGGGCGAGCAAGTGGCTCTGGACCTGGGCCACGGTGTCCATGGTCACACTCACGGCGATGAGCAGCGACGTGCCGCCGAAGTAGAAGGGCACGGCCGCGTAGGCAATCAGCAGCTCGGGAAGCACGCAGACGATGGCGAGATAGATCGCACCGACGAGCGTGATACGGGTCAGCACGTAGTCGATGTACTCGGCCGTCTTCTGACCGGGGCGGATTCCCGGCAGGTAGCCGCCGTATTTGCGCAGGTTGTCGGCCGTGTCGGTCGAATTGAAGACGACCGCCGTATAGAAGAAGGCGAAGAAAATGATCATCGCCACATAGATGATGATGTGCAGGGGTTGACCGCGACCAAGCGCGGCCACGATCCCGTTCAACCACTCGTAGCCGCCATTCGCGCCTCGGCTGCTGAACTGCGCCGCGGTGATCGGCAGGAGCAGCAGCGAGGAGGCGAAGATCGGCGGGATGACGCCAGCGGTATTGAGCTTCAAGGGCAGGTGCGAGGCCTCGCCCTGGAACATGCGGTTGCCCACCTGTCGCTTGGGATATTGTATGAGCAGGCGGCGCTGCGCGCGCTCCATGTAGACGATGGCCGCAACGACGGCCAGCATGAGAATGAGGAGCATCAGCAGCAGCGGCGTCGCGAGCGCGCCCGTGCGAGCGAGCTCGAAGAGGCCGATCATCGCGCTCGGCAGTCCTGCGACGATGCCGGCGAAAATGATGAGCGAGATGCCGTTACCGACGCCGCGGGCCGTAATCTGCTCGCCGAGCCACATGAGGAACATCGTGCCGCCGACCAGTGTGATCACGGTCGATATGCGGAAGAACCAGCCCGGATCCAAGACCACGGACCCGGCCGCACTCCTCGAACCTTCGAGGCCGATCGCGATGCCGTAAGCCTGGAAAGCGGCGAGTACGACCGTCAGGTAGCGCGTGTACTGGTTGATCTGCTTGCGGCCCTGCTCGCCCTCTTTCTTGAGGGCTTCGAGCTTCGGCGAGACGGACGACATCAGCTGCATGATGATCGATGCAGAGATGTACGGCATGATGTTGAGCGCGAAGATCGCCATCCGCTCGATCGCCCCGCCGGCGAAGAGATTGACCATGCCGAGGATACCAGACGAGTTCTGGCGGAATGTCTCGGCAAAGGCGACCGGATCGATACCCGGCATCGGAATGAAGGTGCCGAGGCGGTAGACGACGAGCGCCCCCAGTGTGAACCAGATCCGCTTTTTAAGCTCCTCCGCCTTCGAAAAGGCGCCGAAGTTCAGATTGGCAGCAAGTTGCTCGGCGGCCGATACCATGGCGTGTCAGGCTCCGGGGACGGGTCCGGGCCCCGCGCCGGAAGAGCCGGGCGGAGCCGCGTGATTTTCGATCAACATGGGGCTTGAGCAGGCTCGGCGCAACTGGCGACAGCGACGCGGTCTCCAGCAACCGTTCCCCACCCGTTTCCGCCCCCGGCCGGCACGCGGCCTTATTCGTCGTCGGACGACTTCTTCTTGCCGCCGGACTTGGCCTTCTTCGCCGCCGTCTTGGCGCGCTTGGCTTCATCGGCTTCGAGCACCTTGCGCTCGATCAGCGTGACGGCGCCGCCCGCCTTCTCGATGGCCGCGCGCGCCGAAGCCGTCGCGTGATTGACCGTCAGTTTAAGCGCAGCCTTGATCTCGCCGCCGCCGAGAATGCGCACGCCGCTCAGCTCACGGCGCACCAGGCCTGCAGCCTTGAGGGCTGCGACGTCGACAGGCTTGCCCGCATCAAGGCGACCAGTATCGACAGCGCCCTGCAGATTGCCGAGCGAGACCTCGTTGAACTCGTCGCGGCTGCGCGAGCGGAAGCCGCGCTTCGGCAGGCGCCGATGGAGCGGCATCTGGCCACCCTCGAAGCCGCCGATCGCAACGCCCGAACGCGCGGTCTGGCCCTTGCCGCCGCGGCCGCCCGTCTTGCCGATGCCGGAGCCGATGCCGCGGCCGATCCGGATGCGCGACTTACGCGAACCGGCATTGTCCTTGATGTCGTTGAGCCGCATGGCCCCGCGCTCCTTCCTTGCCCGACGCCGCTATTTCGTCTCTTCGACGATCCTGATGAGGTGCGGGATCTTGTTGATCATGCCGCGCACGTCGGGCGTATCCACGAGCGTGCTGCGGCGGTGTAGCTTGTTGAGGCCGAGACCGATCAGGGTCTGGCGCTGGATGTCCGGGCGCCGCGTGGGGCTCGCGATCTGCTCGACGGTGATCGTCTTGCCGGCGGCGCTCTTTCCGTCTGCCATGTTCTTCAAGTCCTCTGGCCCTGGACCGAGCGGCGCCGTTCAGTGCCACCCGGAAACACGAGCTTTGCCTATTCCTGGGCGGCCTCGGCGGTCTCGCCAGCGGTATCACGCCGGCGCGCCACGATCTCGCTCACCTTCTTGCTGCGGCGAGCTGCGACGGCGCGCGGGTTCTCCTGCGTCTTCAGCGCGTCGAATGTCGCGCGCACCATGTTGTAGGGGTTCGACGAGCCGAGCGACTTGGCGACAACGTCGCGCACGCCGAGGGCATCGAACACCGCGCGCATCGGACCGCCGGCGATGATGCCGGTGCCCGGAGGTGCAGCGCGCAAGACGACGCGGCCCGCACCGTGGCGGCCCTTGCAATCGTGATGCAGCGTGCGCTTGTCGCGCATCGGCACGCGCAGCATGGAGCGGCGCGCGGCCTCGCCAGCCTTGCGGATCGCCTCCGGCACCTCGCGCGCCTTGCCATGGCCGAAGCCGACCTGGCCCTGCTGATCGCCGACCACCACGAGGGCCGCGAAGCCGAAGCGCTTGCCGCCCTTCACGACCTTGGCGACGCGGTTGATGTGAACGAGCTTCTCGGTGAAGTCGCTCTTGCGATCGTCGTCGCGGTCGCGGTCGCGTGAGGGATTGCGTGCCACGTCGATAACCCTTTCTCGCTCAGAAGCTCAGGCCGCCCTCACGGGCGGCATCGGCCAGCGACTTGACGCGGCCATGATAGAGATAGCCACCGCGGTCGAATACGACCTCGGCAACGCCCGCCTTCACTGCGCGCTCGGCAAGGAGCTTGCCGACCTCGGCAGCGGCGGCCTTGTCGGCGCCCGTCTTGAGCTTGCCCTTGAGATCCTTCTCGATGCTCGAGGCAGCGGCGAGCGTTACGCCTTTGGCGTCATCGATCACCTGGGCGTAGATGTGCTTCGAAGAACGGAATACCGACAGGCGCGGCTTTCCGTTCGCGACCTTCTTCAAGGTCCGCCGTACGCGATCTGCGCGGCGCTGGAACTGTTTGTCGTAGGCGCTCATCGGCTCTCTCGCTTACTTCTTCTTGCCTTCCTTGCGCAGGATGAACTCGCCCTGATAGCGAACACCCTTGCCCTGGTACGGCTCCGGCGGACGGTAGCCGCGGATTTCCGCCGCGACCTGCCCGACCTTCTGCTTGTCGATGCCCGAGATCAGCACGTGATCCTGGCGCGGACCGCCGAGTTTCACGTCGATGCCGTCCGGCACCTTGTAGTTGATCTCGTGGCTGAACCCGAGTTGCAGCGTCAGCTCCTTGCCCTTGAGCTGGGCGCGAAAGCCGACGCCGTGGATCTCGAGCGTCTCGGCATAGCCGTCGACGACGCCCTTGATCTGGTTGTCGACGAGCGTCCGCGAGAGGCCCCACATGCTGCGCGCGCGCTGCGTATCCTCGCGTGGCGTGACGCTGATGCCTTCGGCCGTCTTCTCGACCTTCACGTCCTCGGGCAGCGTGACCGAGAGCTCACCCTTCGGTCCCTTGACCTTGACCGTCTGGCCGCTCACGTCCGCCTGCACGTTGGCGGGAATGGGGACCGGTTTCTTGCCGATGCGCGACATCGCGTCAGTTCCTCACTTCAAATCATCCAGCAGCGGAGGCACACGCCTCAGAACACGCTGCAAAGCACCTCGCCGCCGACCTGCTCCTCGCGTGCCCGCGTATCCGACATCACGCCCTTCGGCGTCGACAGGATCGCGAGACCGAGACCGTTGGCGACCGTCGGCAGCTCGCGCAGCGCTGAGTACACGCGGCGTCCGGGCTTGGAGACCCGGGCGATCTCCTTGATCGCCGGCTGGCCGTTCAGATACTTGAGCTCGATCTCGAGCTCGGACATGCCGTTCTTGTGATCGACGCGCGTGTAGCCGCGGATATAGCCTTCCTCGGCCAGCACGTCGAGGACGCGCGTCCGGAGGTTGGATGCCGGGCTCGTAACCTTCGGCCGCCGCCGCATCTGCGCGTTGCGGATGCGGGTCAGCATATCGCCGAGCGGATCGTTCATCGCCATAGGATCTCGTCCTCTTACCAGCTCGACTTGACCATGCCGGGGATCATGCCCTGGCTTGCCAGCTCACGGAGCTGATTGCGGCACAGCTTGAGCTTGCGATAGTAGCCGCGCGAGCGACCAGTGATCTCGCAGCGGTTGCGGATGCGCGTCTTCGACGAGTTGCGCGGCAGCTCCGCGAGCTTCAAGCGCGCGGCAAAGCGCACCTCGGCCGGCTGCTTCTGATCAGCCGCCGTTTCCTTCAGCGCCGCGCGCCGCTCCGCGTATTGATCCACCAGCTTGCGCCGGCGCTGGTTCTTGTTGATCGAGCTCTTCTTCGCCATCAGGTCCTCCAAGACCCATATGCCGGCAGGATCGGCCTGCCTGATCGTCGTTCGTCCGGGTCAGCTCCGGAAAGGGAAATTGAAGGCGCGCAGCAACTCGCGCGCCTCGTCATCGGACGGCGCGGTCGTGCACACGATCACGTCCATGCCCCAGATCTCGTCGACCTTGTCGTAGTCGATCTCGGGGAACACGATGTGCTCCTTGAGACCGAGCGCAAAGTTGCCGCGACCGTCGAAGCTCTTCGGGTTCAGCCCGCGGAAGTCCTTCACGCGCGGCAGCGCGATCGTGACGAGACGGTCGAGGAACTCGTACATGCGGTCGCCGCGCAAGGTCACCTTGGCGCCGAGCGCCATGTTCTCGCGCACCTTGTAGGTCGCGATCGACTTCCGCGCCCGCGTGATGACGGGACGCTGGCCGGCGATCATCGCGAGGTCGTTCGAGGCATTCTCGACCTTCTTGCGGTCGTTCACGGCCTCGCCGACGCCCATGTTGAGGACGATCTTCTCGAGGCGGGGAATGCGCATCGGGTTCGCGTACCCGAACTGCTCCGCAAGCTTCTTGCGGATCTCCGCCTCGTAGAGCGCCTTCATGCGCGGCTTATAGTCCGCCGGGCGCGGCTTCCTCGGTACTGCTGCGCCGCCGGCCGCGGGCTTGCCCTTGGCTTCCTTGGCGGGCGGACCCTTGCCCTGCTGAGGCTTGCCGCCTTTGGCGCCAGCGGGGGCGCTACCGCCCTTCTGTTTCGCGTTATCGGCCATGGCTTATGACTTCTCCGGAATGACTTCGCCCGAGCGCTTCGAGAACCGCACCTTGCGGCCATCGTCGAGGAACTTGAAACCGACGCGCGTCGGCTTGCCGTCCTTCGGATCCTCGAGCGCGAGGTTCGACAGGTCGATGGTGGCTTCCTTCGAGATGATCCCGCCTTCCGCCGTCGCGGTCTGGCGCTGGTGACGACGCACCATGTTCACGCCACGCACGAGCGCGCGGTTCTCCTTCGGGATCACCTTGATGACCTCGCCGTGCTTGCCCTTGTCGCGGCCCGCGAGCACGATGACGTGATCACCCTTCTTGATCTTCAGCGACGGCATCTCAGAGCACCTCCGGCGCCAGCGACATGATCTTCACGTGCTTGCGCGCGCGCAGCTCGCGCGTGACCGGCCCGAAGATGCGCGTGCCGATCGGATCGCCGTTGGCGTTCACGAGCACCGCCGCATTGCGGTCGAAGCGGATCAGCGAGCCGTCAGCGCGGCGCACGCCCTTGGCAGTCCGCACGATCACGGCCTTCATGACCTGGCCCTTCTTCACGCGGCCGCGCGGGATCGCCTCCTTCACCGAGACGACGATGGTGTCCCCGATCGTGGCGTAGCGCCGCTTCGAGCCGCCGAGCACCTTGATGCACTGCACACGACGAGCGCCGGAGTTGTCGGCAACGTCGAGATTTGATTCCATCTGGATCATGGCGTGATCCTCAATCCTTCCTGCCGCCTCAGCCCGGCTGCTTCAGTGCGACCCAGCGCTTGTGGCGCGAGATCGGCGCGCTCTCCTGGATGCGCACCTTGTCGCCGACCTTGAACGTGTTCTCCTCGTCGTGCGCCTGGTACTTCTTCGACCGGCGCACGGTCTTCTTGAGCAGCGGGTGTGTGAAGCGGCGCTCCACCTCGACCACGATCGTCTTGTCGTTCTTGTCGGAGACGACGACGCCGTTGAGAATCCGCTTTGGCATGATCGTGCTCCTACCTACTTGCTGGCCGCGGCCGGGGCATTGCCCCTGAGCGAACGGGCAAACGTCTTCACGCGTGCAATCTCGCGGCGAACCACGCGAATGCGCGCCGTGTTCTCGAGCTGGCCGGACGCCGCCTGGAAGCGCAGGTTGAACTGCTCCTTCTTCAGCTTCACCAGCTCCTCGTCGAGCTGATCGAGCGTCATGCCCTTGAATTTCTCTGTCGCCATCTGAGGCCTCTCAAACTTTCTCGTGCGGTCCGCAGACGATCATCACAGCAGGCGCGTCACGATGCGCGTCGCGATCGGCAGCTTGGCAGCCCCGAGCGTCAGCGCCTCGCGTGCGACGTTGTCCGGCACGCCGTCGATCTCGAACATGATACGGCCCGGCTTGACCCGGCAGACCCAGAGCTCAGGGCTGCCCTTGCCCGAGCCCATGCGCACCTCGGCGGGCTTCTTCGTCACCGGCACATCCGGGAAGATGCGGATCCACACGCGCCCCGCACGCTTCATGTGACGCGTGATGGCGCGGCGCGCGGCCTCGATCTGGCGCGCGCTCAAGCGCTCCGGCGCGGCCGCCTTGAGGCCGTGCGAGCCGAAGTTGAGCTCGGTCCCGCCCTTGGCAGCGCCGTGAATACGGCCCTTGTGCTGCTTGCGGAACTTCGTCCGTTTTGGTTGCATCATGGCAGTCGTTCCTCGAAAGCCTTATTCGGCGCGCTGCCGACGGTCGCCGCGATCACCCCGATCGCCGCGGTCCTCGCGCCGGCGACGGTCACCGCCACCGCCCTCCTGCGACTCGAGCGCGCGACGCTCGGACGCCATCGGGTCATGCTCGATGATCTCGCCTTTGTAGATCCACACCTTCACGCCGATGATCCCGTAGGCCGTGCGCGCAACGCCGTAACCGAAGTCGATGTCGGCACGGAGCGTATGCAGCGGCACGCGGCCCTCGCGATACCACTCGACGCGGGCGATCTCGGCGCCGCCGAGACGGCCCGAAACGTTGATCCTGATGCCCTGCGCACCGAGGCGCAGCGCCGACTGCACGGCGCGCTTCATGGCGCGGCGGAAAGCCACGCGGCGCTCGAGCTGCTGAGCGATCGTCTCGGCAACCAGCGTCGCGTCGATCTCGGGCTTGCGCACCTCGACGATGTTGAGATGCACCTCCGACTGCGTGAGGCGCGCGAGCTCGCCGCGCAGCTTCTCGATGTCGGCGCCCTTCTTGCCGATCAGGATGCCCGGGCGCGCGGAATGCACCGTCACGCGGCACTTCTTGTGCGGGCGCTCGATCACGATCTTGGCGATGCCGGCCTGGCGCTGCATCTTCAGGATGTGCTCGCGCATCTTCCGGTCTTCGTGCAGCAGCTTGCCGTACTCGGCGCGGCTCGCGAACCAGCGGCTGTCCCACGTGCGGTTGATGCCGACGCGCAGGCCGACGGGATTGACCTTGTGGCCCATCAGGCGGCCTCCTCTGCGGTGGTCTCGGGCGCGGCCTTGGCGGCGGCCTCGCGCACGATCACGGTGAGCTGCGAAAACGGCTTCATGATCCCGCCCGAGCGGCCGCGCCCGCGGGCGTGGAAACGCTTCATGACGAGATTCTTGCCGACGAAAGCCTCGGAGACGATCAGATCGTCGACGTCGAGACCGTGATTGTTCTCGGCGTTGGCGACAGCGCTCATGAGGCACTTGCGCACGTCGACGGCGATGCGCTTGCGCGAGAACTCGAGCTCGGTCAGCGCCGTCTGCACCTTCTTGCCGCGGATCATCGCGGCGACGAGGTTAAGCTTCTGCGGCGAGACGCGCAGGTTGCGCGCCACGGCTTGCGCCTCGTTCTCCGGCAGACGCCGTTCGGCTTTGGGCTTGCCCATCTTACCTGCCCTTCGTCGCTTTCTTGTCGCCGCTGTGGCCATGGAAGGTGCGCGTCGGCGCGAACTCGCCGAACTTGTGCCCGACCATGTCCTCGTTGACGGACACGGGAATGTGCTTCTGGCCGTTGTGCACGCCGAACGTCAGGCCGACGAACTGCGGCAGGATCGTCGAACGGCGCGACCAGATCCGGATGATCTCGCTGCGACCGCCGGCGCGGACCTTCTCCGCCTTCTTCAGCAGATAGCCGTCGACGAACGGGCCTTTCCAAACAGAGCGTGCCACGATCGATGCTCCTACTTGCTCTTCGCGCGAGTGCGGACGATGAATTTGTCCGTCGCTTTGTTCTTACGGGTCTTGAAGCCCTTGGTCGGCTTGCCCCACGGCGTCGCCCAGTGCTTGCCGCCCTTGGTGCGGCCGCCGTTCGGGTGATCGACCGGGTTCATCATGACCGAGCGCACGGTCGGGCGAATGCCGAGCCAGCGCGTGCGGCCTGCCTTGCCGATCGAAATGTTGCCGTGATCGGGATTGGAGACCGCGCCGACCGTCGCCATGCACTCCTGGCGCACGCGCCGCGTCTCGCCCGACTTGAGCTTGAGCACCGCCCAGCCGGCATCGCGGCCAACGAGCTGCACGAAGGCACCGGCCGAGCGCGCGATCTGGCCGCCGCGCCCCGCCTTGAGCTCGACGTTGTGCACGATCGTACCGATCGG
>DATMRT010000021.1:0-22141 GCA_035565975.1 Hyphomicrobiaceae bacterium
CCGGATCACGCTCGTGCTCGACCTGAAGTCCAGCTATCAGCGGCTCAAGCGCAGCGGCAACTGGTTCTTCCGCTATCTCACGGCGCACTGGCCCGAGGCCTTCCATCGCCGGTTCGCGACTTGAGTGCGATCGGATATGAACTCAGCAAGGACCCGATGATCGGCGTCGCGGGCTACGACCATTCGTGTTCAATCTCCGCCACTATCGAGAGTTCAACGCTGATAATCGGTGGGAAGGCAACCAGACGATGGCGTCGGGCACCATCCGCTTCTAGGCCACTCTCTCGTCGACTACTGAAGTGCACGCGAACCTCCACCGGTCGTTGGTGGTGAGTAAGGGTCGGGCGTCCCCATGGCGATCAACGGATGCGTCTTCGTGCTCTGCTCGAACTCTGCGACCATCTTGAGCACGGGGCCGATAACCCAGCTATCGGGGGTCACCTTTTCCTCGATCTCCTGAGGGTTGGTATAGAGATTGAATATCATCGGAATGCCGAGCTTGATCGCCGGCGACACCATGGTGTCCTGCTTGTAGAAGTGCACTTTGAAGTTTCGCCATTTCACGGCCTGGAGGCGATCCGCGCACCAGACCAGAATTCCCTCCCGAGCCGATTTGTCGGACTTGCCTTGGAAGAATGCTGACTGGTCGACACCATCGATCGGCCTGTCGGTGGGGACACTGGCGCCGACGATCGAGGCGAGCGTTGGAAAGAGATCGACGCCGTGGACGATCTCATCACTGACGCGCCCAGCCGATATCCGATTGGGCCAGCGGATCATGAACGGCACACGGATGCCACCTTCCCATGCGGTGAAGTACTGACCGCGCCACGGCCCTGCCCAACCGTCCCATGGCCGCACGAATTCGGGTCCGTTGTCACTGGCGAATATCACGATGGTGTCGTCTCGAATGCCGAGCCGATCCACGGCATCGAGCATCTGGCCGACATTGTGATCCATCTCCGCCAGCATGTCGGCCCAGTCGCCGTTGCCGGTCTTGCCGGCGAACGATGGGTTGGGAAGCGTCGGCAAGTGCGGCTGCGTGATCGTGGCATAGGTGAAGAACGGTTTTCTCGCTTGCGTCTGCCGCTCCATGAAGGCGATCGCTCGGCGGGTGATCTCCGCGTCCATGAGGCGGCGCTGCTCGATGTCGTACACGCGCACGGCCCGACTCTTCTCGCCCTTCCGCCCTTCCATGATCTGCTCAGGCGGCATGACGCTCGGCGAGTATCCGACGGCGCTCGGCCACAGTGCCTCGTCGGTCGTACGTGGGATGCCGTACCACTCATCGAACCCCTGATCGTTGGGCAAGCGTCCGTCGTCGCTTCCAAGGTGCCACTTGCCGTAGAGAGCCGTCGCATAGCCGGCGGCCGAAAGCGCTTCAGCTAGCGTGACCTCCCATTGCGTGAGACCGTCCGCCACGCCTCCGAAGGGTACCGAGTGCGTACCGGAGCGGATCGCATAACGTCCGGTCATGATGCTGGAGCGGCTCGGCGTGCATTGTGCCTCCATATTCATGTTGGTGAGGCGCAAGCCCTCGCTGGCAAGCTTGTCGAGACGTGGGGTGGCAGCGCCTCGCGTGATGCCGCCGCCGTAGGCGCCGAGTTCGCCGTAGCCAAGGTTGTCAGCGAGGATGAAGAGAATATTGGGCCGCGGCGCCTGCGCAGAAGCTGGCGAGGAGACCAGTGTTGCTAACGCTCCGACGGCAGGCACCGCGCCTGCCAATGCGGCCATCATTTGCCTGCGGTTCATAGCGATCGACGATCATGGCCAAGCGAGCGATAGTTGCAGGATCGTCGATTTTCTTTGCAGCAGACATCGGGTTAAACCCTGAGCGTGCGATTGAGTTGTCGCGGATTGAGACGTTGGCTTCCGTCCCTAAACGCACTCACGCCTACCGATAAGCCACCGCCTTGATCGCCTCCTGGATGTCGTCCTGGCCGGGGATGACGAGACGCTCGAGCGTGTCGTTGTAGGGCATGGGCACGTCGCGCATGCCGATGCGCGCGATCGGCGCGTCGAGGTAGTCGAATGCCTCCTCCTGCACGACCGCCGCGACCTCGGCGCCAAAGCCCCACTTCTTCCAGCCCTCGTGCGCGATGACGAGGCGGCCGGTCTTCTTCACGCTGTTGATGATCGTCTCGGTATCGAGCGGGCGCAGCGTGCGCGGGTCGATGACCTCGACGTCAAGCCCCTCTCGTGCGAGCTGCTCGGCAGCGCGGAGCGCGGGTGCAACGAGCGCCAGAGTCGCGACGACGGTCACGTCCTTGCCGGGACGTTTGATGTCCGCCTTGCCGATCGGGATGGCGTACTCGATGGCCGGCACAGGCCCCTTGGTCTGCACGTAGAGCAGCTTGTGCTCGCAGAAGATGACGGGATTGTCGTCGCGCACAGCCGCGGCGAGCAGGCCCTTGGCATCGTAGGGCGTCGAGGGCGCCATCACGACGAGGCCCGGCACGTGGCAGAACCAGGCTTCGAGGGATTGCGAATGCTGCGCGGCGAGGCGCACGCCGCCGCCCTGCGGCCCGCGGAAGACGACCGGCACTTTCGGCACGCCGCCGAGCATGTAGCGGAACTTGGCGGCCTGATTGACGATCGGGTCGATCATGTGGGTGATGAAGTCGAAGATCTGGATCTCGGCGATCGGCCGCATGCCCGTGATCGCCGCGCCGACGGCCGAGCCGGCGATCGCCATCTCCGAGATGGGTGTGTCGCGCAGCCGTTCCTTGCCGTATTTCTCCTGCAATCCGCGCGTCGCCGCGAAGATGCCGCCGATCTTGCCGACGTCCTCGCCCATGACGAACACGCGCGGATCACGCGCCATCTCCTGGTCGATGGCCTCACGGATGGCCTCGCCGTAGCCGAGCTCGCGCGCCGACGCATGCCCCGGTCCGGGTTCGGGATCGAAGATCGGATGCGGCGCCGTCACGGCGTTCTCGAAAACCGCGACCGTCGGCTCAGCCGCGAGCTTTGCCGTCTCGATGGCCTTGGCCAGCTCGACTTCGACGGTGTCGCGGATCTCGGCGAGCCGCGCCTCCGTCACCTGCCGCTCCTTCAGGCGGTCGCCGGCGCGGCGAATGGCATCGCGTTCCTCACGCCAGACCCGGTCTTCCTCCTCGCCGCGATAGGCGGGGAGATTCGCGCGCATGGAATGGTCGCCCCACCGCCAGGTAATGCATTCGATCAGCGACGGCCCCTCGCCGTTCCGCGCACGCGAGGCGGCACGGCTCACGGTGTCATAGACAGCGACCACGTCGTTGCCGTCGATGGTCTCGCCAGGCATGGAGTATCCAACGGCGCGGCGCGAGAAGCGGTCGATGGCGGCGACGTCGGTGATCCGCGTCGAAAGCCCGAACTGGTTGTTCTCGAGCACGAACACCACTGGCAGCTTCCACACGCCCGCCATGTTGAGGGCTTCGTGGAAGATGCCCTCGTTCGACGCGCCGTCGCCGAAGAACACGACGCAGATCTGGCCGCTGCCGCGCAGCTTTGCCGAGAGCGCCGCGCCGGTGCCGAGACCGATGCCGGCGCCGACAATGCCGTTGGCGCCGAGAATGCCGCGCTCGATGTCGGCAATATGCATGGAGCCGCCGAGGCCCTTGGAGTAACCGGTCTCGCGGCCGAAGAGCTCCGCCGCCATGCGCGTGAGGTCGGCCCCCTTGGCAATGCAGTGGCCATGGCCGCGATGATGGCTGACGATGTAGTCCTTGTCCTCGATCGCCGCGCACGCGCCGACGGCTATGGCTTCCTCGCCGACGTAGGAATGGGCCGTGCCTTTGACGATACCTTCGAGGAACAGCTCGTGGACGCGCTGATCGAAGCGGCGCACGCGCTGCATCTGCTGGTAGAGACGCTCGAGCATGGGGGTGTCGATCGTCTGGGCGTCCATGGGCGTTCCTCCGAAGCGTAGGCGGCTTTTTGTTGGGGTGATGGTATCCGATGATCCGAAATTGGGAAGATGCATTGGCGCGATGTGAGATCATGCCTGCCGCGCGACTGAGGAAACTGTATGATCGCGACAACAACGAAGCTGCCGCGGGGAAATGCCTGCCATGACCATGATCTACGATCCGGCTCATCCGATCGTTCGCGCCGATCCCTATCCGGCCTACGCGCGGCTGCGCGAGGAGGACCCGGTGCATTGGCACCCCGGACTCCGCTGCTGGATCCTGACGCGCTATGAGGATGTGGCAGCGGCGCTTTCAGGGCCGGCCATGAGTCCGGACCGGCTGACGCCGTTTTACGCCGCGCTCCCGGAGCAGACGCAGAGCCTGCTCGCTGAGATGATGCGCTATCTCAATCTGTGGATCGTCTTCCGTGACCCGCCGGCGCATACGCGGCTCAGGGGCCTCGTCGCGAAGGCCTTCCTGCCCGGCACGATCCTGAGCTTCAGGCCGCTCATCGAGAAGATCATCACGCGCCAGCTCGACAAGCTCGCCGAGAAGGACGAGGCGGATCTCGTTGCCGATTTCACCATGCCGCTGCCGGCACTCGTCATCATGGCCATGATGGGCGTGCCTGAGGACCGCCTCCATGATGTCAAGGGCTGGTCGGACGACATCATGCTGTTCATTGGCACGGCGCGCGCGACGCCGGACAAGTACGAGCGCGCGCGGCGCGGCGCGGTGGGCATGGCCGCACTCTTCCGTGAGGAGATCGAGAAGCGTCGCGCCGATCCCGGTGAAGACCTGCTGAGCCTCCTGATCGCGGCACGCGATGAGAAGGACCGCTTGAGCGAGGACGAGCTGGTCGCGACCGCCATGCTGCTGCTGTTCGCGGGGCACGAGACGACAACCAACCTGCTCAGCACGGCGACGCTGACCATGATGCGCAATCCGGATCAGCGCGCGCGGCTTGCGGCCAACCCGGACATGGTCTCGACGGCTGTCGAGGAGTTCCTGCGCACGGAAGCGCCGACGAACGCCATGGGGCGCGTCGTGCGCAAGACGCACGATGTGCGCGGCGTTACGCTCAAGGAAGGCGACCGGCTTTTCGCGATCATCAATGCGGCGAACCGGGATGGATCGCAGTTCCCCGATCCCGACAAGGTTGATCTCGCCCGCCAGCCGAACCGGCATCTCACCTTCGGGCAGGGCGCGCACTTCTGTCTCGGCGCGCAGCTCGCGCGGCTCGAGGCGCGGATCGCGATACCCGAGCTCATTGCCCGGTTTCCGAACATGGCACCAGGCTCGTCGCCGCCCGTGTGGCTCGACAGCCTCGTCATGCGCGGGCTGAAGTCGCTGCCGGTCAGGACGGGGCGATGAAGCTGATCGGGCGATACGACTCGCCGTTCGTCCGGCGCGTCGGCGTGTCGCTCCATGTGCTGGGTCTGCCGTTCGAGCATGTGCCGCTCTCGCCATTTTCGCAGGCAGCCGAATTCCGGCAGTTGGCGCCGGTCGGCCGAATGCCGGCGCTCATGCTCGATGATGGCGAAGTCCTGATCGACAGTGCCGCCATACTGGATCACTTGGATGAGCTGGTAGGCCCAGATCGCGCGCTCATTCCTCCCGCGGGCCCGGCGCGGCGACGATGCCTGAATATCCTGGCTACGGCCACCGCAGCTTGCGACAAAGCTATTGCCGTGAACTACGAGCGGCGGCGGCCCGCGGAATTGATTTTCGGCGATTGGATCGCCCGGTGCCGGGAGCAACTGGATGCCGCGCTACGCAAACTCGAAGCTTTCGAGTTGGCACTCGATGATCATGCAGCCCTGACGCAGTGCGAGATTACGGCGGGCTGCGCCTATGCGTACATCAGGCGTGTCGAGCCCGAGGCCGCGGCGTCCGGCCGCTATCCCTGGCTCGATCGACTGCACGACGCGTGCGAAAAGCGAGGTGCCTTCGCCGCCTGTCCACAATGAGCGGATACCGGAGTTCACCTTCTTCCACGAGTGCGGAAGCCAGGGTCCGGTTCAGGCCTGTGCTCTCAATGGCGTCCCTGCTCCAGCAAGGCGAGCAGCGGCGGCGTGGTCGAGCGGCGTACGCCTTCGAGCTCCAGGAGGCGCTCCTTCGTCGTGGCGCCGCCGGGCGCGGAGAAGCCGCCGATGCGTCCGCCACTTGCCAGCACGCGATGGCAGGGGATGATGATCGGCACCGGATTGCGGCCCATGGCCTGGCCGATGGCGCGGGCAGCATCGGGTGCGCCGACCTCGGCCGCGAGTGCGCCATAGGTCGTGGTCTTGCCCCAGCCGATCTCGCGCAGTGCTGCGTAGATGCGCCGGTGGAACGGGCTGCAGCGCTCCAGATCGACGAGGATGCCGTTGAAATCGACCGTGCGGCCGACGAAATAGCGCTGCAGCGCCACGATCGCCCACTGCACCCAGGGGGGTTCATCGTCAGGTTTAGCCGGTTCACCATATGGAGCCAGCCGACGCTCGGTGGCCGACACGTCGCGCTCGGGAAGCTGCAGACGCGTCAGGCCACCGTCACGCCACGCGATACCGCACGTTCCGAACGCCGTCGGGAAGAGCAAATAGCGTTCATCGGCTTTGTTCGTATCGCGGCTCATGATCTCAACTCCTGAGGCGGGCTCCTTGCTTCAGTGTGACGATTCTGGCGGCTCTTGCGATTGCTAAGCGCCCACGAGAGTGTGGGGAACTCCGCAGCTCGTCGTTAGTGTGGGCTGCTGGAATAGGCCTCGATGTGGTGGCCATCCGGGTCGATCACGAAAGCCGCGTAGTAGTTCGGCGAATAGTTCTCGCGCACGCCCGGCTTGCCGTTGTCCTTGCCGCCCGCTGCGAGCGCGGCCTTATGGAAGGCATCGACGCTTTTGCGCGTCGGCGCGTCGAAGCACAGATGCAAGCCTGTTTCGGGATGCATCGTGGTCGCGCGGCCCGATTTCAGGATCCAGAATTCCGCCGTGTCCTCTCCATAGCCGGCGCTTGTCTCATCCTTGCTGAGACAGGTGTAGCCGAGCGGCTTCAAGGCGGCGTCATAGAACTTGCGGGCCTTGGCGATGTCAGCGCTGCCAATCGAGACGTGATTGATCATGGTTCTACTCCTTTGATCGCTTTGGGCTCGGTTGAGCTCAGTATTCCATGTGGTCATGGCCCCGGCCGCGCGCCAGGGAAAGGGCCAAAGGCTGACGCGCGGCCGGGGCGTTCGGCCTCAGTACATGGACGACATGTACAGGGGCACGTGCCGCCGAGCGGGGTGGCGGTCCTCGCCACCGCGCGCGGCATAGGACGTGATCTCGCTCCGCTCGAGCCCGATATCGTGCAGGGTCCGGCTATCGAGCGCGGACAATGTCCGGACGGTCTTCAGGTACCGCCGGCGGGCCAGATGGGCCTGCAAGCGGCGCCGGCCCCATCCGGTCAACCGGGATGTGAGGGTTGGGCGGGTCTGCTCTTCGGCCTTTGTCAGGGCCTGTGTCAGTACGAGTTGCATCATGATCGATCTCCTGGGCTATGCTTGTTTTTGGGGAGCGCCGGACGTTGATCGCCGGCGACGAGCGGACAATGCCTGAGGCCACCTGACAGCCTTGTGTCAGGAGGTCCGCAGCCTCCTGACAGGGTGCTGTCAGGAGGCTTACGGTAGAGGGGAGCGAGGGCCAAAAGTGCCCAGTCCAGCGCGCCCCGGAGACGCGACATGCGCCGAGCCGACCGCCTTTTCGAGATCATCCAGCACATGCGGCGCAAGCCGACCGTCAAGGCGCGCGAGCTCAGCGAATCGCTCGAAGTGTCGGAACGCACGATCTATCGCGATGTGCGCGATCTCATCGCCAGCGGGGTGCCGATCGAAGGCGAGGCCGGCGTCGGCTATGTGCTCAAGGCGGGCTTCGACTTGCCGCCGCTCATGTTCAAGGAGCAGGAGATCGAAGCGCTGGTGCTTGGGGCGCGGATCGTCGAGAGCTGGGCCGATGCGGAGCTGGCGGCCGCGGCGACGGATGCAATCGCCAAGATCGAGGCGGTCATTCCCGACCAGCTCAAGGTCTATATGGCCAATACGGCACTGCTGGCTCCCTGCGCGCATTACATGGCGCCCCTTACTTTCGATCTCGCCGAGTTGAGACGGGCCGTCAGAAGCCGCCTCAAGGTCCGTTTCCGCTACACGGATGTCCTGCGCCAGGGGAGCGAGCGCACCGTGCGGCCGCTATCGCTGGCCTTCTTCGGCCCTGTCTGGGTGATGGCCGCGTGGTGCGAGCTCCGGACGGACTTCCGGACCTTTCGCCTCGACCGCATGGAGGGATTCTCGGTCACGCAGGAGCCCTTCAAGCCCGAGCGCGGCAAGACCCTGCACGATTTCCTGAAGCGGCCTTCGACATGGACCCGAGGGGCGCTCGCCCCGGCGACTAGCGAAGCCGAGTTCGAAGACGGCTGAGGGCCGTAATTCGTCAAGGCATTGCTGGCCGGTATGCATTAACCGCAGTCTCGAACAGCGAAGTATGTGCTGGCTTATAATAAGCCACGTATATATTTTGCCGTTTTATGACGGCTGACCCCTATCTCACTCGGTCCCTGGGTTTCCTGCTGGCGGATGTCTCGCGTTTGATGCGCCGCCGCTTCGACGCGCGGGCCCGTGAAATTGGCCTCACGCGGGCCCAGTGGCGGGTTCTGGCGCAGCTTCGCCGTCGTGAGGGCATCAATCAGACCGCACTCGCCGAGATCATGGAGATCGAGCCAATTTCGCTCGGCCGCCACATCGATCGCCTGGTGGAGAAAAACTTCGTCGAGCGCCGTCCGGACCCCCGCGATCGTCGCGCCTGGCGGCTCTATCTCAAGCCCGACGTTCAGCCGGTCCTCGACACGCTTCGCACGATCTCGAACGCCAACCGCAAGGAAGTGCTGCAAAGCATTCCGGACGAAGAGTCGGAGGCGCTCATCGACACGCTGCTCAAGATCAAGGGCAATCTGACGGCCCTCGAAGCCAGCGAGCCCGCCGAGGGCGACACCAAGACCAAAGCTGTGGAAGAGGACTGAGGCGCGCCCATGCAGAAGAGCGCGACAGAGCCGGAACGGGAGCCGGCGAAGCCCGAAGGCGGTAGCTCGCGCCGTATGCTCGGCGGGAGACTGAGGGCAGCTTCCCGCCGCTCGCTCTCGATCCTCGCCATTGCGGTCATAGGGCCGCTCGTCGCCTTGGTGGTAGGCGGATACCTCTACCTTTCCGGCGGCCGCTATGTGTCGACCGACAATGCTTACGTGAAGGCCGACAAGATCGCGATCAGCTCCGATATCGACGGCCGCGTCGTCGAGGTTTTCGTGGAGGCCGATCAGACCGTCTCGCGCGGCACGCTCCTCTTTCGCATCGATCCGCAGCCCTTCAGAATTGCGCTCGACCGCGCCGAGGCCCAGCTCGCCGCCGCGCTGCAGGACGCCAAGTCTGTGCGTGCGCTCTATGACCAGAAAGCCGCGCGTCTCAAGTTCGCCGAAGGCGACCTCACGTTTCATCAGCAGCACTTCGAACGCCAGGAAGCGCTGATCAAGAGCGGCGTCGTCTCGCGCTCGGGGATGGATCTGGCGGAGCGCGCGCTTCGCAATGCGCGCGACCAGATCCTGATCGCCGAGCAGGAGATTGCCGAAGTACGCGCCCGTCTCGGCGGCGACCGCGATCAGTCCATCGAGCTGCTGCCCGCCGTGCGCGAGGCGCGTGCCGCGCGTGACCGCGCCGCGCTCGATCTCGCGCGCACCGAGGTCAAGGCGCCGGTTGCCGGGATCGTGACGAACTTCGACCTCCAGCCCGGCGAGTACGTCAACGCCGGCAACGTCGTCTTCAGTCTGGTCGGCACGGAGAACGTGTGGGTTCAGGCGAACTTCAAGGAGACGGATCTCACCAACGTGACGATGGGGCAAGAGGCGACGGTCCGGGTCGACATGTTCCCGGGCAGGAAGCTGAGCGCGGTCGTCACGAGTATCAGCCCGGCAACGGGCTCGGAGTTCGCGCTTCTGCCGCCGCAGAATGCGACCGGCAACTGGGTCAAGGTCGTCCAGCGCCTGCCTGTGCGCTTGCGCATCAAGACCGAGGATGCGCCCGCGTTGCGTGCCGGCATGAGCGTCGTCGTGGATATCGACACCAGGCACCGTCGTGAGCTGCCGTCGTGGGCTCAGGGCCTTTTCGGCTGGCCGGATACCGTTCCTGATGCCGTGGCGGCGCCGCGCTCCGCGCAGAAGTCGGATACGAAGCCATGACAGCGACGGCGGCGCCGGCGGGAGTGCCTCCGGCCTATGGCGGCGCCCGCCTGCTGCTGATCACCGTCGCGCTCATTCTCGGGCCGCTCGTGCAGGTGTTCGACACGGCGACGGTATCGATCGCGCTCCGTCACATGCAGGGCGAGCTTTCCGCGACCCAGGACCAGATCGCGTGGGTCATCACGTCCTATCTGATCACACTCACGGTCTTCACGCCGATCTGGGGCGTGCTCGGCGGCATGTTCGGTCGCAAGCGGCTGATCCTCGTCTCGATCGCCGGCTTCACGAGCAGCGCCATGATGTCGGGCATGTCCACGTCGCTGAGCGAGATCCTCGTCTGGCGCGCCGTGCAGGGTTTCTTCGGCTCCGCGCTCCTGCCGCTCGGCATGTCCTCCCTCCTGACGATCTATCCGCGCGAGAAGCTCGGCATCGCCATGGCGTGGTGGGGCGTCGGCATGATGTTCGGTCCAGTCTTCGGTCCGACAATCGGCGGGTACGTCACAGAGTATCTGACCTGGCGATGGGCCTTCTACATCAACCTGCCGATCGGCATTGTCGCCTTCCTCATGACGGCCCTCCTCGTGCCGCGCACGGGCGTGCGCACGTTCCGCAAGTTCAACTACTACGGCTTCGTCACGCTCGGGATCGCCATCGCCTGCCTGCAATACATCCTGGATCGTGGGGAGCGTTATGACTGGTTCGAGTCACCAACGATCGTTGCTCTAGCGCTCATCGGCTGTTCCGCCCTCTGGCTCTTCGTGGTCAATGTTTTCACGACGAATACGCCCTTCATCGAGCCTTCACTTTTCAAGGATCGCGACTATCTCGCCGGTACGGTGTTGAGAACACTCTTCGGCGTGCTCATCTTCGGCAGCCTCGTGATCATGCCGCCTTTCATCCAGGACATCGGCGGCTATCCGCCGCTGCTGAGCGGCTACGCCATGGCGCCACGCGGCGCCGGCACCATGCTTGCCTCGTTCCTGGTCGGCTATCTGCTGCCCTATGTCGATCCACGCAAGGTGATCGCCGTGGCGATGATCACGATGGGCGCCACCATGTGGCAGCTCTCGACGTTCACCGAAGACATCGACATGACGGCTTTCGTCGTGAACAATTTCATCCAGGGCCTCGCCTTCGGCGCCTTCATGGTCCCGCTCAACTCGGTCGCGTTCGTGACGCTGAAGCCCGAGCTGCGCGATGCCGGGACGTCGTTCTACTCGCTGGTCAACAACATCGGCCGCAGCTTCGGCGTGGCGCTCTTCTCGAGCTACCTCGTGCGCTCGAGCCAGAGCTATCACGAGACGCTCGCGGAGCACGTGAGGCCGGACAACGACACGCTCCGCCACATCGTGCTGCCGGCGCCCTGGAGCCTGACCGATCCCGTCGGTCTCGCCGCGCTCGAGCGGACCGTGTCGCAGCAGGCGAAGCTGCTCGCTTACATCGCCGACTTCCAGCTCATCACGATCGTCATTCTGGTGTGCATGCCGGCGCTCCTCTTCATGAAGAACCCGCATAAGCACAAACGGGGGGCAGCCGGCGCTGCCCGCCCGGCGGCGGCGTGAGGTAGGCTTCGGAGATGAAAGCGGGGTGAGGGGCCTTGGCCGGCGATGGCTTTGGCCGCCGCCCCTCACCCTTAACCTGCACCTCATGCGGGGACGAGGTACAGGAACCCGCTATTTCGCCGCCAGGAAGTTGCGGTGGATCCAGCGCCCGTCGGACGTGCGCGCCTCGACTTTCAGGACGTCGGCACTTTCTTTCGTCTCATGCTGCGCAATGTCGGCGAGCCCGCGTGTGCTGGCCTCGCCATTCTCCGCCGATGCCAGGAACTTCTCGACATCGGCGATGCCCGGCGCGGTTGTTGCTGCCTTGGCCGGGTTGGCGATCGCCTCGGTCGCGGCGGCGCGCACGAGCTTCGGCCACATTTTCCGGAAGAGCCCGTTGGACGGGTAGATGTCGGCGCCGGTGACCGCGCCGTTGACCGCCACCACCACGCCGATCACATCGCTCTCGGTGAGACCCTTGGCCTCGAGTGCCGCGACGAATTCCGCCTGCGCTTTCTGCAGGCGCTCGTTTTCGAGCGTGAGCTGGAGGCTCGTCTTCGATTTGTCCGAAGCCATGGGCGCAGCCAGACGCGTGGCAAGCTGGAGCTGCGCCGTGGACACGCTGTTCCAGACTTCACCCTGGCCGCTCTGGCCGCCTGGTCTGCCCTGGACGATGCGCTGGGGATCTCGTTGCGGCACTATGGCCGGCCGCGCCAGATCAGGGCGGTGCACGTTGTGTTCATTTTGCTGAATTATGTTGGTCGATCGTGGCACGATACCTTGCACGGGCTGTGGCTCCGCGGAGGCGACGGGCGCACGCGCGATGGCGACCTTGGCCTTGCGCGAGAAGATCTGTGCATTCGAGGCGGAGAACTTCTTCGCATCCTCCATGCCGCGGCCGCTCCATCGTCCCTGCTCGACGCAGTACGCGCCGATCGCGATCTGCCCCGAGTTCGGCGGGATCAGGAGGCTCGTCGTCAGCACGCGATCCTGCCGGCCGCCTTTGACGAGGTCACCGAACTGGATGAAGACAGGCTCGCTGCCGGTGTTCTCGACCTTGAGCTCGCGCACATTGCCGGTCTCGTGGACGACGACACTGCCCTTGGCTAGGGCTTCCTCGAGCGTCGCCGGCGTCGGACCGGCGCTGGAGCTGCCGCGCACGAGGTAGACGGCAAGGTTCTCATGCGTGAGCGGCGCGGCGATCGTCAGTGCCGGATCGGGCGCGGCCGTGGCTGCGGCAGCCATGCCGAGGCTGGCGGCGGCGAAAACAATCGGGGCGGCAAAGCGCAAATGCATCGAGTGTCACTCCCTGGAAATAGGCGCAAGGGGCGCGGTCCATGCAACTAGCTCTTGTTCCGGGCCGTTTTCCGGAGGCAATGGGGATCGGCGGCGGCCATTTGGCGGCGGATCGGGGGCGCACGCGTTAACGGGCCATGAACGCGCAGCCGGCCTGTTATCCAGCGACTGCTCAGCGGCTTGCTCTTGACGCGAGCCCCGCCCTACATTGAGGCACTTGGATAATCCCGGTCTCGCCGCGCCGTGCTCGTGCCGGCGCGAAGCCAACGGAAGAGATGTCGCTCATGTCGCTCGAAACCGAAGCCATACTCGACCGGAGGAGGCTGCGCCGTCGCGCATCGTTCTGGCGCGGGCTCGCGATCCTCGCGATCATTCTCGCGGTCGGCACCGCCATCAGCTTCGGCGCCAGCCAGACGCCCGGGCTCGCTTCGAAACAGATCGCGCGGGTGTCGATCGAGGGCGTTATCACGGAGGATCGCAAGCAGCTCGAACTGCTGAAGCGCATCGCGGATGCAAGCAACGTCGAGGCGCTGATCCTGTTCATCAACAGTCCCGGCGGTACGACGACGGGCGGCGAAGCCGTGTACGAGGCCATCCGCAAGGTCGCCGAGAAGAAGCCGGTCGTCGCGCAGTTCGGGACGGTCGCCACATCGGCCGCCTACATTGCCGGCCTCGCGACCGACCAGATCGTCGCGCGCGGCAACTCGATCACGGGCTCTGTCGGCGTGATATTCCAGTGGGCCGAGGTCACCGAGCTCCTGGGCAAGCTCGGCGTGAAGATGCATGAGGTGAAGAGCGGGCCGCTCAAGGCGACGCCTTCGCCCTTCCAACCGACCGACGAAGCGAGCAAGGCCGTCGCTCAGGAGATGATCGCGGAATCGTTCCGCTGGTTCGCCAATCTTGTCGCGGAGCGGCGCGGCATCGACCCGGCCGCCGTACCGGGCCTCACGCAGGGCCGCATCTACTCGGGGCGCGAGGCCCTGGGTCATAAGCTCGTCGACCGCATTGGTGGTGAGGACGAGGCGCAGCGCTGGCTCGAGGAGACGCGCGGCGTGACCAAGGACCTCAAGATCGTCGATTGGAAGCCGTCGCGGGACAATACCTGGGGGTTCTTCGGCGAGGCGGCCCTGGCGCTCGCCCAATGGATCGGGGGACCGCTCGGGGAGGCGGCGACGCGGCTCATGAATGCGCGTGTTCTCGCCACGTTGCAGCTTGACGGTCTTGTTGCAGTTTGGCAGCCTTTGGAAAACCGATGAATTTCAAGAAAGTTCACTGGGGAGCGAGCGAACTGTGATCAAGTCCGAACTTATACAGAGGATTGCCGCGGCAAATCCGCATTTGTTTCATCGCGACATCGAGCGCATCGTGAATGTCATTTTCGACGAGATCGTCGAGGCCCTGGCGCGGGGTGACCGGGTGGAGCTTCGCGGTTTTGGCGCCTTTACGGTCAAGCACCGCCCACCGCGCACGGGCCGCAACCCGCGCACGGGCGCGACGGTGTCGGTGGGGCAGAAGTTCGTGCCGTTCTTCAAGACCGGCAAGGAGCTGCGTGAGCGCCTGAACGGCGACGCGGGCTAGGGTTTGCAGGCGTTCGCCGGGCCTGGCGGGGCTGACGGCGGGAATTGCAGGCGGGGCCATCTCCGCCTGTTCTGTTGGAGGCCGATATCGTGCTGAGGCGTATCGTCTGGCTGCTGGTGGCATTTCCTGCTGCCGCGATCCTGGTCACGCTCGCCGTGGCTAATCGGCATTCGGCGCGGCTCGTGCTCGACCCCTTCCGGCCGGAGGCACCGGTCCTTTGGATCGACCTTCCCTTCTATGCCTACCTGCTCATTGCGCTCGTCATCGGCGTCGCCCTCGGCGGCACGGCGACGTGGATGACCCAGGCCCGATGGCGCCGCACCGCCCGCCGCCGCGCGCAGGAGGCACTGCGCTGGCAGGCCGAGGCCGACCGCCTCGCCCGCGAGCGCGACCAGACGCTCGCCGCCCAGCGTCGCGAGCAGGGCACCGTCAAGGCGCTCGCGGTTGCGGGGCGCTGAAGGCGCGAAGCTCCCACAAATCGCGAATAAATCCCCTCTCCACGCTCTTGCGGGGAGAAGGAGAAGTGCCTTCCACGAGCCCCGCGGCCAAGGAGGCCACTTGTCGGCATGGCCGCCGCGGGCATAGCACCACAGATCGAAGGCGAAGCGCCTCTTCCCAGCAGCCCGTGGCAAACAAATAAAGCATGCACACCCATCTCCTCATCGCGCTCGACTGGTTCGGGATCGCCGTCTTCGCGGCGACGGGCGCGCTCGTTGCTTCGCGCAAGGAGATGGATGTCTTCGGTTTCGCACTGCTCGCGATCGTAACCGGCGTCGGCGGCGGCACGGTGCGCGACCTGCTGCTCGGGCGCTTGCCGGTCTTCTGGGTGCAGGAACCGGCTTACATCCTCGTGTGCGTGATCGTGGCGGTGGTGCTCTTCTTCACCGCGCACTTGCCCGAGTCCCGCTACCGCCTGCTGCTCTGGTTCGATGCGATCGGCCTCTCGCTCTTTGCCGTGGTCGGCGCCGATCGCGCGCTCGATGTCGTGCCGAACCCCGTCATCGCCATCGTGATGGGGGTCATCACGGCGACTTTCGGCGGCATCATCCGCGACATCCTCGGCGGCGAGATCCCCGTGCTGCTGCGGAAGGAGATCTACGTCACCGCGGCTCTCGCCGGCGCCGCCGTCTATGTCGGCGGGCTGGCGCTCGGCGTCGCGGAGCCCAACGCGCTGCTCGCGGGCTTCCTGGGCTGCCTGCTCGTGCGGGGCCTCGCGCTCTGGTTCGGTTGGTCCCTACCGCCGTACAGGGCTCGCCCCGGGCGCCCTCAGGATGGCAGCAGGCGTTGATCCGGGCTCCGAAAACCGGCATAGGATGCCGGCAACCGCGGCATCTGGCCGCTTAACCATGGCGTGCTGACGGACAAATGCCGGTGAAGGTCAAAATCTGCGGGATCAAGACGCCGGAGGCGCTCCAGGCGGCGCTCGCCGCGCGCGCGGATTTTGTGGGGTTCGTCTTCTACCCGCCGAGCCCGCGCAGTCTTGCGCCCGAGGTCGCGGCCGAGCTTGCGGAACTGGCGCGCGGCCGCGCTCAAATCGTGGCGCTGATCGTTGATGCCGATGATGCGCGCATCGATGAGATCGTGCGGGCTGTCGAACCCGATTTCCTCCAGCTCCACGGCTCGGAGACGCCGGAGCGCGTCGCCGAGATCGCGCGGCGCTGGGGCCGGCCGGTCATCAAGGCCATCAAGGTCGAGACGGCTGCCGATGCCACCCAGGCCCTCGCCTATACGGACGTGGCGAGCCTCATCCTTTTCGATGCCAAGGCGCCGAAAGATCTCGCCGGTGCGCTGCCCGGCGGCAATGGCCTCGCCTTCGACTGGCACCTGCTCGACGGCGTGAAGGACCGCGTGCCTTTCGTGCTCTCGGGTGGCCTGACGGCAGAGACTGTGAGCGATGCCATTGCGATGACCGGGGCGGCGATCGTCGACGTCTCCTCGGGCGTCGAGATGGCGCCGGGCATCAAGAGCCCCGACCTCATTCGCCGCTTCATCGACGCCGCCCGCGCTGTGCACGCCCCTGCCTGAGACGCGCCACGACGCGCCCGAACCGGATACGCTGAGACCATGGCTTCTCCAACCCCATCCAAACAGCAAGCACCCAACAGCTATCGCGCCGGTCCCGACGATCTCGGCTTCTTCGGCATCTACGGCGGCCGCTTCGTTGCCGAGACGCTCATGCCGCTCATCCTCGAGCTCGAGAAGGCCTACGAGGAAGCGAAGAACGATCCCGCTTTCCAGGCCGAGCTGCGCGATCTCCTGGAGCACTACGGCGGTCGGCCGAGTCCGCTCTATTTTGCCGAGCGGCTGACCGAGCACCTCAAGGGCGCCAAGATCTACTTCAAGCGCGACGAGCTCAATCACACAGGCAGCCACAAGATCAACAACTGCCTCGGCCAGATCCAGCTCGCGCGGCGCATGGGCAAGACGCGCATCATCGCCGAGACGGGCGCGGGCCAGCATGGCGTTGCGGTGGCGACTGTGTGCGCGCGCTTCGGGCTCCCCTGCGAGATCTACATGGGCGCGACGGACGTTGCCCGTCAGGCGCCGAACGTCGCGCGCATGCATATGCTCGGCGCCAAGGTGAACTCGGTGACCGCCGGTGCCGGTACGCTCAAGGATTCGATGAACGAGGCGCTGCGCGACTGGGTGACCAACGTCCGCGATACCTACTACATCATCGGCACGGCGGCGGGGCCGCATCCCTATCCGGCCATGGTGCGCGACTTCCAGAGCGTGATCGGCAACGAGGTGCGTGCGCAGATGCAGGAGCGCGAAGGCCGCCTGCCAGACACGCTCGTCGCCGCGATCGGCGGCGGCTCGAATGCGATCGGCCTCTTCCATCCTTTCCTCGACGACAAGTCGGTGGAAATGTACGGCGTCGAGGCTGCTGGGCACGGGCTGGAGGTCGAGAACGGCCACGCCGCCTCGATGAGCGGTGGACGCCCGGGCGTGCTGCACGGCAATCGCACGTACCTTCTGCAGAACGGCGACGGCCAGATCCTCGAAGGGCATTCGATCTCGGCGGGCCTCGACTATCCGGGCGTCGGCCCCGAGCACTCATGGCTCAAGGACACGGGGCGCGTGAATTACGTGCCGATCACGGACAACGAGGCGCTCGATGCCTTCCAGCTCTGCGCGAAGCTCGAAGGCATTATTCCGGCACTCGAGCCTTCGCACGCCCTCGCCTACGTGATGAAGCTCGCGCCGACGCTGTCGAAGGACAATCTGCTCGTCATGAACATGTGCGGGCGCGGCGACAAGGACGTGTTCGCCGTCGCCGGCTACCTCGGCATGAAGATCTGAGGCGTCGGCCGCAAAGCAGAGGGAATGACAGTGGATATCGAGCAGCGCGTCGACGACCTTCTCAAGCACACGGGCGTGTGGGATGAGACCAAGGCGACGCTGCGCGAGCTTCTGGCCGAGCACAGGGCCGGCGCGCTCGATGCCGAGGATGCGAAGTACATCGAGGGCCTGCACAAGAAGATGTTTCCGGGGCGCAACGCTGCAGGCGCGCCGATCGCGAAGTCCTCGGTTCAGGGTACGCGCGAAGTGCGCGACGTTCGGGCCGACAACGACGACACGGTGTTGCCGGCTGCGTCGTCAGGTCCGTCGACGGGTGAGGTGATTGCCGCGCTGCGCCAAGACATTGCCGGTATCGTCACGCCGCCGGACATGCCCGACACCGAGCAGACGCTCCGGCGCGAAATACTCGCGGCTCTCGAAGCCAAGCTCGATGAATACGAAGCTAGGGAAGAAGGCTGATCCGCCCCATGCGCCCAGAGACCCGTATCGACCGCTGCTTTGCTGCGCTGAAGCGCGAGGGGCGTCCCGCATTCGTGACCTTCGTCACGGCCGGCGACCCGGACTATGAGACGTCGAAGGCGATCCTGCTCGGATTGCCCGAGGCCGGCGCCGACGTGATCGAGATGGGGATGCCGTTCTCCGATCCCATGGCCGACGGCCCCGCCGTGCAGGCCTCGTCACTCAGGGCCCTCAAAGCCGGTCAGACCATGAAGCGCACGCTTCAGCTCGTGCGTGAGTTCCGTGCGAAGGACAATTTCACGCCGATCGTCCTCATGGGGTACTACAACCCGATCTACGTCTACCCGAGCGCCGCTTTCCTCGACGAGGCGCGGGACTCGGGCGTCGACGGCATGATCATCGTCGATGTTCCTCCCGAAGCGGACGACGAGCTCTGCCTCCCGGCCATCGAGCGCGGGCTGAGCTTCATCCGCCTCGCAACGCCAACAACGGATGATGTGCGCTTGCCCGCCGTGCTCGCGAATACGTCCGGCTTCGTCTACTATGTTTCCATTACCGGGATTACCGGAGCGGCTGCCCCGGTGGTATCGGACGTGCGCGCCCAGGTGGCCCGTATCAAGCGCTCGACGCCGCTACCTGTGGTAGTGGGGTTCGGCGTACGCACGCCGGAGCAGGCGCGGGTAATCGCGGACTGCGCGGACGGCGTGGTGGTGGGCTCGGCCCTGGTCGAGACGATCCGCACGATGCTCGGACCCGACGGCAAGGCCGGGCCGGATACGATCTCTGCGGTGCACAGGATCGTTCACAGCCTGGCCTCGGGATTGCGCGGCGCAACGGCGCGTGTTTGATGTGCATGTCGGCAGCGGCGAATCGGCCGCGTGGTTAAGGATCTCTGGTTTTGCCGATCCTTGCGCCTCAGGTTCGCCATAATTGGGCGCCGATTGATCGCCGAACTGTATCGAACCGCGATTGCAGGTCAGACGGGCCGGAGTAGCGCCGAAGGCGCGGGCGTAGTAGGCGAAGCGGCAGAGTTCTGGGAAGAGAGCGCTCGCCAGCCAGACATCGGGACACTAGCGTGAACTGGATCAACAACGTCGTCCGCCCGAAGATTCGGAGCCTGCTCACGACCCGTCGCGAGCCGCCGGACGACTTTTGGAAGAAGTGCCCGGGCTGCGGGCAGATGTCCGACCGGCGCACGCTCGAAGAGGCCCAGTTCGTCTTTCCGTGCTGCGGCCACCATGACCGCCTGTCGGCCGACCAGCGCCTGAAGCACCTCTTCGACGGCGGCAGTTATACGCGCCTGCCGACGCCGCCCGTGCCGGTCGATCCGCTCAAGTTCCGTGATGGCCGCCGCTATACCGACCGCCTCAAGGACAGCAAGGTCGCGACCGGGCTCGAGGATGCCGTGCTCCTCGCCGACGGCCGCCTCAGCGGCCAGCATGTCACCGTCGCGGCGCAGGACTTTCGTTTCATGGGCGGGTCGCTCGGTATGGCGGCGGGCGAAGCCATCATCACGGGCATGATGCACGCCGTGGCCAAGGGCCATCCATTCATCCTGTTCGCGGCCTCGGGCGGCGCGCGCATGCAGGAGGGTATTCTCTCCCTCATGCAGATGCCGCGCACGACGATCGCCGTGCAGAAGCTGCGCGAGGCGCGCCTCCCTTACATCGTCGTACTGACCGATCCGACGACGGGCGGCGTCACTGCGTCCTACGCCATGCTGGGCGATATCCAGATCGCCGAGCCCGGCGCCCTCATCTGCTTTGCCGGCCCGCGCGTCATCCAGCAGACTATCCGCGAGCAGCTTCCCGAAGGCTTCCAGCGCGCCGAATACCTGCTCGCACACGGCATGATCGACATGGTCGTGCACCGCCACAGGCTGACCGAGACGCTGGCGCGGATCGTCGGCATCCTCATGGCCGGGCGTGCCAAGATCGCGGCGCAGGCCAAGGCCTCGGATCCGCTGAAGCACGTCAATGGTCACGTGAACGGCTCGCCGGTCGACGCGAAGCTGCTCGGATCGAGTGTGCGCGACGCGGAGACGGTCGACGTAGAGCCCGTGTCGGATGACGAGCGCTTCGTCACGCAGTCCAAGAAGGGACCGGCCCGCGGCGCTGGGGACGCGGCGCCGAAGCCCCCAGTGAAGGGCGCCCCCAACACACCTTGATGCGCATCGCATAAAGTCGCCGTGGAAAGTGCTTTGCGGCGAGCCGTTGCGCACGTTCAGCGAGGTCGAAGAGACGCCGGCATGAGCACCCTCGACGATCTGCTCGCGCGCATGAAGCAGCTTCACCCGCTGCTCATCGATCTGTCGCTCGAACGCGTCGAGCGGCTGCTTGCGGAACTCGGCAGCCCGCATGAACGACTGCCACCCGTCGTCCACATCGCCGGCACGAATGGGAAGGGCTCTACGACGGCCTTCCTCAAGGCGATGCTTGAGGCAGCGGGGAAGCGCGTTCACGTCTACACATCGCCGCATCTCGTCCGCTTCAACGAGCGCATTGCACTCGGCGCGCCGGGAGGCGCCCAGCCGATCGACGAGAAAAACCTCACGGAGCTGTTGAGCCGCGTCGAGAAGGTCAATGCCGGCCAGCCGATCACGTTCTTCGAGATCACCACGGCTGCGGCTTTCCTGGCCTTTGCCGAGAACCCGGCGGACTTCCTGCTGCTGGAGGTCGGTCTCGGTGGCCGTCTCGATACGACGAATGTGGTCGCGAAACCCGCCCTCACGGTCATTACGCCGATCTCCATGGATCACGCCGACAAGCTCGGCGATACCGTCGAGAAGATCGCAGCAGAGAAGGCGGGCATCATGAAGCGCGGTGCGGCCTGCATCGTCGCGCGCCAGACGCCGGAAGTCGACGAGGTCCTCGAATCCGAGGCCCGCAAGCGCGGCGCGCGCCTCGTGCGCTGGGGCGAGCACTTCGATGCCTTTGCGCAGCGCGGGCGCCTCGTGTTCCAGCGCGAGGATCGCCTGCTCGACCTGCCGATGCCGGCCCTCATCGGTCCCCACCAGATCGTCAATGCGGGGACGTCGGTCGCGGCCGCGCTCGAGCTCGGTATCGACGAGCGCGCCATCGCCGCGGGGCTGACGAGCGCACGATGGCCGGCGCGTATGCAGCTTCTCGGCCGTGGGGTTCTGACCCGCGGCGTGCGCGCGGACTGCGAGGTCTGGCTCGACGGAGGGCACAATCCCGCGGCCGGCGAGGTCATCGCGCGCACGCTTGCCGATCTCGAGGAGCGCTCGCCGCGCCCGCTCGTGCTGATCGTCGGCATGATGGGGCACAAGGATGCGGCGGGTTTCCTGCAGCCGTTTGTCGGGCTGGCGCGGCAGGTCGTGACGGTGCCGATCCCGGGTGCCCATCAGGCGCCGCAGATGCCGGGTGCGCTCGCGGATATCGCGCGTGGCGTCGGGCACAATGCGGTGTCCGTCGGCGATCTCAGGCAGGCGCTCGACATTGCCGTGCGCACGACGGACGGGCCGCTGCGCATCGTCATCTGTGGTTCGCTCTATCTCGCCGGCCACGTGCTGGCCCTCCAGGAGGGGCGGGAAACCCAGAGCAATTGAACACGATGAGCGAGGTTGCGCGGCCCCGCGCCCTGAGATAAAGAGCGGAGGCCTTTTCGCGCCCGGTCTGCCGGCGCAGCGGAAAGCACTTGGAAAGTTACCGGGCGCGTAGCTCAGCGGTAGAGCACACCCTTCACACGGGTGGGGTCACAGGTTCAATCCCTGTCGCGCCCACCATGGCCTTCCAGCCTCCTTCCCACTTTCTCGTGCCCAAAATGCATGGGCGTATGGCGTTTCCCATTCCTCGTTGCCCGCGGGGCGATATTGGACGAC
>DATMRT010000022.1:0-1667 GCA_035565975.1 Hyphomicrobiaceae bacterium
GCGCCGAAGCGATCCGGTTGAAGTACGAAGACCTCTCTGTCGTCTACCAGGCGAGCAAGGACGGAAACGCGATCCCGCTCAACTGATCGGACGCGCCCCGCCGTTTCACCCTGCATGCGCCGCCGGCGGCTTCGCCCCGGCGGCGCGTTTGCTGTAACCAAAGCCTCCCTTCGGGTAAAGGCCATGACCTCCTGTACGCTGGAAACCAGGGCTCGACGCTTCATTGTATGACAATCACCTCGGCCCGTTTCGGCTCTCCAAAGCGCCGGGGCGCTGCATGTGAATTGTCGAAAGTCAAGTTAGGGCCGCTAATTTAGGGTTTAGCGTTAACTGTTCCTAAAGTGTTCGGCCTGCACTTAGTCATACTATAAGGAGATCATCATGCTGCTTGGCCGACTGCTTCTCACCGCCGCCAGTGCTCTTGCGCTCTCGGGCGCCGTTGCTGCGGCCGAACCTGCGAAACCCGATATCCAGAAGCTCGTCACGCCCGAGGTCATCAAGCAGATGCGGACGTGGATCGAGAGCGACATCGTCCGCATCTCGATCGCCACCCAGAACAAGCGGCTGTCGAAGCTCGACCAGGCGGCGATCGACACGCTCGACAAGCAATGGGTCAAGGAGCGCGAGAGCGAGGACAAGCCGCTGATCGCCGCAACGCTCTCCAATCCGCTCTCCATCTATCTTTCGCGCATGCAGGGACGCTCGCTCGGCCTTTATGCCGAGATCTTCATCATGGACCAGAACGGCCTCAATGTCGGGCAGAGCTCGATCACCAGCGACTTCTGGCAGGGTGACGAAGCCAAGTTCCAGAAGACCTACGACGTCGCCCCCGACGCTGTCTTCATCGACGAGCCCGAGTTCGACGACGAGATGAAGGTCTGGCGCGGGCAGGTGAACTTCACCGTGACCGACACGGACGGCAAGTCCATCGGCGCGGCGACGGTCGAACTCAACCTGACGGAACTCGCCCGGCGCGCCGAAACCGGCGCGTGAGCGCCCGCCCGGCCTGGAACAACCGAATCCCTCGCAAGGCCGCGGTATGGCGCAGAGGGTGTCGAGGAGCATAGACATGTCCCTGTTGAACAATATCTCCGTCAGCCTGAAGGGCTTTGCCGCCTTCGCGACGCTCACGATCATCGCGACGGCCGCCTGCGGCCTGATCTACATGCGCTCGACGACGGCCACGCATCTGGTCGAGGCCAATCTCGCCATCGGCGCCCTGATCGACGATACGGGCCATCTGTCGGATGCCGTCTCGGAAGCCGATCTCGCCTACAAGAACTTCCTCCTGACCGGCAATCGCGACTTCGTCTCGCTCTACGAAAGCGAAAGCGCCAAGATCGACACCAAGGCGAGCGAGCTTGCGGCGGAATTCGCCAAGACGGCGCCGGACCAGGTCGCCGCACTCAAGGAGACGGCGGCCATCGCCGCCGCCTGGCGCGACGAGTTCGTGAACCGCCAGATCGTTCTGATGCGCGACCCGATGACGGTCGAGCTTGCCCGCGCCATCGAAGCCACCGGCGAGGGCACCATGCGCGTCGGCGAATTCAACGGCAAGCTGACGACACTGATCGGCAGCCTGCAGAAGCGGGCCGACGTCGCCTCGGCCGACCAGCAGGCCGCACTCTCCTCGGTCGAGACGATCAGCCTGATCGTGCCCATCCTCG
>DATMRT010000023.1:0-12956 GCA_035565975.1 Hyphomicrobiaceae bacterium
CCGAGGAGATCGAGGCGGGCACCATCAAGCCGAGCGGCGCCACAGGCGGTGACAGTTTCAGCCGCGAGTTCAGCCGCAAGGTCGGTGCCAAAGGCTGGCTCGGCATGACGTGGCCGAAGAAATACGGTGGCCACGAGCGCACTTTCCTCGAGCGCTACGTCGTGACGGAGGAGCTGCGCGTTGCCAACGCGCCGACGCGACTGCATTTCGTCGCTGATCGCCAGAGCGGCCCGATCCTGATCAAGTATGCGCCCGAGCACATCAAGATGAAGGTGCTGCCGGCGATCTGCCGCGGCGAATGCTGCTTTGCGATCGGCATGAGCGAGCCGAACTCCGGTTCCGATCTCTTCGCCGCCCGCACGAAGGCGACGAAGACGGACGGCGGCTGGCTCATCAACGGCACCAAGATCTGGACCTCGAACGCCCATCAGGCCGACTACATGATCGGCCTCTTCCGCACCTCCCAGCCGACCAAGGAGAACCGGCGCCACGGGCTCACGCAGTTCCTCGTCGACATGAAGACGAAGGGCATTACCTGCAACCCGGTTTACCAGATCACGGGGCATCACGACTTCAACGAGGTCGTGTTCGAGAACGCCTTTATTCCCGAGGATCACGTCCTCGGCGAGATCGACGGCGCGTGGAAGCAGGCGACGAGCGAGCTCGCCTACGAGCGCAGCGGTCCCGAGCGCTTTCTCGAAACATACTATGTGCTCGAAGAGCTCGTGCGCGTGCTCGGCCCCGATCCGGATGTGCGTGGCGCGGAGGGGCTCGGCCGTCTTGTCGCGCAGCTCCACACGCTGCGGCGCATGTCGGTCTCGGTCGCGGGGATGCTGCACGCCGGTAAGGAGCCCGTGCTCGAAGCGGCCATCGTGAAGGATGTCGGCACGATTTGGGAGCAGCGCCTGCCGCACAAGGCGCGCGAGCTTGCTGCCTTCAGCGAGCCCGAGGCAACGAACCAGATCCCCTTCGAGAAGAAGCTCGCCTACGCGACGACGATCGCGCCCAAGCTGACCATCCAGGGCGGCACGACGGAAGTCCTGCGCGGCATCATCGCGCGCGGCCTCGGGCTCAGGTAGGGCGCTCGAATGGCCGATATCGCAAAGCTGCTGTCGCCCAAGAGTGTCGCCGTCATCGGCGCGGCACCCAAGGGACAGGGCCTGCGCGGCCGTATTCTCGAGACCCTGAATGCGCATCCTTATGGCGGTCGCGTCCATCCGGTGAGCCGTAGTCACGGCGAGGTGCAAGGTCTCAAGGCCTATCCGACGATCGGCGCGGTGCCCGGCCCCGTCGATCTCGCCGTGCTGATCATTCCGGCGGGATACGTGGTCGAGGAGCTTCGCCGCTGCGGTGAGGCCGGTGTCGGCGCGGCGATCATCCTCTCCTCCGGCTTCGCCGAGGAGCCGGGCGAAGCCGGCGCGAAGATGCAGGCCGAGATCAAGGCCATCGGCGCGCAATATGGCATGGCCGTCATGGGCCCGAACTCGGAAGGCTTCGCCAATTTGCCGCTGGCGCTCTGCCCGACCTTCAGCCCGGCTGTGAGCCCCGGCAATCTCTCCTTGCTGCCGAAGCATCCGCTCGGTGGCCGGCGCGTCTCCGTGATCGCGCAGAGCGGCGGCATGGGTTTCGGCTTCTACGATCGTGGACGGCCGAAGGAGCTCGGCTTCAATCTCATCACGACGACGGGCAACGAGGCGAGCCTCGAAGTGCTCGATTATGCCGATCACCTCATCGACGATCCCGGCACCGACGTGCTGCTCATGCTGGTCGAGGACATCAAGACGGGTGCGAAATTCTCAGCTGTCGCCGAGAAGGCATTGCGCGCGGGCAAGCCCATCATTCTCAGCAAGATCGGTCAGTCCGATGCGGGCGCGCGGGCCGCGGCCTCGCACACGGCCGCGCTCGCCGGCTCCTATGCGAGCTTCAGCGCCATGGCCCGCAACTACGGCATGGTTGAGGGACGCGATCTCGAAGAGATGGTGGACCTCGCGCAGGGCTTTCTCGCGGCGGGTCCCGATCTGCCGGCCGGTCGGCGCGTCGGCATCTGCACGGCGTCGGGTGGCGGCGGCGGCTGGATGGCGGATGCGTGCGCAGCGGCCGGTCTCGAAATTCCTGAGCTCGATGCCGAGACGCGTCGCGAGATCGACAAGATCATCCCGAGCTACGGGACGTCGCAGAATCCCGTGGACGGCACGGCACAGTCCATCCGCAGCGCGGGTTATGCGGGCCTTGCCGGCCGCGTCGTGCCTTCGCCGATGGTCGACGGCATCATGGTCGTCATGAGCGGGCGCGCAGGCGAGCACATCGCGCACGAGCGCGAAGCGCTGATCAAGCTGCGTTGCGAGACGAAGAAGCCCATCTTCATGTGGAGCTACACGCTTCCCGTGCCGCTGACGCTCGAAACGCTGGCCGAGGCCGGCTATCCGATCTTCACCAACATGCGCAATGCCGCGCGTACGATGGCAGCGATGGCCGATTACCGCGAGCGGCGCGAGCGCTTCCTGACGGCGCCGCCAAGCGCACGCACGGCCGCGCCGGTGCATGAGCACGTGACTGAGATGCTGACGAAGAGCCGCGGGGCGTTGACGGAGTTCGAGGCGCGCCGCGTGCTCGCCGCCTACGGTATCGGTCAGACAGCCGGCCAGTACCTCGCCAAGACCATCGAGCAGGCGGCGGAGGCCGCAGCCGCGATCGGCGGTCCTGTCGCCATGAAAGTGCAGTCGCCCGATATCCTGCACAAGACGGAGGCCGGCGGCGTCGCGCTCAATATCTCGGCGGATCGTGTGCGCGAAGCCTTCGCGACCATCATCGAGCGCGCGCAGGAGCATGATCCCGAGGCCACCATCGACGGCGTGCTTGTGCAGCCGATAGCAGGGCCGGGCCGCGAGGTCATTCTCGGCGTCAACAGCGATCCGCAGTTCGGCCCTATGCTGATGGTCGGCCTCGGTGGCATTCACGTCGAAGTGCTGAAGGATGTCGCGCTGGCCCCGGTGCCTCTGACCAAGCCGGCGGCGCTCGCGCTGATCGACGGGCTCAAGGGGCGGGCGCTGCTCGATGCACAGCGCGGCGCGCCGGCGGCGGACGTCGATGCACTCGCCGAGATGATGGTCCGCCTGTCGCGCTTTGCCGCTGATCATGCGGAAGCCATTGCCGAGATCGACCTCAATCCCGTGTTCGTGCATCCTGACGGTCAGGGAGTGACGATCGCGGATGCCCTTATCATTCAGCACGGTCATGCTTGACACGCACGCTGTGAGTTCCTGCCGACGGAGAATTCAATGACTGCCTTCACCGACATCACCATCGAGCGCAGCGGGAATGTCGCCACCATCGTCATCCAGCGGCCACCGCACAATTTCTTTGACATGTCGCTGATCAAGCAGATCGCGGCGGCGCTCGAAGGCTTCGATGAGGACATCGACGTTCGCGCCGTCGTTCTTGCAAGCGAGGGCAAGTCCTTTTGCGCGGGCGCCAACTTCGGCGACGGCAGCAGCCTCGACGCGAAGGGCAACCGGCCCGGCGAAAACCCGCTCAACAATGCGGGCCATCTCTATCAGGAGGCCGTGCGCATCTTCCGTGCGAAGAAGCCGATCGTAGCAGCCGTGCAGGGGCCGGCCATCGGCGGCGGCCTCGGCCTCGCGGTCGCCTGCGATTTCCGCATCGCGGCGCCGGAAGCGCGCTTCTCGGCGAACTTCACGCGGCTCGGCTTCCATCCGGGCTTCGGCCTCACCTACACGCTGCCGCGTCTCATCGGGGTGCAGCAGGCGTCCAAGATGTTCTACACGAGCCGGCGCCTCACCGGCGAGGAGGCGCTCGCCATCGGGCTTGCCGACGAAGTCGTGCCGCTCGCGGAAGTGCGCACGCGAGCACAGGCTTTCGCTGCCGAGATGGCCGAGAACGCGCCGCTCGCCGTGCAGGCGACGCGCGCCACGATCCGCGCCGGCCTCGCCGACAAGGTCAGGGAGCAGACGGACCATGAGCTCAGCCTTCAGCAGAAGCTGCGCGCCGCCGAAGACTTCAAGGAAGGCGTGAAGGCCTATGCCGAGCGTCGCAAGCCGAACTTCACCGGGCGCTAGCGTCGCGCGTGAATTGTGCAGCCGGCTCGCTCAATGAAGCCGGAGACACGAGCAAAGGAGGAACGCGATGCCTGCGGGCTACAACGACGATCCGGGCCTTTCCGGCAAGGTCGCGATCATTGCCGGTGGGGGTGCTGCGGGTGACGGCATCGGCAACGGCCGCGCGGCTGCGCTCCTGCTCGCCGGATCCGGCACCAAGGTGCTCGTCGTCGATCGCGAGCTCGAGCTCGCACAGCGTACCGTCGACATGATCACGGCCGACGGTGGAACGGCCGCCGCACATCAGGCCGATCTCACGGACGAGAAGCAGTGCAAGTCTACTGTCGAGACCGCCGTCGATCGCTTCGGTCGCCTCGACTTCCTCGACAACAACATTGGTATCTCGAGCCGCGGCACGGTCGTCACTGAGCCGCAGGAGACCTGGCATCGCATGATGCAGGTCAATGTCGAGGCAATGTTCTTGACCTCGAAGTACGCGATCCCCGCGATGATCAAGACGGCGGGGCGCGGCGCCATCGTCAACGTCTCGTCGATCTCGGCGCTCCGTCCGCGCGGGCTCACCATCTACACGACGACCAAAGCCGCGATCATCGGCCTGACGCGCGCCATGGCTGTCGATCACGGTAAGGACGGCATTCGCGTCAACTGCATCTGTCCGGGGCCGGTCTACACACCGATGGTCTATGCCCGTGGCATGAGCGACAAGTCCCGCGACAACCGCCGCCGCGCCTCCACACTCGGCATCGAGGGAACGGGCTGGGACATTGGCAATGCCGTGCGTTTCCTGATGTCGGATCACGCGCGTTACATCACCGGCCACACGCTCGTCGTCGATGGCGGCACGACCCTTCAGGCGCCGGAGCGCGAGAGCGAGAGCGAATAACGAGTCCACCGAGGAAAAAGCGCCCATGGCCCGCCTGCCCTACATCGAGAAGGCCGATCTGCCGCCCGAGCATCAGGATCTCCTGAAGCGTGAGATCACGCTCTACAAGCAGCTCGTGAACAGCCCGAATGCGCTGCGCGCCTTCCAGGGCCTCGGATATTTCATCCGTCACAAGAGTACGCTCGACTCGCGCTTGCGGGAACTTGCCATCCTGCAGGTCGGCTGGCTGGCGCGCTCTCCCTACGAGTGGTCGCATCACATCAAGCTCGGTTATGAGTTCGGCGTCACCGACGCGGACGTCAAGGCGCTCATCGACGACACTGCCGGCAAGGCGACGTCGCTTGGCGACATCGAGCGTCTGGTCCTCCTGGCTGCGCGTGAGGCGACGAACGACGGCGCCGTCAGCAAGGCGACTTTCGAGGCGCTGGAGAAGCGGCTCTCCAACGAGCACATGATCGATCTCGTGATGACGATCGCTTTCTACAACGCGGTCGTGCGCGTTCTCGCGAGCCTCGAGATCGATGTCGAGCCCGATTACCAGAAGTACCTCGAGAAGTATCCATTCCCAGCGACCCCGGCCTGAAGGAGCGACCTCATGCGCATGAAGGATAAGGTGACGGTCATCATCGGTGCCGGCCAGAGCCCGGGCGAGGGCATGGGCAACGGTCGCGCGACGGCTGTCGTGTTTGCGCGTGAAGGCGCGAAGGTTCTTTGCGTCGACAACCGGTTCGAGTCGGCCGAGGAGACGGCGGAGATCATCAGGCAGGCCGGCGGGACGGCGGCGGGCTTCAAGGCCGACGTGACCAAGGAAGCCGAGATGAAGGCAGCCGTCGACGAGGCGGTCAAGCGGTGGGGGCGGCTCGACACGCTGCACTACAATGTGGGCGTGTCGCTCGGCGGTGGCGACAAGCCGCCGCTCGAAATCACCGAAGAGGCCTTCGACAAGGTGAATGCGATCAACCTGCGCGGCTTCATCATGGCCTGCAAGCATGCGCTCCCGATCATGCGCGAGCAGCGCTCGGGCTCGATTCTGTCGATCTCGTCCGTGGCGGCGCTTTCGGCAAGCTACGCGACGGTCGCCTACAAGACGACGAAGGCCGGCATGATCGCCTACACAGAGCAGATCGCGCGCCACAATGCCGAGTACGGCGTCAGGGCGAACATCATTCTTCCGGGGCTGATGGATACGCCCATGGCGGTCGACACGCGCGCGCGCGTCTGGGGGCAGCCGCGCGCCGAGGTTGTCGCAGCGCGTAATGCACGCGTGCCGCTGCGAAAGACCATGGGCACCGGATGGGACGTCGCGAATGCCGCCCTCTTTCTCGCCTCGGATGAAGCGAGCTTCATTACCGGTGTGGCTCTGCCTGTGGATGGCGGCGCTCTGCTGCGGGCCAGTGACTGAGCGGCATTAAGGTTCAAAATGACAAGGAGCATTGATCACGGCCCTGTGAACGACTAGCCTGATCATTCAACAATTTGCCGACTTGGAGCGGAAGCTCGATACGGCCAGCAAGGAGAGAGGTGCAGGACAAGCAAGCACGACGCCCGGCTCAATTTGGATTTGGATCAGAAACCGAGGGCAAACATGGAGCCGAATACGGCCCGTGCCCTGGGAACCATTCCAGCCGGTACGCTCGGAAGAACAGGGAAGGCGGTCGCCATCTCACGTGATGGCGATCGGGGTTTACAAAGGAGGAAACGAATGAAGGCGATTTGGTACTCGGCGGCAGCACTCGGGCTGGCCGTCGGCCTCGGCGACGTCGGAGCGGCGTTCGCGCAGAAAACGGGCGGCACGCTCCGCATCTATCATCGCGACACGCCGGCGAGCGCATCGGTTCACGAAGAGGCAACGGTCTCCGCGAACCTGCCGTTCATGGCTTTGTACAACAATCTTGTCGTCTACGATCAGCAGAAGAAAAAGAACAGCATGGACACGATCGTTCCCGACCTGGCCAAGAGCTGGGCTTGGGACGACACCAGGACCAAGCTGACGTTCAAGCTGAACGAAGGCGTGAAATGGCACGATGGCAAGCCGTTTACCTCGGCGGATGTCAAGTGCACGTTCGATCTTCTGCAAGGTAAGAGCAAGCAGCGCCTGCGCAAGAACCCGCGGTCGATCTGGTATCGCAACCTGAAGGAAGTAGTCACCAACGGCCCCAACGAGGTGACGATGGTGCTCGAGCGGCCGCAAGGCGCGTTCCTGGCGCTCCTCGCATCCGGCTACTCGCCCATCTATCCGTGCCATGTCAGCCCTGCGGACATGCGCACCAAGCCGGTTGGAACGGGACCTTTCAAGTTCGCCGAGTTCAAGGCCAACGAGGTCATCCGCCTCACCAAGAACCCCGACTACTTCAAAAAGGGCCTGCCACTCGTCGATGCGATCGAAATGCGCATCATCACGAACCGTTCGACCCGCATTCTGGCTTTCCAGGCCGGCGAGTTCGACATGACGTTCTCGCAGGACGTCACGATCCCGCTGCTCAAGGACATGCAGAAGCAGGCGCCGAAGGCGATCTGCGAGGTCAAGCCGCAGTACGTGAGCCGCAACCTGATCGTCAATCGTGAGGCGGCACCCTTCGACAATCCGCAGGTCCGCAAGGCGATGGCCCTTACGCTCGACCGCAAGGCGTTCGTCGACATTCTGACCGAGGGCAAGGGCGATATCGGTGGCGCAATGTTGCCGCTGCCGGAAGGCTCGTGGGGCATGCCCCCCGAGGAACTGAAGAAGATGACCGGCTACGGTGGAGACGTGGAGAAGAACCGGGCCGAGGCGCGCAAGATCATGGAAGGCCTCGGCTACAGTGCGTCGAAGCCGCTCAAGATCAAGGTCTCGACCCGTAACATCGCCATCTACCGTGATCCGGCCGTGATCCTCATCGACCAGCTCAAGCAGATCTATATCGACGGCGAGCTCGATGTGGTCGATACGCCGCTCTGGCATGCCAAGGTGGCCCGCAAGGACTATCAGGTCGGTCTCAACCTTACGGGCACGCCGGTGGACGATCCGGACGTTGTGTTCGTCGAGGGTTATGCCTGCAAGTCGGAGCGCAACTACACGAACTACTGCAACCAGGAAGTCGAGAAGCTGATCGACAAGCAGTCCACGATCTCGGATGCTGCCGAGCGCAAGAAGGTGGTCTGGGAGATCGAGAGACTCCTCAACGACGACCTGGCACGGCCGATCATCTATCACGACCGGGCTGCGACCTGCTGGTGGCCTCATGTGAAGGGCTTCGTCGGCCACGAGAACTCGATCTACAATAACTGGCGCTTCGAGTACGTATGGCTCGACAAGTGATGCCAGGAGCTTGAGTGCCCGGCGCGGTGCGGGAGTATCTTTCTCGCGCCGCGCCGGTGCACACCCGCCCCACTCGGGCGGGTCCCGGCGCGGCAACGCGATTTGCCGCTAGCGATTGAAAACTTGGCGATGTTGCTGACGAGCTGATGGAGGCCCCCATGGGTGCCTATATGATCCGGCGATTCCTGCTGATGATCCTGACGCTGTTCGGGATGTCGGTGCTGATCTTCGTCATGCTCCGCGTCGTGCCGGGCAACATCGTCGATATTCTCTTCGACTCTGCAGGGATGGTGAACCCTGACGACAAGAAGCGGCTCGAGGAAGAACTCGGCCTCGACAGACCGATCGTGCAGCAATACGTCTCGTGGATCACCAATATGATGAAAGGTGATCTCGGCTACTCCTATGTTTCGGAGAAGCCCGCGCTCGACGAGATCCTGCCGCGCATTCCGATCACGGCGAAGCTCGCCGCGCTCGCGCTTTTCTTCTCGGTCCTCTTCGGTGTGCCACTCGGCGTGATCAGTGCCGTCAGGCAGAATACGGGCCTCGACTATGTCCTGAGGGTCATCAGTCTGTCGGGCTTGTCTCTGCCGTCGTTCTGGCTTGGCCTGCTCATTCTCATGGCCTTCGTCCAGTACACGGGCTGGATACCCATCTATTCCGACGAGCCGCGCGGCTTCTGGCAAGAGCTTTGGCTGCTCAGCATTCCGGCCGCGGCAGTCGGATTCCGAGCTTCTGCTCTCATCATGCGCCTCACCCGCTCCTCCATGCTGGAAGTGTTGCGGCAGGACTACATCCGTACCGCAAGGGCTAAGGGCGCGACGACGCGCTCGGTCAACTATGACCATGCGCTGCGGAATGCGGTGCTGCCTGTCGTCACCATCATCGGCATCGAGGCGGCTTTCCTCATCGGCGGCCTGATCGTCACGGAGACCGTCTTCAATATCCCCGGTGTCGCCCGCTTCCTCGTCGAAGCGATCCGCTGGCGCGATTATCCGATCGTGCAGAACCTCGTGATGCTGATCGCCGTCGTTACCGTCGTTGTGAACTTCCTCGTCGATATGGCCTACGTCGTTCTCGATCCGCGCATCAAGTACGAAGGTTGAGGCAAGCCATGGCAACCATCGATCACAAGGCCGAGTTGGCCCGCGCCGGTGCCGGCGTCAGCGGCTTCTGGGGCACCTCCCTGCATCTCGCGCGGCGCTATCCGCTTGGTGCTGCGGGCGCGCTCCTCGTCCTCATCTTCGTGCTGACGGCTCTTTTTGCGGGCTACCTCACGGCGTTCGATCCCACGACCACGAACCCGCGCTCCTCGCTCGCGCGGCCGAGCCCAGAGCACATCCTCGGCGCCGACTTCATGGGCCGCGATATGTGGAGCCGCATCGTCTACGGCGCCCGCATCTCGCTCGCCGTTGGAATCGGCTCGACCGTGCTCGGCTGTTTCTTCGGCGTGTTCATCGGCCTCATGTCCGGCTATTTCGGCGGCTGGCTCGATCTGCTGACGCAGCGCCTGATGGATATCCTTCAGGCGTTGCCGCTGCTCGTGATGGCCTTGCTGATGGCGGCCTCGCTCGGCCCCTCGCTCACCAATACGATCATCGCGATATCGATCCCGATCATTCCCAATGTGGCGCGCGTGATCCGCTCGAACACGCTCGCGCTCAGGGAGATGCCCTATGTCGAGGCGGCACGCGCCGTCGGCATGGACGAGTGGAAGATCGCCGTGCGGCATGTGCTGCCGAACACGGTGGCGCCGCTGATCGTGCTCGCCACGGCTCAGCTTGGCTCGGCCATCCTGACCGAGGCCTCGCTCTCCTTCCTCGGCCTCGGCATTCCGGAGCCCCATCCGTCGTGGGGCCGGATGCTGTCGGAGTCCGCTGCCGAGTACGTGCGCACGGCCCCCTGGCTCGTCGTCTTCCCGGGTATTGCGATCTCGCTCGCGGTATTCGGGACGAACCTGCTCGGCGATGCCGTGCGCGACATCCTCGATCCGCGCGAGCGCAGCTGATGCGCGAGCCGAGGCCACGGGCCGTGACGTCATGAACGACTGGACGGGAAGCGCGCCGACACCGCAACGCGCCGCGATCAACGCAGGGAGCCCGATGACGACCACAGCTTCAACACCCGAGTCCGTACCCCACCGCGCACCCGCGGCGGAGCACCTCCTCGAGGTCGCGGACCTGCGCACGTACTTCTTCACGCGGCAGGGCGTGGTCAAGGCGGTCGACGGCGTGGATTTCGCGCTGAAGCCCAAGGAGACGCTGGCGATCGTCGGAGAGTCGGGCTGCGGAAAGTCGATTACGGCTCTCTCGCTTCTCCGTCTTATTCCGGTGCCGCCCGGCCGCATCATCAGCGGCTCGATCAAGCTCGACGGTGTGGATCTCCTCGAACTCGACGAGGAGGAGATGCGCCGGATCCGCGGCAACGACATCTCCATGATTTTCCAGGAGCCCATGACGTCGCTCAATCCGGTCATGACGATTGGCCGGCAGATCGCGGAAGTGCTGCTTCTGCATCAGAACATGACGACGAAGCAGGCTTACGCGCGCGCCGTGGAAATGCTGCGGCTCGTCAAGATTCCCGAGCCCGAGCAGCGCGTGAAGGAATATCCCCACCAGCTCTCGGGCGGCATGCGCCAGCGGGCGATGATCGCCATCGCGCTCGCGTGCAATCCGAAGGTGCTGATCGCCGACGAACCGACGACGGCGCTCGACGTGACGATCCAGGCGCAGATCCTCGATCTCATTCTCGAGCTGCAGAATCGGCTCGGCACGGCCGTGGTGCTCATCACGCACGATCTCGGCGTCGTCGCAGAGACGGCGCAGCGCGTCATCGTGATGTACGCGGGCCGGAAGGTCGAGGAGGCGGACGTCGGCGAGCTGTTCGCGCGGCCGCTACATCCCTATACGCGCGGGCTGATGGCTTCGATTCCACGGCTCGATCTCATGCGCGGCGAGGAGAAGGAAAGCACCGAGCGGCTGCAGGAGATTCCCGGCATCGTGCCGGCCTTGAGCGCGCTGCCGCCGGGTTGTGCGTTCGCGCCGCGCTGTCCCTACGCCGACGACCGCTGCCGCGCGGAGTACCCACCCTACGAGCAGAAGAGAAGCGGCCACTGGGCTGCCTGCTGGCGCTCGGACGAGCTGTTTGGAGGCGCCAATGCATGACGGAGCGGAGAGCGGCGTGACGCCGGGCACGGCGAACGGTGCAGCCGAAAGCTCGCCTCGTCACAATCGGGCGCCGGCCCTCGAGGTGCGCGATCTCAAGAAGCATTTCCCCGTCAAGAAGGGGCTGCTGCAGAAGACGATCGGGCACGTTTATGCCGTCGACGGGGTCTCGTTCACGATCCGCGAGGGCGAGACGCTTGGCCTCGTCGGCGAGTCGGGCTGTGGCAAGTCGACCGTCGGCCGCGCCATCCTGCGGCTCGTCGAGCCGACCTCGGGAAGCATCAAGATCGAAGGGCAGGAGATTACGGGCCTGTCGAAACAGGAACTGCGGCCCTACCGCCGCGAGATGCAGATCATCTTCCAGGACCCGTTCTCCTCGCTCGATCCGCGCATGAGCGCCGGCGATATCGTCGGCGAACCCTTGAAGGTGCATGGGATCGGCAACGCTGCGGAACGGCGCGAGCGCGTGGCGGAGCTCTTCGCCCGTGTCGGCCTCCGCCAGGCGCAGATGGACAACTTTCCGCATCAGTTCTCGGGCGGCCAGCGTCAGCGCATCGGCATTGCGCGCGCGCTCGCCCTCAATCCGAAGCTCATCATCGGTGACGAGCCCGTTTCCGCGCTGGACGTGTCCATCCAGGCGCAGGTCATCAACCTGCTCATGGATCTGCAGCAGGAGCGCGGGCTCGGCTATCTGTTCATTTCGCACAACCTCGCGGTCGTCGAGCACATCTCCCACAACATCGCCGTGATGTATCTTGGGCGGATCGTCGAGTACGCCGACAAGCGCACGCTCTTCACGAAGCCGCGTCACCCCTATACGGAAGCGCTGCTTTCGGCTGTGCCGGTTCCCGATCCCTCGATCAAGCGCAACAAGGTCGTGCTTCAGGGCGATGTGCCGAGCCCGATGAAACCGCCGTCCGGCTGCCATTTCCACACGCGCTGCCCGATCGCGCAGGCACGCTGCAAGGTCGAGAGCCCGGTGCTGCGTGATGTCGGCGGCGGGCAGAAGGTATCGTGTCACTTTAGATAGTGCCGCGGGCTGCTGGAAAGAGGCGCTTCGCAACGCCTTCGTGGTGCTATGCCCGCGGCGGCCACCGCGCGAGGGCGGAGATTGCTGCCGCGGGCTGCTGGAAAGAGGTGCTTCGCAGCCACTTCGCCGCGTCACGTCCGCGGTGCCCACGCTGACAGAGAGGGGGCAAGCTTTGACGGCCACTCAGCCTGCCTTCGGGCTCTAAGGCACGTTCGGAAAAAATGGAATTGCGATCCCCTCCCCCTTGTGGGGAGGGGTTAGGGGTGGGGGAATCCCACCCGCTGATGTTCTGCCATCCCCCCTCCTAGCCTCCCCCAGAAGGGGGGCGGAACAAGGTGGCTATACTGGGCTATGCGCTTCCATCTGAAGGAACGTGCTCTAGAGGGCCGCGAGCTTGTGTCGGCTCGCGATCAGTTCTTGAAGAGGAGATCGAAGAGGGTCTTGGGCTTGGCGCCTCCGCCACCCTGGCCCGAACGGCGGCGACGTTCCGGCGAATACTCGCCGA
>DATMRT010000024.1:0-13222 GCA_035565975.1 Hyphomicrobiaceae bacterium
TTTGTTCGCAAATGGCGCTCCCTAGGGGAGTCGAACCCCTCTTTTCAGATTGAAAATCTGACGTCCTAACCGATAGACGAAGGGAGCGCAGAGGCCAACGATGGGAAGTGCCCATGGGCCGCCGGCCTTGTATCAGGTCGCTCGTCAATGGGCAAACTTCAATCCCTGGGCCCGCGCTCATAGCACGCAGATCTCGGCCGGCGTGGTACACGAGCTACGAGACAACAACTCGGACCGTGCGTTCGGCCGTCGGCGCAGACCTCCACGATGGCTTGCGCAGCCCAAACTTGCGAAGCCCGGGCCGGGTAATGGAGTGCCCTCGGGGCGCCTGCTATCTCACCCGGCCGGAAAAACGCCGCCGGCGCGGGAGGCCACGAGATCCCCCCGCGGGCCGCCGAACGAATTGGGCCGGACCCATGAGGTCCGGCCCCCCTCGTTGGGCCTGTCGCCAGGCCCGTCCCCCCGAGGCGCCTCGTCGTCTTAGACCGAGTAATACATGTCGAACTCGACGGGGTGCGGCGTCATTTCCATGCGCTCGACCTCGGCCATCTTGAGCTCGATGTAGGCGTCAATCATGTCGTCCGTGAACACGCCGCCCATCTTGAGGAAGCCGCGATCGCTGTCGAGGCTCATCATGGCTTCGCGAAGCGAGCCGCAGACGGTCGGAATCTTGGCGAGCTCTGCCGGCGGCAGGTCATAGAGGTTCTTGTCCATGGCATCGCCGGGGTGCAGCTTGTTCTGGATGCCGTCGAGACCGGCCATGAGCATCGCTGCAAAGGCGAGATAGGGATTTGCCGCCGGATCCGGGAAGCGAACCTCGATACGCTTGGCCTTCGGGCTCGTCACGTGCGGGATGCGGCACGACGCCGAGCGGTTGCGCGCCGAGTAGGCGAGCAGCACCGGCGCCTCATAGCCCGGAACCAGTCGCTTGTAGGAGTTGGTCGAGGGGTTCGTGAAGGCGTTGATCGCCTTCGCGTGCTTCAGGATACCGGCGATGTAGCTGAGGCAGGTGTCCGAAAGATCGGCGTACTTGTTGCCGGCGAATGTCGGCTCGCCCTTGTTCCAAATCGACTGGTGGCAATGCATGCCCGAGCCGTTGTCGCCGAAAACAGGCTTCGGCATGAACGTCGCAGTCTTGCCATAAGCCTGCGCGACCTGATGGATCACATACTTGTAGATCTGCATGTGGTCGGCCATTGTGATCATCGGACCGAACTTGATGCCGAGCTCGTGCTGCGAGGACGCAACCTCGTGGTGGTGCTTCTCGACGACGACGCCCATCTCGGCCATGACCGAGAGCATCTCCGAGCGCATGTCCTGCGCGCTGTCGATCGGCGGAACGGGGAAATAGCCGCCCTTGGTGCGCGGACGGTGGCCGAGGTTGCCCGTCTCGTACTTCGTGCCCATGTTCGAGGGCAGCTCGGAGCTGTCGAGCTGGAAGCCCGTGTTGTAGGGATCGGTCGTGAAGCGCACATCGTCGAAAATGAAGAACTCGGCCTCGGGGCCGAAGTAGATGGCGTCGCCCACGCCCGTGCTCTTCATGTAGGCCTCGGCCTTCTTGGCGATGCCGCGCGGATCGCGCTCATAGAGCTCGCCCGTCGAAGGCTCGATGACGTCGCAGAAGATCGCCATCGTGCTCTGAGCAAAGAACGGATCCATGTGTGCCGACGCGGGGTCCAGCATCAGCGTCATGTCCGATGCCTCGATGCCCTTCCAACCGGCGATCGAGGAGCCGTCGAAGGCATAGCCGTCAGCGAACATGGCGTCGTCGACGCACGATGCATCGGCGGTGACGTGCTGCATCTTGCCTTTGGTGTCGGTAAACCGCAGATCAAGGAACTTCACCTCCTTGTCCTTGATCATCTTGATCACATCGGCAGCGGTCTTGGACATGTATGTTTCCCCAGTTTGTGATTGGCGGGTCGTAAGAGGGCGGGAAAGGCAGCCCTCGCGGGCGCGGACGCCGGGCGAGGACTGAAATTAGGTGAGGACTTCAGATGGCGTCGGTGCCGGTCTCGCCGGTGCGAATGCGGATCGCCTCCTCGATCGTCGATACAAAGATCTTGCCGTCTCCGATGCGGCCCGTCTTGGCGGCTTTCTGGATGGCATCCACGGCTTTGCCGACCATGTCGTTGGGCAGCACGACCTCGATCTTCACCTTGGGCAGGAAGTCGACGACGTACTCGGCGCCGCGATACAGCTCGGTGTGACCCTTTTGACGGCCAAAACCTTTGGCCTCGATCACAGTGATGCCTTGGAGACCGATCTCCTGAAGGGCCTCCTTCACCTCGTCGAGCTTGAACGGCTTTATGATCGCTTCGATCTTCTTCATATCACTTTGCCTGCGCTCCTAGCGGTGACGACGGTGGGACCGGCACCCCATGCTTTAAGCATCCGACGTGCCAGAACAGGTCAGGGAGCAGATTGCCTCGATCGACCCGCACGTTAGCCTATCACTGCCGGATTTTGAGGCGGAAACTTAGAGCAAGTCCGGCCCGAAGAATAGGCGAATTGCTTAATAAGCAGGCAATTCGCCGGGCTGATACGCTGGACTTGGGACGCCCCGCCGCCAGCCCTTGCCGGGCTACGCCGGTCAGGCAAACTTGGGATCGAGCTCGCCCTTCGCATAGCGCTTCGCCATTTCGGCAAGCGTCAGCACCTTCTTGATCTTCGAAGCCTGACCGGCGGTGTTGAACTCCTGTAGACGCTGCTTGCAGAGCTTCATCATCGCCTCCATCGCGGGCTTCAGGTACTTGCGCGGGTCGAACTCACCCGGCGCCTCGTGCAGCACGCGTCGGATCTGGCCCGTCATCGCCATGCGGTTATCGGTGTCGATGTTGATCTTGCGCACGCCGTTCTTGATCCCGCGCTGAATCTCGGCGACCGGCACACCCCAGGTCTGCGGCATCATCCCGCCGTACTTGTTGATGATCTCCTGCAGCTCCTGCGGCACGGAAGACGAGCCGTGCATGACCAGATGCGTGTTCGGCAGCTTGCGGTGGATTTCCTCGATCACATGCATTGCCAGGATGTCGCCATCGGGCTTGCGGCTGAACTTGTAGGCGCCGTGGCTCGTGCCCATCGCAATGGCCAGCGCATCGACCTTCGTCTCCTTGACGAACTTCACCGCTTCGTCCGGATTCGTCAGGAGCTGGTCGTGGCTGAGCTTGCCCTCGGCGCCGTGGCCGTCCTCTTTGTCACCCATGCCGGTCTCGAGCGAGCCGAGCACGCCGAGCTCACCCTCGACGGAAATGCCGCCGAGATGCGCCATGTCGGTGACGGCTTTCGTCACGCCGACGTTGTAGTCCCAATCGCCCGGCGTCTTGCCGTCGGCCTTGAGCGAGCCGTCCATCATCACGGACGTGAAGCCGGCCTGGATCGCGGTCATGCATGTCGCGGGCTCATTGCCGTGGTCGAGGTGCACGCAGACGGGAATATGCGGATAGATCTCGGTCACTGCATCCATCATGTGGCGGAGCATGATGTCGTTCGCGTAGGACCGCGCGCCCCGGCTCGCCTGAATGATCACCGGAGCGTCGACCGCGTCTGCCGCCTCCATGATGGCGAGCGCCTGCTCCATGTTGTTGATGTTGAAGGCCGGCACGCCATAGCCGTGCTCGGCGGCATGATCGAGGAGCTGGCGAAGCGAAATTCGGGGCATCGGATTTCCTTGAAGGCTGTTCGATAGGAGTGACGGGGCGCGGGCGAGCGCGACCGCCGCGCCGCGACTATACAGGCGCGGCGCACAGAGAAAAAACCCCGCCAGAAAGGCGGGGTTCCCCTCAGCCGACCTGCTGGAGGTGAGAGGCCGCGGGAGGCGCGACCGGTCCTGTCGGCTGCGGCGCGAGCAGACCGACCCATTCCTCGTGGAAGCGCTTGAGGGTGCGGCGCGCGAGATCGGCATGCGCCGTCGCCCCTTCCGCCTCGAAAACCTCGAGCGCAGGCACCATGGCGCCCGCGGCGGCAAGCCAGTTGTTGCGCTTGTCCTCCTGCTCGCCGAGCCGGATCAGCGCCGAGCCGAGGTTCATGCTGGCGGTTGCCCACGTGATCGGCGTCGCGGCGCGGTCGACCACTTCGAGCACGCGCCGGTAAGTCGCAATGGCCTGGCGCAGCCGCTCGACGGGCGGCGTCTCGGTCTCCGCCAATGCGGCAAGCGCGTCGGCGAGCGTCAGGGTGGCGTTGACCCAGATATCGCCATCGCGTTCCGGCGTCATCACGTCTGCCGCGCCGCCAAGCGCCTCGACGGCCGCTGCCAGGCGCCCGGCATCAGGGCTCGCCTCGCCGCGCATGTCGGCGCGCATGAGCAGCGCGCTGCCGAGGTTGAAGCTCGCCTCGGCCCAGGCCGCCGGCGCCTCCTCGCGCGACAGCCCCGCCAGCGCATCCGTGTAAGCGGCGGCGGCACCCTCGACGATCTCAGGCGACTTGTCGAACTCGGCGAGGTCGAGCAGCGCCGAGCCGAGCCCGAGATTGAGTTCGAGCCGGGTTTGCGTCGCGACCTCATCGCTCGCCCCGTCGATCGCCGTCCGATAGGCCTCCACGGCTTCGCGAAGCTGCGGCACCTGGCGCGACCGCTGGCCGGACAGCATGAGCGCCCGGGCAAGTGCCGCCTGCGCCTCGCACCAGACGACGGGCGCGTCGTCGGCCGAGATCAGCCCGAGGGCCTTGCGGAACGCCACGATGGCATCTCCCAGGCGGCCGGTACCTGTTGCCGCCTCTGCCTGGCGATGGAGAGCGCGGCCAAGCCCGACATTGGCGCGCGCCGCGCCAATCGCATTCGATCCGTCGGAAAGCAGTTTCAGCACGCCGCCATAACCTGCGAGCGCCTCGCCGAGCGCGGTTTCGTCATCCTCCTCCTCGGCCTTGCGCAGGAGCGCATCGGCGCGCGCCAGATGATAGCGCCACGCCTCCTCGCGCGCGCTCTTCGGCAGGCAATCCGCAGCCTCGACGAAGAGATCAGCCGCCGCGAGATAGTCCCGCCGCGCAACGGCAAGCTCCGCGAGCCGTGCCGCGGCACGTGCCTCCTCGGTCATCTGCGCCTTGAGCGCCGCAACCTCATCCTCGAGGCGTGCCTCGATGCGCCGACGGCCATCGCGCAGCGCCCGGCGAATGTGCTTCAACGTGTCCATGGCGAGTGCGAGATCGCCCGCAGCAAGCGCATCGGCAGCGCGCAGCTTGAGCTTGCGCAAGTCGCCGTCGTCGTTCGTCGGGCGCATGAGCTGCGCGCGCGCCTCCTGAATCCAGCGCGCAAGAGCTTCAAAGCGAGCTATGCGGCCGGCCCCGCTCGCACCCTGGCTCTCGATGAGCCCCATGAGGCGGGCCTCTGCCGCCTCGGAGATGTCGAACTGGGTGCGAATGCGGGCGCGCTCTGCCACCTCGGTCGTGAGCGGGGCGGCAGGTGTCGGCGGAGACATCGCCTTTTCGGGTGCGGCGGGAGCCGGCCCGGTCTCAGCGCGCGGTGCCGGCGCAGCGGGAGCAGTCGGCATCTCCGGCTGCTGCGGTGGCGCGGCGGCCGCCCCGTCCCCGACGAATTCTCTCAGCATCGGCGCAAGTGCCGTAATCCGCTGTCGCTCGCGCACAAGGCGGGCAAAACTGCGCTCGAGCACAAACATCGCCACATCGTCAGAGAGATTGTGCGCCTCGAGCGCGCCATCCGCGCGCGCCTTGAGGAAGAGATCGACGGCAATGCGCCGCCCCCGGTCCCCACCTGCCGAGGCCGACAACGCCCCGTCGAGACACTCTTCGGCCACCTCGTAGCGCGCGATGACACCGGCGAGATCGGCGAAGTGCCGCTCGAGCGCCTCCTGAGGAAGGCTGCGCGTCTCGGCGCCGACCCAGATTTCGCGTGTCAACTCGCCGACATAGCCGTCAACAAGATCGCCGGCGCCGCGCGCGCGTAGTGCGACGACGAGATCGCCGCCGCGACCTCGATGTTGCGCGGCCACGGCAACCCCCGCCGCTGGCGCCAGCGCGAGCAATGCCGCACCCGCCAGGCGCTCCATGGCCTCGAAGATGGACATCGCAACCCCTCCACAGATTCCCAACCCTCGGCAGTTGCAGTGAAAACAGTTCGATTCGCAACGCCTTGGCCGTCGAAATCCGTGGAGCAATGAGGATAGGCCTCCGTCGGCGCCGCGGCGCGCAGGCCGCCGCATCGGGCATTGCCCGCTGTTTCCGCAGTTGGCCTGATGGCGCGACGATCGTATCATTATATTCGGATGTATTCATGTGAATACATCGGAACCTCACGTAGGGAGAGGACATAACGATGGCGAGGAGACGCGAACGCTCGATCGAAGAAATCTACGCCGAGGACCCTGAGCGCGCCGATGGGGTCGCGTTCGGCCGCAAGACCGACGTCTCGAGGCGCGGTTTTCTTAACGGCGCCGGCCTTGCAGCCATGAGCGCTGCGGTTGGCGGCACGATCGTCCACAGCGCGACCATGCCGGGCGGCCTTATTCCAGCAGCCTTGGCGCAGGACGCGAAGAAGGCGCCGGAAGCAGCCGCCGCGAAGGCACCTCAACCGTTCAGCTTCCCCGGCAAAGATCCGGGCTTGTCGGTGCTCGGCGAGCGGCCGCTGGTCGCGGAGACGCCCGAGCACCTGCTCGACGACGAGACGACACCCAACTCGAAGTTCTTCATCCGCAACAACGGCCAGATTCCCGATCAGCCGGCGCCTGCCGACGCCTGGGAGCTGACCATCGATGGCGAGGTCAATTCGCCTCTGAAGCTCACGCTCGGCGAATTGAAGAAGCGCTTTGCCGAGAAATCGCTCTACGCCGTGCTCGAATGCGGTGGCAACGGCCGCTCGTTCTTCGTGCCGCAGGCGCGCGGCAACCAGTGGACGAACGGCGGCGCAGGGTGCGCCAAATGGACGGGCGTCTCGCTGGCCGAGGTCCTGAAAGCCGCCAGGCCCAAGCCCAGCGCTATCTACACCGCCAACTTCGGCGCCGACCAGCACCTCTCGGGCGATCCCAAGCGTCTCACGCTGTCGCGCGGCGTTCGCTTGCCGAAGGCCATGGAGCCGGAAGCGATGCTCGTGTGGGCGATGAACGACGAGCCACTTCCCAACATTCACGGTGGACCGTTGCGCGTCATGATCCCCGGTTGGCCGGGCTCGGCGTCGCACAAATGGCTGACGAAGATCACGCTGCGCGACAAAGAGCACGATGGCCCGGGTATGACGGGCTTCAGCTACCGCGTACCGATCAATCCGATGGTGCCGGGCGACAAGGGTGATCCCAAGAACTTCAGGATCCTCGAGTCGATGCCGGTGCGGGCTATCGTCACCAACCCCGCGAACGGCACGAAGCTCGCCGCGGGAACGCGCGAGATCGCGCTGCGCGGCGCCGCCTGGGCCGGCGATCTCACGGTCAAGGCCGTGCACATATCGACCGATTTCGGCGCCACATGGCAACCGGCGGAAGTCGGCAAGCCACGCAATCGCTTCGACTGGCACCGCTGGACCGCCCGCATCAAGCTGCCGAGCGATGGCTATTTCGAGATCTGGGCGCGCGCCACCGACAGCAACGACCGGATGCAGCCTCACGCCGCGCCCAACTGGAATCCGCAGGGGTACGGCGGCAACACACTGCATCGCGTGGCAGTCCTCGTCGGATGATGCTGCCGATGCTGCGCAACACTGTTCTCGCCGTCATGATCGGAAGCGCGCTTGCCGCGCTTCCGGTCGCCGCACAACAACCGCCACCCGCTTTCGAGCCCCGGGACGAAACGCCGGAGATCTATCCCGATGGCCCCAATCGTGAGGATGCGTTCTACTTCTGCATCGCCTGTCACTCATTTCAGATCGTCGCGCAGCAGCGCATGAGCCGCAGCCGATGGGATGAGGTCATGAGATGGATGACGGAGCGGCACAACATGCCGGATGTGCAGGGCGAGGAGCGCGACAAGATTCTCGACTATCTCTCCACCGCATTTCCCGAGACGACGCAGCCGCGCGGCTGGAAGAACCCATTCGCGCCGAAATGAGCAGCCTGGGAGATCACGCCTTGCTCAACACGCCGCCACTCATCGGCACGCGCACGCCGGTGGTGCCGGGAAAGGTGATCGGCCGCTTGTCGAGCGAGCGCACGGCGAGATAGGCCCAGGCTTCGGCCTCGATCGAGTCGCCGTCGAACCCCAGTGCTTCGGCCGGCACGACAGCGCCCTGCACGTGGCCCGCGAGCATGGTCATGAGCGTACGGTTGCGCCGCCCGCCGCCAGCGATGATCCACACCCGCGGCTCCTCGGGAACGTGCTCACGCGCCCGCGCGATCGATGCTGCAGTGAACGCAGTCAGCGTGGCCGCGCCATCCTCCGTCGAGAGCGGATCGATAAGCTCGATGGCGAAGGCGTTGCGGTCGAGCGACTTCGGCACCGGCGTCGCGAAATAGGGATGCCGCAGATATTCCGCCAGGTAGTCCTCGCGCACGTTTCCCTTGGCCGCGAACATGCCGCCGTCATCGCGCAGGAAGCCGGTCCGCCATCGCATCCAGTCGTCGATCATGGCATTGCCGGGTCCCGTATCGAACGCGATGAGCGCGCCATCGGCGCCGATCCACGTAATGTTCGCAACGCCGCCGATATTGACGAAGGCCACGGGACGATCGGGAGCCTTCGCGGCGAGTGCGCGGTGATATACCGGCGCCAGCGGCGCACCCTGGCCGCCCGCGGCGCAATCGGCAGCGCGCAGGTCGTGGATAACGTCGATGCCCGTGGCGGCGGCGAGCGCCGGTCCGTCGCCGATCTGGACGGTGAGGCGCCTCTCCGGCGCATGCAGCACAGTCTGGCCATGAAAGCCGATCACGTCGATGGCAGAGGGCTGCAGCATCCGATCGCCGACGAAACGCAGGACGGTCTCGGCGTGGAGGCGGGTCAGCTCAGCTTCGACCGCCGCAAGATCCCCCGGCCGCTCGGTGCGCTCTTTTATATTCAGCGCGTCATTGAGCGCGCCCCGCAATCGGTCCCGAAAGGCCGGTTCGTAGGCCCAGCCCCCTGCCGCGAGGCGCCGGACATGATTTTCCCCGTCCGTCTCGATGAGCGCGATGTCGATCCCGTCCATGGACGTGCCGCTCATCAGCCCCAGCGCGCGCCTGATCTTGCCCATGGCGGCCTTCCTGTGCAATTTGCGCCGACCTTACAGTCCCCTGGGCCGCCCCATTGCGGTGAAGGTATGACCGAAAGCCTCATATCATGACGACGCACAAGTCCGACTTCCTCAACATATTGGCCGAGCGTGGATTCATCCACCAGTGCTCGGACTTCGAGGGGCTCGATGCCCTCGCCGCCAAGGGCGAGATCGTGTCTTACGTCGGCTATGACTGTACGGCGCCCTCGCTGCACATCGGTCATTTGCTTTCGATCATGATGCTGCACTGGTTGCAGAAGAGCGGGGCCGGCCGCCCGATCACGCTCATGGGCGGCGGCACGACCCGCGTCGGCGACCCCTCGGGGCGTGACGAGACGCGGCGCATCCTGCCTATCGAGCAGATCGAGGCGAACAAGGACAGCATCAAGAAGGTTTTCGCCAAATTCCTCTCGTTCGGCGACGCGCGCCACGACGCGATCATGGCCGACAATGCCGAGTGGCTGGCGCCGCTCAACTACATCGAGTTCCTGCGCGACGTCGGCCGGCACTTCTCGGTGAACCGGATGCTCTCGATGGATTCCGCCCGCATGCGCCTCGAGCGCGAGCAGGAGCTCTCCTTCATCGAGTTCAACTACATGCTGCTCCAGTCCTACGACTACGTGGAGCTGGCGCGGCGCTACAAGTGCAACCTGCAGATGGGCGGCTCGGACCAGTGGGGCAACATCGTCTCGGGCATCGACCTCGGCCGGCGCATGGGGACGCATCAGTTGTACGCGCTCACTTGCCCGCTGCTGACGACATCGTCCGGCGCCAAGATGGGCAAGACCGCTGCCGGCGCCGTCTGGCTCAACGAGGATCAGCTTCCCGTCTACGACTACTGGCAGATGTGGCGGAACACGGAAGATGCGGACGTCACGCGCTTCCTGAAGCTCTTCACACTACTGCCCATGAGCGAGATCGCGAAACTTGCCGCCCTCGGCGGCGCCGAGATCAACGAGGCGAAGAAGACACTCGCGACAGAAGCGACCGCGCTCCTGCACGGCCGCGAGAAGGCCGAGGCGGCCGCGGAAACAGCGCGGCGCACGTTCGAGGAAGGCGAGAGTGCAGAAGGTCTGCCGACCATCGAAGTGCCGATCGCCGACATCGAGAACGAGCTCGGCATCCTCGCCGCGTTCGTGACAGCAGGCCTCGTCAAATCGAACAGCGAGGCGCGCCGTCAGATCCAGGCCGGCGGCCTGCGCGTCAATGATGCCGTCGTGAGCAACGAGAAGGCCAAGCTGCGTTCGGGCGACATCTCGGCCGACGGCGTCATCAAGCTGAGCCTCGGCCGCAAGAAGCACGTGCTGCTGCGGCCGGTGTGAGACGCGAGCGCACGGCAGCGGCCCCGCTGCCGTGCGTCAGGCGCCGCGCGTTACGGCACGATGGGCATCAGGAAGTTGGCGTTCGCCCTGCGCACGGCGGCCGGGATCTCGGCGCGCGTCATGCCGATGTCGCGCAGCGTCCGATCGTCGAGAAGCATGAGCTCGCTCTCGGCACGCCTGAGGGCGCGGCGATAAATGTAAGCGGCCATGCACGCCCACAGTTTGTGACCGCTGCAGGCCAAGCGTGCCGAAAAGCCCGTTCCTGCGGCGGCACCAGAGACGCCCGCGCCAGTATCCTCTCCCGCGCGCAATTCTTGTGTACTCATGATCTTCTCTCACTGAGTTGGTGAACGATGGCGCGTTCTTAGTGCGGCGCCTGAATCGCCGCTGTTCCGCGGGGGACAATCCAGCCGCCATGGCCGATCGGGCGCGTTCGCGCGAGAGGAAGGGATAACGGCTACCGATCGAGGCTAGTTGCGCGCCGGCGAGCCTTCGCGCGGATCCGTCGTCGCGGCCCAGCCATCCGTGATCTCGGGCTTCGCCGCCTTGGCGCGCGTCCGGGACTTCGGCTGCTCCTTGGTGCTGCGGCTCGTCGAGCTTGCGGACGGGCCTGTTGCCGGCGGGCTTTCTGTCGTCTGCGGCTGTGGCGCCCTGCGCGGCTTTGGGGGATTGCCGCCCGGCGAGACCGTCGGATTATTCGGCGCCATCTGGAAGATTTCGCGGAAGATCCCCGGCGTCATCAGCGAAAGCGGATTGGGAACGAACTGCGGCTTGGCCATCGGTCCCTGAATCGCGAACGTCATCGCCACGACCCCCTCGCGCCGCGGGCCGGTCAGCACCTCGCCAAAGAGCGGCACGACCGAGAGCGCACGGTTGATTCCCGAGAGCGGCGTGTAGGTGCCGCCGAGGTGCACCTGCTCCGTGCGGTAGTCGAGCTTGCCACGTAGCGTCGCGCCGAGGATCGGCCCAAGGACCTCCATGTCCTCGATCACGAGCTGGCCGTTGCCGGTCGCAAAAGACGCGCGCAGCCGATCGAACTCGATCTGCTCGCGCACGACCTGCTGCCCGCGCGCACCCTGCTTGATGGCCGGTTGCCCACCGTCGTTGTAGGCAGACGCCATGTCGCTCACGACCGGATCGCCCATGACGATGAAGCGACGCACGCGTAGCGTGCCACGCCGCTCCGCTGCGCCCGCCGCATCGAGGTTGATTTCGAGCCGCCCTTCACCGCCCCGCATGCTGCGATAGATGCCGATGAGCTTCAGCGCCTCGCCCGTATCCTCGGCTTCGACCGTGAAGATGCGCGGTGCACCGGCCTTCGCCTTCATCGAGGCGCGCAGCATCCGGTCATTGTCATGACGCCCGCTGAACTCGATCTCGCGGACCTGACTGTTGCGTGAGACGAGCCGCAAATGGACGGCGCGCAGGCGCGGATCGGCATTGGTCGGCACATAGACGTCCGGCACGCCGGTCACCGTATCGATCCTGGCCTCGAGATCGATCCCGGCGGACTGGGGATGCTTGTCGCTCTCGGCGCGTGCACCGGATCCGACGCTCAGAAAGCCGCTGAATATGCTCCGCGCATCGAAGCGCGCGCCGTTGGCCTTGATCTCCCAGATGCGGTCCGGCCTCAGCGTGCCCTGAACCCTCAGGCTGCTTACCGTGTTGAGGGAGAAATCCGTGAAGAGATACTCGACGGGCCTGTTGTCGGCACCGAGCGCCACCCAGCCATTGACGCCGATCGTGTCGCCATCGAGCCGGAAATTCTGCAACACGACGTTGCCGTCCCGCCGCTTGCCGATATCGAACTTGAGTTCGGCGCGCTGCCCCGGCGGCTTCGACCAGGCGAGATCGCTGAGTTGCAGCTCCGCAGCGGTAAGATCGGCGGCAATGCGGATTACCTGACCATCGTCATCGCCGGGACGCACGGTGAGATCGACGTCCACGTCACCGTTGATCAGATCACCGAGCTGGAGACCGAGCTGAGCGCGCTCGCTGTTGCCAAGCCTTGCTTGCAGGCGAAAGCCCTGCACGTCGGCCGGTCCGCCGGCGAACGCATAGCGCCATCCAAGCCGCGCGAGCACGCCATCGAGGAGTGCCTCGCCGGTGATATCGATGCTGTTGTCGCGGGCCTCCGCGCGGATCGAGGCGCCGGAAACAGTGTAGCGCCCCAGAACCTTCTGCGCGTGCCCCTCGACGATGCTCGCCTTACCCTCGACGATCTTCACGTCCTTTGTCGACAACCCCTCGTGCATGGGAAAGACGGCGCTGAAGCGTGCATCCAGCTTGCCTTCGAATTCTGTGCCATCGAGGAAGGAATGGCGCATGAGGCCGAGCTGCGGACGGCCGAGCAGATCAGCGAGCGCGCTCGCCGGCCCGGCGACGCGGACATCGAGACGGGCCTGCGGGAGCTCCAGATCGACGCCGCTGACGGTGAGGCCGCTGTCCTGGATCTGAAGATGTTGCGTCGGCGTCATCCGGATGATGCCGGACGGGACCGTCAAGCTCGCGTTGCCGCCTTCGACCGTCAGCCGCGCCATGCGCGCCTCGAGGGGCGGCAGGCCCTTGAGGTACTCGAGGCCAATCTGCTCGCCATCGAGCGTGAGCGACAGCGCGCGCTCGCGGAAGGCCGCCGGATCACGCGGATCGGTTCGATCGCGGCGCTCGTTCGTCACGCTGAAGGCACCGCCGCTGAGACGGCCCGTCACCATATGGTTCGCCACCCATTTGCGCGTCTGCGGCGCCAGGCCCTGCGGCCACATGACCTTGAGCGCAT
>DATMRT010000025.1:0-1849 GCA_035565975.1 Hyphomicrobiaceae bacterium
CGCAACTTTTTGCTGGAAGGGCTATCATCGGCTTCGGGCGCAGCAGCTCTGGCGAGGCGTGGAATGACCGAGAGAGACGAGGGCGTGGGGGGAGAGATATCGCGGGGCTGGCCCGGTGCGCTGAGCGGGCAGGTACGGGCAGCCATCGCGGCTCTCGGCAATGCGCTTGCCCCTTCTCTTTGCCTCGCCTGCCATAGCCGCACCGCAGCGCACGATGCACTTTGTGCAGGGTGCTGGCAGCAGGTCGCGTTCATCACACCGCCGCTCTGCCATCGGCTGGGCCTGCCGCTGCCCTTCGGCAGCGACGGCCCGCAAATATCCGCCGCTGCGGCAGCGGACCCGCCCCCCTACGACCGCGCTCGTGCTGCGGCGGTGTTCGGCGGTGTCGTGCGCGAACTGATTCATGGTTTCAAGTACGCGGACCGGCACGAGGGACGGCGGCTGCTGGCACGCTGGATGAGGGGGGCCGGTCAGGAGCTGCTTGTCGACGCGGAGCTGATTGTTCCCGTACCGATGACCCGCTGGCGGCTCGTGCGCCGTCAGTTCAACCAGGCTGCCCTGCTCGCCCGCGAGATATCTCATTTGAGTGGCGTCCCCTTCGATCCCCTCCTCCTGGTCAAGGTCAAGTCGACACCGACGCAGGTCGGTTCGAGTGCCGCGCAGCGGGCCGCAAATGTCGCCGGGGCCTTTTCGGTGCCGGCCGCCGTGCGGGACCGCGTCCGTGGCCACAGAGTCGTTGTCATTGATGACGTGATCACCACGGGCGCCACTGTGAGCGCCTGCGCGCGGGCGCTCCGGGCCGCGGGCGCTGCGCGCATCGACGTGCTGGCGGCAGCCATGGTCACTGATCCGCGCAGGGCCGATCTTTAGCTGATTTCAAGAGGGAAGCCTTGCGCGCCCGGTCACGCAGGGCAGCGCTGAGCATCCCTCGTGCCGAAGGCAGGAAGCCACTACATTCTTCCATCGACCCATGTGATTCCCGGAGCCTGTCCACGCAATGCCCAAAGTGGTTATCTACACGAGAGATTGGTGCGGCTACTGCGATGCCGCTCTGAGGCTGCTGCAATCCAAGAATGTGCCTTTCGAGGAGATCAATCTCACCGGCAAGCCGGCGGAGCGCGAGGAGCTTGTCGAGATGGCCGGTGGGCAGACCACCGTCCCGCAGATCTTCATCGGCGACACACACGTGGGCGGTTGCGACGAGCTTTATGCTCTCGATCGCGCCGGGAAGCTCGACCCGCTACTCGCCGGCTGATATGCGGTTCGCCGGCGACCATTTTGATCAGGACGACGATGCTCGAGCCGATCCAATCGGAAGCGCTTACCCGGAATGGTGGCATCGCACACGGCTTCTTCGGGCGCCGTGGCGGCGTTTCTGGGGGGATCTATGCCGCGCTCAACTGCGGCCTCGGCTCGAAGGACGCGCGCGATGTCGTCGGCGAGAACCGCCGTCGGGTGGCGAAACACCTCGGCGCGGCGCCGGATCGTCTCCTGACGGCCCACCAGCATCACAGCGCCGACGCCATCGTGGTCACCGAGCCCTGGACGTTCGAGACCATGCCGAAGGCCGATGCCCTGGTCACGGCGACACGCGGCATCGCTGTTGGCGCGCTCGCCGCGGATTGCGCCCCCGTTCTCTTCGCCGACGCGGAGGCCGGCATCGTTGCGGCAGCGCATGCGGGGTGGAAGGGCGCGCTCGGCGGTGTGCTCGAATCAGCGGTGGCGACGATGGAGAAGATCGGCGCGCGCCGTGAGCGGATCGTGGCTGCGCTCGGCCCCTGCATCGGGCCTGAAGCCTACGAGGTCGGCCCTGAGTTCGAGGCCAATTTCATCGCTCAATCGCCTGAAA
>DATMRT010000026.1:0-22514 GCA_035565975.1 Hyphomicrobiaceae bacterium
GCGTACTGCGCGAGTCGAGCATCATCATCGAGCACATCGACCTGCATTACGCCAAAGGGTCGCGCCTCATTCCCGCTGATCCCAAAGCGGCGCTCGACGTGCGCTTCTTCGACCGGGTGTTTGACAACCTCGTCATGACGCCGCAGCAGAAGGTCGTGTTCGATTTTCTGCGCCCCGATGGTGCGAAGGACGCCTACGGCGTCGTCCAGGCGCGCGAGAAGCTGGACCTTGCCTATGGTTGGCTGGAGAGCACGCTGCCGGATGGCTGGGCCGTCGGCGACAGCTTTTCAATGGCGGATTGTGCGGCGTCCCCTTCGGTCTTCTATGCGAGCAAGACGCAGCCATTCAACGGGCGCTTTCCACGCTTGGACGCCTATTTGTCTCGGCTCGAAGCGCGTCCTTCGATCGCGCGCGTTCGAGAAGAAGCGCGCCCCTATTGGAAGTTCTTCCCGTTCGCCGATTAGGCTGCGGTCGCAAGCCCGCCCATGCGCTCGATGAAGCGAGCGATGTCCTCGACGCCCGATCCGGCGCGAATGTTCGTAAAAACATACGGCTTCTCGCCCCGCATGCGCTTGGTGTCGCTCTCCATGATCGCGAGATCGGCGCCGACATGGGGAGCGAGATCGGTCTTGTTGATCACCAGCAGGTCGGAGCGGGCGATGCCGGGTCCGCCCTTGCGCGGGATCTTCTCGCCCTGCGCGACATCGATGACATAGATCGTGAGGTCCGCAAGTTCCGGCGAGAAGGTCGCTGCCAGGTTGTCACCGCCCGACTCGATGAGGATGACATCGAGATTGGGGAACTTGCGCCGCATGGTGTCGATCGCCGAAAGATTGATCGAGCAGTCCTCTCGGATGGCTGTATGCGGGCAGCCACCCGTCTCCACACCCATGATACGCTCCAGCGGCAGGGCCTGCATGCGCATGAGGATCTCGGCATCCTCCTTCGTGTAGATATCGTTCGTGATGGCGCAGATGTCATAGCGATCGCGCAGCGCCCGGCAGAGCGCAGCCGTGAGCGTCGTCTTGCCGGACCCCACGGGGCCGCCGATACCGACGCGCAGTGGGCCATGTGATGATCTCATGAGCGAAAGAGCCTCGTGTACTGGGTTTCGTGCGCAAGGGACGCGATGTCCGAGCGATATACCACGCCGCCGATGTCGTCCAACGTCGCTGCGCCGGCGGCAGCGGCCTGCTCCGAAATATCCGCCATGAGCGCCGCGATCGTACGCTGCGCGTCCGTCTGGCCGATGGCGGAAAGGCGGATAGCCGCCGATGTGAGATTGGAGATGGCCGCGAGCGCGAAGGCGTCAAGCACCGACCCTACGCCCAAACCGTGAATGGCCGCCGCCGCGCCGACCGCAACGGGATAAGCCACATCCGGCGCCACCGTACTCGCCACGTCATCGAGCCCGACATGGCCCCACGCCGCACGGACCGTTTCCAGAAAGGCATTGCCCTGCGTCACCGCCTCAAGGCGACGCTCGGCCGAGGGCTGCAGGGCGAGTGCGAGATCATTGATCTCCGAAAGTCGCGCCCAATCGCCTTCACGAGTCGCCCGCGCAGCTTCGGCGAGCAGGATCATGTCATTGCGGATCGCGCCATGCAGGAGGAGATCGCGGAGCCATTCCGTGAGCGACGCGCGATCACGCACCCAGCCGCGCTCGACAGCCCATTCGAGACCGTGGCTATAGGCGAAGGCACCAATCGGAAAGCCCGGCGAGAACCACGCGAGCAGACGCGTATCAAACCCCGGCGGATGTCCAGGATCGCTCACGGTCTCACGACTCGCGCTTCTCGGGGCGAAACGTGCCCTGCACGACAGTGAGCTTTATATCGCGTTTCTGCGAGTGATCGTCGTCGTCATGGTGGTGATCGTGGTGGTGATGATGCCCGCCATGACCATGATGATGCCCCGAATGCAGCGGCCCTTTGCCGCCGTACGCACCGCCCTCGGGCTCGAAAGGCCGGCGCACGCGATGAACGTGCGCACCCAGTTGCTCGACGAGTTCCGCCAGCACGTGATCCGGCTGGATGTAGATCGCGTTGCGCGTGATCTCCGCGGGCGTGTGCCGATTGCCGAGATGCCAGGCGATCGTCGCGAGCGCGAGCGCATCAGACGCGTGAATCTCCAGCAGGTCTTCCGCAGCGGCTTTGACGAGCACGACGCCACCTTCGACGGCCAGCCCGTCACCGTGTGCGAGATAGGTCGCTTCCGGCAGATCGAGCAGCAGCTCGCGCCCGCCATCCGTCGTCAGCAGAACGCGGCGCCGATAGCGCGACTGGCGGTCGAGCGTGATGGTATCGACGATCTCGGCGCTTTCGAGCTCGCCTGCTCTCAGCACCGACGATGCACGCAGGGGTGTTCCGGCCATGGCAGCAGGACCTCAGAACAGAAAATAGCGCTGCGCCATGGGTAGCACCTTTGCCGGTTCGCAGACCAGCAGCTCGCCGTCGGCGCGGACCTCATAGGTTTCAGCGTCGATCGTGATGTCAGGTGTGGCGTCGTTGTGGATCATGCTTTTCTTCGAGATGCCGCCGCGCACGTTCTTCACCGCCACGACATCCTTCGCGAGCCCGAGGCGCTTGCCGACATCCTTCTGTACGGCGGCTGCCGAAGCAAAAATGAGCGACGTTCGCGCGCGCGCGCCGCCGAACGCGCCGAACATGGGCCGATAGTGCACGGGCTGCGGCGTCGGGATCGAGGCATTGGGATCGCCCATGGGGGCCGCCGCGATCATGCCGCCCTTGATGACGAAATCGGGTTTCACGCCGAAGAATGCCGGCGACCAGATCACGAGATCGGCGAGCTTCCCCGGCTCGACCGAGCCGATGTGATCGGCGACGCCATGCGCAATAGCCGGGTTGATCGTGTACTTGGCGACATAGCGCTTGGCGCGGAAATTGTCGTTGCCCCTGCCCTGGTCCTCCGGCAATGGCCCACGCTGCATCTTCATCTTGTGCGCGGTCTGCCACGTGCGAATGATCACCTCGCCGATGCGGCCCATGGCCTGGCTGTCCGACGACATCATCGAAAGCGCGCCGAGATCGTGCAAGATATCTTCCGCGGCGATGGTCTCCTTGCGGATGCGGCTCTCCGCGAACGCGAGGTCCTCCGGGATCGACGGCGAGAGGTGGTGGCACACCATGAGCATGTCGAGATGCTCGTCGAGCGTGTTCACGGTGAAAGGCCGCGTCGGATTGGTCGATGAGGGCAGCACGTTCTTGAGCCCCGCCACCTTCATGATATCCGGCGCGTGGCCGCCGCCGGCGCCTTCGGTATGGAAGGCGTGGATTGTGCGGCCCTTGAAGGCCGCGATCGTGTCCTCGACGTAACCGGACTCGTTCAGCGTGTCGCTGTGGATCATGACCTGCACGTCATGATCATCGGCGATTGAGAGCGCGCAGTCGATGGCGGCCGGCGTCGTGCCCCAGTCCTCGTGCAGCTTGAGCGCGCAGGCGCCGGCCGTGATCATCTCCTCGAGCGCGCCCGGGAGCGAAGCATTGCCCTTGCCGGCGAAGCCGAGGTTCATCGGAAAGGCGTCGGCGGCCCGCATCATCATCTCGATGTGCCAGGGCCCTGGCGTGCAGGTTGTCGCCAGCGTTCCGTGCGCAGGCCCTGTGCCGCCGCCGAGCATGGACGTCAGACCCGACATGAGCGCGTCCTCGATCTGCTGCGGACAGATGAAATGGATGTGCGTGTCGAAGCCGCCCGCGGTCAGGATCTTGCCTTCGCCTGCGATGATCTCCGTGCCCGGTCCGATGATGATATCGACACTGGGCTGAATATCGGGATTGCCGGCCTTGCCGATCTTGAGAATGCGGCCGCCCTTGATCGCGACGTCCGCCTTCACGATCCCCCAATGATCGAGGATCAGCGCATTGGTGATGACGGTGTCGGCGGCGCCCGCCGCATTCGTGACTTGCGACTGCCCCATACCGTCGCGGATGACCTTGCCGCCGCCGAACTTCACCTCGTCGCCGTAGGTGGTGAAGTCCTTCTCGACCTCGATGATCAGGTCCGTGTCGGCGAGGCGCACCTTGTCGCCCGTTGTCGGTCCGAACATCTGGGCATAGGCGGCGCGGGACATCCTGGCGGGCATCGGCAATACCTTGTGTCGTGATCGCGAAAGCGCGTGACGGAAGCGAAGGTGTTTACGGATCGAGCTTGCCCATGACCTCCTGGCGGAAGCCGTAGACCGTGCGCGTGCCGGCGAGCGGGATGAGGCGCACATCCCGCGTCTGGCCGGGCTCGAAGCGGACCGCCGTTCCCGCGGGAATATCGAGACGCGTGCCACGCGCAGCCGCGCGGTCGAAGCTCAGCGCCGTATTGGCCTCGAAGAAGTGATAGTGGCTGCCGATCTGGATCGGCCGCGCCCCCGTATTCGACACTGTGAGCGTGATCACGGCGCGCCCCGCATTGAGCTCGATCTCGCCGTCGGGAGTGATGATCTCACCGGGTTTCATGGCCAGTACCTCTCAGCCGACCATCAGGAAAACGCCGAGAGCAGCCGTTGCCGCGCCGATGACGCGCGCGGCGACCGGGCTCGAAAGGCGCGCGATGGCAAAGCCGATCGCGATGCCGACGCAATGCAGCAGCGCCGTCGAGAGCGCAAAGCCGGTGGCGTAACCGTACCAGCCCTCGGCGGGCGCTTCCGCGCCGTGCGCGTGACCATGAAACAGCGCGAACACACCAATCAAGACGGCACCGACCGCAAGCGGCGCCTTCACGCCGAGCGCGACGGCAATGCCGAGCACGATGACGGAGAGCGCAATGGCGGGCTCGACGGCCGGAAAACCGACGCCAGCATGGCCGAGGAAGCCCCCCACCAGCATCATGAGCACGAATGCGAGCGGCCAGATCCATACACGCCTGCCGCCCGCAAGCGCCGCCCAGATGCCGACCGATATCATGGCCGCGAGATGATCGAGGCCGCCGAGCGGATGCAGCGCGCCATCGACGAGCGAGAAGCCCGTTTCGTGGCCCGTGTGCGCCGAGGCGCCGCTCGCCATGACAAGAGGCGCCGCGGCCGCGAGAACGAGCGGGAGAATGCGTGCGGATTTTTTCATTGCGGAGAGGCTCCGTTGGACTGCGATGCTATCGGATGGGATTGTGGACGGTGACGAGCTTGCTGCCGTCGGGAAAAGTCGCCTCGACCTGCACGTCATGGATCATCTCGGCGATGCCCTCCATGACCTGGTCGCGACGCAATACCTTCGCGCCTGCCTCCATGAGCTCGGAGACGCTCCGGCCGTCGCGTGCGCCCTCGACGACGAAGTCCGTGATGAGCGCGATGGCCTCCGGATGATTGAGCTTCACGCCGCGCTCCAGGCGTCGGCGCGCAACATTGGCTGCCATGGCGATAAGCAGCTTGTCTTTCTCGCGCGGTGTCAGGTTCATGCGGTCGGCGCCCCCTTCCTCGTCAGGCTGCTCACGTCATCCAGGTGCGCGGCATGGCGCGCCCGGCGAGTACCTCGACGGCCCGGATGATGTCACGTCGGACATCCTCCGGCGTGCCTAGAAATCGGGCAATCAGCAGGCCGTTCCATGCGCTCGCACCCCAATCGGAGCGTGCGCCGCCGAGCGCAGCGCGGACGGCCCCGAGCCGATCCTCGGCATCAGGAGAGACCGCGACAACAATGCCGGTGCTCCGCGCGCCACCCGCTACGGCCGGACGGGCCAGAATGTCCGCGACGTGCCCGTCGAGGCGCACGGCCTCGGCGAAGACAAGTCGCCCGCCACGTCGAATGCGCCAGTGATCACGCAATTCGCCCATGCCGGGGACCTCGCAGTGCGCGACTCGCCCGAAAACCACTATCTCGGCCATGAGCAGGCGCGCATCCGGCGCCATGTCGACATCGAAGCGGCGGTGAAGCCGTGCACCGGAGTAAAGAATGGCCTCCTGCGGCAGCCAGTCGAGGCGGGCTCCATCCTGAAGCTGGAGGACCAGATTCATACGGGCGGGCGGCCCGATCGAGCGATAGATCCGCTCCGCAGTCGCCGTCGAGTGAACCGCAGTCGCACCTGCTCCCACGTGGAGTGTAACATCGAGGCTGTCGCCGCCGACTACGCCGCCCCCGGAGTTGATCTGGCTCGACTCGATGTGCGCTGCATGGGTCGTCGGAAAGCGCAGGCGATAGCCGCCATATTCGGTCAACGCATCGATGCGTGTGGCGCCGTCGGCGAAGATGTACCGCACCTCGAGGCGGCCGGCCGTGCGCACAGGCTGGAGCGCGCGCGCTGTTGCGCCGTCTTCCGGTGTCGCCCGGCGACTGACGCCGCCCGTGGGTACGCTTGGACGCGCATTTCTCTCCGGGACCTTCATACCGAAACCATATTGGCATTCCGCGCTCAGAGCGAGACCTTCGCCCTCAGCGGTTTGACACCCCCTCCATGCGCACATAGTCTTCGCAGTAACAAAGGTTCAAAAACGCTCGCTGCCGCCGGCTCATTTCCCGGTCAAAGGCAGCATAACGCGGCCTGCGGACCGGCAGCCATATAGCCGGATCGCACATTGGGAGGAATACCGATGCTCAGGAAGGCCTTTGCAGGGCTCGCTTTTGCTTTGCTGATTGGTGGTACGGCTACCATCGCCTCGGCCCAGACCAAGGAAATCCGCTGGGGAACGTCCGCCGTTGGATCTGCCGGCCACAAGGCGCTCGTCAATCTCGCCGAGGTGCTGAACAAAGAGTGGACCGGCTACAACGTCACCGTCCAGCCGGCCCCTGGCGCCATCCTCACGATCAAGGGATTTGCGACCAACAAATTCGATGGCTTCTACGGCGCCGATATCGGCTTCTACGAGTACGCGCATGACACCGCGCGCTTCAAAGGCTTCAAGGCCAACGCGCAGCGCGCGCCCATAATGTCGATGTGGGTATTCACCGCCGAGGTAGGCTTCGGCATTCACAAGCGGGACAAGGACAAGATCAAGGCCTGGGGCGATCTGGCCGGCAAGAAGGCGTTCACCGGCCCGCGTCCTTGGGATACACGCGCGCAGACGGAGCGTGGGCTCGCCGCTCTAGGCATCAAGCACGACTATACGGAGGTCGATCTCGCGACCGCGGGCTCACTGCTCGAGAGCGGCAATCTGCAGGCCTTCGTCGTCTACACGAACGCTGAGACGGGTGTCCCGCCGTGGATCACGGAAGCATCACTCACGACGGACTGGATCGCGCTCAACCCGAGTGCCGATGAGCTCAAGAAGCTCAAGGAGAAGGGCCTCGCCACCACGAAAGTGCCGGCCAAAGTCTTCAAGAAGGACATCGGCGCCGAGACGATCACCCTGCTGCCCTTCTACTATGGCTTCCACGTGGGGCTCGACGTCCCGACCGACGACGTCTACCGGATGCTGACGATCGTCGAGAAGAATGCGGCGGCGCTGAAGAAGGCGGATGGGGCCTATGCGCAGATCGCCGCCGACATGGTCGGCATGCAGAAACGCGGCATCGAATCGTCCGTGGACCTTGTCGAGATCCACCCCGGCCTCGCCAAGTACATGAAGGAAAAAGGCGCCTGGGATCCCAAGTGGGACTCCCGCATCGCCAAGGCGAAATAGCCCGAGACCACATCTCTCAGCTCATGCGGCGGGCATCGAGTGGCCCGCCGCGCTCTTGATATCCGAAACGGATATCCACCTCCCGTATCAATGGGAACAGCATCATGAGCACGGACACCGCGGCAAGGTCGTGGCCGGACACGGTCATTGAAGTCGCCTACTACGCCGCCGCCGCGATCTTCTTCGGCCTTTTGTTCGTCTACTTTCTGACCGGCCTCGGCGGACCATCACAACTCGCAGCGATGATGGTCCCGCTGACGTTCGTCCTGTTCGCCCTCGGTGCGTTGCGCGAGAATGATCTCTATCCGTCGCTCGGACGCCCGCTCAACTACCTCATCTGTGCGATCTACTGTGGGCTCGCCATCGCTACGGCGATCTACATGACCCTCGAATTCGATGCGATCGGGTTCGCCCGCGCCGGCTTCTGGAATACGCCGGATATGATCTTCGGCGCGCTGATGGTCCTGCTGATACTGGAATATTCCCGCAAGCGCTTCTTTCCCCTGTTCATCATCAACCTCGTCCTGATCATCTACTGCGTTTACGGCTGGGCCGTGCCCGGCATGTTTCACCACCCGGGCTTCGATTGGGAGCGCGTCCTCACCGCGATGAGCCTCGAGATGGCGACGGGGATTTACTCGCGCCTGCCACAGCTCGCGCTGACGTTGATCGGCGCTTTCATTCTCGTGTTGAGCACGCTCCGCGCCTTCGGTTGCATCGACTCCATACTCAAGGGGGCCGGGCAAGTCGGCAGCCGCTCGCCTCATGCCGTGCCGCTCTCCGCCGTACTCGGCTCGATCGGCATCGGCGCTATCAGTGGCAGCGGCGCAGCAAACGCCATCACGACCGGATCGGCGACCATCCCGGCCATGATTGCATCAGGCATGCCGCGCCATCAGGCAGCTTCGATCGAGGCCTCTGCATCGTTGGGCGGGCAACTCATGCCGCCCGTCATGGGCATTTCGGCCTTTCTGATGGCCGACTTCATGGGCGTCAGCTACTTCGATGTCGTCGCACGCGGCTATGCGCCCGCCATCATCTACTTCGTCGGCGTGCTCACCGGCACTTATCTGCTCTCGGTTCACCACAGCACCAAGGCGCAGACGTTAACCGAGGAAGGCATGACCTGGGGAGACTGGGCCAACCTTTCCGCCTTTGTGATCGTCGTCGGCGGCCTCATCTTTCTGATGGCCGCCCTCTACATGGCGCCCATGTTTGCGGCGCTCTATGTCTTTTTCGTTGTAGGCGCGCTGCTTCTGATCAAGCATCTCGCTGTGCTGGCCATCAGCGGAGCGGGGTTCACTTTCAAGAGCATTACCGATCCCATATTTAGATTCCTCGACAGCTTCAGCTCGGTGACGGCAGATCTCACCCTCCTTCTGGCAACGCTGTCGATCATGACCGGCGCGTTCGTCATCACTGGCGTGCCGACGAAAATCGGCTTCATTCTGATTGAGGCTGCGGGCATCAACCTTTTTGCCATGGCGATCGTCGCCTTCTTCTTTGGTGCCTTCCTCGGCACCGGACTTCCGCCGGCACCGACCTATATCCTGACGGCGCTCGTCATCGCGCCCGCTATGATCAAGACCGGTGTCGACCCCTGGTGCGTCCACTTCTTTGCGTTCTTCCTCGCCGTATGGGGCGAGCTCACGCCGCCGACCTCGCTAGTCGCCGCGGTAACGGCCAAGATTGCGGAAACCTCTTTCATGAGGACGTTGATGGCCGCCATCACACTCTGCTCGTCGCTCTTCGTGTTGATGACAGCCGCGTTCACGCGGCCGGAGCTCGTGCTCGAGCCGGGCATGCCGCAGCTCGTGGCTCTCGGACTCGTGTCCGCTGCCACCATCGCACTGATGTTCAGCCTGCAGGCGACGTTCAGCGAGCGCACAGGCGTTGATCTTGCGATCCGCCTCCTCCTTGCCGCACTCGCGATCGCCATCTTGTTCCTGCCGAGCGAAGCCCTCGCCGCCGTGGCCTGCATTCCGGCGGCACTCATCATCGGCTACTGGATCGTGCGGCGACGCCAGAGGGCTCCAGAGGTGTCGGCCGCGCCCGCTACTTGATCGTGTAACGGGCAGACAGGACATCGCCGTGGTCGTCCTTGCCGCTGACGACCACGATCGCGCCGGCGGCGAGCGGACTTTCGAGCTTGCCGACCAGCTTTTTGTTGTCGACGTCCGCAAGCGGCACCGTAGTGCTCTTGCCCCCCTGCTGCACGATGGCGCGCAAGCTGACACCCTTGGTGCTGTGCGCCTTGCCGTGGTCGATGATGTAGACGGTCAGCTCGGTCGGCGTGACAACAAGCTCCGTCTCGTGCCCCCCCTTACCGGCGAGCATCCCACCATTCGGACCGACTTTCTGAGCATGTGCCGCAGGCGCGAACACGATGGCAAACAGGAGCGCGAGCACGACTTTCATTTCTATTCTCCATTGAGCTGGGTGTTCATTGGCTTCCGTGGCCAGCACGAAGGCGCAGGTGGCTGCGGCATCAAAATGCCTCGGTGATTGCTGTCGGAGCGGGAGCAGGCGCACCAGGCGGTATTTGCTCTGTCGCGCGCGCTGCGATGATGCGCTGAAGCGGCTTTTCTCCGAAGTTGAGGAACATCAGCGGTGTCAGGATCGTATCGATCAGCGTCGCGCTGATGAGGCCGCCGAAGATCGTCACCGCCACGGGATGCAGGATTTCGCGTCCCGGCTCCCCCGCGCCGAACAGCAGCGGCACAAGGGCCAGCCCTGCGGCGAGCGCCGTCATGAGCACCGGGCTCAGCCGCTCCAGACTTCCGCGCACGACCAGATCGCGCCCGAATTTCTCGCCTTCGAACAGCGCGAGATTGATGTAGTGGCTGATCTTCAGGATTCCATTGCGGGCCGTAATGCCGGCGAGCGTGATGAACCCGATCATCGACGCCACGGAAAGCGGCTGCCCGGCAAGCCAGAGCGCGATCACGCTGCCGATCAGACCGAGCGGAATATTGACGAGGATGATCGCAGCGAGCATGGACGATTGATAGCGCTGGTAGAGCACCATGAAGATCAGGGCGAGCGAGACCAGCGAAAGAATGCCGATGATGAGCGCCGCCTCCTCCTGCGCCTTGAACGTGCCCTCGAGTGCCGTGACGTAGCCGTGCGGCAGTGAGGTCTCGGCGATGATCCGGCGCACGTCGGCGACGATCGCCGCCATATCCCGTTGCCCATCGCCATTCGCGGACACCACAATGCGGCGCTGGCCGTTCTCGCGCAGGATCTGGTTCGGCCCATCGCTCTCCTCGATCGTGGCCAGCTTGCGTAGGGGCACGAACCCCATCGGCGTCGAGACGAGGAGATCTTCGAGCCCCGTCGTCGAGCGGTTGGCGTCCGACATGCGCATGACGACGTCGAAGCGGCGATTACCCTCGACGATCTGCGAGACCTCGCGACCATTGGAGAGGCCTTCGAGCGCCTCGGTAAGGGCTGCCGGCGTGATCCCATATAGGGCGGCGCGCTCGTAGTCGGGCGTAACCTTGAGCTGCGGGATCAGGACCTGCTTCTCGACCTGCAGGTCGACAAGCCCGGGAACGGCCTGCAAGCGCGTTCGCATCAGCGCCGCCAGTGTGCGCAATGTGTCCAGATCCTCGCCGTAGATCTTCACGGCGAGCTGCGCCCTGACACCGGACAGCATGTGGTCAAGTCGATGCGCGATGGGCTGGCCGATGGCGACGGATACCGGCAGCACTTCGAGGCGCCTGCGGATGTCGCCGTAGACTTCCTCCTTCGCGCGCGCCGAACGGCTGAGATCCACATCGAGCTCGGAGTTGTGGACGCCCTCGGCATGCTCATCGAGTTCGGCGCGCCCCGTGCGCCGCCCGACTGTCTTGACTTCGGGCACTTGCATCACGAGGCGCTCGGCGATCTGGCCGAGCCGATCTGACTCCGCAAGTGATATGCCCGGATTGAATTGCAGATTGACGAGAAGCGTGCCCTCGTTGAAGGGCGGCAGGAACGCGCGCGGCAGGAAAACTGCGCCGATCGCAGCCAGGACGACGCCGAGGCCGATGACCGAGACGACCGCGCGGCCATGCGCGAACGTCCAATCGAGGAGCACGCGATTGCCAGCCTTCAGCTTGCGAACGACGAACGTGTCCCGCTCGTGGCCGCCGGCCGGTTTGGTCAGGAAGTAGTACGCCAGCACCGGCGTCAGCGTGATCGATGTGACGAGCGATGCCATGATCGACACGATGTAGGCAATGCCGAGCGGCGTGAAGAGGCGCCCCTCGATGCCGGAGAGCGCGAACAGCGGCACGAACACGAGCACGATGATGAGCGTCGCATAGAAGATGCCCGAACGCACTTCCTGGCTTGCGGCCGCGACCACCTGCAGCACGGGCCTTGGATCAGGCCGCGCTCTGTTCTCCCTGAGCCGCCGCATGATGTTCTCGATACCGACCACCGCATCGTCGACAAGCTCGCCGATGGCGATGGCGAATCCGCCGAGCGTCATCGTGTTGATCGAAAGCCCGAGGTACTTGAAGACGAGGATCGTCATCAGGATCGAGACCGGGATCGCTGTCAGCGCGATGAGCGTGGCCCGCACATTGAGCAGGAAGAGCATGAGGATCACGGCCACGACCAATGCCGCTTCCACGAGGACGCTCTTCACGTTGGCAATGGATGTCTCGATGAACGTTGCCTGACGGAACTGGATCTGATCCGCCTTCACACCGACCGGCATGGTCTTCTGAATGTCGGCGAGCTGCGCCTCGATAAGTTTGGTCACGGCGACCGTGTCGGCGGTCGGCTGCTTCTGCACGCCGACAATGACGGCCTTCTCGCCCATGTAGCCGGCGTCGCCGCGCTTCGGCCGGGGCGAGAAATCGACCTCTGCGACCTGCCTCAGCAGGATGTTCTGCCCTTGACGCGACACGACGACGACATTGCGAAGGTCCTCCAGCCGCTGTGTGAGGCCGATATTGCGGATCAGGTACTCGCGGGCGTGCTGATCGACGAACCCGCCGCCCGTATTGCCGCCGAACTGGCGGACCGCGCTCTCGATCTGCTGCGGCGAGATATCCAGCTCGTTCATCATCTGGATGTTCGGAATGACGCGGTACTGGCGCACCTCGCCGCCGATGGGGATGACCTGTGAGACACCGGGGATCGTGAGGAGCTGAGGCCGCAGCACGAAGTCTGCGATCTCCCGCAGCTCCATTGATGCCTTGCCATCCTGTGATGTCAGCGCAATCAGCATGATCTCGCCCATGATCGAGGAGATCGGCCCCATCTGCGGCTGGACGTTGGCCGGCAGCCGCCCCTGAAGGAGCGCGAGCCGCTCGGCGACTTGCTGGCGCGCGCGGAATATCTCGGTCTCCCAGCCAAACTCCACGTAGACGATCGAGAGACCGACGCCGGACACGGAGCGCACGCGCGTGGCTCCGGGCATTCCGTTCATGGCGGTCTCGATCGGATAGGTGACGAGCTGCTCGACTTCCTGCGGTGCGAGGCCGTGCGCCTCGGTCATGAGCACGACCGTCGGCCTGTTCAGGTCGGGAAATACGTCCACCGGCAGCCGCGGCAGCACGAAGCTGCCGTAGGCAATCAGAATGAACGACGCAGCGAGAATAAAGAGCCGGTTCTTCAGGCTTTGCGTGACGAGAAAGTTGAACATGCCGCCCTCCCGTCAGCGCACTTGATTGACGAGCTGGGCTCCCTGCACGACGATCTTGTCGCCGCGCGCGATGCCTGCGAGCACGAGGACAGACCCGGCATCGAACGGCTCGAAGCGAACGGCCTTCGGCTCGAAGATCTCCGGCTCCTTGTGGCTGAACACGACCATCTGACCGTTGGGCGCCTGGGCGATGGCGGCGCGCGGCAGGATGATACCTGTCACCGGCGTGCCCGAGCGCCCAGTAATGGTAACCGGCGTGCCGACATTCAACGCCGGATTTGGATCGAGCACTTCGAAGGAGAGAACGGAGTACTGCTGCTGCAGCGAACGGCTTCGACCCACGAAGCGCAGGCGCGATTTCACATTATCGCCGGTCACCAATACTGCGCTTTCAATCTCCCCGCCGCCGTTCTGATCGAAGGCCAGGGCCTCAACCATAAGGCTCTTCGGATCGACGATCGTGAAGAGCGCGTCCGATTGGGAGACGACCTGACCGGCAACCACACGAACGGCCGTAATGACGCCGTCGACGGGCGCACGCAGCTCCTCCGGCGCGACTCGAGCAGCCAGCAACTCCTTCCGGCGTGCGAGATAACCATCGAGCTGGATGCGGATTTCGTCGACGACCGCGGGCGCCACAACATTGCTCCGCAGCAGGCTTTCCTGGCGTGCAAGTTTCGTTCGCGCGAGGGCGATCTGCTGATCGAGCTCGCCGAGCGTCTGCGTCATGTCGGAAGCATCCTTCGAGATGAAGGACGGTGCGACACTGCCCATCACGTCGCCGGCCTTGACACTGGCGCCGATCAGCTGGACGCCCTCGGGCGGCGGAATGAACCGGCCCTGGATGGTGCTTTGGACGACGCCGCTGCGATTGGGGTTCGCGACAATGCGGCCCGCAAAACGTACGGTGCGCGTAGTCGTCTCGGCTTCAAGGATACGCGTGCGGATTTCCAGAAGCCGCTGGGACGGCTTCGGCAGGAAGATCGTGCCATCGGGCTGGCGCTGCGGTGCATTGCCGTTCGGAGTCGCACCCGAAGCAGGCCCGTTATCGTGCCCCTCATGCGCCAGTGCGGCTGTCGAGCCGATGACGGCGACGCCGAGCATGAGCACGACTGCGGCGAGGCCCCGGCGACGCCCGTTCAACAGCAAGCCCAGTCCCGCAAGACCGAGGGCGCCCCCGCTTGCCCAGCCGATAAGCTTCGCGGACGGCTCCAGATGCTCGGTGAGATGCGACCAGATGGTATGATCGAAACCGATACCTCCTCCGCTCGGCGCCGGGACGTTCAGGGCCGCAACGAGAAGGTCAGTCGTTGCGCCATCCGTGATGTTGACCAGCACTTCGTGGCTGCCTGGCGTCTTGAGGCGAGGTGACACGATCTCGTACGTGCCATTCTTCTGCAGTTCAGCCTGCGCTGACGTCTCGCCGATCGTGACCTCGACGGTCGCCGAGGTGACGGGGGCATTGTCGGCAAAGCGATCGAGATAGATGACGAGAACCTCGCCCTCGACGATGCCGACGAACTGATAGTTCTCGGAAACGGCCGTCACGCGCGGTGAAGCAGGTGCGGCGGAAGAACTGGCGGGCGCTCCGTGGTCGTGCCCCTCGTGCGCGAGCGCTGGCAGCGCGGCCGAGGACAACAGCAGAAGGAGGCAGACGAGCACCGAGAACAGATGGGTGAACCTGCCACTGCAGGTGGCGCGACCCAAGATCATCATGGAGAAAATCCGTTCAGTTGAGCATGAGGCCAGCCGGCCTCGGTCGATCAAACCTGAACGGAAGGTCTTGGTGGTCGATCGAGACTTGCGAGGTGCGCGTCCTCGTGCGTCTGATCGGAGATAGTGAAGCTTTCAGCGGCCGAGTGTGGGACGACCGTGACCAAGCCTGCAGTCATGATTGCGACACCTGCATGACACTGCAGGTCGGCGCAGCAGGGGTGCGTCCCCTTGTGCGAGACATGGCCGGGCACATGATCCACCTGTGCGTCGGTCGCTACCCCATGCTCGGGAGCATGATGGATAGCGGTCTCCTGGGCGGTCCCATGGGGCGAACCATGGCACGCGTGCGCGAGACTGCCCCAGACCGAGACGAGCGCAAACACCAGCGCCATGGCCTGAGCCACGACCCGCATGCTGCGCTTGTATCTCCGAATGGGTTGCATCACCGCCTTCGCTGCCCGGCGACTCTCATGCCGCACGTCGCAAGATACTGCAAGTACCTATGTCAGCTTTGGGGCCGGAGTCTTAAAGCCCCCCAACGGAGGCAGAGCTCGACCGCGCATGTGTCGTCGAGGTTTTCGCCTGGCGTTCAGGCCGCGGATAGCGGATGAAGGCAGGCAAACAACCGCGTTGGGCCGGCAGGCGCGAGCGTCGGCTCGTTCTCATGGCAATCGGTCTGTGCGCGCGTGCAGCGTCCGGCAAACCGGCATCCTGGCGGGAGATCAATGGGGCTCGGAACCTCGCCCGGCAATGGATCGGAAATCGGCGCGAAGAATCGCGGCGAGGCATTGAGGAGCGCGCGCGTGTAGGGGTGGGCAGGCGTCTTCAGGACCTCGCGTGTCGATCCCGTTTCGACGACGCGGCCGAGATACATGACAGCGATCCGGTCGCACAGGTACGCGGCAACACCGAGATCGTGCGTGATGAACAGGAGACTCAAGCCCATTTCGCGCTGCAGGTCGCGCAGAAGCTTGAGAATCTGCGCCTGCGTCGAGACATCAAGACCGGACACGGCCTCATCGGCGACGAGAACAGAAGGCTCCGAAGCGAGTGCCCGCGCAATAGCCACACGACGGAGCTGGCCGCCCGAAAGCGCGCTCACGTAGCGCGACATCATCTCCGGCGCCAGACCGACGCGCGAGAGCAACGCGGCCACCCGGTCGCGCCGCTCGGACTTGGCGCACAGCTTGTGATGGTCGAGCGGCTCCGCGACGAGCTCCAGAACGGACATGCGCGGATTGAGCGATCCTCTCGCGTCCTGGTAGATCATCGCCACTTCGCGGCAGAAGCGATCGCGCTCGGCGCCTTCGAGGCTAGCGATGTCCTTCTCGCGAAAGAGCGCGCGGCCGTCTGTCGGCTGGGTGAGGCCGAGCAGCACGCGCAGCAGCGTCGTCTTGCCGGAGCCGCTCTCTCCGACGATGGCGAGGCTTTCACCCGGCTCCAGCGACAGCCGCACGCCGTCGAGCGCCCGCAGCCGCTTCGAGGCGCGGCTGAAGAGCGCGCTGCTCCGGGCCTTGATATCGTAGGCCTTCTGGACATCGAGGAGGCGGAAGATCGGCGCTTGATTCATGGCAGCGGATTCCAGCAGGCAATCTTGCGACCACGCGCCTCGACGAGCGGCGGCTTGATCCCGGCGCATTTGTCGAGCGCCCGCGGACAGCGCGGCGCAAAGCGGCATCCCGGCGTCTTGGATGCAAACGACGGCGCCCCGCTCGGCAGCGGCTCGAGTTCTTCGGTGTCGAACTCGAGGACGCATCCCTTGAGCGCCTCGGTATAGGGATGCATCGGCGCTGCGAGCACCACCCGACTCGGACCGGCCTCCATCACCTGCCCGCCGTAGAGCACGACGATGTCGTCGCAGCACTGGCTGGCGAGGGCGAGATCGTGCAGGACGAAAATGCAGCTCGCGCTTCGGCGACGGGTCTCCTCCAAGATGAGCCGAATGATCTGCGCCTGGATAGTTACATCGAGCGCACTCGTCGGTTCATCGGCCAGCAGAAGGTCGGGATTAGACGAAAGCGCGATGGCAATCATCACGCGCTGCTGCATGCCGCCCGAGAGCTGATGCGGATAGGCGCTCAGTCGCGAAGGCGCGTCGTTGAGACCCACGCTCTCCAAGAGTTCGATGGCGCGCGCTCGGGCGGCGGCGCGGCTAAGCCCCATAACCCGCCGCAGCGGCGTCATGATCTGACTGCCGATCGTGAAGCAGGGATTGAGGGCTGCCGAAGCATCCTGGAAGATCATCGTGACGCGCCGCCCGCGCAGCTTAAGCCAGGCGTCTTCCTCGGCCTTGATGATGTTGCCGGCGCCATCGAGCTCGATCCTGCCGTCGAGGCCGACCTCCGGTTCGCGCAGAAGCCCGATCAGCGTCAGGGCGATCGTCGACTTTCCGGCGCCCGACTCTCCGAGAAGGCCGAGCGTTGCGCCGCGCCGAAGCGTGAACGTCACGTTGTCGAGGATGAGGCTTTCCCCGCGCGTCAGCGAGAGACCCTCGACTTGGAGCAGTGGATTGGCCTCGGCCACCTGCTCCGTTCGTACTCCAAGCGCGTCCGGCAGCTTGACCGCTGCCTGCGCCGCGCCGAGGTTCACATGCTTCATCCCTGCTTCCTCAGCTTGGGATCGAAATGCTCGCGGATACCGTCGCCGACAATGCTGAGCGAGATGAGCAGGATCGCGAGCGCCGTGCCGGGCACGCCGGCAATCCAGGGTGCAAAACTCACGAAGCTGCGGCCCTCCGCGATCATGAGGCCCCAATCAGGCGTCGGCGGCGCAACGCCGATGCCGAGAAAGGACAATCCGGACGAGACAAGCACCGCATAGCTGACGCGGATCGTCGCCTGCACGGCAAGCGGATAGATCACGTTCGGCAGGATGTGCCGCCAGATGATAGCAAGGCGCTTGACGCCCATGAGACCGGCCGCCTCGACGAAGGCCTGAGCCTTCACCTGCAAGACATCGGCGCGCACCGTGCGCGAAAAGGGCCCGATGAGCGCCACACCGACTGCGAGGATGACCTTGTCGACGCCCTGTCCGAGGATGGAGATGAATGCAATCGCCATGATCAGCGAAGGCAAGGCCAGCAAGGCGTCGATGAAGCGCATGAGCGCCCACTCCGTCGGCCCGCCCGACAGGCCCGCGGCCATGCCGACCACGAGACCGCCGAGAGAACCGATGAGCACGGCGCCGAAGCCGATCGCGAGTGCATAGCGCGCGCCATAGATCGTCCGGGAGAGCAGATCGCGTCCGAAGCTGTCCGTGCCGAGCAAGTGGCCCTCGCTCAGTGGCGGCGACATGAACGCAGACATGTCTTGCGCGAGCGGTGGATGCGGCGCGACCAGTGGCGCGAACGTTGCCGAGAGGATGAAGAGCGCAACCACGATCGACGCAAGCGCAAAATAGATGTTCGCGCGGAAAAGCGCGCTCAAGCCATTGAAGCGCGACGGGGCGCGGACAATGGGTTCGACCGCTGTTATGTCAGCCATCAGCGAGGCCTCAGGCGCGGATCAAGGTAGGGATAGGCGAGATCGACGAGAAGATTCGTCGTGATGAAAAGACAGGCAGTGATCATCACGCCCGCCTGCACGATGCCGTACTCTCGCCCAAGCACGGCATTGGTGATCATCTGACCGACACCCGGCAACGAGAAGACAGTTTCCGTCAGCACCGCGCCCTGCAGCAGCGCGCCGAGCTGCAGCCCGAGGATCGTTACAAGCGGCATAAGGATGTTGCGCAATCCATGCACCCAGACGACCCTCCAGTTCGGCTCTCCACGTGCGCGGGCTGCGGCGATGTAGGGCTGCTCGAGCACCTCGATGAGATTGGCGCGGGTCATGCGCACGATCATCGCGAGGAAGTAGGTCGATAGCGTAATGGCGGGGAGCGTCATGTGCATGATGCCGGCCCAGAAGTCCTCCCACGGCGCCACGAAGCCCATGGTCGGGAAGAGACCGAATTTGACCCCGAACAGCCAGATGAGCAGGATACCGAGATAGAAGCTCGGAAACGAGGTGCCGGTCAGTGTGAAGACCGCCGTCACGGCATCCCAAGCCCCTCCGCGACGTGTCGCGGAGAGAACGCCGAGTGGCACGCCGATGAGGATGGCGAGGAATAGCGCCGACGCTGCAAGCGTCAGCGTTACCGGCAAAGCCTCGACAACGGCGAACTGGAAGATCGAGGTCTTGGACACATAAGACACCCCCCAATCGCCAGTCATGAAATTGCCGAGCCAGCGAAAATATTGCTCGATCAGCGGCCGATCGAGGCCGAGCTGGCGGACAAGCGACTGGTGCGCCTCCGGCGAATATTCCGAATCCAGCATCATCTGGATCGGATCGCCAGGCGCCAGCTTCAGCAGCGTGAAGCTGACGACCGAGACGATCAGCATGACCATGAGCGTCTGCATGATCTTGCCGGCGGCGAACAGCAGCATCAGCCGAGGCTCACCGTGTGCAGGTTGAGGCTGTCGACGGGGATGTACTTGAAGCCCTTGACCTTCTGGGAGAAGACCTTGAACACCGGCATGTGCGAGACGATCGCAATCGGCGCCTCGTTCATGAGGAGGTCGCAGGCCTCGGTGTAGTAGGCCTTACGCTTCTCGACATCCAAAGTGTCCTGCGCCATCGTGACCAGCTCGTCGAAGCGCTTGTTCGACCAGCCGGGGTAGTTCCATGACGCGCCGGTGCGGAACTCAGGTGTGATCGTCTCATCAGGATCGAGATCGGCCCACCAGTTGAAGTCGAACAAGTCAAAATCACCGGCATTGCGCCTTTGGATCCAGGCGGCGCGCTCGACCACCTCGACCTTGGGCTTGATGTCGATGGCGGCGAGCATCGGAAGAACGCTCTGCATCAGGCGCGTGCCGTAGACGCCCTGCTCGGATGCGAGGAACACAGGCTCGATCGTGCCTTTGACCTTCGACTTGGCGCGGAATTCCTTCGCCTTCGCGAGATCGAAAAACTGACCGCGACCGGACTTGGCGATGTTGGGATCATAGAAGTCGGTCATCGGCGGCGAGATCGGCGTGTAAGCCTGGATCGCGTGGCCAAAGAAGGCCTGCTTGATCACGACCTCACGGTTGAGCGCAAACGCAACCGCCTTGCGCAGGTCCATGTCGTCAAACGGTGCACGCTTGCAGTTCATGGCGACGTAAACGTAGTTGCCTTCAATCTCGCCGTAGAGCTGAAGGTTCTTCTGAGCCTGGATTTGGCTCACGAACTGAACTGGAATTTGGCTCATGCCGTCGACTTGGCCAGAGAGCATCGCGGCAATGGCCGCCGACGGCTCCTTCATGAGGACGAACGTCGCCTTGTCGAGCTTGGGGAGCCCCTTCTCGAAGTAGTCGGGGTTCTTCTCGACCACGATCTCACTGTTCTCGCGCCAGCTCACGAACTTGAAAGGCCCGGTGCCGACCGGATTGCGGCCGAACTTGTCGCCATACTTCTCAACGGCGGCCTTGGAGACGATCGTGCCGGCGCGCCCCGTGCTGCCGGTCAGCGCAACCGGGAGGAAGGCATAAGGCTTGTTGAAGGTCAGCCGCACAGTCAGCGGATCGAGCACTTCGACCTTGTTCAGCTCCTTGTACTTCCACCCGTGCGGCGACTTGGGCGTGCCCTTCCAGACGCGCTCGACACTCCATTTCACAGCCTCGGCGTCGCAGGGCGTGCCATCGTGGAACTTGACCCCAGGGTGCAGCTTGAATGTGTGGACCTTGTCGTCGTTGATTTCCCATGTCTGCGCGAGGTCCGGCACGAAGCTCACGCGCTTGCCGTCGTACTCGACCTTGAGCAGTCCGTTGTAGATGTTGTTGTGGATCTTCACAGCACCGAGGAAGCCGGTGAAATGCGGATCGAGCGTATCGACGTGATCGATCCACGCCAGGCGAATATGGCCACCGTTGGCGTGCGCGGGCGTCGAGTTGAGGCCAGTGGCAAGGACCGCTGCACTCGCGCCCAAACCGCCGAGCATTTGGCGGCGATTGATGCCTGCGAGAACCCTCTCCTCGAGAATGCTCTTGTGATCGACCATCGTGTCACTTGTCTCCGTTTATCGCGGCTCAGGGGGCATGCGCACTCAGATTTCGGTCGCGCATGCGCGCTTCACCAATCCGAGCCTGATCGCTCGGACACGCGGCATCCGTTCCGGAATCAAACGGAAGAAAGCAAATTGTGTGCCAATCCGGGAAAGCCTGTTTCTTCGCGGGACGCGCGCGTGCGCACGCACTCACATCGCGAGATGCGCGATGAAACCAAGCAGGTTGCCAGGATTAGGGGCTGCCAGCGCGCTAGAAGATGCGCCGCGCGCCGCGGCTGTGGGTGACATATTTCCAGCTGCCGTGTTGCGCGATTGTGGAACTCAAAAGGCTCATGGTGAGGGGCTTTCCAGTCGCGGCGCTTTCGGCCGAGATACGCTCCCTTCTGGCGCGCCATTCAGCGGAACACGGACGGCACTGGCGCGTTTTCCGAAGAAGAACACAACCATCGAGAGGCTCGACATGGCCCCGTCCTCACTGCACCTTCCTGGCAGGAAATGGTCGTTGGCCGCAGCACTCATTTGTGGCGCGCCGATCAGTCCGAGCCTTGGGCAAACACCGGCGACCAACTCGGGCACACTCACGTGCACCGTCGCAAGCGTGCCCAACAAGCCGACCGCCGCCGTCGCACTGTCATGCAACTTCAAGTCACGGGCTGGCGTCACGAGCGACTATGAAGGAACAGCAGGCACGAAAGCGGGCGGCTTTCCTACCACCAAGCACGTCTTCGTGTGGACGGTCGTTGCGACGGCCACGGACAAACCCCCGATGCTCAATGGCACGTTTGCCGCTGAAGCTGGCCGACAGGGGCCGGCAGTGCTGCTTGGTGGTCCCCGCGACACGATTCGCCTGGAGCCTGTGATGGGAGCGCAGCAGCTTGCCGGGCCGACTGAGATTACGACGCTCACTTTGAAGTTGGCCGCAACCAAGACATGACGTCGCCATCGCGCCACCGGGCATCGCGCTAATTGGGATCGGGATGCACGGCCCTTGTCACTGCGCTGTCGGCGTGAGCATACGCTCCGGCTTGGGTCGCGAGCCGAGATAGTCCTGCTGAAACAGGCACATTCGCGTGACGTCTCGGTACTGGCCGTTGATGAAGAACTCCTGTCGCAGCACGCCTTCGACCTGAAAGCCGAGCTTCTCGTAGATATGGATGGCCTTCTTGTTGTCCTTGTCGACGACGAGATAGATCTTGTGGAGATTCAGCACGCCGAAGCCGTAGTCCATGGCGAGTTCCGCCGCGCGTCTTGCCAGGCCCTTGCCCTGGTGATCGGGAGCGATGACGATCTGAAACTCCGCCCGGCGATGGACATGATCGATTTCGACCAACTCGACGAGGCCCGCATTCTTGTCTTCGCAGACTACGACGAATCGGCGTTCGGTCTGATCGTGGATATGCTCGTCATAGAGCGCCGTCAGCTCGACGAAGGTCTCGTACGGCTCCTCGAACCAGTAGCGCATCACGTTGGCGTTGTTGTCCATCCGGTGCACGAAGTGCAGATCCTCGCGCTCCAGCGGGCGCAGCACGACTTTTCGTTCCGTCGACATGATTGCTTCCTAAGGGTCAT
>DATMRT010000027.1:0-34023 GCA_035565975.1 Hyphomicrobiaceae bacterium
CCCTTCTCCGCCGACGACGCTTTGGCGGCCTTGCGTGCGCTCCGTTGCTGGCCGGTGCTCGCCGGAACGCGCGGCGAACGGGCCGCCGATGTCGCGGCCATCGCCGAGGCCGCCGTCGCTGTCGGTGAGCTCGTCAGGAAATCGAGCGCGCGCATCCTGAGCCTGGACATCAACCCACTCATCGTCGGCAGCGAGGGCTATGCCGTCGTCGACGCGGTGGTGGTGCGCGAGGAGAGCTGAGGTCGCTGCGCGAGTGGGGCTTTCGCCCCACGCCCCAATCGGGGGACACCCCCGAACCCCCGTCTTTTACGACTTTGAGCGAGCCGCGAACGCACCGCGCAGTCGCTCTCCCCGCTCTTGCGGGGAGAGGGTGAGGTGAGGGGCGGCGGCAAACGCCGACGTCGGTAAGTGGCGCCGCCCTCGTCCCGGCCTTCTCCCCGTCAGAACGGGGAGAAGGAGCAGAACGCGCAAACGCGCGACTGCCGCCCGCACCAACACCCCGAAAGCGTCACAGGCAGGCCGCAAAACGGCCACGACGGCTCGCTTTTTGGTTGCAGGCGCCACGTGTACCGCCACGCGGTCCGCTTATACGGGGAAATATACATGCGTGCGGTGATCTCAGCTCTCGCGATGATGATGCTCGCGCTCACTTCGGGCGCGGCAGATGCCCAGCGCCGCGGCGCCCTGCAGCTGCCCACGTCGCCGCAGCGGCAACAACCACCACAACATCAGCCGCCGCCGCAGCAGCTTACGGCGCAGACCATTCTCAAGTGGATCAACGCCTATCGCGAGAAGCCGGAGCCGGAAAAAGTCCCCGAGGTCGTCAAGGCCATGAGCGGCATCGGCCTCTTCAAGGAGCTGGAGCAGGCCGGCGTCTACCAGGGCTTCATCGCGGGCGTCATTGCGGCCAATCCCGAGATTGCGGAGAAGCTGATCGCCGAGATGTTCCCGCTGCCGCCGGAGGACCAGGTGGTGATCGTGCGCGCGATCGCGTACTCGGGCCTGAGGGGCTGGAAGGAGCTGCTCCAAAAATTCGTCGAGCGCATGCCGACCAAGAAGGTGCTCATCGAGCATCATCTCTACGGCAAGGGCGCGACCTTCGATACGCTGGACCTCAAGGCCTCGCCGTCACACATCGACATCATGTGGGGGCACTACTTCGGCTCCGGCAACTACAAGGGCATCGACCGCATCATCACCGCGCTGCCGTGGTCCAAGGACCGCAACAACGTCGAGACCCTGACACTCGGCAGCATGGCGAAGTGGACGCTGGCGACGAACCTGCAGTCCGACCCGCGGCTCTTGGCCTACACGAAACGCCAGCTCGAGACTGTGCCGAAGGACGCCGCCAAGGAGCTGCGCGAGGTGATCACCGCGGCGGAGACCTACGAGACCGGCGCGATCCGCAAGCAGGCCGTGGCCGCCGTGGAGGAGCTGCGCCGCAAGGGGCCGGAGTTCGCGCGCAACGTCTCGTGGTGGGGGCAGGCGGGGCAGACGGCGCTCGCTTTCGGCTGCATCGTCGCGAGCGCGCTCGGGCAGGTAGAGGTCGGCATTCCCTGTGTGATCGGCGGCGCGCTTTCCAATGTCGCGCTGAAGTATATGGTGCCGACAGAGTAGTCCCCCGCGCCGATGGCGGCCGAGCAGGACGCCGCAGCCAAAAGGGGTGGCGCGCGGCGCCTGTGTTTGCTAGAAGCCACCAGCCTTCGGGCGAACCCCTGATCCGCGGTAGCTCAACGGTAGAGCAACCGGCTGTTAACCGGTTGGTTGTAGGTTCGAATCCTACCCGCGGAGCCAATCAAATCAAAGACTTAGACGATTATTGCCGCCCGCGTCGAATGGCGGTCGGCCCTCGGCAATGCCGCACTGCTGACCGGCGCCCGGGACTCTTACGTTCACGCCTGCTCGAAATGAGCTCTGTCGCGCATGGCGTGACGAGCCGAGTCACGCCGACCGCACGACCTAAGTCGGCTGCGCGTGGCTATGCGGTCACGCTGAAGCCGTACTCTGCAAATGCTGCGGACAGCGACCTGAAGAGGCTCGGCCCGTAGGAACGAGGAACGGCGATTTCGTAAGCCGGAGCTTCGTCGGTCTGCCACACGTGCACGGGCATATGCGCGGCCACGGTCGAGGCTGCAGACCCGACGCCGAATGCCGCCTCGTCGAGATCGATCGGCAGCAGCTTCATCAGGCCGTCACGCGCTCTCGGTCCGCTGATGCGCATGATCGTGCGCGATCCCGTGAGATCCGTTACATAGCCCAGGTCTCCGGCACACGCGGCGAGCCTGCGAACGAGATCGCCCGATGCCTCTCCGATCGCGAGCCACTGGTTATGGCCGGACCAGACAAACGCCGCAGTGCCCTGCGCCGCGCGGCTGGGGCGCGAAGGCAATGCCACGCCAAACTCACGCTCCACTGCTGCCGTCAGCGCCCCTATGTTTTCGCCGCGCCCCGCGAGTGACGCGAGCGCGAGACCTCTCAGCTCGGCGAGCATGACGCCGGGCGTTCCGGCAGCACCGTGCCGGCCGGGGATTGCGACTGTCGCCAGCGCCGATCGTGCGGAAAGCGAAATGTCAGACACGTGCGCGGCCTCCCGATGGATCATATCTGCACGCGGGCCAAACCTCGACTTCCACATCGCGATTGCGGACGGGATCATAGGCCCGCACGCGCGTTCCGATCCGCTCGCGGCCGCGCTTGAGGAAACCGAGCCCCAGATAGTGTCCCAAGGTCGGCGAATACACGACGGAAGTCATATAACCCTGGTCGTTCTCGATGCTGGCTGGCGCGCCGAGATCGAGGAAATGGCTGCCGGCCATGAGCGGCGCGGAACGATCGACAGGTGCGAAGGATACGAGGATCGGCCGATCTGGATCGATGAGGGCCGGTCGGCCGAGCATGGCGCGACCGATGTACTCCTTCTTCGTCGACATGAGGTCAGCGAGACCGAGGTCGCGTGCCGTGGTCTGGCCATTGAGTTCGCCCGATGCGGCGAAGCCCTTCTCGACGCGCAGCACCGTCATGGCCTCCGTGCCGTAAGGTGTGAGGCCGAGCGGCCCGCCGAGCTCTTCCAGGCGTCGGATCAGCGCATCGGCGAAGTCTGCCGGTACACCGAGCTCGTAGCCGAGCTCGCCGGAGAACGAAATCCTGTAGAGCCGCGCTGGCACGCCGCACACGGTGAGCTGCGAGACCGAGAGATAGGGGAAGCGTTCGCTCGACAGATCGAAGGTGTCACCGAGAAGCTTGCCGAGCAACTCCCGCGATTTCGGCCCCGCGATCGCAAGCTGTGCCCAGCGATCCGTGACATCGACGAAGGATACGTCGAGCGACGGCGCAAGCACCTGATGGCAGAATTCAAAATGACGCAGCACGGCTTCAGCGTGCGCGGTGGTGGTCGTGAGAAAGAAACGATCGGGTGCCAAGCGGGCCACCGTGCCATCGTCGAAGACGTGACCATCCTCACGAAGCATCACGCCGTAGCGCACACGCCCGACTTTCAGCCCCGACATGGCGTTCGCGTAGACGAGATCGAGAAACCGACCGCTGTCGGGACCCGTCACCTCGATTTTGCCGAGCGTGGACACATCGCACACGCCGACCGCGGTACGCACAGCCATTGCCTCGCGATTGACGCTTTCCAGCCAGTCCGTCTCGCCTCGTCTCGGATACCATTGCGCGCGATACCACTGACCCACTTCGACGAATACGGCGCCTCGCTCGGCAGCCCAATCGTGCGTTGGCGTGTAGCGCGACGGGCGGAATTCCTTGCCTCGCTCATGGCCCGCGATGGCGCCGATCGCGACCGGTGTGAAGGGTGGGCGGTATGTCGTTGTCCCGGTCTCGGCGATCGTACGGTTTGTGACCTCCGCCAACAGCGCCAACCCATTGACGCCCGAGTTCTTGCCCTGATCGGTGGCCATGCCGAGAGTCGTGTAGCGCTTCACGTGTTCGACGGAGCGATAGCCCTCGCGAGCGGCGAGAGCGATGTCGGCCGCGGTGACGTCGTTCTGGAAGTCGACAAAACACTTCTTGGCGGTGTCGCCGAGGTACCAGAACGGCGCGCCGTTACCAGCTCCGCCGCCGGCGTCGACCGTGGACGCCATGCCGGTACTTGCAGCGTAGCCGCAATCGCGTGCGGCCTCGTTTCCGGCCTGCTGGCCATCGGCAAGCGCGCCTGCGGTCGTGAAGCGGCCAGCAGCAGCCCCTACGACAGCGAGACCAGGTGGCAGTCGCCCCGGTACGAATGCTCCTGTCTCGTCACTCCACTGCGGCTTGCTGCCGAGATGGCATGTCAGGTGAACGGCCGGGTCCCAGCCACCTGCCATCGCCAGGAGGTCCGCGTCGACGTGGTGCTTATGGCCATCGCCATCAATGAACTCGACCTTGCGCAGTCGCAGACGCCCGTGCGTTGCCGTCACCGTGCCACCGTGGAAGATGGGTAGGTCCGCGGCCCGCTCGATGCCCTGCTGTGCGGGCTTTGGTCGGCAATCGACGACGGCCGCGATCTCAGCTCCCGCGCGCTTTAACGCACGCGCTGTCGCATAACCGCTGTCGTTGGTGGTGAAGACAACGGCGCGGCGCCCCGGTAACACCGCGAACCGCTCCACGTAGCTGCGCACAGCCCCCGCCATCATGATGCCGGGCCGATCATTGCCTGGAAATACGATCGGCCTTTCGATGGCCCCCGCCGCCAGCACGATCCGCCGGGCAACAATCTTCCAGTAGCGCTGGCGAACGGTGTGCGGCGCCGGTGCTTCGAGATGGTCGCTCACGCGCTCGACCGCGCCGCAGACCCCGTGGTCGAACAACCCGAATACCGTCGTACGCTTCAGGACGCGGACGCGGCGCGCTGCCTCGAGTTCGCCAACGGCATCTTTCACCCACGCCGGTGCGGATTTCCCGCCGATCTCGTCATTGCCCGAGAGGACTTGTCCACCGAGAAGGAAATCCTGCTCACAGAGCACGACGCGCGCGCCGCTACGGCTCGCCACGAGGGCAGCCGCGAGCCCTGCGACACCACCGCCGACGATCAGCACGTCGCAGAACAGGTGCGACCGCTCGTATGTATCGGGATCCGCCTCGTGCGCCGCGCGCCCGAGGCCAGCCGCACGCCGGATCAGCGGCTCGTAGACCTTCTCCCAGAACGACGCGGGCCACATGAAGGTCTTGTAGTAGAAGCCGGCGCTGAACAGCGGCCCCGCAAGGCCGTTCACCGACATCATGTCGAAAGCCAGCGACGGCCAACGGTTCTGGCTCGCGGCCGCAAGTCCCGCATAGAGTTCAGCGACTGTGGCGCGCGTATTAGGCTCGCGCCGCGCGCCCGTGCGCAACTCGACGAGCGCATTGGGCTCTTCCGGTCCCGCCGACAGGATGCCGCGCGGCCGATGGTACTTGAAGGAGCGACCGACGAGCGTCACGCCGTTGGCCAGCAGCGCCGAGGCCAGCGTGTCGCCGCGGTATCCCTGATAGGACCTGCCGTCGAACGTGAACGGCAGCACGCTCTCCCGTTCGATCAATCCGCCGGCTGCGAGGCGGCTCGGCTGGAGGGTGCGACGGCCCTCGCTTGCGGCTAAGGCTTGTGTCATGGCACCGCGACCTGCGAGGAGGCATGGGCGGCGTCGCGCGCCGGCTCGACCTTCAGCACCTCGTGCGTGCGCGTGTCGCGCGTCACGATCAGCCAGCTACGGCATCCGAATGTGTGGTGCCAGAGTTCCCGATTGGCGCCAGCGGGATTGGTGCGCACGTACACATACTCGGTCCACTGCTCGGATGGTGCATCGTGGTGCGATGGGCGCGCGGGATCAGCGCTGCCCAGATAAACGAACTCGTCATTGCCGCGCGATCCGCAGTAGGGGCAGGCCAGGCGCATGGGGACATCTTCCTCAGTGGAGGTTCGGCACGGCGCCTTTGCCACCTTCGTCAAGGACGTGACCGGTGGCGAAGCGGTCCAGGCGGTAGGCGGCATTGAACTGGTGCGGTTGGCCGGTGGCGATGGTGTGGGCGAAACACCAACCCGAGGCGGGCGTCGCCTTGAAGCCGCCGTAGCACCATCCGGCGTTGAGATAGAGCCCCTCAATCGGCGTGCGGTCGATGATCGGCGAGCCGTCCATCGACATATCCATGATGCCGCCCCACTGGCGCAGGTAGCGCAGGCGGCCGAGTGAGGGGAACAGCGCCAGCGCGCAGCTCATGACGTCCTCGACGATCGGCAGGCTCCCCCGCTGGGCGTAGGAGTTGTATCCATCGATGTCACCGCCGAAGACCAGACCGCCCTTGTCGGACTGGCTGATGTAGAAGTGCGCGGCACCGAAGGTGACGACCTGATCGATCAGCGGCTTCACGCCTTCCGAGACAAAGGCCTGGAGGACGTGGCTCTCGATCGGCAGGCGCATCCCAGCCATCGCCGCGAGGCGTGAGGAATTGCCAGCGACCGCGAGACCAATGCGCTTCGCCTGGATCGTTCCGCGCGTCGTCTCGACGGCGACGATCCTGCCGCCCTCGACGCGCAAACCGGTCACCTCGCAGTTCTGAATGATGTCGACACCCCGCTTGTCGGCGGCGCGTGCATAGCCCCAGGCGACAGCGTCGTGGCGCACCGTGCCACCACGCCGCTGGAGAAGCCCGCCCTTGACCGGAAAGCGCGCATTGTCGATGTCGAGCAGGGGTTGGAGGCGCCGCACGTCCTCGCGACCGAGCAGCTCGGCATCGACCCCGTTCAGGCGCATCGCATTGCCACGGCGAGCGAAGGCATCGCGCTGGCCGTCGGAGTGAAACAGGTTCAGCACGCCGCGCTGAGAGACCATCGCATTGAAGTTGATGTCCTGCTCGAGCCCCTCCCAGAGCTTGAGCGACCACTCGTAGAAGGGCGTGTTGCCGGGCAGGAGATAGTTGGAGCGGATGATCGTCGTGTTGCGCCCGACATTGCCCGAGCCGATATAGCCCTTCTCCAGAACCGCGACGTTCGTGATCCCGTGTTCCTTGGCCAGATAGTAGGCCGTGGCGAGGCCATGTCCGCCGCCGCCTATGATGACCGTGTCGTAGGCCGCCTTGGGCTCGGGCTCGCGCCAGGCAGGGGCCCAGTTGGCGTTGCCCGAAAGCGCGTTCCTGATGAGAGCGGCGAACGAGTATTGCATTTGGATCGGCTCGGGTTTGGGCAAACCGCATGAAATGCGGGCTTGTATCGGGACGCAAATCTGGCACGATCCCCGCGGCGATCATGACCCAGAGCGACTTTTTCTTGAGCGATAGCGACTCTCTCGGGAGGCGGCGCGCGCCCCGAAAGGCCCCCGCCTCGGACAGTTCCGGCACTGCAGCTGCGGGGGCGGAGCCCTACCGCATTGGCTTTCTGCTCGTGCCAGGATTCGCCCTCATGAGCTATAGCTGCGCCATGGAGCCCTACCGCGCCGCCAACACGCTGTCGGGGCGCGAACTCTACCGGTGGAAGCATGTGTCCCCCGACGGCAAGCCGGTGGCGGCATCCAATGGTGTGGCCATAGTGCCCGACCAGGGCCTCGAGGCTCCGCTCGACGTAGACGATCTCTTCATCTGTGCCGGTGGCAATCCCACGCTCTTCAACTCGGCCGCGACGCTGGCGTGGCTGCGCGCGCAGAGCCGCCGGGGGACGCGCGTGGGTGCCGTCGCGGGCGGCCCGGTCATCCTTGGACGCGCTGGTCTCCTGGACGGCTATCGGTGCACGATGCACTGGGAATACATTCCGGCCTTCCGCGAAAGCTTCCCCAGCCACGCGGTCACCAGCGCGCGCTACGAGATCGACCGCAATCGCTGCACGAGCGCTGGTGGCACGGCGGCCTTCGACATGATGCTCTCCCTCATCAGCCGGCGCCATGGTCGCGAGTTGGTGAGTGCGATCAGCGAATGGTTCCTGCATACTCGGCTGGGGCTGAGCCCGGAGCCGCAGCGCATGTCACTGCGCGACCGCTACGGTGTCAGCCACGGTCCGCTTTTGAATGTCCTCGAGCATCTCGAGGCTGCCCCCGAAGAAGTGCCGAGCCGACATAGCCTCGCCGCATCGGCGGGCATCTCCGTGCGCCAGCTCGAGCGCCTGTTCCAAAGCAATCTCGGATGCACGATCGGTCAGCACACTGCTGGCCTGCGGCTCGAGCGCGCGCGGATGCTTTTGCGGCAGACGTCGCTGTCGGTGCTGGAGGTCGCGATCGCGAGCGGATTCAACAGCGCCGCGCACTTCTCGCGCGCCTACCGGGGCCGGTATGGCCATCCCCCACGGTCCGAGCGCAAGCAAGCGTAGCGGCAGACATGTCGCCTCAGATCAAGAAGGCGTCGGTGCGGGGCAAACCGCGCGCGATCGTGCAGCGCATCCTTGATGGTGGCGACACCGTCGCCATAGCCGCACCCCGCGATGCAACGGAGTGGAAGAAATGATTCCCGGCCTTCGTACAATTGCCCTCGCGTCCGCAATGTTTGCCGCCCTTGCGGTCGGTGTTCTGCCAGCGAAGAGCCAGACCACGCCGAAGCGTGGCGGCACGCTCATCGTCGCCCTGGAAAACGAGCCCCCGGCGCTGGCGCCTTACCTCACAACTGATACACCGACATTCACAACCGTCTCCAACGTCTTCAACACCCTCGTCCTGCTGGACGAGCATCTCGGGATCATCCCCGATCTCGCGAAGAGCTGGACGGTCTCGCCTGACGGGCTGGTCTACACCTTCCAGATCGTCGAGAACGCGAAGTGGCACGACGGCAAGCCGCTGACCTCGGACGATGTCGAATTCAGCTTCAACGAGCTGATCGCGAAGAACCACCCCCGCGCCGGGACCTGGTGGAAGAACGTCGCCTCCGCCAAGGCATCGGGAAAGTACACCTTCGTCTTCACGCTGAAGTCGCCCTACGTGCCGTTCCTGTCGGTGCTGGCGAGCCCGCTCGCGAGCGGCGCCTTTATCATGCCGAAGCACGTCTACGAGGGCAAAGATCCGAAGACCAATCCCGCCAACCAGGCTCCGATCGGGAGCGGGCCGTTCAAATTCGTGCGCTGGCAACGCGGCAGCCACATCGAGCTCGCCCGCAACGATCAGTACTGGAAGCCGGGTAAGCCGTATCTTGATCGTGTGATCCTCCAGGTAATGCCCGACGCGGCAGCCCGTTTCCTTGCCTTCGAGCGCGGCGAGGTGGACTTCCTCCACTGGTACATCGTCCCCTACGATCAGGTCGGCAAGCTACGTAAGGACAAGCGCTTCCAGCTCGTCAGCCGCGGCGATGCAGCGGGCACGAACGGGCTGATGCTCATCAACCATCGCCACTCGGCCCTCAAGAACGTGAAGGTACGTCAGGCGTTGGCCCACGCCATCAACCGCGACACGATCAGCCAGCGTGCCCTCTTCGGCGAGGCCAAGGTCGCGCGCAGTCATGTCTCGAGCAACGTCGCTTGGGCCTTCACGGATGAGTACGACTACAAGCTCGACCCGGCGCTCGCCAACAAGCTCCTCGACGAAGCCGGCTTCCCCCGGGGAGCGGACGGCAAGCGGTTCCCGCTGCGCCTGTTCTGGGCCGCCGGGCGCGACTACGAAGGTCGCGGCGCCGAGATCATCAAGGACAATCTGCGCGACCTCGGCATCGACGTGACAGTCCAGACGTTCGATCGCGCGTCCTTCACCGACCGCGTGTTCCGTCAGTGGGATTTTGATCTCGCGATGCAGCTCTTCACGACGGGTCCCGATCCTACGATCGCCGTCACCGCGCGCTACCACACCAAGCAGATCCTGAAGGCGCCTTTCGTCAACGGCATGGGCTACTCGAACCCTGAGGTGGATGCGCTCTTCGATACCGAGTTCAAGGAAGCCGATCCGGCGAAGCGCAAGGCCATGTGGCGGGACATCCAGAAGATACTGATGCACGACCTGCCGGCGCTTCCCTTGTTCGAACTCCCGGCGATCCATGCCGCCTCGGCGAAGTTCAAGGACGTCGTCACCGGCCCGCAGGGGTACATCGAATCGCGCGAAAACGCGTACGAGGTTAAATGATACCGTCGCGTACAGCACGGACAGGTGACGAGTGCCGACCAAATCGCTCCTGATCTATGTCGGCGGTCGCCTTCTGCAGGCGGTTCCGATCCTGTTCGTGATCATTCTCATCAACTTCGCGCTCATTCACGCCGCGCCGGGTGATCCGATCGACATCCTGATCGGCGGCGCGGACGCCACACCGGAGTACATCGAAGGTCTGCGCCGGGAATTCGGTCTCGATCAGCCGCTATCGCAGCAGTTCGTCACCTATATCGGCAAGATCGCACAGTTCGACCTCGGCTACTCACTCCGATACCGCGAGTCCGTACTCACCCTCATTCTCGGGCGGATGCCGGCCACGCTGCTGCTGATGGGCACGACGTTGTTCTTCTCGAGCCTCATCGGCATCCTGCTCGGTGTATTCGCCGCGCGCCGGCCCTATTCGGCGGGCGACTATACCGCGACGTTCCTGTCGCTCGCCGGATACTCGATGCCGGTGTTCTGGATCGGACAGATCATGCTCATCATCTTCGCGCTGCATCTGGCCTGGTTCCCGACTCAGGGCATGTACAGCCTGCGGGCACCGTCAGAAGGGTTCGGTCGCATCCTCGACGTGGCGCACCACCTCGTACTTCCGGCCATCACCTACAGCTTCTATCACCTCGCGCTGATCTATCGCCTGACCCGGATCAAGATGCAGGAGGTTCTGGCGCTCGACTTCATCACGACGGCGCGCGCCAAGGGCGTCGCGGAAGGACGGGTCGTCTATCGGCACGCCCTGCGCAGCGCCATTCTTCCCGTCGTAACGGTGATCGGTCTCAACTTCGGCTTCATGCTCGCGGGTTCCGTGTTGACCGAGACCGTGTTCGCGTGGCCCGGCATGGGCCGCTTGCTGTACGAAGCCGTCGGCGCTCGCGACTATCCAGTCCTCATGGGCCTTTTCACCATGCTCTCGATCATGGTCATCTGCGCCAATGTGATCACCGATGTGGTGTATGCGCTGGTCGATCCGCGCGTGGTCTACCGGTAAGGGCATGGCAACGACTCACATCCCCGCCGAGCCGAGCTGGTGGCGCATCTTCAGCCGCAATCGCGGATCGGTGCTCGGCGCCTTCATCCTCGCGGCGCTGTTCGCGCTCGCCATTCTGGCGCCAATGCTGCCCTTCGAAGCCGGACGCATCGACGTCGGGCCGAGCATGGCGGCGCCGAACTTGACCCATCTCATGGGCACCGACGAGCTCGGCCGCGACGTCTTCAGCCGTGCCGCCGCGGGCTTGAGCGTATCGCTCATGGTCGGCTTGGGCGCCGCGACCATATCCACTTTTCTCGGCGTCGTGATCGGCGGCCTTGCTGGCTTCTTCGGCCGCAGCATCGACGCACTGCTCATGCGCCTCACGGAGATCTTCCAAGTCATTCCGCGCTTCTTCCTTGCCGTGCTGCTCGTGGCCTTCTTCGGAGCGAACATTTTCAACATCCTGATCGCCATCGCGGTGCTGAGCTGGCCGGAGATCGCGCGTCTCGTCCGTGGCGAATTCCTGAGTCTGCGCTCGCGTCAGTTTGTGGATGCGGCGCGGGTTGCTGGCGCCTCGCGCACGAGCCTGATCTTCGGCGAAATATTGCCGAACGCGCTTGGTCCAGTGGTCGTCAACGCCACGCTGATGGTCGGACAGGCGATGCTTCTGGAAGCGGGGCTCAGCTATCTCGGCCTCGGTGATCCGACAAAGGCGAGCCTCGGACAGATGCTGCAGGAGGCGCAACAGATCATGCGCTCGGCCTGGTGGACGACGGCCTTTCCCGGGTCGTTCATCTTCCTGGCCGTCTTGAGTCTCAACCTGGTTGGCGATGGCCTCACTGACGTTCTCAATCCCAGAGCGCGGGGGCGGTGATGAGTAAGCCGCTTCTGACCGCAACGAACCTCGTTACGAAGCTCTTCACCGACAGCGGCACGGTACAGGCCGTAGATGGCGTGTCGCTCCACATCGGTCACGGGGAGGCCGTCGCGCTCGTCGGCGAGTCGGGCTGCGGCAAGAGCATGACAGCGCTCTCGCTGATGCGGCTGGTGCGTCCTCCCGGGCGGATCGTCTCCGGCAGCGTGACGTTCGACGGCACCGATCTCCTTGCTCTCTCCGAGCGCGAGATGCGGGCGGTGCGCGGCGGTCGCCTGGCGATGGTCTTTCAGGATCCCATGACGTTTCTAAACCCGCTCATGCGCGTCGGTGAGCAAATCGTCGAAGCCGTCATGTTGCATCAGCGTGTGGGTCGCAGTGAGGCGCGGAGAACCGCGCTCGAGGCACTGGAGCGCGTCGGCATTCCAGCGGCGGCGACAGTCATCGAGTATTTTCCTCATCAGCTCTCGGGCGGCATGCGACAGCGCGTTCTGATCGCGATGGCGATCTCGTCGAAGCCAACCTTTCTGATCGCCGACGAGCCCACGACCGCGCTCGACGTGACCATACAGGCGCAGATCATGCGGCTCCTCGCGAGACTACGCCGCGAGCTCTCCTCGTCGATGCTGCTGATTACGCATGACCTCGGTCTCGTCGCCGAGTATTGCGATCGCGTGTACGTCATGTATGCGGGAAAGATCGTCGAGGAAGGAGACGTCTTCAGCATCTTCGCCAATCCGCGCCATCCCTACACACGCGCGCTGCTGAGCTCCACGCTGTCGCCCGATCGACGCATCGAGAGGCTCACGCCCATCGAAGGACAGCCACCTAATCTGGTGACACCACCGTCGGGTTGCCGTTTCCACCCGCGCTGCCGCGAGCGCATGGCACGCTGCTCGGTAGAGGCGCCGCCCGATTTTGCCATTGCCCCTAGCTCTAGTGCTCGTTGCTGGCTCTATGAGGAGGCTGCACGTGTCAGCGCTCCTTGAGATCCAGGACCTCGAAGTGCATTTCCCTGTCGGCGGGAGCTGGTTCGGCGGACCGCGCGCGGTCGTGCACGCGGTCGACGGCGTCGATCTGCACGTCGCTCCGGGCGAGATCGTTGCCGTTGTTGGCGAGAGCGGATGCGGGAAGACGACGCTGGCGCGATCGGTTCTCGGGCTCAACCGCCCCACGGGCGGAATGATCCGCTTCCGTGGAAGCAATGTGCTCGGCGCCCAGTCGGCACAGAATATGCGCGCGTACCGGCGTGCCGTGCAGATGATTTTCCAGGATCCCTTCGACTCGCTCAATCCGCGCAAGACGGTACTGCAAACCCTGGCCCAACCGCTGCGTATCCATGGCATCGTGCCGCGCAGCGAGATCCGTGCCGAGGTCATCCGCCTGCTCGATCTTGTCGGGCTCAGCCCAGGCGAGAGTTATCTAAACCGCTATCCTCACCAGTTCTCCGGCGGGCAGCGCCAACGCATCTGCATTGCACGCGCGATTGCCTTGCGTCCTTCCCTGATCGTTGCCGACGAGGCCGTCTCGGCTCTCGATATCTCGATCCGTGCTCAGATTCTGGCGCTGCTGCAGAAGCTGCGCACCGATCTCGGTCTCAGCTATCTGTTCATCACGCATGATCTCGGCGTCGTGCGCTCATTCTGCGAACGCGTCGTCGTCATGTACCTTGGGCACGTGGTCGAGGAAGGCCCGACGGAGCAGATCTTCGAGCGGCCGCGCCATCCTTATACGACCGCGCTTCTCGAAGCCTGTCCGTTGGCCGATCCCATCCTCGCGCGCCGGAGAACATCCGCGCCTCTGACGGGTGACATACCGTCTCCGGTCGCACCACCGAAGGCTTGCCGGTTTCACACGCGCTGCCCGATGGCGCAGGAAATTTGCGGCACGGTCGCGCCACCGATCGTCGACTGCGGCAATGGGCAGAAATCCCGCTGCCACTTCGCCGGCGACCTCGACAGATGGCCGGAGTTCGACTTCAGTGGGGCGAAGGCATCCGCATGACGATCACCACAGCGCTCGCCCGGCATATAGCCGAGGCACCCAGCACTTGGCCGGCGGAAGTCCAGCGGTCAGCCCTGCGCGCGGTGATCGATACGTGTGCCTGCATGATTGCGGGACGAAACGACGCCGCAGCTCGCACAATCTCCGCCACACTCTCGCGCTGGCAGGGCGGCGGTGCCCTGGATCTCGTCGCGCTCGAACGCACGTCGGCACCATGGGCAGCGATGGTGAACGCCACGGCGGCGCACGCGCTCGACTACGACGACGTACTGGAGACAGCGGCGGCGCACGCCAGCGCCGTCTTTGTTCCAGCACTTCTGGCTCTCGCTCAGGAGCGCAGGGCGTCGGGTGCGCAAGTTCTGGACGCGCTTGCGATCTCCTTCGACGTGATGAACGCCCTGGCGGCGGCGGTGAACTACCCTCACTATTCTCGAGGCTGGCACACAACGCTGACGCTCGGCGCGCCCGCCGCCGCTGCCGGATGCGCCCGCCTTCTCGGCCTCGATACAGCCGGTGCAGCACGAGCGATCAGTGCGGCCACGAGTTTTTCGAGCGGCAGTAAACTGCAGTTCGGCACGCAGATGAAACCGACCCACGCGGGCATCGCTGCGCAGGCCGGCATCCTTGCTGCGTCCTTCGCCGAGCAGGGCTTGACGGCGGCCGGTGAGATTTTCGAAGGGCCATGGTCATTCGAAACCCTGTTCGGCGCAGAAGGCATGCCGGGGTTCAGAGTTGCGAAAGAGCGGTTGAAGGGTCCGCCAGCGCTCGCAGAGCCAGGCGCCTGGATCAAGGCCTATCCCTGCTGCGCCAGCGCGCACCGCCCCATTGATGCCATGCTCCACTTGCGGCGGAGCGCCGGGATTGCGGCGCGCGACATCGAGCGCGTCGATGCTTATGTGTCGACCGTCGTCCAGAAGAACCTCATGTACGCGGTGCCTCGCGACGAGATGGAAGGGCGCTTCAGCCTGAATCATTGCCTGGCTGTTGCGGCCTGCCGAGGGAAAGCCGACCTCGCCGGCTTCACGCTCGAAGCCTTGGCCGATCCGGAGCTGGTTGCCTTCTGGCCCAAGGTTTTCATGCATCTGGACCCCGAAATTCCGACGAACCTGGCACCTGCGTCCGGTGAAGAGCGATGCCGGCTCCGGGTGACGCTCACCTGCGGGAAGACACTCGAGCACGCGATCGTCTATCCGAGCGGGCATCCGCAGGCCCCCATGTCCGACGCCGACCTCGCGCGGAAATTCAAGGATTGCACCATGGGCGCCCTCACGGCCGCGGGAGCTGATGCGGCACTCGATCGGCTGTTGTCCCTCCCGAACACGAACGACGTAGAGACGGCGCTGAAGGCGCTCGTGCCATGCTGACGCGCCATCCGCCGAAACACTGGACGCAACAAAAATAGGAACGGAGCTCAAAGGAAATGGCCAACGATTTTCCCGTCGTGATCGGCATCTGCCTCGACGCCGAGGCTAGCTGGCTCGGGCGCAATCCCGATAACGCGCGACGTCCGGTGCTGCTGTCGCACGGCACGTTCGCCATTCGCGAAGGTCTGGCGCCGCTGCTGGCTCTTCTCGAAGAGAACAAGATCCGCACAACGTTCTTCATTCCGGGCATCACCGCCGAGCGCTATCCCGAGGCCGTCAAAGAGATCGCCCGACACGACCACGAGATTGCGAGCCACACCTACGGCCATCGTTCGGTGCTCGTCATCAAGCCCGAGGAAGAGGAGCCCGAACTCGTCCGCGGCATAGATGCGCTCGAGGCCATCACCGGCGTGAGGCCCACCACGTGGCGCTCGGCGTCCTGGGAATGGAGTCCGCGCACGCTTCAGCTTCTGCTCGATCATGGCGTCACTGTCTCGACCAACTTCCACGATCGCGTTCGTCCGTATCGCCATGAGCAGAACGGCAAGCCGACGTCGGTCGTGGAGCTGCCGGTCCAGTGGCATCTCGCCGACGCACCGTACTTCGTGTACGGCGGCGAGATCGCACGCACGATCCGCATGGCCAGTGATGTCCAAACGATCTGGCAGGACGAGTTCGACGGCCTCATGGAGTGGCCGGGTGCCTTCTATCACCTGACGCTGCATGTCGAGCTGATCGCTCACCCGGGCCGTCTTCGGATGCTTGCGCGCCACCTCCAGTACCTCAAATCGCACCCGGTGAAATTCCTGACGTCCTCCGAGTTGGCTGCAACGGTTGCGTAAGCCGCCTCCTCCATCACTCGCACACGAGTTCTAGCCATGGCATCGACCCTTCATTCGCGCTCTATCGTCATCGACGGCCTTGTCGTTTCGCGCTGGAGCCGCAGCGTCTTCGAGCACATGCAGCGCGGCGGCCTGACAGCGGCCAATTGCACCTGCTGCGTCTGGGAGAATACGCGCGGCACGATGCAAAACATCGCCAACTGGAAGCGATGGATGCACGAGAACAGCGACCTGATCATGCCGGTGAAGTCGACGGCCGATATCAAGCGCGCCAAAGAAGCCGGCAAGGTCGGCATCATTCTCGGCTTTCAGAATACGTCGGCCATCGAGGATCGCCTCGACACGTTGCCGCTCTTCAAGGAGCTTGGCGTCGGGGTCATCCAGATCACCTACAATACCCAGAACCTCGTCGGCTGCGGATGCTGGGAAGAGAACGATGGCGGCTTGTCCGGCTTCGGCCGCGAGGTCATTTCCGAAATGAACCGGCTCGGGATCCTCGTCGATCTCTCGCACGTAGGATCCAAGACCGCCGACGATGCGATCAAGTTCTCGGCGCGGCCTTGCGCCTATTCGCATGTCTGCCCGACGGGACTTCTCGATCATCCGCGCAACAAGACCGACGAGCAGCTCCGGACGATCGTCAATAAAGGCGGCTTCGTCGGCGTTGCCACGTACGCGCCCTTCATGCCGAAAGGCGGTGCTTCCACACTCGACGACTGCGTCGACCTGTTCGAGTACATGATCAACGTGTGCGGCGAGGGCAATATCGGCATCGGCACCGACTTCACCCAGGACCAGGACGAGGCCTTCTTCGACTGGCTTCGGCACGACAAGGGTTACGCACGCCGCATGGTACCAACGCGCGGGACGGCACCGTTGATCTCCGGACTCGAGAACCTGGCGCAGTATCCGAACCTCACCCAAGCCATGGAGCGGCGCGGCTGGAGCGAAACTCGCATCCGGGGCGTTCTTGGCGAGAATTGGCTGCGGTTTCTCGGAGAGATCTGGGACGTTTAGAAGGACGCGGTCCACAAACTCGGTGGACGTATTCGGCGATCAAACCCCGATTGCGACGTCGGCTCGTCGCAATCGGCGGCGCTCCTGCCGCCACCGGCTACACGTTCGCCAATCGATCCGAAGGCGCAAGTTTGTCCCGCATTGTGTCTCTGCCGCCGCTTGACTGCAATCTTTTGGGGCGTAATGTCGTCGCCGTTTAACTAAACTTTTCGGCTATCGAAGAAATCTGAACTCGGCTTGAGCGCGGGGGGCGTGATGGTCGGTAAGTGTATTCTTCAGCTCATCCTTGTCTGCTTACTTTCGGTCGGGGGGTGTGGACCCCAGGCGCCGCAGTATGTCGATCCTTTGGCCGACCTCAGCGGCGCGCGCGGTGACAATGTTCCAACCGATGTCCCGGTAAAGGCCGGAGCGAGCGTCGCACTGACACTCGGCTCAAATGTCGAGCGGTTCCTGAAGTACCATGATGACGGCAGAGTCTACGCGGCATCCGTCGGTGCCAGCAAAGACCTGCTCGAGCAGGGCAATCCGCAATATCTCGTCGATGGCGGCGTTGCCATTCTGAAGCGCCGCTATCCGAAGATCAAAAGTTTCGATGATCTGGCTTCGGCCGCGCGAGAGCGCGTTGCGACGACGTTCGTGCTCGACATCCGAACGAAAGCGGGGATGTATCCCGGCGATGAGACGACGGTCGATCTGACCATCATCGCATTCGATGCGCATCAGAAACCGATATCCAAGATAACGGCTAGAGGGGCTACGCAGATAAAGCCCTACGCCACGCCACGCATCCGGGACGCGCACGATCAAGCCTTGGCGGAACTCACGAAGAAGGCCGATCGCTTGCTCCATTAGGTGCACACATGCGCAGCCGGTTTCATTGCAGCCGATCTACAGCCGTCATCATCGCCCTTGCCCTGGCGAGCATTTCGCCTCCCGCGCGTGCGGACTCGTGCGAGACGTCTCCCGGGTCCGGGATTTACACGAACGAAGGCTGCAACAAGCCACGGGACTATGAAGTCCGGCAAGGCGGCCGGAAGCCTGCAGCGGCAGCACCTGTGAAGCCCGCTGCGGGGGAGTCTCTGCGTGACAAATTGCGCCGCGCCATGAAGGAGCGTGACGCCAAATCCGCTGAGGCCAACAGAATTGCGGGTCGGATAACCGATGCACAGGACCGAGCCAAGGATGCATTGCGCCGGGGCAATGAGAGTGCCGACCCGGATACGCGTGCCAAGGCCCGCCTCGACTTCAACAAAGCGATGAAGGATCTCACGAAGGCCTATGCCGACGCGGATGCCCTCATACCGGCCGACAAAAGAGCCGACTGGCAGCAGATGAAGCAGAACGCGATTGCGGATCTTCAGAAGCAGTCAGAGCAAGCCTTTGGCGGCAGCACCGTAACGACGGCGCGAACTCCAAGTCCCGCGCCGAATCCGGATGTCTTCGAGCACTGTGAGAATGAAACCACGCGCTACGGCGTCAAGACGTGCTACCAGGCGCCGCGCATGGGTCTTTCCTGCACAATGGTTCATAAGCAGGGCGGCGAAGTGATCTGGAGTGATCATCAGCAGCCTTGCAAGAACACGCGCATTCTCGAGATGCGCAACGAATATTTCAATCGCCGGGAGGTGGCCGGCAGGTCTGGAAACGGGACGATGCAGAGCGCGCCGGCCGCGAGCTTGTCGGTGAAATGCAAAAGTGAGCTGAATGCCCTCCTCGAAGGCGCCCGCAAGCGCGACGGCGGGAAGGCGCACGCCGCATATGCGGCTTTGCGGGCCGACTGCGATGAGGCCATTCGCAAGCTCGCCCGCGACGCGAACGCGCGCTTGCCGGAGCGCCGTCTCAGTGCGCGAGCGAGCGGCGCGCTTGCGCGCGCAATGAGCCGAGAGGCTCTTCCCGAGGCCGGCGCGGGCTCAAGCAGAGATGTTGGCAATCCGCAGGCGCAGGAGGCGTACAATGTTGACGAGGTCATCGGGCTGGGATTGGACCTGTTGGCGTTGCTGAACGGTGTCGCGGCAGCTCAGGCGAGCCGCTCGGCTCCGAGTCCAGCCGCTTCGCCCGCTGCACAGCCCAGGCCTACTTACGGGCAAGGCGCGCCAACACCCGCCTATCGGGCGCCGCGCGCCAAACCCAGTGACATCACGGGTACGAAGTAGATCCGTTGCGGGCCTTGTTCCCGCCCTGCAGATAGCTCCAGATTCGGCTGGGCGTCGCCGGCATATCCACCTGCTCGATCCCAAAGGGTCGCAAAGCATCCACCAAAGCATTGGTCACAACCGCCAATGCGCCGACCGTGCCCGCCTCGCCGGCTCCCTTGACGCCCAGGGGGTTCCCGTCGGTCAGCACCTCGTTGTTCTTCGTGACCATGTCTGGAAGGTCGCTGGCGCGCGGCATTCCATAGTCCATGAACGAACCGGAGATGAGTTGGGCGTGCTCGTCGTAGACGATCTGCTCGCTCAATATCTGCCCCACGCCCTGAGCCACCCCGCCGTGGATCTGCCCCTTGACCAGCATCGGGTTGATAACGCGCCCCACATCATCCACGACACAGTAACGCGTGATCGCCCAATGGCCGGTCTCCGGGTCCACCTCGACTTCGCACACGTGGCACGCATTCGGAAAGCTCGGCTTCTCCGGCGCCACCACGCGCTTTTCGGAAAGTCCCTGCCGCCCTCCGAGCAGCGCTGGAGACAGACGATAGGATAGGCGTGCCACCTGCGTCATGGTGAGCCGCTCGTTGTGCCCAGGCGCGCCGAAGAGACCATCGACCCATTCGACGTCGCTTGGCGCGACGGCAAAGTGGTGGGCTGCGACCAATCGGGCGCGCTCTACGATGGCATCCGCGGCGGCTCTGAGAGCGGTGCCCGCTACGGCGACCGATCGGCTCCCGAAAGTGCCCGTGCCGTGCTCGATCTGATCGGTATCGCCAAAGCGCACCAGAACATCCGTTGGCTCAAGTCCCAGATGATCGGCGGCGATCTGCGCGAACGTAATGAGGTGGCCTTGGCCTTGCGAGTGAATGCCGAGCGTCACCGTGACACTGCCGGTCGCATCGAAGCTGACATCGGCACTCTCGGTGAATGGCTGGCCAACCGGGCCATTCGCGATCTCTATGGCGTTGGCAATACCGATCCCGAGCAGCTTGCCTCGGGACTCCGCCTCCGCCCGGCGCTGAGGGAAATCGCTCCATGCGGCGAGTGTGAGAGCATCGTCCATGTTGCGCTCGAACTCACCGGAATCGTACGTGTACACGAAGCCGGTATGATACGGCATCTGATGCGGCTGGATCAGATTTCTGCGACGCAGCGCGACGCGATCGAAGCCGAAGCGCTGCGCCGCGACGTCGATCGCGCGCTCGAGCGCATAGATGGCCTCAGGCCTTCCGGCACCGCGATAAGGTGCGGTCGGCGGCGTGTTCGTGAAAACGCCAATGACGTGCGCATGAATATGCGGCGTGCGGTAGACACCCGACAGGCCCCCCAGATTGTTCACCGGCGTGTGGAGGCCATTGAATGAGATGTAGGCTCCGATGTTGGAGATGCTTTCGTAGCGGAGCGCCGTGAAGTCTCCGTCCGCGCTGAGACCCAACGTAACCGTAGTGTAGTGATCACGCGCATGGTGATCCGCAAGGAAGCTTTCGCCGCGCTCGCAAACCCATTGGACGGGGCGGCCGAGCTCCCTGGCGCCGACCAATGCCAGAGCGTACTCCGGATACGGTGACTCCTTCATTCCGAAAGCGCCACCGACATCGGGAGCAATCACGCGCAAGCGGTTTCCGGGAATGCGCAGTACGCGCTCGGCCAGCTCCTCCCGAATGTAGTGCGGGTTCTGAAGGCCAGCGTAGAGCGTGTATCTTCCGTCTATGGGGTCATAGCTTGCAAGCGCCGCGCGGGTCTCCATAGGCGCCGCAATGACCCGCGTGATCGGATAGGTGAGCGTTACTTTGAAGGGAGACGCCTCTAGTGCGGCGCTGACGGCATCGCGATCGCCTTCATCATGAACGAAGCAGATATTCCTTGGCACCTCATCCCAGACCTGAGCGGCGTCAGGCAGCGGCGCATCTCGCGTTTCGGCTATTGCCGGCCGGACATCCCAGTCGATCTGAAGGCGCTCGGCTGCATCCTTGGCGTGCTCGATCGTCTCCGCAAAGATGGCCGCGATGACATCTCCGACAAACTGAGCGCGGCCGCGGCTGATCGCGAGATAAGGAGGCTCGAAGTTCGGCTCGCCGGACGGCGTTTTTCGCCGTATTCGCGACGTGAAACCGCCAAGAGAGGAAATGCGCGGATCATCGGCCGTCAAAACGAGCAGGACACCTGGACTGGCCTCGGCGACAGAGACGTCGATGGGGCCGAAGTCTGCGGAAGCATACGGCGAACGGACGACAAACAGCCGGCACGTTCCCGGCAGCGCGATGTCAGAAGTGTATTGCCCCTGACCGCGGACGAGCCGCGCGTCCTCCGTCCGCGCGAGTGACTTGCCGATGAAGCGATATGCCATGCCCACTTTCCTCGACCAGGGCCGCGCCTCGGACGACCTCCTCTCCGGCCATAAGCCGGACCGATGACGCTCGGAGAATGCTCCCGGTCGAAGATATCCTCAACGGTCCGTCATTTCGCCGCCGCGCCACTGCCCATCACCGTGCGGAGCAGATTGACCCAGTTCCCGCCCATGATCTTGACGATGCGGGATTCGGGCCAGCCGCGCCGTTCCATGGCGGCAGTCAGGTTCGGCATGTCGCCGATGGTGCGCAGCCCCTCTGGATTGATGACGTCTCCGAAGTCGGTGAGACGGCGGCCGAAGCCCTTGTCGTGCGTGATCCAGTCGAAGAACTCGCGGCCATAGCCCTGCGTGAAGTCGGTGCCGAAGCCAACCTGGTCCTCGCCGCAGAGGTTGAGCACATACTCGATCGCCTCCACATAGTCCTCGACCGTCGCCTGGATGCCGCGCCGGAGGAAGGGCGGAAACATCGTCACGCCGACGAACCCTCCGCGGTCGGCGATGAAGCGGAGCTGCTCGTCAGTCTTGTTGCGTGCGTGCTGCTTGAGGCCGGCCGGCAGGCAGTGCGAGTAGGCGACCGGCTGCTTCGAGGCGAGGATCACATCCTCGCTCGTCTTCGGTCCGACGTGCGAGAGATCACACAGCATCCCGAGCCGGTTCATCTCGGCCACGACCTCGCGCCCCCAGTCGGAGAGACCGCTATCGCGCGACTCGTAGCAGCCGCTGCCGACGAGGTTCTGCGTGTTGTAGGTCATCTGTACGATGTGTACGCCGAGCTCCTTGAACAGAGCCACGTAGCCGAGGTTGTCCTCGAACGCTGTCGTGTTCTGGAAGCCGAGGATGATGCCGGTCTTGCCCTCGCGCTTGGCGCGCTCGATGTCGTCGACGGTGTGGACCTGCAGGATTCGGTCGCTGTGCTCCTGGAACCGTCGTTTCCATTGGGCGATGTTGTTCATGGTCGCCTGAAAGCCCTCCCACACCGAACAGGTGCAGTTGGCCGCGGTCAGGCCGCCCTTGCCCATGTCGTCGAACACGCTGCGGCTCCAGTTGGAGATGATCAGCCCGTCGAATACGATGATGCGATCGTGCAGCGCGGAGCCATTCGAGGCGCTTCCGCCGTTCGTCTGCTTGCTCAACACGTGATCCTCCTCAAAGATAAATGGAGCGCACGATGTCCTCGTGCGAGCCCTTCAGGCCGCTGACGGCGCCGCCATCGATGACCACGCCGTCACGCAAGATGATGAAGCGGTCCGCGGCCTTGAACGCGAGGTTGAGATTCTGCTCGACCATCAGCATAGTCGTCCCCGCCTCCTTCAGCACCTGTATCGTGTCGGCAACCTCGTCTACCAGACGCGGGGAAAGGCCGCCCGACGGCTCGTCAAGCAGCAGAATTTTTGGCTCGGCCATGAGCGCGCGGCCAATCGCTACCATCTGCTGCTCGCCGCCGGAGAGCGTGCGCACGCGCTGCGCGCGCCGCTCGCCCAGGCGTGGAAAGATGCCGAGCACGCGCTCGATGCTCGCTTCCGTGCCCGCGCGATTGCGCGCGAAAGCGCCGAGGCGCAGGTTACTCTCGACCGTGAGATCAAGAAACAGGTCGCGGCCCTGCGACACCTGCACCACGCCGGCGCGGAAGATGCGGTGGATGGGATTGCCGGCGATCGGCTCACCTTCGAGCATGATCTCGCCTGCGGATGGACGCACAAAACCCGAGATGGCGTTGAGGCAGGTTGATTTTCCCGATCCGTTGGCGCCGAGGAGCGTCACGGTCTCACCGCGGCCGATGGTGAAATCGACGCCGCGCAGAATCTGCTTCTTGCCGTAAGCGGCACACAGCGCCCTGACGACGAGCACGGGTTCAGCCGCGGCCAAGGTACGCCTCCAACACGTCGCGATCACGGCGGATCTCTTCGGGCCGACCCTCCGCGATCTTCTGGCCGGCATTGAGGACGACGATCACATCCGACGCCTTCATCACGAGATCGATGGCATGCTCGATCAGCAGGATGCTCACGCCCTCCTCTCCTGCCAGGCGGCGGATGATCTCCATGAGCCGGTCACGCACCGGCGGCGCGAGCCCGACCGCCGGCTCGTCGAGCAGGAGGAGCGGCGGATCGACAGCGAGCGTGCGCACGATCTCCACCATGCGCTGCTGACCGCCGGAAAGGTCCTTCGCCGGCTGGTCCGCCACGTGCCCGATGCCGACGAGGTCGAGCAGCCGGCGGGCACGCGAGACCGCCTCGCGCTCGGCGGCGCGCGCTGCCCGCGTGCCGAACAGGAGGCCCGTGAAGCCACTGTCGATTTGTGAGTGAAGGCCGGTAAGCACATTCTCGAGCGCCGTCATCTCACCGAACAGTCCACCATTCTGGAAGGTGCGGCGCACGCCCTTGGCGGCAATCTCGTGCGGCGTCAGGCCGTGGATGCGCTGACCCTGGAAAGTGATCGCGCCGCCCGTCGCGCCGACATAGCCGGAGATAACGTTGAACAGCGTGGTCTTGCCGGCGCCGTTCGGCCCGATCACGGCCTTGATCTCGCCGGGCCGGGCCTGCAGCGAAACGCCGGTAAGAGCCTTGAGGCCGGCGAAGTGGACCGAAACATTGTCGAGTTCCAGGAGTGCCGCCATCGCTATTCCCGATAGAAACGCTGGCGAAACAAGGGCAGATAGCGCGCGAAAAAGCTCGCGAGCCCCTTCGGCAGGAACAGGAGCACGAGAACCAGGAGCGCGCCGAAGAACATCTCCTCGAGCCCTGGGAAACTGCGGAAATATTCGGGGACTGCGGTCAGGACAATAGCGCCGAGCACGCTACCGGCAAGGCTGCCGAAGCCGCCCACCATGACCATGGCGAAGTGGAAGATCAGCTCGATCAGGCCGAAACTGTCGGGCACCACGCGGCCGATCAGCACCGCGAACATGCCGCCAGCGATGCCGACGACGAAGCCGCTCCACACGAAGGCAAGCACGATGTAGCGCGCGGTGGGGATGCCAAGAGAAGCGGTCGCAAACTCGTTGTCCTTGATCGCGACGATCGCGCGGCCGACACGCGAGCGCAGCAGGTTCGACGTTCCTTTGACCACCACCGTCGCGATCGCGAGAAACACGTAGAACTTCTTCACCTCCGAATCGAGGGCCAGGCCGAAGACGGTCGCCATAGGCACGGGCAAGCCGTCCGTGCCGCGCGTGATGACGTCGGCGTGCACGTAGATCCAGCGCATCAGCTCACCAAAGGCGAGCGTCACGATCGCCAAGTAGTAGAGGCGGATGCCGCGCAGCGCCGTGACGCTGGCGAGGAAGCCAGCGAGCGCGCCCATCGCCCCACCCGGGATCAGCGCGGCCCAGAATGGCAGCCCCGCATCCGCCATGAGCAGACCTGTGGCATAGGCACCGATGCCAAAGAACGCCGTATTGGCAAAGGCGAGCTGGCCGAGATTGCCGATCACGATGTTGAAGCCGACCGCCACCAGTACATAGACGAGCATGAGATTGACGACGAACTGCGTGTAAGGATTTGTGAGCAGCGGAACAAACAGCGCGAGCACCGGCAGCAGATAGAAGAGCCGCGTATCGGCGGCGAGGCGGGTCGGCAGGGAGCGCGCGGAGGGATCGGTCACCATAGGATCATACGCGGACGATCGCGGCCTTACCGAACAGCCCGACGGGCCGCAGGATCAGCACAGCGATGATGACGAGGTAGGCGGCGATGTCGATCAGCTTGGTGGTGACATAGAAGCCGAGGAGCTGCTCGGCGATACCGAGCAAGAGCCCGCCAGCGATCGCGCCCCCGAGTGAGCCGAAGCCGCCGAGCGTCATGGCGGCAAAACCGCGAATGAGAAAATTAGCGCCGAGATCCGGATAGAGGAGAGTAATCGGCGCGAGCAGCACGCCTGCAATCGCCGCCATGGCCGCGCCGACACCCCACATCACGCTGTGGAAGGCACTGACATTGATGCCGACGAGCGCCGCGCCGCGCTCCGACTGATAGACGGCCTGGATCACCTGGCCGATCCGGGTCCAGTGGAAGACGACGAAGAAGGCGATCAGAAATGCCGCCACGACGCCGATCACCGCGATGGCGTCGCCGGTCAGGATCAGGTCGCCGACGAAGATCGGCGGGATGTCGAACACGCGCGGCATCGGCAGAACCTCGCGGCCCCAGCCCGCGCGTGCGATCCCGCGCAGCACGTAGCCGACGGCGATGCTCATCATAGCGAAGCCGATATGGGGACCGGCCTTGATCGGCTCGATCAGGCCGCGTTGGATCGCGACGCCGAGGACGAACAAGAGCGCCACGGCTGCGATCGCGGCCGGAAGGAAAGGGAGACCCTGCAGCACCACGAGGAGATAAGCGACGAAGGCCCCGGCCATCACCATGTCGCCATGGCCGAAATTGACGATCGTGGTGGCGCGGTACACCACGGTCATCGACAGCGCAACGAGGGCGTAGATCGCGCCCTGGGCAATGCCGCTGAGCATGAGCTGCAAAAACAACAGCGCCCCCGAATTCCCGGTCCGGGTGCCGGGAACGATCCGTCCCCGCGCCCGGACTTGCCACCATTCGTCAGATAGCCGCCGTCACTTGAAAAGCGGCTCGCCCCAGGACTTCAGGACGGTCGGCTTGCCGTTCACGAAACCCGCGACCGCAGCCTCCTTGACACCATCCCGGTCGGTCGCCGACCACGTGATCTTGCCCGCGAGGATGCCGGTGTCGAAGTCTTTCGTCTTGTCCATCTCGGCCAGGAACTTCTCGCGCGTGAGATCGCGACCGACACGTTTCAACGCCTCGACCACGGCCACGGCGCTGCCCATCGAGATCGCGCTGAAGCCGGTGATCGTCTCCTTGGGATAGTATTTGAGGATGATGTCGTTCCACTTCTTCATCCGCGGCCCCTCGGTGTTATCGACGTAGTTGTGGGGCACGAAGTAGTTCTTGACGGTTTCCAGATCGCCGACCCGCTTGAGCGTGTTCTCGAGGTCGGTGCCTGCGGTACCCATGACTGGTACGCTGACGTTGTACTTGCGCATGTCGTTGAGGAAGATCGCCGTCTCGGCCTCGTACAGGCAGGCGATGACGAAGTCCGGCTTGAGCTGGCGGATCTGCAGAACCTGAGGCGTAGCGTCGGTCTGACCGCGCTCCAAGGTGGTTTCGATGGCGGGCTTGATCCCCTTGCTCGCCATGTACTCCTTGGCCGGCTTGCAGTAGCTGTTCGCCCAATCGTTGGAATGTTGGATGATAGCCACGGTCTTTGTGCCAGGCTTGGACATGACGAACTTGGCCATGGCCAGTCCGTAGGTGCCGCCAACCGGGACGCCATGGAAGATGTTCTTGGTCGGCGGCGAGGAGATCTTGTCGTTGACCGCGTGCGCCACGACCCACGGCACGCCCGCCTCCACGATCGTCGGTTTCATCGCCATGGCGACCGCACTGCACGAGTTGCCGTGCAGCATGAACACCTTATCCTGGTAGATCAGCTTCTTGGCGGCAGCGATGCCCTTGGCCTCGGCGCAGGCGTAGTCCTCGAGAATGGTCTCGAACTTGCGGCCGTGAATGCCACCCTGATCGTTGATCCACTTGTAGTACGCGTCGAGGCCGATCTCCGCCTTGCTGTAACTGGAGGCGTTACCGGTGAATGGCCCCGGGATGCCGATCTTGATCGTCGTGTCGGTGATGCCGGTTGTGTCGGCTGCGGAGGCCGGCGACGCCAGTAGGACCGCAGCCAGAGCCGCGAGGCTGCTGTTGAACAGTGCCCTGAGTGTCACGTTAATCTCCATGTTTGGAACCAAACGGCCTTGGCAGCCGGGCTTCCCGGGCTCGGAAACGAAACGCTCATCCCGACACCCGAAACCCCGCAACGGAGCAACGGCGAGATGCAGGCATCGCGATGCCGGCACTCTGCAAACGGCACAGCCTCACGTCTGAAGTGAGAGCCGTACCCACTACGATCATAGCCTCAGCCGACATCCGCCACGCTTGAATGCGGCAGACAACTCTCCTGAAAGATAACGACATCGACCTAAGCGACCGCGCAAATTTGCGCCGGCAAAACGCTCGGTTTCCGTGCAGCGTTGTCGGGAGTGATGGATTAAACGTAGGGCCGCGTCACGCGCGGCAGACGCACGGGCGAATGGAAGGCGTCGACCAGTTCCTCCCGGCCGGCCGGCCCCAGAGGGGCACTGCCCCGCGCCTTGGTGAGCAGCGCGAGCATTGCCTCCCGTCCCTCGCCCCGCGCGTGAGAGGGCGCTTTGCCGAAGGCGGCGCGGAACAGCCGGTTGAAATGCGACGGGTCGGCGAAACCGCACTCGTAGGCGATCTCCGCGATGGTGCGCGGGCTGTTCGCCAGGAGCCACAGGCCGTACTGCAGCCGCATGGCGCGCGAAAACGCCTGCAGGCTCATGCCGACCTCGCGACTGAACAGGCGCTCGAGCTGCCGGCGCGAGATATTGACCCGGCTCGCGATCTCGCCGGCGTCGAGCGGCTCGCTCAGATACTGCTCGATCAGCAGCATCGCACGTCGCACGCGGTCGCTCTGGACGAGCGGCACGGTCGGCGGCTGAGGCTGCGGCGTATTGGGCGACCGCGCCCGATCCACCACCATGATGTGCAGACTCTTCTGCGCGAACGCGCGCCCGAGATGGCGCTCCACGATCCATGCCGCAAGGTCGAGCGCGCCCGCGCCGCCCGCACAGGTGATACGGCGGCCGTTCACCACGAACAACTGGTCGGCGACCGGCGTCACATCGGGGAACTCGTTGATCAGGTCGTGATAATGGAACCAGCTCACACAGCAGCGGTGCCCGTCCATCAGCCCGGCGCGGATCAGCGTGAAGGAGCCGGTGCAGACCCCGACCAGGGTTACGCCCTTGCGGTCCGCCACACGCAGATAGTCGAGCGTGGCCTCGTCGGACGTCGGGCCCCGGTGCAGCAGGCCACCGACCACGACCACATAGTCGAACCGGCCGGGATCGCCGAAGGTTTCCCAGGGCTGCACCTTGATGCCGCAGCTCGCCTCCACAGCATCCAGGCTCGGGCCGACGATCGTCCAGCGGCAATGGATCTGCCGGCTGCCATCGCCGTCGTCCGCGGCCAGGCGCAGCGTGTCGACGATGGCGGCAAAAGGCATGAGCGTGAAATGCGGGCATAGAATGAAGGCCACCGAAACACCCGCCTTGCCGGGCACGGCGGCCGCATCGACGGGGGCGAACTGACGAGTAACCATCCCAGGCCAAGCCTCACGACTTCCGGTCAGTATAGCACCCTTTCGCCGCGGCGCATCCTGGGCGCGGCCGCCAAGTGTCGCCTTTGTTCAGGAGCGTCGTCCCGTACATTCAATGTGTTCCCGACGCAGCAATGATGATATTCGGGCTCCCCCACCAACGACTGTCAAGCGGATGACCCGTTATTCGATCGCCTCGCTCGTTCGCAATGCCTTCCGCGACCACGAGGACTGGCCGCGCGTCTGGCGCAGCGCAGAGCCGAAGGCCGCCTATGACGTGGTGATCGTCGGTGCCGGCGGTCACGGACTTGCCACCGCCTACTATCTCGCCAAGGAGCATGGCATCACGAACGTCGCGGTCCTGGAAAAGGGATGGCTCGGCGGCGGCAACACCGGGCGCAACACGACCATTATCCGCTCGAATTATCTGTTCGACGAAAGCGCGGCGCTTTACGACCACGCAGTGAAGCTCTGGGAAGGGCTTTCCCAGGAGCTGAACTACAATGTGATGTACTCGCCGCGCGGCGTGATGATGCTCGCGCACACGATCCACGACGTGCAGGTGTTCAAGCGCCATGTCCATGCCAATCGGCTCGCCGGCGTGGACAATGAGTGGCTCACGCCGCAGGAGGCGAAAGCGTTCTGTCCGCCGCTCAATATCGGGGCGGGCATGCGTTATCCGGTGCTGGGCGCTGCCCTGCAGCGGCGCGGCGGCACCGCGCGCCACGACGCCGTGGCTTGGGGCTACGCGCGCGGCGCCGATGCGCGCGGGGTGGATATCGTCGAGAATTGCGAGGTCACCGGCATCCGGCGTGACGCTTCAGGGGCGGTGACCGGAGTCGAGACGACGCGGGGCCCAGTGCGCGCGGGCAAGGTGGGTGTAGTCGCGGCGGGCCATACGAGTGTTCTGATGCAGATGGCCGGCGTGCGGCTGCCGCTCGAAAGCTATCCGCTCCAGGCGCTGGTGTCGGAGCCGGTGAAGCCGGTGTTTCCCTGCGTGGTCATGTCCAACACGATCCACGCCTATATCTCGCAGTCGGACCGGGGCGAGCTCGTGATCGGTGCCGGCACGGACGCCTATATCTCCTACACCCAGCGCGGCGCGCTCCACATCGCCCAGCACACGCTCGACGCGATCTGTGAGTTGTTCCCCCAGTTTCGCCGCTTGCGGATGCTGCGGAACTGGGGCGGCATCGTCGACGTGACGCCCGACCGCTCGCCGATCCTCGCCCGGACGCCGGTCCGCGGGCTCTATGTCAATTGCGGCTGGGGCACGGGCGGCTTCAAGGCGACGCCGGGCTCGGGCCAACTGTTCGCCTGGACCATCGCCAAGGACGAGCCGCACCCCATCAACGCGCCGTTCACGATCGAACGGTTCCGCGACGGCGTGCTGATCGACGAGGCCGCCGCGGCCGCGGTCGCGCACTGAGAGAAACCCGATGCTGCTGATCCCATGCCCCTATTGCGGTCCACGGCCGGAACTCGAGTTCCGCTACGTCGGCGAAGCGCACATCGCGCGCGCCGAGGACCCTTCGCTGCTCGATGACGAAGCGTGGTCGGCCTATCTCTATGTCCGCAGCAATCCCAAGGGTCTGCACGCCGAGCGCTGGCAGCACGTGCACGGCTGTGGGCGGTTCTTCAACACCCTGCGCGACACGACGAACGACGCGTTTTCCGCCACCTACCGGATCGGCGCACCGAAGCCGGACCTGCCGCAACCCAACGACAAGACGGACGCATCATGAGCGGCGCCTTCCGTCTTCCGCGCGGCGGGCGAGTGAACCGCACGCAACGTCTGCGCTTCACCTTCGACGGCCGCAGCTACGAGGGGCTCGCGGGCGACACGCTCGCCTCGGCGCTGATCGCCAACGGCGTCCATCTCGTCGCCCGCTCGTTCAAGTATCATCGTCCGCGCGGCTTCGTGAGCGCGGGCACGGACGAGCCGAACGCGCTTGTCGGTGTCGGGCGCGAGCCCGCGCGCTACACGCCGAACCTGCAGGCGACGTCAGTCGAGCTCCACGATGGCCTCGTATGCGAAAGCCAGCACCGCTGGCCATCGCTGCGCTTCGACCTGGGCGCAGTCACCGACGCGCTCGCACGCCTGTTGCCGCCGGGCTTCTACTACAAGACCTTCATGTGGCCCGCCGCTGCGTGGAAGCGGCTCTACGAGCCCTTGATCCGGGCTGCTGCCGGCCACGGCCGCGCGCCCCGCGTCGCGGACGCCGATCGCTACTCGCAGCGCTATGTGCATTGTGACGTGCTCGTCGTCGGGGCTGGGCCGGCGGGCCTCGCCGCGGCGAGCGCTGCCGCGGAAAGCGGTGCGCGTGTGATCCTGTGCGACGAGCAAGCGGAACTCGGCGGCTCGCTGCTGGCGGAGATCGAGGCAGTCATCGACGGCAAGCCGGCTGCTGCCTGGCTTGCCGAGACCGTCGCCGCCCTCGACGGGCGAAGCAATGTCACGCTGCTGCCGCGCACGACGGCATTCGGCTGCTATCCTCATAATTTCATCGCGCTCGTCGAGCGGGTGACTGATCATCTCGGGCAGCCCGATCCGCACTTGCCGCGCGAGCGGTTGTGGCAGGTGCGGGCGCGCGAGGTGGTGTTTGCGACCGGCGCGATCGAGCGGCCGCTCGTCTTTCCCGACAACGACCGTCCCGGCATCATGCTGGCGGACGCCGCGCGCACGTACGTCAACCGTTACGCCGCCAAGCCCGGCACGCGCGCGGTCGTGTTCGCGGCACACGACGGCGCCTATCGCGCGGCACTCGATCTCGCCCGCGCCGGCGTCGAGATCGCGGCGATCGCAGACCTGCGGGAGACGGCCGACGGCGCGCTGCCGGCAGCGGCACGCGCGGCGGGCCACAAGGTTCTGACGGGCACGGTCGTCGCCGGCACTTCGGGACGGCGGCGCATCACCGGCGTGCGGCTCGCCGGGCGTGACGGCAGGGCAACGAGCGTTGCCTGCGATCTGCTCCTGATGTCGGGCGGCTTCACGCCGAACGTGAGCCTGTTCTCGCAATCGCGCGGCAAGCTCCGTTTCGACGAAACGCTGAAAGCCTATGTGCCGGACCGGACGACCGAACGACAACGGGCAGCGGGCGCGTGCCGTGGCCTCTTCGCCCTCACCGCCGTGCTCGAAGACGGACATGCGCAAGGCGCGGCCGCAGCAATCGAGGCTGGCGGCGACCGGGTTGCGCCGCGAAGCTTTGCCGTCACGACGCTCGATGCCGCTACGGATGCGTTCATCGGCGCCGTGCGGCACGGCCGTGCGACGCGGCGTGTCAAAGCGTTCGTGGATTTCCAGCACGACGTGACGACGCACGACATCGAACTCGCAACCCGCGAGGGCTTCCAGTCGATCGAACACGTGAAGCGCTACACCACGACAGGAATGGCCACGGATCAGGGTAAGACATCGAACATGAATGCGCTCGGCGTCGTCGCCGAGGCGCTCCACCTTCCCGTTCCCCAGATCGGCCTGACGACATTTCGCCCGCCCTATACGCCTGTCACGTTCGGGACGCTTGCCGGTCCAAGCCGTGGCGTCCTGTTCGATCCGATACGTACCGCGCCGATGCACGATTGGGCGGTGGCAAACGGTGCCGCGTTCGAGGACGTGGGAACGTGGAAGCGCGCGCACTATTTTCCGCGCGACGGCGAGACCATGCATGAGGCGGTCGCACGCGAATGCCTGGCCGTGCGCAGATCCGTGGGGATCTTCGATGCCTCGACGCTCGGCAAGATCGAGGTGGTCGGGCCCGATGCCGCCGAATTCCTGAACCGGATGTACACCAATTCCTGGACCAAGCTCGCACCGGGCCGGTTGCGCTACGGCGTCATGCTGCGCGAGGACGGTTTCGTGCTGGACGACGGTGTGGTCGGACGCCTCGCGCCGGACCGCTTCCACGTCACGACCACGACCGGCGGGGTCACGCGTGTTCTGCAGTTGATGGAAGATTACCTGCAGACCGAATGGCCCTACCTCGACGTCTGGCTCACCCCGACCACCGAGCAATGGGCGGTGATCGCTCTGCAAGGTCCCGATGCACGCCGCGTTTTGCAGCCGCTCTGCCCGGATATCGATATCTCGGCAGAAGCCATGCCGCACATGAGCGTGCGCGAAGGCCGCGTGTGCGGCGTCCCGGCGCGGCTGTTCCGCGTGAGCTTCACCGGCGAGCTTGGCTTCGAAATCAATGTTCCGGCCGGCCATGGTCGCGCCGTCTGGGAGGCTGTCTTCGAGGCGGGCGCGCCCTTCGGCATCACCCCCTACGGCACCGAGACCATGCACGTGCTGCGCGCCGAGAAGGGCTACATCATCGTCGGCCAGGAGACCGACGGCACCGCCACGCCCGACGACGTCGGACTCGGCTGGGCAATCGGCAAAGCAAAAAAAGATTTCGTCGGCAAGCGCGCGCTGGCGCGGCCCGCCATGGCGAGCGCGGATCGCAAGCAACTCGTCGGCCTCCTCACCGACCAGCGGGAGACCGTGCTCGAAGAAGGTGCGCAGGTCGTCGCCGATCCCAAGGGCGCCGCGCCGCTACGCCCGCTCGGACATGTCACCTCCGCCTACTGGAGCCCGGTGCTCGGTCGCTCGATCGCGCTCGCTTTGGTAAGCGGCGGCCGCGCGCTCACGGGCCAACGACTGTTCGTACCCATGCCGGACCGGGCGCTGGCCGTAACCGTCGTCGCACCTGTCTTCTACGACCCCACGGGAGAGCGTCTCCATGCTTGAGCTGCGGACGCTCCCACCCAGCGCGCGCTTCGCGTTCCGCTGCCGTCCGGAAGCGGTCGAAAAGGCGGAAGCAGCGTTTGCGCTGGCGCTGCCGCGAGCGGCGTGCCGGGCGACGACGGCCGGCGATCGTGCCGCGCTCTGGCTTGGGCCAGACGAATGGCTCCTGCTCGCCCCCGAGGCGGATGCGTCGGATATCGCGCAGCGCGGCGCAGCACTCGCCGGCGTGCCGCATTCGCTCGTCGACATCGGCCACGCCTCGACCGGGCTCGTCATCGAGGGGCCGCAGGCGACAGCGGTGCTGAGTCACGGCTGTCCGCTCGATCTTTCGATCGCCGCCTTTCCGGTGAGCATGTGCACGCGCACCATCCTGGGGAAGGCCCAGATCGTGCTGTGGCGCACGGCCGAGGAGACGTTTCGCGTCGAGATGGGCCGCTCCTTCGGCGCCTATGTCCGGCGTTTTCTCGAAGAAGCACGACGCGAACACGTTGCCGGCTTCTGAGC
>DATMRT010000028.1:0-32667 GCA_035565975.1 Hyphomicrobiaceae bacterium
CCGAACGTCGCACCGCCGCAGATCACCGTGCAGACGAACTATCCGGGCGCTTCTCCCGAGGATATGTACCAGAGCGTTACGCGGCCCATCGAGGAAGAGCTGAACGGCGTCGCCGGGCTGCTCTATTTCGAATCGACCTCCGACTCCTCGGGCCGCATCCAGATCACGATCACCTTCGCGCCGGGAACGCCAATCGGCGAGGCCCAGGTCGAAGTGCAGAACCGCATAAGCCGCGTCGAGCCGCGCCTGCCACAGGCCGTGACGCAGCAGGGCATGCGTGTCGAGCAGGCCGGCACGGGCTTCCTCCTTGTCGTCGCGCTCCGCTCGCCTGACGCCAGCTTCGATGCCATCGCGCTCGGCGACTACATGAACCGAAACGTGATCGGCGAAGTCCGGCGCATTTCGGGTGTCGGCAGCGCGACGCTCTTTGCGACGCAGCGCTCCATGCGTATCTGGATGGACCCCGACAAGATGCTGGGCCTGAGGCTCACCGCGGGTGATATCCTCACTGCAATCCGCGCCCAGAACGCCCAGGTCGCAGCCGGCGCCATCGGCGCGCAGCCTAATCCCATAACGCAGCAGATCTCGGCGACCGTCCTCGTCCAGGGTCAGCTCACATCGACTGATGAGTTCGGCGCCATCGTGCTGCGCGCCAATCCCGATGGATCGTCCGTGCGCCTGCGCGATGTGGCACGCGTCGAGATCGGCGGCGAGAGCTACGCCTTCTCCTCGCGCCTCAACCGACAGCCGACGGCGGCCATCGGCGTGCAGCTCTCGCCGACCGGCAACGCTCTCGCCACATCGAAAGCCATCCACGCGAAGATGGAAGAGCTCGCGCGCTACTTCCCGCCGGGCATCGAGTACGCCATTCCCTACGACACCTCTCCCTTCGTCGCCGTCTCGATCCAGAAGGTGCTGGAGACGCTCGCAGAGGCCATGGTGCTCGTCTTCCTCGTGATGTTCCTGTTCCTGCAGAGCTTCCGCTACACGATCATTCCGACGATCGTCGTGCCTATTGCGCTCCTCGGCACGTGCGCCGTCATGTTCGCCGCCGGCTTCTCGATCAACGTGCTCACCATGTTCGCCATGGTGCTCGCCATCGGCATTCTCGTCGACGATGCGATCGTCGTCATCGAGAACGTCGAGCGCATCATGACCGAGGAGGGGTTGCCGCCATTACAGGCGACACTCAAGGCCATGGGGCAGATCACCGGTGCGATCATCGGCATCACGTTGGTGCTGACGGCCGTGTTCGTGCCCATGGCCTTCTTCCCCGGCGCCGTCGGCATCATCTACCAGCAGTTCAGCCTGACCATGGTCGTCTCGATCCTTTTCTCGGGCTTCCTCGCGCTTTCGCTCACGCCGGCGCTCTGCGCGACGTTCCTCAAGCCCATTCCGCAGGGACATCACGAGAAGAAGGGCTTCTTCGGCTGGTTCAATCGCACCTTCGACCGAGCGTCTCACGGCTACAGCGGCATTGTCGGGGGGATCGTGCGGCGCGCCGGGCGCTTCATGATCATCTATCTGGCGCTCCTCGTCGGTCTCGGTTGGGCCTATATGCGATTGCCGACGAGCTTCCTGCCGAACGAGGACCAGGGCTATCTCATCGTCGATGTGCAGACGCCGCCGGAAGCCGCCGCCAACCGGCTCCTCGAGGTGCTGCGTCAGATCGAGGATATTTTCCTTGCGGAGAAGGGCGTCAGGGACATCTTCGCCATCTCCGGCTTCAGCTTCTCGGGCGCTGGACAAAACGCGGGATTGGCATTCGTTCCCTTGAAAGACTGGAGCGAGCGCGGGCCTGAGGATTCCGCCCAGGCCATAGCCCAGCGCGTCAACGGCAAGATCTTCGGGCTCCGCGACGCCATGTCCTTCGCGCTCTCGCCGCCGCCGATTCAAGGTCTCGGCACGACGAGCGGCTTCTCCTTCCGTCTGCAGGATCGCGCCGGCCTCGGCCAGAAGCAGCTCGCCGCCGCGCGCGACCAGCTTCTGGGCGCCGCACGCCAGAGTCCCATTCTGGCCGGCGTGCGCGTGGAGGGCCTGCCAGACGCGGCGCAGGTCATGCTCATGATCGATCGCGAGAAGGCGAATACGTTCGGCGTCACGTTCGCGGACATCAACTCGACCATCAGCGCCAACCTCGGCTCGAGCTACGTGAACGACTTCCCCAATGCCGGCCGCATGCAGCGAGTCACCGTGCAGGCGGAGGCGGCCCAGCGCATGCAGACGACCGATCTTCTGAAGCTCAACGTGCGCAACGCGTCGGGTGGCATGGTGCCGCTCTCGGCCTTCTCCTACGTCGAATGGCGCAAGGGGCCATCGCAGGTCGTCGGGTACAACGGCTATCCGGCCATTCGCATCAGCGGCCAGACGACGCCCGGCCATTCCTCGGGTGATGCCATCGCCGAGATGCAGCGTCTCGCATCCACGCTTCCGGCCGGCTTCGGCTACGAGTGGACAGGCCAGTCCCTTCAAGAGATCCAGTCCGGATCGCAAGCGCCTTACTTGATCGGCCTCAGCATCCTCTTTGTCTTCCTGCTGCTGGCGGCCCTCTATGAAAGCTGGTCCATCCCGTTCGCGGTGATGCTCGTCGTACCGCTCGGCGTCATCGGATCGGTGCTCGCCGTCACGATGCGCTCGATGCCGAACGACGTCTATTTCATGGTCGGCCTGATCGCGATCATCGGCCTTTCCGCGAAGAACGCCATTCTCATCGTGGAGTTCGCCAAGGATCTGCACGCCGAGGGCAAGCCGGTGCTCGCCGCCACGATCGAAGCCGCGCATCTGCGCTTCCGCCCGATCTTGATGACGTCGCTTGCCTTCACGCTCGGTGTCCTGCCGCTTGCCCGCGCGACCGGCGCCAGTGCTGCAAGCCAGAACGCGATCGGCACGGGCGTGCTCGGCGGCATGATCTCCGCGACGATCCTCGCGATCTTCTTTGTGCCGGTGTTCTACGTCTTCGTCATGCGCTGGCTCGGGCCGCGGGAAGAACCGCCAGCCGCCGACGCATCGCAGGAAACTGGAGACGCACCGCCACCGGCATCGCAGCCATAGAGCGAAGACAGCCAGCCCGCCATCGCCGGCCGCTTACTCCGCGGCTTTGGCGGGCGGGCGCAGGCGCGGGATGACTTCGCGTGCGAAGAGTTCGAGCGAGGCCTTAGCCTTGTCGGTCCCGTACCAGGGCGGATAGTGCAGCATGAGCGAGCTGAGGCCGGTTTTTGCTTTCAGCTCCTCGATGCGGGCGACGACCGTCTTCGGCGATCCGTGGATGATCGTCGAGCGCGCCAGCGTATCGTAGTCGAGGGCATTGGCGACGGAATCCTTGCCCTGCGAGACCTGCCCGAGATAGCCGGACTGGTGGCCGCCGAAGAAATGCTTGAGGTGGCGGAGCAGGCCTTCCTCACTATCCTTTTTCGCCTGCGCGTCGCTCTCGGCCACATAGACCCAGCGTGCGACATCGATCTGGCCGAACGCCGGGTTCGCGTGCGCTTCGGCGCTCGCCTCGGCAAGATTTGCGCGATAGTGCGCGACCTGCTTCGCCAGCGTATCGAATGGCGTCAGCGTCGAGAGCATGAGGCCGAAGCCGAGCTTTCCGGCGGCACCGATCGAGCGATCGGTCGCGCCGGCGAGATACAGCGGCGGATACGGCTTCTGCACGGGCTGCGGCAGCAGCTCGTAATCGCCCTCGACGATTGCGGTGAAGTACTTGCCCCTTCGGCTCGTCTTTCTTGTGCGGAAGAGATCCAGCATCAGGGCGATCGCCTCGTCCTGCATGTCGCGGCGCGCATCGAAGTCGAGCCCGAAGCCGTCGAACTCGTACTTGCGATAACCCGAGCCGAGACCGAGCGCCACGCGGCCGCCGCTCAGGATGTCGACGAAGTTCGCGTTCTCGACCACGCGCACGGGGTTGGCAAGCGGCAGCGTGACGACGGCCATGCCGAGGCGAATGCGTTTGGTCAGGGCCGCAAGGTGCGCGGCATAGACCCACACATCCGGCATGATCCCGTATTCGGTCGAGAAATGGTGTTCGGCGAGCCACGCATAGTCGAAGCCCAGGCGATCGGCGGTGACGATCTCGTCAGTGACGCGGGCATGGACGGCCTGATGCGGATAGGGCTCGCGATCCTTGTGTGGATGAGACGTGAAAAGGATGCCGAATTCCATTCGTTCGTTCCTCGCTTCGTTTCTTGTCTCTCCGCACAGTGCCACCATACGTTGCCCGCTTCCAGGGGCGGCGGGAGCTGGCAGCCATGCTCCCTCACGGGGCGGCGACAAATCTCGAAGGCATCAGCAGACACGGATCAGGCGCGCGTGATGTGCTCGCCGATGGCGGCAGCGACCTCGGGTACATGCGTCGCGATCATGAAATGCGCCGCGCCGGCGACGGTCATGCGCCGGGAACGCGGCACATGATTGGCGAGCAGCTCGTTCGCCCGCTGGACGGCCGCGGGGCTCGCACCACCCCAAATGACGAGCGTCGGAATATCGAGTGCCGCCACCTGCTCCACGGATTCGGGAAAGGCATAGCCGCACGACCAGTCGACGATATTGACGTGTGCGGTCTCGACGGCATAGCCGCGCAGACGCGGCGGCCAGGAAGCAAATGTTCCGGCGCCACCGTAGAAGTCGATCATCTCGGCGACGGCTTCCGGCTCGCCGCGCGCATGGGCCGCAAAGTAGACGTCCGTCATCCGCCGGAAGGACGCATAGTGCGCATCCTCACCGAGATACCGCAAAAGGGGGGCCACCGGCGCCTCGACAACGCTGAGGCTCGCGATCGCGACCCGATTACGCAGGGCCGTCGCGAGCGCCACCGACCCGCCGAATGAATGACCGACGAGGTGTACCGGACCGCCGGCACGCCGGATGACAGCCTCGATCGCGTCAATCTCCGGCTCGATGGTCGGCGCCTTCGGATCGCGCCGCTCCGCGGTGCCGCCATAGCCCAGCAGGCTCGTCGTCACGCAGCGGAAGCGGCCATTCCATGCCGCCATCATCGGACGCCACGCGGCACCCGTGCTGCACGACCCCGGCACCAGAACCACCGTCGGCCCGCTGCCCGTCTCGTCGTAGTCGATGGCCCCGCGAGGATCGTCGATCATGGCTGCAAATCCTCGCGGGAGCAGTGCGCCGCTCAGGCCGGGAACTGCGCGCTCGGCGTCGAGCGGGAAATCTCGACTTCCTCGGGCGTCATGTCCGCCGGCACATTGCCGAACAATGGCGTGCTCAGATAGCGCTCGCCCGTGTCAGGGAGCATGCACAGAATGGTCGAACCCTTCGGCGCCTCGGCGGCGACCTTGAGTGCGCCCGCAAAGGTCGCGCCCGCCGTGATGCCGACGAAGATGCCTTCCTTCTGCGCAAGCTCCATGCTCATTTTCAGCCCGTCGGCGCCCGGAATACGGACGATCTGGTCGATCACTTTCATGTCGACGACATCGCCCGTGAGCTTCGGGATGAAATCCGGCGTCCAGCCCTGCATGGGATGCGGCTTGAAGGCGGGATGCGGCGCGGCGGCAGAGCCATCCGGATTGCGCTCCTGAGCAATACCACTTGTCAGTAGCGAAGCATCCTCCGGTTCGCACACGATGATCTTCGTATTCGGCATTTCCTTCTTCAGCACGCGCGAGACACCTTTGAGCGTGCCGCCGGTGCCGTAACCGGTCACCCAGTAGTCGAGTTTCTCACCCTTGAAGTCGTCGACGATTTCACGCGCGGTCGTGCGTGAGTGCATGTCCGCATTGGCCTCGTTCTCGAACTGGCGCGTCAGGAACCAGCCGTGCGTCTTGGAAAGCTCGACCGCCTTGGTCACCATGGCGACCGCACGCCCGGCGGCCGGCGTCAGCACGACCTTGGCACCGAGAAAACGCATGAGTTTGCGCCGCTCGACGCTGAACTGCTCGGCCATGGTTACGACAAGGGGATATCCCTTCTGCGCGCACACCATGGCAAGGCCGATGCCGGTGTTGCCACTCGTTGCCTCGATCACGGTCTGGCCCGGCTTGAGTTCGCCGGATTTCTCGGCCGCCTCGATCACGCCCAGCGCGAGACGGTCCTTCACCGAGCCGAGCGGATTGAAGGCTTCGATCTTGGCATAGAGATTGATGCCGGAAGGAGCGAGACGATTGATGCGCACAACCGGGGTATTGCCGACGGTTCCGAGGATGCTTTCATACTTGGCCATAAGTGCCTCCTCATAAGATGCTGCGAGTTGTCGAATGCGTTGAATGAGTGGCCGTAGGACCAAACTATCATCGCGTGGCGGTTTGCGACATGATCGGAAAGCGGTAAGACACCGGCCCGCCCCGTTATCATTGTTCTGGGGCAGGCCGGTATCCGCTCATGACCTCATTTCTTGCGTGGGTCATCCTTGGGATCGATGTAGATCACGTCGAACGGGCCTGTTCCGTTGATCTGCACGATCGTCTCACCGACGGCACTGGCAAAATGGGGCATACCGGCCGGGAGGTGCACGAAGCTCCCCGTGGGAAGCGGCTTCGCGTTCCGGTCGAGCTTCTCGCCGGCGCCAACCGCGAAACCGCCTGCCAGCACCGTGACGAACTCGTCCTTCGAGTGGCGATGGGGCGGTACGACGAAGCCCGCCGGGAATTTCAGGCGCAGCACGAAGGGCCCTTCCTTGCTCGGATGACCGAGCAGGGCGGATGCCTGGGCACCGGGCGGCAGCGAGGGCGGCGCCGGCCCCCATTTCACCTCGTCGGCGGCGACGACGGTGTGATGGGCAGAGGAGGCATAGAGTGGCGGCGGCGAAGTGACAATCAATGCCGTAACGAATGAAACCGCCGCCAGTCCGATAATAACGACAGTAGGTTTGAGTTTCACGACAATATCCTCCCGTTCGAAATCGTATGCGCGAGATCCAGCTTCATTTCTTCGTGACGACAACCTCGAGGTACTCGCTCGGCACGACCATCGTGCCGTCGCGCGAACGATTGAAGCGGCCGATCAGCGCGACAATGTCCGCATGGAGAGCCGCCTGGCCCTGCGGTTCGAGCGCGGCGAACGCCTTGAGCGTCGGGCCGTAGTAGTTCTTGAAAATCTCCATGAAGTGCTCGGGCGAGCGATAGCGGAACACGAACGAGCGCGGCTCCGCACTGATCGCTGCGGCAGTGCCGCCGAAGAGCTCCGTGAGCCGCCCCTTGGTCCCCCACATGGCCGGCGACTTGACGCCGGCGGGTGGCGGCAGGTGCGCGCCGATCGTCTTGAAGAGCTGCCCGATGAAACCTTCGGGTGTCCAATTGGCGAGGCCGATCTTGCCGCCGGACCGGCATACGCGTGCCATCTCGGCCGCCGCCTTCTCCTGGTCCGGCGTGAACATCACGCCGAAGGTCGAGACGACGACGTCGTAAGTGTTGTCCGCAAAGGGCAGGGCTTCTGCATCGGCCTCACGGAACTCGATATTGAGACGTTCGGCGGCGGCCCGCTGGCGCCCTCTTTCGAGGAGGGCGGGGACATAGTCGGTCGAGGTGACGTCGCACCACCGGCGGGCTGCCGCGAGCGATGCGTTGCCGTTGCCCGCGGCGACGTCGAGCACCTTCTGGCCACCTCTCACATCGAGGGCCTCGCACAGGTCCTCGCCGACGATCTGGAGGGTTGTGCCAACAATGGCATAGTCGCCGGATGACCAGGCGCCGTGCTGGCGGGTCTTGACGGCGGCGAGGTCCGGTCGGCCGGCTTGAGGATTTTGACTGCTCGAGGAATGGGCTGTAACCATGACGTGTTCCCTTTTTATTTGACTGAGCGACGCATTCGCCTGTTGATTTCCACCGACCACGACCCCGCAGGCGGGTGTTCGTCGGCTAATCCCCGAGATAGACGCCCGGCATGGGCGCGACCGTTGGAGGCGGCGTGGAAAAGCCCGTGGAAACGCATGGCGCGACGGCGGCCGGCCGCGCCGGCGTTCTCGACGTGCGTCTTCTCGGGCCGATCTCGATCCGCTCCGGCGGCGAGGTGCTGGCGCTGCCCTCATCACGGAAGGTCCGCGCGCTCCTTGCCTATCTCGTGATGGCCCCCCATCCGATTCCGCGCAGCCGTCTCTGCGAGCTTCTGTGGGACGTACCCAATGATCCCCGCGGTGAGTTGCGCTGGTGTCTCAGCAAGTTGCGGCGCCTCGTCGACACGCCCGACCGCCGGCGCGTCATGGCCGACGGCAATGCCATCCGGCTCGACCTCGCCGACTGCCTCGTCGACGTCGTCGAGATCGCCCGCGCGACCCAGGCCGGCATCGAGACGCTCGACGCATCGCGTCTCGCCAGCTTGTCAGCTCTGTTCGGCGGCGACCTCCTCGACGGCCTGGAGATGGACCGGAGTCCCCATTTCAATGCGTGGCTCACGGCCGAACGTCGCCGCTTCCGCGCCCGTCACACCGCCGTGCTCGAGCATCTCGCCCGACGCGCCCCAGAGGCCGACATCCTCGATCACCTCGAGAAGTGGCTCGAGCTCGCACCGCTCGATCAGAACGTCCATGAGCTGATGCTCCGCACGCTCGCGCGCCGCGGGCGAATCCAGGATGCCGAGGCGCATCTCGCGGCAACGGTCCGCCTCTTCGAGACCGAAGGGCTCGACGCGGCGCCGCTCCGTCAGGCATGGCGCACAGCCCGCGCGCAGTCTATTGCCCCGCCGCCCGCACCTCCCTCTGTAGCAGCGCCACTGGCCCCGCCATTTCCACCTACGGTCGTCGCCAGTGATCCTGCGCTGATCCAGTCAGCGACCTCGCGGCGCGCCTCAGTCGCCGTCATGCCATTCACCGATCGGACGCAGGATCGCGGCCCTCTTTCCGCCGGCCTCGTCCACGACGTCATCACGCGGCTTGCCAAGCTGCGCAGCCTGTTCGTCATTGCGCCCGGAACGGTGTTCGCCCTGCAGGAGCGGCGCGTGGATCCGGAGGCCGCCGGCCGGACGTTGAACGTCGACTACATCGTTACGGGCTCGGTGCAGATCGAGGCCAGCGGCAATATCACGGTTGCGGTGGAGCTTTCCGAGACACGCACCGCGCGGATCGTATGGTCGGACGTTTTCAGCCGAAAGCTTGACGATGCCTTTCTCGCGTTCGACGAGATCGGCAATCGCATCGTCGCCTCGATCGCCAGCGAGGTCGAATCCACTGAGCGCAATCGCGCGATCCTCAAACCGCCGAGTTCGCTCGATGCCTGGGAGGCGCATCACCGCGGCCTTTGGCACATGTACCGCTTCAACAAGGCCGACAATGAGCAGGCGCGGCAGTTCTTCGAGATGGCCGTACGTCTCGATCCGACGTTCGCGCGCGCCTACGCCGGCCTCTCGTTCACGCACTGGCAGAATGCCTTTCAGGGATGGGCGCCGCGCGAAGTGGAGACCGATCTGGCATTCGACGCCGCGGGCAGGAGCCTGATGGCCGACGATCGCGATCCGGCGGCGCATTGGGCCATGGGCCGGGCGCTCTGGCTTCGTGACCAACACACCCAATCCGTCGGCGAGCTCGAAACAGCCGTCGAGCTCAGTCCGAACTTTGCGGCAGGACACTATGCGCTCGCATTCGTGCGCTCTCAGGCCGGCGACGCGCGCGCGGCAATCGGCGCTTCGGATCACTCGCGCCACCTCAGTCCGTTCGATCCTTTGCTTTTTGCCATGCTCGGGACACGCGCGATGGCGCTCATGCGGCTCGAGGACTTCGACGCCGCGGCGGAATGGGGAGCGAAGGCTGCGGCCCGCCCCAACGCGCATCCCCATGTTCTCGCGATCGGTGCCTACTCTCTGGCACTCGCAGGCCGCCTCGACGAAGCGCGCATGTGTGCGGCTGGCATTCGAAAAGTGCTCCCCAATTATTCAGTCGACGACTTTCTCCGCACCTTCCGCTTTGACGAAGCCGGCGCGGCACTCTTCCGCAAGGGAGCCAAGCGCCTGGGCGCCGGCTGACGAGTCAATCCGACCCGCAAAGCAGTGGCCCCGGTGCCCCTTTGAGCGCTATAGTTCACCTGAATGATCGCCGGACGGCCGCGCGACCGTACCGGGACAGACAATAGTCGACGCGCTGTCAGGAGGTTCGCCCATGGCCGTAGCCGAAGCCGAAATCAGGAAGCCCATCCCCTTCGACACCAAGCATCTCGACAAGCTGCTGGATGACGCCGGCATCGACGTGCTCGTCGCCACCTCCAAGCACAATGTCCAGTATCTGCTCGGCGGCTACCGCTTCTTCTTCTTCGATACGATGGAGGCGGCCGGAACCACGCGCTATCTGCCGGCGATCGTCTACCAGAAGGGCAAGCCCGAGAACGCCGCCTACGTCGGCTGCACGATGGAGAACTTCGAGCGCGAGCTCGGCAAGTTCTGGCAGCCCACCCTCAAGCTCGGCACAACCGGCACGCAGGCGACCATGAGCGAGGTGGTGAACCACATCGCCAAGCTCGGCCCCGTACGCCGGATTGGCGTGGAGTCCGCTTTCCTGCCGGCCGACGGCGAGGCCGTGCTGCGCCGTGGCGTCGCCAATGCAGACGTGGTGGACGCGGTCTTTCCCCTCGAGCGGCTCCGCGCAAAGAAGACGCCCGAGGAGATCGGATACCTTCGCGAAGCTTCCGAGCGCGTCGTCGATTCGATGATGACGGCCTTCCGTAAGTACTGCGTGCCGGGCGCCAGCAAGCTCGAGGTGGTCGAGGCATTGCGCCGCGAGGAGGTCAATCGCGGTCTCGTTTTCGACTACTGCCTGATGACCGCCGGCACGAGCCTCAACCGCGCGCCTTCGGACCAGCGGCTCGCCAAAGGCGACATCATCTCGCTCGACTCCGGCGGCAACTATAAGGGCTACATCGGCGATCTCTGCCGCATGGGGGTCGTCGGCGGCAAGGTGGATGCCGAATACGAGGACCTGCTGGCTTTCGTGGAAGACGTGCAGCAGGCGGTGCGCAAACCCATCCGGGCCGGTGCGCGCGGTGGCGACATCGCGGACATTGCCGACAAGATGCTCGACGCGTCGCCACACCGCAAGTACACGCACTTCATGGCCCACGGCATGGGCCTCGTCACGCACGAGGCGCCGCGGCTGCAGGACCATCCGCGCATGTCCTACGAGGGCTATGACAAGGACCGCCCCCTCGAAGCCGGTTACGTCATCTCGATCGAGACGACGATCGGGCATCCGACGCGCGGCTTCGTCAAGCTCGAGGACACGATTCTCGTGACCGACAACGGCTATGAGGCGCTCGGCGATGGCGGCCGGGGATACAATGCCGCCGGTGGTGGCTGAGTCCGCTTAGCCGAGCACGACCGGCGAGTCGGGCGGGAGGCCTAGGAGTACCCGCCCGATCGTGATGAAGTTCGCCGGCCGTCCCTGGAGCTGCTGCGATGCCGAGTAGGCATCGCGCAGGCGCCGCTCGAACGGGTTGACGGGGAAGATGGCTGTCTGCCCCGCGGCGCGATAGGCATCCGCGGCGATCTCGACACCCTGATTGATGGCGTACGTGCTCGCGAGCTTGATGTTGGCACGCTCGATGAGCGGCACATCGCGCGACACACGCGCCTTGTCCCAGCTCTCCTCGATCGTCGTGTGCAGAAAAGTGCGCGCCGACCGCAGCCGCGCCTCGAGCTGGGCGTACTCGGACTGAAAAACCTGGCTCTCCACGAGTGATGAAGGCCTACCGCGCGGCGTCTTCGTCAGCGCGAGGGCGGCAAGATCGCTGACCATGCCCTGAGCAATGCCGAGCATGAGCGCGCTGAACGCCACGGCATAGGCAATCGTGGTCGGAAACAGGAACAGCGTGCCACTCTCATTGCGCTCCTCGGATTTATCACGATCGATCGTTTCCTCTTCGGGCACGAAAAGGTCTTCGACCTCGTAGGTGTAGCTCGCCGTGCCGCGGAGACCGATCGTGTGCCACATATCGTGGATGCGCGCCTTGGACACAGGGAAGAGCGCCGTGCGATCGAGCTGACGGCCATCAGCGCCGAGGCGCGGGCGACCATCCGCCTCGAAGACGTAGCTGTGCCCGCCGAGCAGTGTCGCATTCGCGCAGCCGCTTGCGAACGTCCACTTGCCCGTGACACGGTAACCGCCGTCCACGGCAATGGCCTTGCCCTGGATGCCGGCACCCCACGCGAGCACCGCATTTGCAGGGCCGAACAAGCGCCGCGCGACATCAGGCATGAGATAGGCCGCCGACATCGCGCATCCGGCGGCCTGTCCGAGGCACCATGCCGTGCTGGCATCGGCGCGGGCGACCGTTTCCATCACCTCGGCCAGCACCTTGAGATGCACCTCGTCACCGCCGATCGATCTTGGCAAGAGGAGGCGGAAGAGGCGCGCGTCGTGCAAGGCCGAGACGACATCCAGCGGCAGCGCCCGCGCCTCCTCGATCCTTTCGGCGGCGGCGCGCAGCGTCTCGGCGATGCCCTGCGCGCGGTCGACAGCATCCGAAGAAGGCACGCCCGATGGGGCGCGCTCCTCGCTCCCCTCCCTGCGGCTTGTCATTATCGACAGTCCTCCCGGGGAAGTCCGCAGTCTCTGCTCAATTGTAGAATGCCGACTCGAACGCGTAATAGAGCGGCAGCGACTTCTTGTCGGCGAACGGCAGTATCTGTGTGAGGTACACGCCACCGATGCCGGTGGTCGGATCGATCCAGTAGTACGAGTTCGCGAGGCCCGCCCACATGAGTCCACCGGCGGGACGGCCTGTCGGCGCCTTCTCCTCGTTGATCTGGAAGCTCAGGCCCCAGCTCTTATGCAGACCGGGGAAGAACTCCGCATCGTTCGACAAGGGCGGCGCCGCAGTCTTCAGCAAAGTGACGCGGTTGTCGCCCATGTTGTTGCGGGTCATGAGATCGACCGTTTCGGGCTTCAGGATCTGCGTGCTGCCGGCTTTGCCGCGGTTGAGGATCATGCGGACGAACTGCAGGTAATCTCCAGCCGTCGAGTAAAGGCCGCCGCCGCCCATCTCGAACTGCGCCTCCTGTGGAATCTCGAGCTCCATCTGCGGCTCGAGGGAATCGTCGTCGCCGCGCTGATGGATCTTGGCGAGACGCGCACGCATGGCGGGCGTGATCCTGAATGCCGTGCTCGTCATGCCGAGCGGCGCAAAGAGATTTTCCTGCAGGTAGCTGCCGAGCTTCTTGCCGCTCGCGGCCTCGACCATCTTGCCGGCCCAGTCGATGTTGATGCCGTAGTACCAGCGGTCGCCGGGATCGAAGAGCAGCGGCGTCCCGAGCGCGGCATTCTCGCACGAGATGATCCCCGGAATGCCCTTGGCCGCCTGATAGGCGGCGATATCCTCATTCCAGATCTCGTATCCGAAGCCGGCCGTGTGCGTGAGCAGGTGGCGCAGCGTGATCGGGCGACGGGGCGCCCGCAACTTCGGTTGTCCGCCGGCATCGAAACCCTCGAGAACCTGCGCGGCGCCGATCTCCGGAACGACTCCCGCCGCCGGTGCATCGAGATCAAGCTTGCCCTGCTCGACGAGTTGCATGGCGCCGGCCGACGTGAGCGCCTTCGTCATCGAGGCGATCCAAACGACGGTATCGAGCGTCATCGGCTCGGATTGACCGAGCACGCGCTTGCCGTAGGCGCCTTCGTAGATGACGGAATTGCGGTCCGTCGCCATGGCCACGACGCCTGGAACGTCTCCGGCCTCGGTGGCAGCGCTCAACGCTGCATCGATTCTGCGATTGCGGGATGCGTGATCAGCAGGCATTTGGGCTCTCCCTGGCTACAGTTGTTTCTTCTCTTTTCCTACACTGTAACCGGGAAAAACGCGGCCGTCGCCCTTGTGCTGCGCATTGAGCGCGCACCTGCGGTCAATTGATCGAATGATGACGCCGGACAGCCGAAGCGCCGGTCCGAGGCGGACTGCTCAGGCCTGGATCGCCGGCAGGCGCTGGCCCTTGGCGAGCATGAGACCGCGGGCCGTGCCGATGCCGAGCTCGAGGCTCTCGGCGATCACGTGTGCGCGTTCGGTGAAATAGTTGGCCGCCGCCGGCGGGCACACATCGTGGGCAGTCCTGGCGAAGAGCCCCAGCCAGCGGTCGAAATGCGAGGCATCGACGGGGAGCGGCGCGTGTGCCTGCATGGGACGGCCATGATAGCGGCCGGTCATAAGCGTCACGGACGACCAGAATGCGCACATGCGCTCGAGATGTGGCCCCCAGTCGGCGATGCGCTCGGCGAAAATCGGGCCGAGCACCTCGTCAGCCCGGATGCGATCGTAGAACGCGTGCACCAAGCGCCGGATCATGTCCTCATCGATCCCCGTGCGTGCTTGCACATCAGCGGCAAAGGCCGCACGGCGCGCTTCTGCATCCCGGACATTCAGCGAATTCGTGCTCATACTCTTCTTGAACACGACCCGAGGCGGCGATCAATTGATGTAGGTCATGACGCTGCGATCATTTTGTCGCGGAGACTTGGATACACGCACTTTGGCACGGCGGGGAAGTCAGCAAACTCGGCCGGAGGCCAACCTACGACGGCCAGGAGGCGACCGCCATCTCAGCAACGTCGATAAGCTGCTCCCGCGTCGCGCCGCCGGAAGCCTGCACGGACATTCCTTGTATCAGCGCGGAAATGTATCGGGCGAGCGCTGCTGGATTGCTCGACTCCGGCAGGTCGCCCTCGGCCTTGGCGCGCTCGAAACGCTCGGTAAGCGCAGCCTCACCATTGCAGCGGAGCGCCGCCAACTCGTCCTTGATGGTTTGCTCCGCCTCGCCGCACGAGAATTCGCCCCGCACGACCATGCAGCCGAGCGGATGGCATGGATCGGTAAGGCTCTCAGCCTTGTAGCGCAGCAGTCGCCCGACGACGGCGCGTGACGTCGGCTCGGCGAGCGCCGCGCGGTGCTCGGCGGCGGGGCCCGTCTCCACGTACCGCAGGAGCGCGCGCCGGAACAGCTCCTCCTTGTTGCCGAAGGCGGCGTAGAGGCTCGGCCGGCTGATCCCCATGGCCTCCGTGAGATCGGTCAACGACGCGCCCTCGAAGCCCTGCTGCCAGAAGACCATCATGGCCTTGTCCAGCGCTTCGTCGGGGTCGAATTCTCTCGGACGGCCCTTGGCCACGGCACGATCTCCTTCACATCTCTGCGAGCGTCACTTCATTTCCGTACTTGATGGTACAAATAGGCGTTGACAGGGCCGTTGTCACCCATTACCTACCGATCGGTACAGAATAGCTGACAACGGGAGGCTGCATGGCTTGCATCCCAATCAACGAGAAACGCTGCCCCTGGAATGATCCGTCGCGCATCGGTGTCATCGAAGGCCCAAGACTAAGCTTTCGCAGGCTCGGCCGGGCCATGACGCGGCACATAATTGAGCGGGCGCTCAGGGCAGCCGAGAACGCAATCGGACGGTAGCCTCAGCGGGCCGCCTTATGAATGATCTGGCGCAAACCACGCGCGATTGAGGGTTCGGCCGGACAAAAGCATGCCGCCACTGTCGGCTTCGGGAGTTCCCGAACGTCCTCGGTCCTGGAAGGGAAAGTCCACTCGAAGACGAGAGAGCGATCATGAGCCGTGCACGCAAAAGGCGGCAAACGCCAATGCGGTGAACGGCACCACGAGCTGAAGACGACGTCGAGGGGGGAACCGCCTGAGCAACGGCCCCTCGATCGAACAACACCTGAGCACGCAGAAATCAGGAGATGATCATGAGCACCGTCATCAACACCACGCCACCGGAGCCGGAACGGCAAACGAAGGCGCGACGCCCCTGGATCTGGGGCTCGGCCTTCGTTCTGGCGGCGAGCGCTGCGACCGGCGCCGTTCTCTACACCTCGGCACCGGGCCACACCGAAGGCGCGGCCGCCGCCCCACCCCCGCCGCCGGCCGTTTCTGTCGCGACGATCGAGCCACGCCAGGCTGTCGTCTGGGACGAGTTCTCAGGCCGCCTCGAAGCAGTCGACAGGGTCGATGTGCGCTCGCGCGTCGCCGGGACCGTGCAGGACGTGCATTTCCGCGAGGGAGCCCTCGTCGACAAGGGCGCGCGGCTCTTCACCATAGATCCGGCGCCCTATGCCGCTGAGGTGGACCGGCTCGAAGCCCAGGTCGCCGCCGCAGAAGCGCGCGTCATCTTCACGAAGGCCGAGGCCGAGCGCGCCCATCGCCTGCTCGGCAGTCCCGCCCATTCCGAGCGCGATGTCGACCAGCGTGTGAACGCCTACAACGAGGCCGAAGCCACGCTGCGCGGCGCCAAGGCCGCCCTGCAGGCCGCCAGGCTCAACCTCGAGTACACCGAAGTACGCGCACCGGTCGCCGGCCGTGTCGGTCGGCTGGAGGTGACGGTCGGCAATCTCGTTGCCGCCGGTCCCGGCGCGCCCGTGCTGACGACGCTCGTCTCCGTCAATCCGATCTATGCGAGCTTCAATGCCGACGAAGGGACAGTGTCGCGCGTTCTTGCGGCGCTGAGCCCGGCCGCCAATGCGGCCGCAGAGGTCGGCTCCGTCGCGGTCGAGATCGCGAACCCGGCGGCCAATGGCGCGTGGGCTCAGGGGCGCCTGCAGCTCATCGACAATCAGGTCGACGTGACAAGTGGCACGGTGCGTCTCCGCGCGGTCTTCGACAACGCGGAGGGCCGGCTCATTCCGGGCCAGTTCGTGCGCGTGCGCATGGCGCGCCCCCGCAACGCGCCTGTCGTCGCAGTGAGCGAGCGCGCCATCGGCACGGACCAGAACAAGCGGTTCGTGATCGTGGTCGGCGGCGACAACAAGGCGGCCTATCGCGAGATCACGCTCGGTGCCATGGCTGACGGCCTTCGCATCGTGACGAGCGGCCTCGATGCCGGCGAGCGCATCGTCGTCAGCGGCCTGCAGCGCATACGACCGGGCGCTGTTGTCTCTCCGGAACCCGCGAGCATGGAACGCGTGACGTCCGCCGATGTGCAGACGGGCGCCGTCGAGGAAAAGACGACTCAGCAGTAGCGCCGCCGATCGTGAACCGCATCTCGAACACCCAAGCCTGACCGGCCCTGCGGGGAGCGGTCCAACCCTCCCTGCGAGCCAGTCATGAACATTTCCAGATTTTTCATCGATCGACCGATCTTCGCCGGCGTTCTGTCGGTGCTGATCTTCCTCTCCGGCCTGCTGGCGCTGCGCGTCATGCCGATCTCCGAGTACCCGGAGGTGGCGCCGCCATCGGTCGTCGTCCGCGCGCTCTATCCGGGCGCCAATCCGAAGGTCATTGCCGAGGCCGTCTCGACGCCGCTCGAGGAGCAGATCAACGGCGTCGAGGACATGCTCTACATGAGCAGCCAGGCGACGGCCGATGGCGTCATGACCCTCACGGTCACCTTCCGCCTCGGTACGGATCCGGACAAGGCGCAGCAGCTCGTCCAGAACCGTGTCGCGCAGGCCGAGCCGCGACTGCCGGAGGAAGTGCGCCGCCTCGGCATCACGACCGTCAAGAGCTCGCCTGACCTCACGATGGTCGTGCACCTGCTCTCGCCCAACGGCCGCTACGACATGACGTACCTCCGGAACTACGCCGTGCTCAACGTCAAGGACCGGCTTGCGCGCATCGAAGGCGTCGGCCAGGTCCAGATCTTCGGCGGCGGCGACTACGCCATGCGCATTTGGCTCGATCCGGCCAAGACGGCCGAAGTGGGCCTCTCAGCCGCGGATGTCGTGAATGAAATTCGCGCACAGAACGTGCAGGCGGCCGTCGGCGTGATCGGGGCTTCGCCCGCACCGGCACATATCGATCTTCAGCTCCCGGTGAATGCGCTTGGCCGCCTGCAGACCGAGGAGGACTTCGGCAATATCGTCGTCAAGGCCGGCAACACGGGCCAGATCGTGCGCTTGCGCGACATCGCACGCATTGAGCTCGGCGCTGCCGAGTATTCGCTGCGCGCACTTCTCGACAACAAGCCGGCGGTCGGCATTGGTATCTTCCAGGCGCCGGGCTCCAATGCTCTCCAGATTTCGGAAACCGTCCGCGCCACGATGGCCGAAATCAAGCAGAACATGCCGGAGGGCGTGGACTTCGGCATCGTCTACGATCCGACGCAGTTCGTCCGCGCATCCATTGAAGCCGTCGTCATGACGCTGCTGGAAGCGATCGTGCTCGTCGTCATCGTCGTCGTGCTTTTCCTTCAGACATGGCGCGCGTCGATCATTCCGCTCGCTGCGGTCCCCGTATCGATCGTCGGCACGTTTGCGGTGATGTACGTGCTCGGCTTCTCGATCAACGCGCTGACGCTCTTCGGTCTCGTCCTTGCGATCGGTATCGTCGTCGATGACGCGATCGTCGTCGTGGAGAACGTTGAGCGCAACATCGAGGAGGGCCTGCCGCCGCGCGAGGCAACCTACAAGGCTATGCAGGAGGTCTCGGGGCCGATCATCGCCATCGGGCTCGTTCTTGTCGCGGTCTTCGTACCCTTGGCGTTCATCACCGGCCTCACCGGTCAGTTCTATCGACAGTTCGCACTGACCATCGCCATCTCGACGGTCATTTCCACGATCAACTCGCTGACGCTCTCGCCGGCCCTCTCGGCCTTGCTGCTGAAGGGCCATGATGCGCCGAAGGACGGACTGACGCGCATTCTCGATGTCGCCCTCGGCTGGCTGTTCCGCGGCTTCAACGCGGTCTTCCATCGCGGAACGAACGCATACACGGGCGGCGTCAAGGGTGTGCTCTCGCACAAGGCGGCAGGCTTCGGCCTCTACCTCGCGCTGATCGCGGCAGCCTTCGGCGTGATGAAGGCCGTACCGTCAGGCTTCGTGCCGGCACAGGACAAGCAATACCTTATCGGCTTCGCGCAGCTTCCCGACGGCGCCACGCTCGACCGCACCGAGGACGTGATCCGCCGCATGAGCGAGATCGCGATGAAGCATCCCGGCGTCGAGAATGCCGTGGCCTTCCCGGGCCTGTCGATCGCCGGCTTCACCAACAGCGCCAGCGCGGGCATCGTGTTCGCTACATTGAAGCCCTTCAAGGAGCGTCATTCGCCGGAGCTTTCCGGCCCTGCGATCGCCATGTCGCTCAATCAGCAGTTCGCGGGCATCAAGGACGCCTTCATCGCCATGTTCCCGCCACCGCCAGTGTCGGGCCTCGGCACCGTTGGCGGTTTCAAGCTGCAGCTCGAAGATCGCGCGGGCCTCGGCTATGAAACACTGGAAGCTGCCAAGAGCGCGTTCCTTGCGCGGGCCGCCCAGGCGCCGGAGATCACGGGGCTCTTCACGAGCTACCAGATCAACGTGCCGCAGCTCTATGCGGAGATCGACCGCACGCGCGCGCGCCAACTCGGCGTTTCCGTGACCGACGTGTTCGAGACCATGCAGATCTATCTCGGCTCACTCTATGTCAACGACTTCAACCGGTTTGGCCGTACGTACTCGGTGCGCGTGCAGGCGGATGCACCCTTCCGCGCGCGCGCCGACGACATCGGGCAGCTCAAAGTGCGTTCGAGGACGGGTGACATGATCCCGCTCTCGGCACTGCTCAAGGTCCAGCAGGCCGCGGGGCCTGAGCGGGCCATGCGCTACAACGGCTTCCTCTCGGCCGACATCACCGGCGGACCAGCGCCCGGCTACTCGTCGGGGCAGGCCCAGGCGGCGGCAGAGCGCATCGCGGCGGAGACGTTGCCAAAGGGCATCTCGTTCGAGTGGACGGAGCTTACCTACCAGGAGATTCTCGCGGGCAACTCTGCGATCCTGATCTTCCCGCTGTCGGTCCTGCTCGTGTTCCTCGTGCTCGCCGCACTCTATGAGAGCCTGACGCTGCCCTTGTCGATCATCCTGATCGTGCCGATGGGGCTGCTGGCAGCGTTGACGGGTGTCTGGATCAGCGGCGGCGACAACAACGTCTTCACGCAGATCGGCTTGGTTGTTCTGGTCGGCCTCTCGGCGAAGAACGCGATTCTGATGGTGGAGTTCGCGCGCGAGCTGGAGTTCGCCGGGCGCACGCCGCTGCAGGCCGCGATCGAAGCGAGCCGGTTGAGGCTTCGGCCGATCCTGATGACGTCGTTCGCCTTCATCATGGGCGTGGTGCCGCTCGTGCTTTCCGTCGGCGCCGGCGCGGAGATGCGCCAAGCTATGGGCATCGCCGTGTTCTCAGGCATGATCGGCGTAACGCTGTTCGGCATTTTCCTGACGCCCCTCTTCTACGTCATGCTGCGGGCGCTGACGGGCAATCGCGCGCTGAAGCAGGCCGGCGCGCCGCAGACGATCGAAGCGGGCCACGAACCGCCGCGGCACGCACCGGTCGCCTGATCGGCCGCTCTCGCAAGGGGCTGCTCCCGACGTTCATGTTCGGGAGCGGCCCCTTTTTTGCGCCCGGATCCGTTAGGCTGAGCGGCCACGCCGCCGCGAGCTATGCGTTTCCAGGACCTCGGCCCGACTTGCAAATCGTTCTCAGTTGCCCTATATCTTGTTGCGAATGATTTGCAACTGCGCTTGCGCCATCAGGGATGCGAGGTGCAAGGGCGATAGGAGGCAGCGAGACAGGATGATCAGAGCAACCGGGGGGATATGGAAGACGCTGACGGCGGCCGTCGGTGTTTGGGCGCTCATTCTCGCCGGCGCAGCGAGTTCGCCTGCACTGGCACAAAAGCCGCTCAATGTCGTTGCTACGACCAGCATGATCGCAGATGCGCTACGGCAGGTCGGCGGCGAGCGCGTGCAGGTCACGGCGCTCATGGGTCCGGGAGTGGACCCGCACACCTATCGGCAGACCCGCTCCGATATCGTCGCCATGACCAAAGCCGATGCCGTATTCTGGCACGGACTTTACCTCGAGGCGCAGCTCGAAGAGTTCTTTCAGGAGCTCGGCAAGCGCAAGGTCGTTATTGCCCTGGCCGAGAGCCTGCCCAAGAAGCAGCTACTCGACAACAGCGCCTATGCCGGCCGCTATGATCCTCACGTGTGGATGGATCCTATGATGTGGAAGGGCGTCGTCGCAGCGGCGCGCGACGCGCTCGTAAAGCTCGATCCCAAGAGCACCGAGCTGTTCGATGCCAACATGCAACGGCATCTTGCCGAGATCGATGGGCTCAATGCCTACGCGGCAAAGTCCCTTGCGACCGTCCCCGATGGGGCGCGGGTTCTCATCACGGCGCACGACGCTTTCAATTACTTCGGCCGCGCCTACGGCTACGAGGTGCTTGGCATCCAAGGCATCTCGACTGAGAGCGAGGCCGGCCTCAAGCAGATCGAGGAGCTCGTCAATGTCATCGTGACGCGAAAGATCGGCGCGATCTTCATCGAATCCTCAGTCTCGGACCGCAATATCAAGGCGCTGATCGAGGGCGCCGCAGCCAAGGGCCATAAGGTCGTCATCGGCGGCGAGCTCTTCTCCGACGCCATGGGCGCGCCCGGCACATACGAAGGCACCTATATCGGCATGATCGACCACAACACGACGGTGATCACGCGCGCGCTCGGCGGCCAGGCTCCCGCGAAAGGCCTCAACAGCCGACTGGCAGGGAGCTGACGATGAGCGACACCGCACCACAGCTCATTGTCCGCGATGGCCGCACGATCGCGCCTGAGCACAGCGACAGCCCGCTCGCCATTCAGGGCCTCACGGTCTCATACGGCGAAAAGCCCGTACTGTTCTCCGTTGATTTCGTCACGCCGCCCGGCAGCATGGTTGCCATCGTCGGGCCGAACGGCGCCGGCAAGTCCACGCTCATCAAGGCCGCGCTTGGGATCGTGCCGCGCATCAGCGGCGAGGTGACCGCTTTCGGCCGTCCCTACGCCGAGGTGCGCCATCGCATTGCCTACGTTCCGCAGCGTGCGAGCGTCGACTGGGACTTCCCGGCAACGGCGCTCGACGTCGTGATCATGGGCCTCTACCGCGATATCGGCTTCCTGCGCTTTACCGCGCGGCGTCATCGCCAGAAGGCCATGGAATGTCTCGAGCGCGTCGGGATGTCAGGCTTCGCGCATCGCCAGATCGGGCAGCTCTCGGGCGGCCAGCAGCAGCGGATCTTCCTCGCGCGCGCGCTCGCTCAGAGCGCCGAACTCTACATCATGGACGAGCCGTTCGCGGGCGTCGACGCCGCGACCGAGAAGGCCATCGTATCCGTGCTCAAGGATCTCAACGTCGAGGGGCGGACGATCATCTGCGTCCACCATGACCTCTCAACCGTGCGCGACTACTTCGATCACGTACTGCTGCTCAATATCCGTAAGATAGCGGCCGGGCCCGTCACGACGACCTTCACCGCGGAGAACCTGCAGGCCACCTATGGCGGCCGCCTCGCCGCAACGCAGGTCGAAGCGCTTGCGCCTTCGGCAGGCTCATCGGCAGCCACGCACTAGTGTGATTCAGATCGAGGTCTTGCGAACTTCGGCATCGGGACATTAGTGCCAAACGGCCATGAATACCTTTCTCAGCGCCCTCTTCCTTCAGACCGGCTACAACACCGCGCTCGTCGCCGTGGGCGCGGCCCTGCTCGGCGCGAGTGCCGGAGCGATCGGGACGTTCGTGCTCCTGCGCAAGCGGTCGCTCGTCAGTGATGCAATCAGCCACGCGACACTGCCCGGCCTCTGCCTCGCGTTCATCCTGATGGCGCTGGCCACGGGCGACGGACGCTGGATTGCCGGCCTCATGATCGGCGCGGCGGCCAGTGCCGGCCTTGGTCTCATTCTCGTCGAATGGGTGACTCGGCGCACGCGCTTGACGGAAGACGCGGCCATCGGCGCCGTGCTCTCCGTGTTCTTCGGCCTCGGCATCGTGCTCCTCACCGTCATACAATCGCTGGAGACCGGGCGGCAGGCGGGTATCGCCGGCTATCTCGTCGGCTCGACCGCGGGAATGCTGCGCAGCGAAGCCGAGACGATCGCCATTGCCGCGCTCATTTCGGGCATGGCGATCTTCGCTCTCCGCCGCCCCTTCACGCTCGTCTGCTTCGATCAGGAGTATGCCGCCGTCCGCGGCATCAGCATCAGGGCAACGGATCTCGCGATGATGGGCCTGCTGCTTGCCACGACCGTCATCGGGCTCAAAGTCGCCGGCCTCGTGCTGATCGTCGCGCTGACGATCATTCCGCCCGTCGCCGCGCGCTTCTGGACGGACCGCCCCGAGCCCATGGTGATCATCGCATCCATGCTCGGCGCGATCGCCGCCTACATCGGCGCCGTCATATCCTCGCTCGATCGCGGGCTGCCGACCGGTGCCCTGATCGTGCTCGTCGCCTTCGGCCTGTTCGTCCTCTCGATGCTTCTTTCGCCGCGTCGCGGTCTGCTCGCCAGCGCCCTGAAGCAGCGCGCCTTCCAGATCGACGTGCACCAGCGGCAGGGCCTCATGGCTTTGGCCCGCGGCGAGGCGATCCATGATGCCTTCACGCTCAAGGTGCTGAAGCGCAGGGGCTTCATTCGCGCGGACGGCGTCGCCACGCTCGCCGGGCGCGGCGCCGTCGCCGAGGTCATGCGTGACGAAGCCCGCTGGTCGCTCTATCGCAAACTTTATCCCGATGATGCCGCGACCGCAGGGCTTGCGGGCGTCACGCCGATCACCGATGCGCTTCCGGATGACATCATAGCCGAGCTGGATCGGCATCTCACTCCGCACAAGGTGGCAACATGAGCAATGAGTTCATGCAGCTCTCGCTCGTGCCGCTACTGATCGGCATACTTTCGGCCGTCGCCTGCGCGCTCGTCGGCAATTTCCTTGTCCTGCGCCGGCAGAGCCTGATCGGAGATGCCGTATCGCACGTGGCCCTGCCCGGCATCGTGGGCGCATTCCTGATAACGGGCACCCTATCCGCCGGCCCGATGCTGATCGGCGCCGCCGTCGCGGCCATTGTTGCCGTCCTGCTCATTGAGCTCATTCGCAAGATCGGCAACGTGGAGCCTGGCGCGGCCATGGGTGTCGTCTTCACGACCCTGTTCGCGGCTGGCGTGCTGCTGCTCGAGCGCACGGACACGAGCAAGGTGCATCTCGATGTCGAGCACGCGCTTTACGGCAATCTCGAAAGCCTGATCTGGCTTGCCGGTGAGAGCTGGGGATCGCTGTTCGACCCCGCCGCGCTCGCGGAGCTTCCCCCCCAGCTCCCACGCCTTGCCATCGTCCTCATCGTCGTCGCGGCTTTCATCACGATCTTCTGGAAGGAGCTGGTCATTGGCACCTTCGATCCGGCATTCGCTGAAAGTATCGGCGCACGGCCGACGATCACGAGCTATGCGCTGATCATCATGGTGGCGATCGCGGCCGTCGCGGCTTTCGATGCCGTCGGCTCGATCATCGTCATCGCCATGTTCATCTGCCCGCCCGCCGCCGCCCGCCTCATGACCGACCGCATGGGACCGCAGATCGCCTGGAGCGTCGTCTTTGCCGTGCTCTCGGCTATCATCGGCTATGTCCTTGCGGGTTACGGTCCGCTGTGGCTCGGCGCGCGGTCGAGCGTCAGCGCCGCCGGCATGATCGCCACGGTATCCGGCCTCATCCTCTTTCTCTGCTGCCTCGTCGGGCCGCGTCGTCGCGGCGTCAAATTCGCCGCAAACCGTACGTGATGTCGAGCTTCAGGACCGCTTGGGATCGCCCGATGATGGCGGATCGCGTTCCAGTGCGGCTTTGATCCGCTCGGGATCGACGGCGATCTCCACATCGGCACGCTCGGTCTGCAGCTTCATGGCCGAACGCGAGTCCTGCCTCTCCCAGCCGCGCGTCATGGCCTCGACCATGTCGGCGTAGGCGAGATTGGAGAGGCGCATGGGCACGCCGAGCTCACGTCCGAGATCGGTCGCCAGCGTCATGTCCTTCATGGCGAGCTTGAGCGCGAAAGCCGGCGGCTCATACTTGTTCGGCAGGAACTGGTCGACGAGGCGATCGAACGTGCGGCTGCGGCCGACCGCGCCCGTGCGCACCGCCTCCCACAGGGCGAGCGGCTCGACACCGCCCTTGACGCCCATGGTCATCACTTCGGCGAGCGCTGTCTGAATGGCATAGCCTGCACAGTTGTGCACGAGCTTGGCCACCGAGCCGGCACCGATCGCGCCGATATAGCGCGCCTGATCCGAGAAGGCGTCGAGAAGCACTTTGTGTTCGTCGAACGTTGCCTTGTTACCGCCGACCCATATCGCGAGCCGGCCCGAGCGCGCACCTGCCGGCCCTCCGCTCACCGGTGCATCGAGGAAGTGGCAGCCCTTTTCGGCAAAGTGCGCCGCGATCTTACGCACCATGCTCGGCGCGTTCGTCGAGAGATCGAACACGGCGGCGCCGGACTTGAGCCCTGCGAGCAGGCCACTGTCGGCCGCCGTAGCGACAGCCTCGACTTCTTTCGGACCTGGGAGCGACAGAAAGACCACGTCGCACGCCTCGGCAAGCGCACGCGGGCTCGCGGCCCACTGCGCGCCTTTTGCCAGAAAGGGCTCGGCGGCCTCGCGACGGACGTCGTGCACCACGAGGCCGTGGTTGGAGCTCTCGAGATACTTCGACAGGTTGGCGGCCATATAGGCACCCATCGTGCCAAGGCCGATGAATCCGACTTTCATTTGTGTTTCCTCCCCGATGCTTGCGGCTGGGTAGGAGACAGCTAAGCACGCCTTGGACGACGGAGCGACTGCCAGCTCGCGCAAAAAAGGAGCCCTCGGCGGTGCCGGGGCTCCCTTCAGTGCGTCTGTGATGCCCGCCTAGCGGTCGCGGAACTCGCCGAGCAAGGGCGTGATCCGCCGCAGCGCGACACGCCGATTCTGTCTCTCGGCCGCCTCGGTCGGGATTTTCAGATACTGCTCGCCATAGCCCTGGGTGACCAGGTTCTCGACCGGAATGCCGAACTCGTAGACGAGGATATCGGCGACGGCCTCCGCACGGTGATCGGAGAGCGTCAGGTTGTCCTCGTCGTTGCCCACCGCGTCCGTGTGCCCTTCGATGAGGAACATCTCCGCCTCGTTGCGGTCGAGCATCCGCTGAATGATCCGCGCCAGGCGTGCGAGCTTCGGATACTGATCGCGCGCCACCTCGAACGAGCCGAATTCGAAGTTGACGGTATCGAGATCGATGCGGCGCATGTAGTCGCGAAGCGAAGCGCTATAGCGGATCTCATCGAGCGAGTAGCTGCGCTCCAGGCGGCCGACCGGCGGCGCGGACAGCGCCTCGTAGAGGTCATCGTCGGACGCATCCTCGTAGTCGACGATGTAGCGATTGCGCGGAATGGCGATCGGCGGCGGCGCGAGCGCGAGCCCGACTCCGATCCCCAGAGCGCCAACACCAATGCCAATGCCGACGTTTCGATAGAAGCGACGGTTGTCGATCAGCACGACCTCGCGCCCGCCGCGGTCGCGACGCCAGCGACGGAGAATTCGGCCGTTGCGGTCGACCTCCGTATAGACGCGCGTGCCATCGGGACGCTCGAACCACGTCTCGCGGCGCCCTTCGCCGAGATCGCGTGAACGCGCATTCGGGGCGAAGCGCTCGAACGCACGACCCTCGTCGCGGCGGATGACCATCCGGCCTTGATCGCGAATGATGAACCGATTGCCCGGCTCCTCGATCACGCGCCGGCCGCCCTCGACGCGTTCGACACGGCCCTTCTTGACATCCTCGAGACGCCGCGGACCGGTCCACTGCGGCCGCTCACGGGAAGCGCCGCCGATGCGCGGCGCATCGCCCGGCTGGCCGATACGGCCGCGATCAGGGCCACCATCACGCCGCTCAGTCTCTCGTGGCGGCTCGCCTCTCGATCCACCTGGCGGTGGTCCGCGTCCGAAGTCGGGGCGCGCGGGCGGCTGCATACGCGTGGGTGGCGCGACTTGGCGCTGATCGGGTTCACTTTTCGGCCCGCCGGGAGGTGGCCCACTGCGTCCAAAGTCCGGTCGCGCAGGCGGATCCGTCCGCGTCGGCGGCGCTACTTGCCGCTGCGGTGGCTCTGGTGGACGTTGGGGCGCGGCGCGCTCGCGGCGCTCGTCGCGATCAGGCCGTCCGCCGCGATCTGGCTGCGTCAAAGTACGCGGGGCTTCCTGCCGCTGCGGCGCCGCACGATCGCCAGGACGCCCCTGGTCTGATTGGCGTCCGCGATCGGCAGGACGCTCCTGAGGCCGCTCCGGGCGCTTTTGCTCGCGGCGGCGGCGATCCTGATCGTCCTGGTCCTTATCTCTTTCCTGAGAACGCTGGGCTTGCGCCTGCGAAGCGATGGGCCCCCCGGCGATGCCGACCCAGCTTGTGCCTGCCAGCGCAACCATCATCGCCAGTGGCAGGAGTTTCGATCCCTCGGTACGTCGTGTCATGGCCCTTCAGCTTTCTGCATGCGCCGAACATCGCAACAAACGGACGTTTCACGAGATCGGCATCCGTCGTCACGCGGCTAGGGGTAAAAAGTGTCGGAGACATGACTTTCCGATGTTGCGAGGTTCCAAACCTCGCATGTCATTGGAACAATTCCTTCGTCAGGAAAGCGGATTCTGAGGCTTGCTAGGCGCGGCCCAACCCGATTCCAGTTTGACGCGCGCGCTTCCCTCGAACACGATCGAAATTGACAATCATTCAGGGGAAACGCAGCCATGGGCAGAACAAAGTTCGGCATCTTCAGCCTCAGTCAGATCCCGGACCTTTCGCGCGTCGTGGATGCCTTCGACGAGGACCTCGGTTTCTTCGAGCGTGCGGAAGAACTTGGCTTCGACAGCATCTGGATTGCCGAGCACCTTTTCTCGACCTACGGCCTCGTGACCTCGACCCAGGTCTATGCCGCCGCAATCGCCCAGCGCACGAAGCGCATTCGCATCGGCACGGCCGTCTGCGCCATCCCGTTCAATCATCCACTCCGCACCGCTTCGGACTTCGCGCTCGTCGACGTGCTTTCGCATGGCCGGCTCGATTTCGGCGTCGGCCGCGCCTATCAGCCCCACGAGTTCGTCGGCCTCGGCCTGCCGATGGACCAGAGCCGCGCGATGCTCGCCGAGGGCGTGGACATCGTGCTGAAGTCATGGACGCAGGAGAAAGTCGCCTACAACGGCAAGTACTGGACCATCCCCGAGCCGGTAGAGGTCCTACCGAAGCCCGTGCAGAAGCCGCATCCGCCCGTCTACCAGGCGACCATCAGCCCCGAAAGCTTCGAGCAGGCGGCGCGCGGCGGCTTCAATCTCCAGATGGCCTCGCCGTTCACCTACCGCACGTATCGCGAGACGTGGATGGATGAGCTCGAGAAGAGCTGCCAGCGCTACGACGCCGTCTGCCGCGAACTCGGCAAGGACCCGGCGAAGGCCGAGCGCATGATCCTGCTGCCGTTCTTCGTGCACGAGGACGCCGCCAAGGCACGCGAGATCTACAAGCCGCACGTCGAATGGTTCTACGCCAAGGTGACCGCCAACCAGCTCGCCGGCGCGCCGCAGGCCGGCGAGGTCAAGGGCTACGAGCTGACCATGCGCGAGGGCAAGCGCACGCGCGAGATGGGCTATCTCTCGTTCGACAAGCTCATTGAGTATGGCGCAGCTATCGCCGACGATCCTGCCGGCTGCATCGTCAAGCTCAAGGACATGAAGCGCCGCTTCGGCATTACCGAGTTCGCCCTCTGGCTCAATATCGGCGGCATCGACAAGGCGCACGTCGATCGAGCCATGAAGCTCATCGCCGAGGAGGTCATGCCGCACGTGTGATGGCGGCGAGCGCAGCGCAATGACCGCTGCGCCCGCACGGACTTAATGGCCGGCAATGCTCTTGCCGTAGACGTAGAACGCGGCCGCCGCGACCACCACAGGGATGATGAGAATATGCGAGATGCCAAGCGTCCCGCGCATCCATTTTCGTGTCTCCACGAACGGATTGATCCTCAGGATGGTGATCGCGATCATGATGCTCACCATCAGATAGTCGAAGAGGAAAATCCGATCGGAAAGCGTCGCGCGATCGGCCTCGATTTTGGGCAGCGATATGTAGAGGGCAACCGCAGACAGCAGCGCCGTGACCTGGATCGCAACGATCGAGTCGAAACGCGAGAGCGGGATGAAATAGGCGAGATAGGCCACGCACAGAATGAAGGCCAATGGCACCACGACGCGCAGGAAGTAGTCCGTCGTCTCGCGCCGCATCTGCCAGACGAAGCTGGCGCTGTAGAACGGCGCAATGCTTGCCTGATGCGTGAATGAATCGACGAGCGGAACGAACTCTTCGGAAAAACCCACATACTGATCGATCGTCTCCCACCCATCGGTAATCACGCGCTTGTCGCGCAGCTCTGCAGGTGGTGGCTGAACAATGAAAGCCGTCGAGCCGTTCTTGGGCTGAATATCGATTGAGAACGTCTGCGTATCGAACGGGTACTCGGCGAGCCTGGGATCGAACAGGAAACGTCCGACGATCTTGTAGATTCTCATGCCAGGAGGGAACATGCCGTTGCGGCCGCCGCCGTGCACCGTCTCCACCGAAATCTGCCGCCCGCCCGAACTCGGATCGACGAAGGCATTCGCGAACTCGATCTTTTCGATGCTGAGATCCGCATTGTCCCGCATCGCGAGATAGAACTCCGCAGCGAACGACTTGGCGCTGTCGTCGACGCGATGGGCCTTTATCAGATCGACATCTGCATAAAGCGTCGAGATCGGGTCGAAACCGCCGTCCCTGGCCCGGCGGAACTGGATTGGTGCAAGCTGCAGCCGGCCGAGATTCTGCGGAAGTATGAGGACGAACGGAGTCCGCGCGGCAGTTCGCATGTAGGGATCGAACGACCAGTTCTCGAATATGCCGCTGAAGGCACCTTTTCCGACGGCATAATCCGCCGCTAGGGCCGCGGTGACGCGGTCGCGCAGGGTTCTGATCCCGGTATCGCGCGGCATACGCCGGACCGTGCGCGCGATCAATTCCATCATGTCGACATACCGCGCGGCGGTACCGATGGCGCGAAGGTTCGCGGGATCGAACGGATTGCGCACCTGACCGTCGCGCTCCTTGCACTCTCCTTTGGCCCACCCCGGGGCCTCCTTGATCTTCTTGCCTTCGAATACCCAGTTGGCATTCGGGTATTGAGCCATGATGTCGCGCATGCGGCTGTTGTAAACGTCCGGCAGATTGTCCCACGCGACCTGATAGAGCGGCGCGGGATACTCCGAGGTCACCTCGCGCGGCAGCGTGTCGAGACGGCCGGTGACGAAGAGCGGCGGCGCGATGCCGGCGGTCTTGAGACGCTCCATGAGTGCCGGCAGGCCTCGACTTCCGACCGCCGCATAGACGATGTCGGGCGTGTTTGCGGACATATCCTCGACCACGCGCGCGAGGGCGGCATCATCCAGCTTTCCGTCCGTCCCATTGATCCGATGATACGAAATGAGCGAACCGTCGCTGTGCAGCTTCTTGAGGCCGTCGCCGAGCGCATCGCTAAAGACCGAGTTGGTTCCGACGAACGCCGGTTTCTTGAAGCCCATACTGCGCACGAAGGCGGCCATGACCGGCGCCCGCTCCTCGTCCTGCGAGGGGCGCGTCGTGTAGACATTCTTGTAGCGCTCGAAGATCGACCCAACGGACACGTCCGCGAGGAATGGGATGCCGCTTTTCCCGATCTCCTCGCCGACGGCATCGAAGACGGCCTTGGCACGCGCGGAGTTGCTGAGACCGACTAAGCCAATGGTATTCCGCTCGGCCAGCGCCTCGCGCATGTTGGCGATGGCCTTCGCATCATTGCGCTCATCATCGAAGATACGGAACTGAACCGGGCGGCCTGCGACGCCGCCGCGCAGATTTATCTGACGCTGCTGATAGGCGGCGAACCGCTTGATCGCCGAAATGTCGCCGGGATCGAAACAGAGATCCTTACGCGAGCTGACGAAGAGCGCGATGTGGACCGGCGGGCCTTGAGCGGCCTCGGCTTTCTCGACCGCACTGGCGGCGCCACCGACCGTTATCAACGACAGCGCGCAGGCGACACTCGCCCACACGCACCTCAGCCATGTGCCGCGACGTCCCATCTGCCACCCCCACCGCCCACTTGAACGAATGCCGCTACTCATCTCCATAGAGGCGACGGCCTCAAGAACGCCACGCCCGAGTTCGACCGCCACGTCTGGTCCTGACCAATCTGGAGATGCTTCAGATGATCCCCGTACCTCAAGCGGATACGGGCCCGCCCTGTTCTTCGAGGGCGGCGCCGCCGCCTTCGCGGCGGCACCTTAGCCCAGCTCCGATCTGCAATGAAAGGTGGGGCGGCATGAAGGCATGTACGGCGTTCGCGGTTTGAACCCCTCCCCGGTTCGTCATACAGTCACGCGGTTGCCCGCCGGCCGAAGCGCCTTGCCGGGCGTTTTCATGCGATGGGAGCATATCGGGCCGATGTCGAGCGAGATGAACGGGGCTGAAAGCCTGGTGCGAACACTGATTGCGGGCGACGTGACCGTCTGCTTCACCAATCCGGGCACATCGGAGATGCACTTCGTCGCAGCCCTCGACAAGGTGCCGGGCATGCGGTGCGTGCTCGGACTCTTCGAAGGCGTCGTGACCGGTGCGGCGGACGGCTACTACCGCATGCTGGACAAGCCGGCATCGACCTTGCTGCACCTCGGCCCCGGCCTCGCAAATGGCCTCGCCAATCTCCACAATGCCAAGAAAGCGAGCTCCGGCATCGTCAACATCGTCGGCGAACACGCGACCTATCACATCGCCCACGATGCGCCCCTCACGTCCGATATCGAGGGCGTGGCGCGGCCCATGTCGCACTGGGTGAAGACCTCGCCGACCTCCGCAGGCATCGCTGCCGATGGTGCGCTCGCCATCGAAGCGGCACGCCAGACGCCGGGCCAGATCGCGACGTTGATATTGCCGGCCGACACCGCATGGGGACCCGCGAACGGCATCGCCGAAACGGCGCCGCGCACGGCACCGCCCAAGGTCTCGGCCGATGCCGTCAAGGCTGCCGCCGAGATGCTGCGCAAGAGCCCCAAGGCCACGTTGCTTATGGGCGGCGCGGCGCTGCGCGCGCGTCCGCTCGAGCTTGCCGGCCGCATTGCTGCGAAGACCGGTTGCGGCATTCTCACCGAGGGCGCCAACACGCGCCTCGAGCGCGGCGCGGGCCGTGTTCAGGTCAACCGCATTCCTTATGTCGTCGATCAGGCCCTCAAGGTGATGGAGGCCGCTGGCAATCTCGTGCTCGTCGGCGCGCGCGAGCCCGTCGCCTTCTTCGCCTATCCGAACAAGCCGAGCCTGCTCATGCCCAAGGATGCGCGCTCGACAAAGCTCGCCGGCATCGAGGACGACATGGAGGCCGCACTCGAGGCGCTGGCCATTGAGCTCGACGCCATCAACATGCCGCCGGCCGGCGTCGCGGCGCCGCGCCGTCCGGCGCTGCCGACAGGGCCAATCGGGCCGGGGCCAATCGCCTCGATTCTCGGCGCGAAAATTCCCGAGAACGCGATCGTTGTCGACGAGAGCGTGACCACGGGGCGGGAGTTCTTTCCGGAGACGGCGGGCGCGCCACCCCATAGCTGGATCAACAATCGCGGCGGCTCGATCGGCTATGCCTTGCCGGTGGCCATCGGCGCCGCTGTTGCCTGCCCTGACCGCAAAGTGATGGCGCTGGTCGGCGACGGCAGCGCCATGTACACAATCCAGTCGCTCTGGACGATGGCACGCGAAGGCCTCGATGTGACGGTGCTCATCTTCGCCAACGGCACCTACAATATCCTGCGCGGCGAGCTGACCAACGTCGGCGTGCGCAATCCCGGGCCACGCGCTGTGAACATGCTGACGATCGGCAATCCCGCCATCGATTGGGTGCATATGGCGCGTAGCATGGGTGTCGAGGCGTCCCGTGCCAAGGATTGCACCGAGCTCGCGAAGTCGCTCGACG
>DATMRT010000029.1:0-51509 GCA_035565975.1 Hyphomicrobiaceae bacterium
TGGGTCTTCTGCTTTCGGTCGAGACCGAATGGAAGAAGGCGCGTTCATCCGGTGTGTCCGTCGATGGGCCTGCCGTGGATCAGCTCGTTGCCGCCCGTCTCGCCGCGCGCAAAGAGAAGAACTGGGCCGAAAGCGATCGCATCCGCGACGAGCTAGCCGCCATGGGCATCCAGCTCAAGGACTCGAAGAATCCCGAGACCGGCGAGATCGAGACGACGTGGGAGGTCAAGCGATGACCATGTCGCTCGTGCATCGAGCAGAAGCGTCGCCCCGCGCACGACATGCCCCTTCTCCCCGCGCGCGGGGAGAAGGTCGGGATGAGGGGCGGGAGCTCGCTCGACGTTTAAGTATGCCGCCGCCCCTCACCCTAGCCCTCTCCCCGCGAAGTGCGGGGAGAGGGAATATTGCTGTCTCCGCGGGTAGGTCGCATACTCTCGCAAGCGTAGTGTTGGAGGCCGCGCCATGAGCACGACACCCAACTTCCCTTTCGTGCGTGCGATGCCGGTGCTGGATTGCTCGGATATCGCGGCTAGTCTCGCCTTCTGGAAAGAGAAGCTCGGCTTCGACGCATCGACATGGGGCGATCCGCCGACCTTCGCGATTGTCCAGCGCGGCACCGCCTCGATCGGGCTCGCGCGTCGCCCGAAGAACGAGATCGCCGTCAGCCGCAACATGGCGGCGTACCTCTACGTCAAGGACGTCGACTGGCTCTTTGCCGAGTACCAGGCACTCGGCGTCGAGCTGCCCTGCCCGCCCGAGACGCAGCCGTACAATTGCCGCGAGTTCACCGTCGCGGTTCCCGATGGCCACATCATCTACTTCGGTCAGGTGCTCAATCCCGATCCGCTGGGGCCGGGGCTTGGCACGCGCGTCGGCCGCGATCGGAAGGCAGCATCAGCATGAGCGACAACCACCCCGAGCGGCCGCCCTTCCGCAAGCATCCGCTCCACTATCCCGCCCTCAAGATCGTCGTGCTGGTCTGCGCCCTCTATTTCGCATTGCGCATCTTCGGCATTCTCTGATCGGCCTCGCCTCAGAAGAGCCGCATCTGCCCGCCCTTCGGGACGGGCGGCGTGAAGAGGTCGGTCCTGAGCTTCAGCGATCGCTTGTTGAGCCCGAGGCGCTGACAGGCGAGGCGGAAGCGCAGCCCGATCTGCTCGGCATAAGGGCCTGTGCCACGCTGGCGGATGCCGAACTCGGAAATGTAATCGCGCCCGCCATTCATGGAGCGCAGAATGGAGATCACGCGCGCAGCCTTGTTCGGGTGATCCGTCTCCAGCCATTCGCGGAAAAGCTCCTTGAGCTCGAGCGGCAGCCTTAAGGTCACGAAACCCGCCTCGCGCGCGCCGGCATCGCGGGCTGCTTCGAGGATGCTCTCCATCTCGCTGTCATTGAGGGCCGGGATGATCGGCGCCGTCAGCACCGTGACGGGCACGCCCGCTGCCGAAAGCTGCCGGATGGCGTCGAGACGTCTCGACGGAGTTGCGGCGCGCGGCTCCATGCTGCGCGCGAGATGGCGGTCGAGCGTCGTGATCGAGATCGCGACCCTGGCCAGATCCCGCTCCGCCATCCGCGCGAGAATGTCGATATCGCGCACAATGCCCGCCGACTTGGTGACGATGCCGACCGGATGCGACGCGCGATCGAGCACCTCAAGAATGCGCCGCGAAATACCGCGTTCGCGCTCGACAGGCTGGTAGGGATCGGTGACGGCGCCGAGTGCGATCGTTTTTGGCACGTAATTGCGCCGGGCGAGCTCCTGCTCGAGCAGCTCTGGTGCGTTCACCTTGGCGTAGATCTTGGTCTCGAAGTCGAGGCCCGGCGAGTGGCCGAGATAGGCGTGCGTCGGGCGCGCGTAGCAGTAGATGCAGCCGTGCTCGCAGCCGCGATAGGGATTGATCGACTGGTCGAAGCTCAGGTCCGGACTGTCATTCGTCGCGATGATGCTCTTCGCGCGCTCGTCCCTGACATCCGTCTTGAAGGCGTCGAGCGTCGCCAGCGTCTCCCAGCCGTCATCGAACGCCTCGCGTTTGCCGGCATCGTAGCGGCTCGACCGGTTGGTTCGCGCGCCCCGCCCCCGCCGGCGCTCGGCGTCCGGGCGAAGCTCGGTGGACTGGGGCCGCTCACGCCCGGTATCGCTGATAAGCTCTCGTTCGTTGCTCACGCCACAGCCCCGAGCCAACTCCATTAAGGCTCAAAAGCATACCGCCAGCTCTGGAACATATCAAGAACATTCTCGCTTGGCGGCAGAGGTGCTCAGCACTTTCTCGATGAACGCCCCTTTCGCCGCGCGATAGGCCGCCATGGGCTGCCCATTGCTCTGCTGCTTGAGGGTGTTGTATCGCGCCAAGACCCCTGGCTCATATTCGAGCGCCTCGACGAACGTGTGAAAGAAATCGTACGGAGCGCCCACTACGGTCAGTTGGATGCCAAGGTGCGGCGTGGTGCTGCGGTCCTCAAAGGACGAGAATGTATTTGTACGAACGGAGCCTGCATTGCGCGCGAAGTGTGCGCCCAGGGTGGCGTCTGCGGCAATGAAGTCCTCTGCTCCGATCCGCACAACGATGTCGAGATCGCCCTTCGTGAGGCACCCGGCAACGGCCGTTGCTCCAACATGGCGGATATCGGCTGACCGCAGCATGTTGCGCAGTGTCGGTGCGATTTGCACAAACAGCTCTTGCGCCGCCGCGCGAGCCTGCCTCTGGTCCGGAGGCAGTGAAAAATCTGGTTCAACGGACATGGCGCGACCTGTACCAATGGCAATTGTGCCTCGCAAGGCGGCGCGACAGGCTGGCGCCGCGCCTGGGACGAAAGATTATGATTTCGGTCGTCATCCCCACTTTGAATGCTGAAGACGGGCTCGCTGCCTGTCTGACGGCGCTTGTGCCGGCCGCGGTCGAGGGGATGGTGCGCGAGGTCATCATCGTCGATGGCGGCTCGAGCGACCACACGCTCAAAATCGTTGAGCAGTCAGGTGCAGATCTCGTCCGCTCGGGTCCCGGCAGGGGCGAGCAACTCGCGACGGGCGCCGCGCGGGCGCGATCGCCGTGGCTTCTCTTCCTTCACGCCGACACGGTTCTCGAGCCGGGATGGGAGCGTGAGGTATCTGCCCTTATCGAGCGGATCGATGGCGGCCGGCGGCAGCCTACGGCAGCGGCCTTCCGCTTCGCGCTCGACGACGACGGCTTTTGGCCGCGCATGATCGAGGCAGGTGTCGCGCTACGGTGCGCGCTGTTTCGGCTTCCCTATGGTGACCAGGGCCTGCTCATTCCGCGGCAGCTCTATCAGCAGGCAGGCGGCTATGGCCGGCTGCCGCTCATGGAAGACGTCGATCTCGTCCGCCGCATCGGGCGACGTCGAATGACGTTGCTGCGCACGCGCGCCGTGACGAGTGCCGTCCGCTACCAGCAAGGCGGTTATGTGCGGCGCAGCGCGCGCAACCTCTCCTGCCTCGCGCTTTACTTTCTCCGTGTACCGACCCGGATCATCGCGCGTCTTTACGGCTGACCGCTCAGCGTTCAACTGTCCGTGAGGCGCGCGAGGCAGGTCATGCAAATATATGGAAGCCCGCTTAGCGTGCAGGTGCTCACGGGCGGACTCCGCTCTCAAGGGAGGACACACAAGATGCATGATATTTCCCGTCGCAGCTTCGTCATTTCTGCTGCGGCAGCCGGCGCGGCGTTCGGCCTCAAGGGGCCGCTCGAATTCTTCAGCTCGGCGGCGCACGCGCAAGGAAGCAATCCAATCGGGGCGCCGCAGGCGCTGATCGATCAGGGCTTCGCGAAATTCAAGATCGGTTCGATCGAAGTCATCCAGGTCTATGACGGCCATTGGGAGAAGGCGCACGACGAGAAGTTCATCCGCAATGCCTCGCTCGACGAGACGAAGGCTGCCCTGAAGAAGGCCGGCGTCGCCGATGCTTTCGTGCCTATTCCTTTTACCGTGACGCTCGTGCGCGTCGGCGGACGCACGATCATGTTCGATGCCGGCACGGGCGCGCAGCTCATGGGGACAGCGGGTCGTCTTGCCACCAAGAATCTCGCCGCCGCCGGCATCCAGCCGAGCGAAATCTCCACCATCGTCGTCACGCACTTCCATATCGATCATGTGACGGGCCTGATGGCCAAGGAGACCAATGCGCAGCTCTTCTCCAACGCCGAAATCATCGTCCCGGAGGCCGAGTACAAACACTGGATGGCCTCGGAGCTCGTCGAGAAGACGCCGGAGAGCGGTCGTGGCTTCGTGCGCCGTCTCCAGGCGACGTTCCCAACCTGGAAGAACATCAAGCAGGCCGCAGCAGGCACCGAAGTGACGCCGGGTATCCGATCTGTCGCGACCTACGGTCATACGCCAGGCCACACGTCGTATGTCGTGTCCTCGGGCAGCGACTCCCTGATTGTCGCCGGTGATGTGACGAATATCCCCGCGCTCAATCTCGCCAATCCGGGCTGGCATCTGGTCTTCGACGCAAACCCGACGCTGGCCGAGGAGAACCGCCGCAAATTCTTCGATCAGGCCGTGACCGACAAATCGGTCCTGACCGGTTATCACTGGGGCATGCCGGGAGCCGGCACGCTTCAGAAGGACGGCAACGGCTACGCCCTCGTGCCCGTGAGCGTCTGACGTTTGGACACGGCGCCATGCGCCGTCGCCGTTATGAAAATCGCGAGGCGTCGCTCAAACGGGCGACGCCTTTCGCGTGCCGGCTCGTCATCATGGCCAAGGTTCCCGTCGCGGGGCGCGTAAAGACGCGGCTCGCGCGCGACGTGGGCAATGTGCGGGCGACGATGTTCTACCGTCATGCCATGCGCGAGGTCGTGGCGCGGCTTGCCCGCCAGCCCTTTTGGCAGACCTTGCTCATCGTCGATCCGGACAGCGCGAGAACGAGCCGGATGCTGCCGGGAGGGCAGGTCCGCGCCGGGCAAGGACGCGGCGATCTCGGCGTGCGCATGCAGCGGCCCATGCGGACATTGCCGCCGGGTCCGGTTTGCCTCATCGGCACGGACGTCCCGGACATTTCAGTAGCCGACGTACGGCGCGCGTTCAGGCTGCTTGGTGCGCATGACGCCGTTTTCGGACCGGCGGAGGATGGCGGCTTCTGGCTGGTTGGTCTGAAGCGCGTGCCGCGCGTGATCGACCCCTATCGCGGGCGTGTGCCCTGGTCGCGGCCCGATACGCTGGAGCAGGCGCTCGCGAATGTCACAGGGTTTCGAGTGGGCTTCACGACGCGTCATCACGATGTCGATTCGGCAGCCGATCTCGCGCGCGACAGGGGCCGATACGCACGCCGCGTACCACCGTTGCACTGCCGCTAACGACCCCTGAGCGAGCTTGTGCTATCGCCGAAGCATGACGGGGCGACTGATTCGCATCATCGGTATCGATCCGGGCCTGAGGCGCACCGGCTGGGGCGTCATCGACAGCGACGGCGTGCGGCTCGTGTACGTCGCGAGTGGGCACGTCTCGTCCGATGCGGGCGAGGACCTCGCCTACCGCCTCCGCGCGATCTTCGAGGGCCTGTCGAGCGTCATCGCCTCCTTCAAGCCGCACGAGGCCGCGATCGAGGAGACCTTCGTCAACGAGAACGCCCGTGCGACGCTGAAACTCGGGCAGGCGCGCGGCATGGCGCTGCTGGCGCCGGCCGTGAAGGGACTCGCGATTGCCGAGTACACGCCCAATCTCGTGAAGAAGTCGGTCGTCGGCGCAGGACATGCCGAGAAGCATCAGATCCAGGCCATGATCGGCTTCCTGCTGCCCAAGGCGCGCTTCGAGAGCGCCGACGAAGCCGACGCGCTGGCGATCGCCATCTGCCACGCCAACCATCGATCGAGCCCGGCTGCGCGCGCGGCGCGGGCAATGCGGGAGGCCGCGAAATGATCGGCAAGCTCAAGGGGATTGTTGACGCCATCGGCGAGAGCCACTGCATCATCGACGTCAACGGCGTCGGCTACGAGGTCCAGGCGTCGGCGCGGGCACTCCGGAACATGGAGATCGGCCAGCCGGTGACGCTCGTCATCGACACGCACGTGCGCGAGGACGCGATCCGCCTCTTCGGCTTCACGAGCGAGGTCGAGCGGAGCTGGTTCCGCACCTTGCAGAACGTGCAGGGCGTGGGAGCGAAAGTGGCGCTCGCTGTGCTCGGCACACTTTCCTCGCAGGATCTGTCCAATGCGATTGCGCTCGGCGACTGGGCCTCCGTCGAGCAGGCACCGGGCGTCGGCAAGAAGCTCGCGCAGCGCATTGTCGCGGAGTTGAAGGACAAGGCACCGGCGCTTGCCATGGCGGGCTTGCACGTTCCGGCGGCGATCAATGGCGCCGGCAAGAGCGCGCGCGATGGGGCGGGAGCAGGCGAGGTGCCGGCTTCTGCCGAGGCTATCTCCGCGCTTACGAATCTCGGCTACAACCCGGCCCAGGCCTCGCAGGCCATTGCCATCGCCGCCCGCGATCTCGGCACGGAAGCCGATACGGCAAAGCTCATCCGGCGCGGCTTGAAGGAGTTGGCGCGTTAGCGCCAATCCCCGAGCACGGCATTGACGAGCGTCAGCGCGGCGACGGCGGCGGTGTCGGCGCGCATGATGCGCGGCCCCATGGCTACGCGCACGACGAACGGGAGAGCGATCAGGGCGTCGCGCTCCTCCGCCGCGAATCCACCTTCCGGTCCGATGAGCACCGCGAGCGGTCCCGGCGCGATCTCGCGCAATGCGGCGATCGGATCGGCAATGGGTGCGCCTTCGTCGCAGAAGATGAGACGGCGAGAGGCGTCCCATGACGCGAGGACGCGGTCGAGGCGCTCGGGTGCGGCGACCTCCGGCACGCGGAGAATGCCGCACTGCTCGGACGCCTCGATCACGTTGGCGCGCATACGCTCGCCGTTGACGCGCTCGGCGACAGTATGCCGTGTCAGCACAGGCTGCAGTCGCGCGGCGCCCATCTCGGTTGCCTTCTGGACCATGTAGTCGAGGCGCGCGCGTTTCAGCGGCGCGAAGAGATAGTGGACATCAGGACCGCTGGTCTGCGGGCGCGTCATGCGTTCGAGCACGAGGTTCGCCTGCCGCTTGCCAGCCTTCTCGATCCGCGCCAGCCATTCGCCGTCGCGACCGTTGAACGTGAGAACGGCGGCACCATCGCCGAGCCGCATGACGTTCAGCAAGTAGTTGGCCTGCTCGCGCGCGAGCGGCACATGCGTCCCATCGCCGAGATCGTCCTCGACGTACAGGCGCGGACTGCGAAAGTCATAGGGTTCAGTCATGCGCACGACCATCCCCTCTCCGCGCGTGCGGGGAGAGGGCTTGGGTGAGGTGCGGCGGCAAACGCCAACGTTTCAGCGAGGTCCCGCCCCTCATCCCGACCTTCTCCCCGTAACCACGGGGAGAAGGGGGTACGCTCGGGATGCCAGCCATCATGTTCATCGCCACCCACCTAACACATGCACCCGCCATCCTGTAAGATGCCCGCATAAACCCGGAAGAGGATGATCCCATGAGCGTTCGCCATTTCCGCAAGCTCGCGCAGGCCAACCGCCTCGCAAACCTGCGCCTGATGAATGCCTGCAAGCAACTCGAGCCCGGTGAGTTCGAGGCCAGGCGCACGAGCTTCTTCCCCTCCATCAAGGCGACTTTGAACCACAACCTGACCATCGACTGGTTCTACGTCGATGCGCTGGAGGGCGGCACGCTCGGTCCCAAGGCGTGGGAGGTGCGGGAACCCTTCGATGCGATCGGGCCGCTGGCCGACGCGCAGGCCGCCGTCGACGAGCGGCTTCTCACCTTCTGCATGTCGCTGACGCCGGTGCGGCTCGAAGGACATACAAGCATTCATCGGATCAAGCGCATTCAGATCGCCCGCACCGACGATGTGCTGGCACATCTCTTTCTGCATCAGGTGCACCATCGCGGTCAGCTCCATGCGATGCTGGCGGGCACGTCCGTCAAGCCGCCGCAGCTCGACGAGTTCATCATGGACGGCCCCGCGGATACGAACGCGCGTGTTCCCGAGATGACCGAGCTCGGATGGACCGAGGCCGAGCTGATGGGCTGACCGTACGCTCAGAACGAATAAGCGAGCCGCACGCCCTGGTCGATGGCGCGCATGGCATCGAGCTCCGCCGCGACATCGGCGCCGCCGATCACGTGCGGCGTGGTGCCGGCGGCAATGAGGCTGTCGGCGAGCGTGCGCTCGCTCTCCTGTCCGGCGCAGACCACGATCGTGTCGACCGGCAGTACGCGCGCCTCCTCGCCGACGCGGATGTGCAGGCCCTCGGCATCGATCTTCTCGTAAGTGACGCCACTGAGCTGCGCGACCTTGCGTTTGGCGAGCGCGATGCGGAGCACCCAGCCCGTCGAGAGGCCGAGCGTGCGGCCCATGCGGCCGGGCTTCCTTTGCAGCATGACGATCTGGCGCTTGATCTCGGGCTCGGCGGGCGTCTCGAGCGCGCCCGGCACGGCAATATCCGCATCGACGCCCCACTCGTGCAGGAAATGCGCGACGTTGGCCGCCTCCTTCTGCGATGGGCCGGACAGGTATTCCGCCACATCGAAGCCGATGCCGCCCGCGCCGATGATCGCCACGCGTCGCCCCGCCTGCACGCGGCCCATGAGGATATCGATGTAGGAGACGCAGCGCGGATCGTCGATGCCGGGAATGTCCGGCTCGCGCGGGCGCACGCCGGTCGCGATCACGACTTCATCGTACTTGCCGGAGAGATCGTCTGCCACGGGGGCGGCGCCGGCTTTGAGTGCCACGCCGCGCGTCTCGATCATCTTGCCGAAGTAGCGGATGGTCTCGTCGAACTCTTCCTTGCCGGGGATGTTGCGGGCGATATTGAGCTGTCCGCCGATGGATGGCGCCGCCTCGTAGAGCGTCACGTCGTGTCCCCGCTCGGCGGCGGTGGTCGCGCAGGCGAGGCCGGCAGGCCCCGCGCCAACCACCGCGACGCGCTTCTTCTGCGTGGGCTTCGGGAAGGCGTCGAAATCGAGCTCGCGCCCGGTGACCGGATTGACGAGGCAGCTCGCCGCGCGGCTCGAGAAGATGTAGTCGAGACAGGCCTGATTGCAGGCGATGCAGACGTTGATCTCATCCGGCTTGCCTGCCCGCGCTTTCCGCATGAAGTGCGGATCGGCGAGCCAGGGCCGCGCCATGGAGACGAGATCGGCTGCGCCCGTGGCCAGCACCTCCTCCGCCACCGCCGGCGTGCTGATGCGGTTCGACGCGACGACCGGAATGTTCACCGCCTCCTTCAGGCGGCGCGCCGCGAACGTCCACGCCGCGCGCGGCACCTTCTGCGCGATCGTCGGGATGCGCGCCTCGTGCCAGCCAATACCCTGATTGAGGATCGACGCGCCGGCGGCTTCGATGGCCTTGGCCTGCGCGACGATTTCGTCGCCGGTGAGTCCGCCTTCCACGAGATCGATCGAGGAAATGCGGTAGATGATGAGGAAGTCGGCGCCGACGCGCTGGCGGACGCGCTTCATGATCTCGACCGGCAGCCGCAGGCGGTTCTCGAGGCTGCCGCCCCACTCGTCATCGCGGTCGTTCGTGCGCTTCGCCGTGAACTCGTTGATGAGATAGCCTTCCGAGCCCATGATCTCGACGCCATCGTAGCCCGCTTCGCGCGCGAGCGCCGTCGCGATGGCAAAATCCTCGATCGTGCGGTCGATGTCGGCGGCCGTCATGCGCCGCGGCTGCAGCGGATTGATCGGCGAGGCGAGCGTCGATGGGCCGACGAGACCTTTGTGCTTGGCATAACGCCCCGCATGCAGGATCTGCAGAGCGATGCGGCCGCCTTCGGTATGCACGGCGCTGGTGATGTGGCGATGTTCGGGAATGTGCTCGGGCCGGCTCATCTCGGGACCGCCCGGACCGAAGAGCCCGTCGGCATTGGGCGAATATCCGCCCGTGACGATCAATGCCGCCTCGCCCCGCGCGCGTTCGGCATAGAAGCGGGCCGTACGCTCGACGTGCCGATCCAGGTATTCGAACCCGGTGTGCATTGAGCCCATGATGGCGCGGTTCGGCAACTTGATGTAGCCGAGGTCGAGCGGAGCCGTGAGGCGCGGAAAGGCGGTCATGCGGGGTGGTTCCCAGACTGCGGTTAGTTAGTCTTATTCCAAAGATGTGCCACACCGGGAGCGCCCATGCCTACCGCGATCGTGCGGCGGCGCGCTAAATCCATGGTAGGTTTGGCAAAGTACGAATGGAGAAGCGCGAGTGGGCGGAAGGCCGAGCGGCACACGCATCGAAGGCGAGGACGAACTCGTCGGCACGTTCCTGGCGCCTTTGGCGGCGGGCTTTCCTGGTGCGTTCGGCCTCAAGGACGACTGCGCCGTGCTGGCACCTACGCCGGGATGCGAACTGGTGCTCAAGACCGATCCAGTTGTCGGCGGCGTCCACTTTCTCCCCGATGACGACCCTGCGGACATCGCGTGGAAGGCGCTTGCCGTGAATGTCTCCGACCTCGCGGCCAAGGGCGCTGCGCCGCGCATCTATCTCATGGCGCTCTCGCTGCCGGAGGCGCCGGAGCGCGACTGGATGGCGCGCTTCGCCGAAGGCCTCGGCGCGGCGCAGCGCGCATTCGGCATTGTGCTCGCAGGCGGCGACACGGACCGCACGCCCGGCAACCTGTCGATCGCGATCACGGTGATCGGCGAGGTCCCGGCGGGCCGCATGGTGCGCCGCGCGGCGGCCGAGACTGGTGATGTGCTCTACGTCTCGGGCACGCTCGGCGATGCCGCGCTCGGCCTCGCGCTCAGACGGGATGGCGCGCTCGCAGCACGCCTCGGCCTCAACGCCGAAGAGGCCGGGCACGCCGTCGGGCGCTATCTGCGACCGCAACCGCGCGTCATGCTCGCCGAGGCCTTGCGAGCGCACGCGCGCGCCGCGATGGACCTCTCCGACGGTCTCATGAAGGATCTCGGCCGCATGTGCCGCGCGTCGGGTGTTGGGGCGGAAGTGATGGCGAGGAACCTGCCGCTGTCGCCAGCCATGCGCCGTGCGCTCGCTGCCGATCCGGCGCGCTTGAAGGACGTGGTCGCTGCCGGGGACGACTACGAGGTCCTCGCGGCTGTTCCGTCGGCTGCCTGCGCGGAATTTGAAGCAGCCGCCGCTCGCACTGGTGTCGCGGTCACGCGCATTGGTGGGATCACTTCCGATCGCGAGGTGCGCGTGCTCGACGCTCACGGCGTGCCGCTGGCACCCCAGCGGACGGGCTGGGATCATTTTCAGCCGCACTAGCCGCGCTACGGCGCCCGCGGGTCTTGGCCGCTGGCTCTTCATCCGCGCAAGCCAGGCCGAGCTTCGCGGCTTCGTCGAGGATCCAGGCGCAGAAGGCGGCGATCTTCGGCCGCGTTTCATGCCCTGCAGGGCACACGATGTGAAAAGCGCGCTCGGACGGCAAGCTCAGGGAGAAGGGAAAAACGAGCCGGCCGAGGCGCACGTCGTCGATGGAGAGCGAGCGCACGCCGAGCAGCACGCCGGCGCCCTCCAGCGCTGCCTCAAGGGCATGATCGGCGCTCGAAAAGTGCAGGCCGCGGCTCAGGTCGACGTGCTCGGCGCCGGCCGCGCGCAGCCAGTCCATCCAGGTCGGCAGGCCGAACATGCGGCCGAGCGAGTCGTCGTGGATTATGGGAAAGCGCGCGAGATCTTCCGGCGTCTCGAGCGGGCCGAACTGTTCGATCAGGCGCGGGGTCACGACCGGCAGGGTCTCGATCTCGAGGAATTTGCGCGACCAGAGCCCAGGAAAGGGCGGCCGGGCGTTGCGGATCGCGACGTCGACCCCATCACCGGCAAAGCTCGCGAGCGTCAGGCTTGCCGAGACCCGCACGTCGAGTTCCGGATGCGTCGCCAGAAAACGGTGCAGGCGCGGCACCAGCCACTTGGCCGTGAAGCCCGGCGGTGCGCTGACGACGAGGATCTGCCCGTCGCCCGTCTCCATAACGCGCTCGACCGACTGGCGAATCTGGGCGAAGGCCGCGTTGAGGCCCGGGTAGAGCAGCTCGCCCGCGGGCGTCAGTGCGATCGTGCGTGAGGTCCGATTGAAGAGCCGCTCGCCGAGGAAGGCCTCGAGGCCCGCCACCTGATGGCTGAGGGCCGCGGGGGTCACGTTCAGCTCCTCCGCGGCGCGGGAGAAGCTCATGTGCCGGGCGGTCGCCTCGAAGGCACGGAGCGCGTTCAGCGGGGGAAGCAGCTTGGGCATGGAATTGTTATATTATCTCAATCATGGAGTGAGGAACGCTCGTTTGAATCTCAAGAAATTATAGCGCATATAAGGTACACAAACAAAACAAGAGTTGAGGTGAGCTAACATGAGCAAGAGCACCTGGGATCACCCCACCATTGATCATGAGCTGGTCGAGAAGTCGATGAGGCAGGCTCGCGTCGAGCGTTCCAAGGCCGTATGGGCCATGCTTCAGAGCCTGTTCTCACGGCCCGAGAGCCACGAGAAGGACAACGCGGATTTCAGCCTCAGGCAGCCGAAGTTGCGGCTGGGTTGAGCGAGTAGTGGGGCGCGGACTTCGTACGCAAACCTAGACACCGCGTCCCGATCCTTACGGGGCAGTCCGGCTAAAGCGCCAGGCTGCCCCGTAGTTTTTGGTGCGTGGCTCGATCGGTCATGTTGAGCGTCAGCGGCGTGACCGAAATGCGGTTGTTGTAAACCGACCAGAGGTCCGTGCCTTCCTTGGGGTTGGAGCGGCGACGAGCGAAGCCGAGCCAATAGTAAGGCGTACCCCAGGTGTCATGCCGCTCCTCGACGCCAAGCGGATTGATATCGCGGCGTCCCTGCTCCGTGACATCGAGCGCGGCAATCTCGTCAGGCAGGCAATCCGGAAAGTTGATGTTCATGAGCGTGCCTTCGGGCCACTCGTAGGCGAGCAGCTTGCGAATGATGCCCGGCGCATGGGCAATAGGCGTCTCCCAGCGCAGGTTGTCGGCGGGCGAGCGCATGCCGTAGGCGAGCGAGAGTGCCATCGAGCGAATGCCGAGCTGCGTACCCTCGAGGGCGCCTGCGATGGTGCCCGAATACGTGACGTCCTCAGCCATGTTGGCGCCGCGGTTCACGCCGCTCAGCACGAGGTCGGGCCCGCCATCCTTGAGCACATGCCGCGTACCCATGATGACACTGTCCGTCGGCGTGCCGCGTACCGCATAGACGCGCTCGTCCACCTGCCTCATGCGCAGGGGCTCGTTGAGCGACAGCGAGTGGCCGGTTCCCGACTGGTTCGTCTCCGGCGCGAAAACCCAGATCTCGCCATCCTTGCCCGCAACCTCTCCGGCGATCCGGCGCAGCGCATGGAGGCCCGGCGCATCGATGCCGTCGTCGTTGGTCACGAGAATGCGCATGGGGCGTGGCGGCTCCGGTTCGGTTCAGCGAATGCCGGGCCACGATAGAGGCGTCAGGTGACAAAGGCGAGACCCATGCGGCCGCACGCAACCGAGAGCGGGGACTGCAAATCATCGGACGGCCCCGCAAACCGCGCTCTCCGTGAAGTGGAAAAATGCCTGCGAGTCAGATAGATTCGCTGCAAGTCCAGATCGGAGATTCGCCATGATCGAGAGAACGATGCTGGTGGCGGCCGGTAAGAAGGCCATGGTTCCCAGGTTGTTCAAACGGGCCGTTCAGATAGCGGCGACGGTTGCGCTGACGGCCGGTGTCCTGCTGATCGTGATCGTCGGTAACGGCTTCCTGGTCGGCAAGGCGCCGAGCTTCAAAAATGGCTGGAACATCTGGGTGTCGTTCATCCAGCGTCCGGACATCCTCTCGACGATGTTCCTGACGGCCATTGTCGCGGTGGCATTCCTCTACTGGCAGCGCAATCAGGAGCGCAAGGCCGCGGGCATGAGCCGGTCCTGAGATCTTCAGCCGCGCGCCACATCGAGCGCGCGGCGGCTCGCGAGCGACCTCAACGTGTTCGCGATCTCGCGCCAGAAGCCGCTCATGCGGCGTGGGCCGCGGCGGCTGGCCCACGAGTGCTGAAGCACCGAAGCCACGCGGGCGCTGTCGAGGCAACTGATCGATACCTCGGGGACTGCACAGGCGAGCGTCAGGAAGGCCTCCGACGTATCGCCGGGCTGCGGTTGGCGGCCGAGATCGATCCAGGCTTCGATGAAGCGGCGCGCGGCCTCGTTCGGCTTGAACACCATGACCTGCGCGCTCGGGGCGAGGCGTGCCGAACCATTCTTGCGGCGCCGGGCCACCATTTGCATCGCGACATCGCCCGGAGCTTCCGTCAGCCAGGAGATATCGCCCGTCGCGGTGTAATCCACGTCCATGAAGATGACAGTCTTGCCCGCATGGCGCTCCAGCGCCGCGAGTGCCCGCCCGGCTTTGGCCAAGGTGTTCGATTCCCAACTGCCGGGGCTCTTCGGAACGCAGGCGAGATCATAGGGGGCACCAATGGCAGCGAGACTGGCCGCGAGCTGCTCTGCGAGTGGCCGATAGACCGGATCATCCGTGAACCAGCCGCACACGACCCAACTGCCGACAGTCCCGCCCCTTAGATCGGACACGATGAATGACCCCGCCAATGCCGTTCCTCACCGGATGGCATCTGAGGGCGTTTTCGTGACACGCCGATGAAGCGATTGTTACAAGTTGGCGCGGCGAAATGGGCGGCGCCGCCGGTGTGGCATCACTGCACGGTGTCGGGCTTGCGGCGCGCTAGCGGATGGTTCTCGTACACGACCTTCTTGAGACGCTCTTCGAGAACGTGCGTGTAGATCTGCGTCGTCGAGATGTCGGCATGGCCGAGAAGCTGCTGCACCGCGCGCAGATCGGCGCCGCGATCGAGCAGGTGGCTCGCGAAGGCGTGGCGCAGGACGTGCGGACTGACGCGCTCGGGATCGAGGCTGGCTTCGGCGGCAAGTTCCTTCAGCTCGACGCCGAGGTGCTGGCGCGTGACGTGCCCCTCGGCGCTGCGCGCAGGGAACAGCCATTTCGCGGGCCGCAATGTGGGCGATGTCTTCTCAGGGTCCGCGAGGGCGGTGAGATAGCGATCGAGCGCCATGCGCGCTTCGTTGTTCAGCGGCACGAGGCGCTGCTTGTTACCCTTGCCGGTGATCGTGAGCACGCGCGGATCGCCGGCCAGCACCTGCCGCGGCAGGGCCACCAGCTCCGAGACACGCATGCCCGAGGCATAGAGCACTTCCAGCATCGCGTGCAGGCGCAGGGCGCGGAAGCGATCGCGGCCCGTGGCAGTCTCGATGCGCTGCCGCGCCGTTTCGAGCAGGCGCTCGACCTCCGCAATGGAGAGCGTCTTCGGCAATGCGCGTGCGAGCTTGGGGCCGCTCAGTCCGGCCGCCGGGTCCTCGTCGACGATCCCTTCCATCATCAGGAAGCGATAGAGTTGGCGCACGGCGGAGATCTTGCGCGCGCGCGTTGCCGTGGCGAAGCCCTGGGCCGTCAGATGCGAGACGTAGGCGGTGAGGTCAGCGGGCGTCGCCTCCTCGACAGGGCGGCCGAGGTCATCAAGGAACTGCGCCAGATCTCCCAGATCGCGCGCGTACGCATCGAGCGTATTGCGGGCGGCGCCCTTCTCGGCGGCCTGCATCTCGAGGAACGTGCGGATATTGGCGCGGGCTCCGGGATCCGGCTGGCTCATGCAAGCGATTATCCCGCGATTCGCAGATCGCGTCTCAGGCCAGATCGCGGCCCTTGGTGACGAGGTCGATCACCTTGGCGACGGCGGCGTCAATGCCGATCGTCTCCTTGGCGCCGCCCTTGCGCGTCTTGACCTCGGCCTCGCCGGCCTTCACGCCCTTCGGTCCGATGACGATCTGATAGGGGATCCCGATCACATCCATGGTCGCGAACTTGCCGCCCGCACGCTCGTCCGTGTCGTCGTAGAGTACGTCGATGCCGGCGTTCTTCAGCTTCTCGTAGACGGCATCGGCGGCGGCATCGGTGTCCTTGTCGCCGGCCTTGAGGTTGATCAGCCCGACCTCGAAGGGGGCGACCGGCACCGGCCACACACACCCGGCCTCGTCGTGGCTCGCCTCGATGATCGCACCGACCAGCCGCGAGATGCCGACGCCGTACGAGCCCATGTGCAGCGCGACGAGCTTGCCGTCCGGCCCCTGCACCTTGCAGCCCATGGGCTCGGAGTACTTCGTGCCGAAATAGAAGATGTGCCCGACCTCGATGCCGCGCGCGGAGACCTGTTTGTCGGCGGGCACTTCCGCCGCGAACTTCGCCGCGTCGTGCTTCTCGTCGGTCGCCGCGTACTGCGAGGTCCACTGCTTGATGATCGGTGAGAGATCGCCGTCGAAATCGACGTCCTTCCCCGGCACCGGCGTCTCGATGAGATCGGTGTGGCAATAGACCTGGCTTTCGCCGGTGTCCGCGAGGATGATGAACTCGTGGCTGAGATCGCCGCCGATCGGTCCCGTATCGGCCGCCATGGGGATCGACTTCAGGCCGAGGCGCGCGAACGTGCGCAGGTAGGCGACGAACATGCGATTGTAGGCGTGCCGCGCGGCTTTCGCCGAGAGGTCGAAGGAATAGGCATCCTTCATGAGGAACTCGCGGCCGCGCATGACGCCGAAACGCGGGCGCACCTCGTCGCGGAACTTCCACTGGATGTGATAGAGGTTCCGCGGCAGGTCCTTGTAGGACTTCACGCTGTCGCGGAAGATTTCCGTGATCTGCTCCTCGTTGGTCGGCCCGTAAAGCATGTCGCGCTCGTGCCGATCCTTGATACGCAGCATCTCCTTGCCATAGGCGTCGTAGCGGCCCGACTGGCGCCAGAGATCCGCCGACTGGATCGTCGGCATGAGAACCTCGATGGCGCCGGAGCGGTTCTGCTCCTCGCGCACGATCTGTTCGATCTTCTTCAGCACGCGATGGCCGAGCGGCAACCAGGAGTAGATACCCGCGCTCGCCTGCTTGACCATGCCGGCGCGCAGCATGAGCTGGTGGGAGACGATCTCGGCCTCTTTCGGTGTCTCGCGCAGGACCGGCAGGAAGAAGCGTGTGAGGCGCATGCGGCGGGCTCTCGATTGCGGTGTGGCGATTTTCGTGTCGCGAAGCGGACTTTGACACGATTTTCGTGTTGCCGCCCTGCTCTAGCGGCTTCCGCCCGCCGAGGCAATCCGACGCCGCGAGACGGTCGCCGAGGCCGGATTTGTGTGCAACGCACGCTGATTAGCCGGCTTTGAGTTCCCGGGGGGTTCTGCTAGAGAGGGCCGAGACTGCGGCAGGCGGCTGCCGCACGAGCGAGCTTCGGACATTCCTCATGCCCAGCGCCCCCAAAAAGCCCCTCGTCATCGTCACGCGAAAGCTGCCGGAGATCGTCGAGACGCGCATGCGGGAGCTGTTCAACGCGCGCCTCAATATCGACGATACGCCCATGTCCCAGGCGGCGCTGGTCGAGGCCGTGAAAGCCGCCGAGGTGCTGGTGCCGACGGTCACCGACCGAATCGATCGCGCCGTGCTCTCGCAGGCCGGGCCGCAGCTCAAGCTGATCTCCAATTTCGGCACGGGCGTCGACAACATCGACCTCGACACGGCGCGCAATCGGGGCATCACCGTCACCAACACGCCGGGCGTCCTCACCGAGGACACGGCCGACATGACCATGGCCCTCATCCTGGCCGTGCCGCGCCGTCTCGTCGAAGGCGCCTCTCTGCTCAAGGACCCGCGCGCGAACTGGGTCGGCTGGTCACCGACGTGGATGCTCGGACACCGCATTTTCGGCAAGCGTCTCGGCATTATCGGCATGGGCCGCATCGGCCAGGCCGTCGCGCGGCGCGCTTCCGCTTTCGGCCTGCAAGTACACTATCACAACCGCCGCCGTCTGCCGGAGGAGATCGAGCAGGAGGTCGACGCGACTTACTGGGACAGCCTCGACCAGATGCTCATGCGCATGGACATCATCTCGGTGAACTGCCCCCATACGCCGGCGACTTATCACCTGCTCTCGGCGCGCCGCCTGAAGCTGCTGAAGCCCTCGGCCTACATCGTCAACACGGCGCGCGGCGAGGTGATCGACGAGAACGAGCTTTCACGCCTGATCGAGGCTGGCGCGATCGCCGGCGCCGGCCTGGACGTGTTCGAGCACGAGCCGGCGGTCAATCCCAAGCTGTTGGCGTCGCCGCGCGTGGTCGCGCTGCCGCACATGGGCTCGGCCACGCTCGAGGGGCGCGTCGACATGGGCGAGAAGGTCATCATCAACATCAAGACCTTCCTCGATGGCCATGCGCCGCCCGACCGCGTCTACCCGGCCATGTTCTGAGCGGACTTAAGGAACTCCCAGCTTTTCCGCGGGTTATCCACAGCGTGCGGCGCCCTGCGTGGGGCACCCGGTGGTATGTTTCCCATTGATTCGCCCATGCTTTGTCTCTGCGTGCGGGCACCCGTGAAAGGGGAGGCCGGTCATGGCAGACGGCAGCAGGTCGATCGAAATCGAGGCAGAGGCCGCCGGCGCGGAAGCCGCGCGTGAAGCCAAAGCCGAGGTTCTCGAACGCGAGGCCTCGAAGCTTCCTATACCGACCGGCAAACGCTCACAGCATGTTCGGCGCGGCAAGGGTGACTGGCACGAGTTCACTGTCGATGTCTGGATCACAAATCTGAACTCCGTCGAGTTCGGCATCTTCAAGCACAGCCGCAACCGCGCCAAGTCGCGCCAGTTCACGCTCGACATGGACGTGTTCGCCGAGGTCATCGAGAACGGCGAGCGGACCGGCTTGATCGCCTACCGCGAGGATCTCTGGAAGAAGCAGGAGGGCATGGAGCGCCGCTTGGTGCTGCGCCTCTTCGGCGACAAGCTCAACTGGCGCGCCACCATGGACCTCATGCTGGCGCGATCGCTCCAGCTCACGATCGGCGCGCGGGGCATCCCCGTGTCCGCGTACTCGATCAACACCGGCGAGCAGGTGCACAACATCTACCTCGAGCGGTCGGCCAACAAATGGCCGCTGCTGCCGGAGAACTTCTCGTTCTTCGTGCTCGATGACCACCAGCCGATCCTCTATCGGCTCCGGCGGGACATGATCGACTTCGGCGGCGACTACACGCTGTACGATGCGGCAGGGAATGTCGTCGGACGGCTGGACGGCAAGGTGTTCTCGATCGGCGGCAAGTGGCACTGCCGCATTCTGAGAGAGCACGCCGACCCTCGCCTGCTGCATGTGCTGAAGCTCTTCGCGGCAAAGCAGGTCTTCGCGCGCGATGTCCGTCATCACCTGAAGTCTCTGTGGCGCGGTGTGCGCGCAGGTCGGATCATTCCCAAGATCGACCGCCAGGAAGCCGACCTCTATATGAACCCGCGACGTATGCGCTAAGGCTGGCGGCCGGGATTGCGACTATAATGGGCAGTATTGGACCCTCCGGTCCCACGGGAGGATGCGCCTGTGCCCATGTCGAAAACGCTCGCGCGTGCGCTTGCCGCGCTCTTACTGACGCTGCTGCCGAGTATCCTCCTTGCCGATGACACGTGGCCCCTGCCGCGCGCGGCGCCTGCCTCGCTGGGGCTGTCGCCGAGCGGGTTGAAAGAAATTGCGGACACGCTCAATGCCGATATCGAAAAGGGCAAGATCCCCGGCGCGGTCCTGCTGATCGCGCGCCATGGCAAGATCGGTTACTTCGAGGCGTTCGGCGACCGCGATCCCAAGACCGACGCGCCCATGACGACGGACGCGATCTTCTCCATCGCCAGCATGACGAAGCCCATGGTCTCGGTCGGCATCATGATGCTAGTCGAGGAGGGCAAGATCGCGCTCGATGATCCGGTCGGCAAGCATCTGCCGCAGATCGCGAACCTGCGCGTCGCCGTCGATCCGAAGGCGAAGAACGGCCCAGTCGAAACGCGACCGGCGAAACGCCAACCGACGATTGAGGATCTGCTGCGTCACACGTCCGGCATGACGTCGGGCAATCGCGGCAAGTCGGCGGTCAACAAGCTCTGGCCCTACAGCGGGGCGCGCGCGGCGTTGCGCATGACCGGCGATGAGCTGCTCGATTTGATCGCCAAGCTGCCCCTGCTGCACGATCCCGGAACAGCGTGGGACTATGGATTTTCAACCGACGTGCTCGGCCTGGTGATCGAGAAGGTCAGCGGGCAAAAGTTGTCGGCCTTTCTCTCCGAGCGCCTTTGGCAGCCACTTGGCATGAAGGACACGTCGTTCGATCTCCCCGGTGACAAGTGGGATCGCTACGCGCGCGCCTTCGAGCTTAGTCCGCTCACCGGCCGGCCGCAGCGTGTGCTGCACGCCGAACGCAAGCCTCTCAAATACGATTGCGGCACTGGATGTGCCGTGTCGACGGCCGGCGACTACATTCGCTTCACGCAGATGCTGCTGAACGGCGGCACGCTCGACGGCCACCGGATTCTCAAGCCCGAGACCGTAGCCGACATGACGAGAAACCACCTCGGTGCGGCATTTGGCGTGGACGCCGAAGGCACGCGCGCCGGCTTCGGCTTCGGGCTCGGCTTTGCCGTGCGTCTCAAGCCCGGCACGCGATCGGCGCCGGGCAGCGTCGGTGAATACAACTGGGGCGGCGCCTACGGGACTTATTTCTGGAACGACCCGAAGCAGGATCTGGCGGTCGTCTTCATGTCCCAGGCCCCGGGGAAGACCCGCTACCACTATCGCAAGCTGCTTCCGAAGCTCGTGAACGAAGCGATCGTTCGCTGAGAGCAACGCGCCGTATCGTTCGCAAATGCAGCAAAGCGCCAGGGCGAGAGCTGCCCGGCGTCAGCGGCCTGTAGTTGCCGCAAATGGGCTGGACTATGCTCCCGGTGCTTCCGGCGCCGCCAAGAGCGCCGGGCTTCGACGGGAGAAAACCAGCCCATGACACGCTCGATATCCATGAAGGGATTGTGCGCCCTGGCTTTGATGATGCCGCTCGCGATGGAAGCTCAGGCAGATGGAAAGGACCCCCTGCCGCGCGCCGATCCGGCATCGGTCGGCCTGTCGCCGGAGCGGCTCGCGCGCATTGCCCCGGTCTTCAAGAGCGAGATCGAGAAGGGACGCATTCCAGGCGTGGTCCTCGCCGTCGCGCGCCGCGGCAAGCTCGCATACTTCGAGGCCATCGGAGCGATCGATCCGGCGACCAAGGCGCCGATGACGACGGATGCGCTCTTCTCCATCGCGAGCATGACGAAGCCGATGGTCTCCGTCGGCATCATGATGCTGGCCGAGGAAGGCAAGCTGTTTCTCAACGATCCCGTCGGCCAGTACCTGCCTCAGCTCAAGGATATGAAGGTTGCGCTGGTTAAGAAGGACGCCGAAGGCAAGGAGGTCGTGGAGTCCGTCCCCGCGAAGCGCCAGCCGACGATTCAGGATCTGCTGCGTCATACTTCCGGCGTCACATACGGCGGGCGCGGCAACACGGCCGTGCACAAGATGTGGCCGCGAGGCTCGGCCGTTGCGGCGACGCAATTTACCGGCCCCGAATTCCTGGAGACCATCGGCAAGCTGCCACTGCTGCATGAGCCCGGCACCGTCTGGGACTACAGCCTGTCCGTCGACATTCTTGGCCAAGTGATCGAGGCCATATCGGGCAAGCCGCTGTCGGCCTTCCTTGCCGAGCGCATCTGGCAGCCGCTCGGCATGGTCGACACATCGTTTGCCGTTCCCGAGGACAAGAAGGCTCGATACGCGCGCGCCTTCCCCAATGATCCGATCACGGGCAAGCCGCAGACCGTGCTTCATGCGGGCGCAAAGCCCGTCAAGTTCGAGTGTGGCGGCGGTTGCGGTGTGTCGACGGCGAGCGATTACATCCGCTTCTCCCAGATGCTGCTCAATGGCGGTGTCCTCGATGGCAAACGCCTTCTCGGCAAGAAGACGGTTGCCTACATGACCTCCAATCATCTCGGGCCGGGGATCGAGAACAATGTCGCCAAGACGGACCCATCGCGCGAAGGCTATGGCTTCGGCCTCGGCTTTGCCGTGCGCCTGACGCCGGGGATTGCAGGTGTGTCGGGCTCGGAAGGCGATTACAATTGGGGTGGCGCCTATGGAACGTTCTTCTGGAACGATCCGAAGGAAGAGCTGACCGTCGTCTTCATGTCGCAGGGTCCGGGGCCCATTCGGACCTACTATCGCAAGCTCGTGAACGCTCTGGTGCTGCAGGCGATCGTGGAGTAACGACGATCGCAGGTTGCCCGAGCCAGTTGCCTGAGGAGAGAAGCCATGCCGTCCGCCCCGAACACGCCAACTGTCCTTCAGCGGGCCACACCCGCGGAGCTCGGGTTCGACGTCGGGCGGCTTGGCCGTATCCGTGAGGCCATCGAGCGCGACGTGGCCGCCGGGCTGATCCCCGGCGCCGTCATCGGCATCGCACGGCGCGGCAAGATCGCGCTCCTCGAAGGCTACGGCTTTCGCGACAAGACAGCCGGCACGCCCATGTGGGCCGATGCCGTCTTCTCGATTGCCTCCATGACCAAGCCGATGGTTTCCGTCGGCATCATGATGCTTGCCGAGGAGGGCCGGCTCCTCCTCGGCGATCCGGTCTCGAAGTTCCTGCCGCAGCTTGCCGGAATGAAGGTCGCGAAGTCGATCACCAGCGACACGCTCGAGACCGTGCCGGCCGAGCGCGAGATGACCGTGCAGGATCTTCTGCGCCATACATCCGGCCTCACCTATCAGAACCGCGGCACGAGCGCGGCCTATCGGGCCTATCCCGTGCACGGCACGAGCGCCGTTCACGACAAGGAAGAATTCCTCAATCTGCTCGGCAAGGCACCGCTGCTCTTCCAGCCCGGAACGGCCTGGGAGTACGGCGTATCGACGGACGTCCTCGGCTTCATTATCGAGGCCGTATCGGGCAAGCGCCTCAGCGAATTCCTCTCCGAGCGCCTGTGGCAGCCGCTCGGCATGGCTGATACCGGATTCGAACTCACCGACCAGACGCGCGAACGCTATGCCCGCGCGCTGCCGAAAGACCCGCTGACTGGCGATCCGCTCGTCGTCCATCATGCGACCGGCAAGAAATCGAAGTGGGAGTCGGGCGGTGGCGGATGCGTCTCCACCGTTGCCGATTATCTCCGCTTTACGCAGATGCTGCTCGATGGCGGCATCGGTAACGGGCAGCGCATTCTCGGCCGCAAGACCATTGCGCTCATGACCTCAGACCATCTCGGCGACAAGATCGTCAATCGCCTGCCGCTGACCATGGACCCGGCCTTCTCGGGCTACGGCTTCGGTCTCGGCTTTGCCGTACGCAAGGAGCAGGGCCTTTCCGCCGCCAATGGCACGCCCGGCGACTACTACTGGTCAGGCGTCTATGGCACGTACTTCTGGAACGATCCTGTCGAGCGCATGACAGTCGTCGCCGGGATCGTGGCGCCGGGCCCGCTCAGGCTCCGCTACCGCCAGCTCATTCGCTCGCTCGTGCTCCAGGCGATCGTCGCCTAAGCGCGCCCACCATCAGGATCGATCACATGACCGCCGCTCCGACCGGACTGCACGCGCTTGCCCAGGGCGTGATCCTCTCGCCATTCACCCGCATTCGCCGGCTGCTCGAAGGCGTCGAGCCCGGCATGGCACCGCCGATCGAGATGATGGTCGGCGAGCCGCGCGAGGTCATGCCGGCCTTCGTCATCGACAAGATGGCGGAAGCAAAGGATACACTCGCCAAGTATCCGCCGATCCGCACCAGCGAGGAGCTGCGCAAGACCATCGGCGCCTGGATCGAGCGGCGCTACGGCATTGCCGGCACCATCGATCCGCTGCGCCACGTCCACCCGCTGAACGGATCGCGCGAGGGCCTCTTCTTCGCCCTCCTGCCGGCTGTCGGCCGCAAGGTCGTCGAGGGGCGGCCGGTCGTCCTCCTGCCGAACCCCATGTACCACGCCTATCTCGGCGCCACGTACGCGGCCAACTGCGAGCCCGTGTTCCTCGATGCCACCGTCGAGACCGGCTTTCTGCCCGACCTCGACGAGCTGGAGAAGCAACCCGACGTCCTCGCCCGCACGGTCGCCTTCTATCTCTGCTCGCCGGCCAATCCGCAGGGCGCGGTTGCAAGCCCCGAGTACATCCGCAAGGCCCTCGCACTCGCGCGCCAATACAACTTCATGCTCTTCTTCGACGAGTGCTATTCGGAGATCTATACCCGCGAGCCCCCGATCGGTGGCCTTCAGGTGGCAGCGGGCACGCCGGAGGGCTTCAAGAATATCATCGTCTTCAACTCGCTCTCGAAGCGGTCGAATCTGCCGGGTCTGCGCTCGGGATTCGCCGCCGGCGATGCCGATTTCCTCGAAAGCTTTGCCGAGATTCGCAATCTCATGGCCCCGCAGATGCCGGGCGTCGTGCAGCACGCGTCCGTGGCCGTGTGGAGCGAGGAGCAGCACGTCAGCGTCATCCGCCAAGCCTATCGGGCCAAATTCGACGTCTGCGACGAGGTTCTGGGGGGCCGTTTCGGCTACAAGCGCCCTGCTGGCGGCTTCTTTCTGTGGCTCGATATGAGCCATCTCGGCGGTTCTGTACCCGCGACCGTAACTCTTTGGAAACGCTGTGGTGTGAAGGTTGTCCCAGGTGCCTATCTGGCGCAGCCGAATGCGCGTGGGGTCAATCCGGCGGAACAGTACATCCGTGTCGCTCTTGTGCACGATGTGGCCACAATCCGGGAGGCGCTCCAGCGTGTCGTTTCAATCGAGGCGTAGGCGTAACAGCAACTTGGGATCATGGCGTTGCATGGCTCCGGCTATGAGCCGCGGCCGCTCCTTCCGCATCCATTGGAAGAGCGGCTGAAGGGCAGCTTCTGGCGGCTCGCGGGCATCGTGCTCGCGGCGCTGACGGCGGCCGGCTGGCTGAGCCTCATCTCGTGGTCCGCCGCGGACCCGAGCCTCACGCACGCTGCGGGCGGCGCGACCCGCAACTGGATGGGGCCGCTCGGCGCCATCTTCTCAGACCTCCTTCTGCAGTCCGTCGGCCTCGCCGCCATCTTCGGCATGGTCATCCCGACTTTCTGGTGTGCCGAGCTCATCCTGCGCCGGCGGCTCATCGATGCGCGCTGGCGCATCGTCGTCGCGCCCTTCGCCGTGCTGCTTCTGGCGGGTGCACTCGTCGCGCTGCCACCGCCCGCGAGCTGGCCGCTGCACCATGGCCTCGGCGGCGCGTTCGGCGGCATGGTGCTGAACCTCGCATCGAGCGTCTTCGCCATGATCAATCCGGCGCGGGCCGGGCTCGTCGCGGGACTGCTGCTCTTTGCGGGCGGCATGTGCGCGCTCTCGGCGGCGCTCGGCCTCACGCAGCAGGAGTATGCCCTTCTCTGGCAGCGCGATCCACGCGCCGAGCCGAGCATGTTTGGCGAGGCGATGACCGGCCTCACGCAGCGCCTTAAGGCCGGGCGCAGCACTTGGCGCCGCTCTCGCAGCCACTACGAGTTCCACGACGACCCCGAGTTCGTCATGCCTACGGGGCCGATGATGCATTATGCGGACGGCTTTGATCGTGCGCCGCTCCATCGCGCGCCCGTTCAGCCAGCGCCGGACATCGCCGATGACGACGACCAGCCCATCACGTTCGACACGGCGACCGAGAAGCAGAGCCGCCTCATTGCCGAACGATTCGCGCCGGCGGGTGTGCGCCCGCAGCGCGGCCCGAGCCTGGACCGCGAGCCGACGTTTGCGCCCGAACCTGTGGTGCGCCGTCCCGAGCCTGCGCCACAGCCGGCGCCGCCACCGCGCCGCCGTCCGTCCCGTCCGCGCGGTTTCCAGCGGCCTTCGCTGGACATTCTGCGCCGCCCGCCGCCGTCGAAGCAGGGCGCCGAGATCAACCATGCCGTCATGCGCGGCAATGCGCGTCTCCTCGAGGATGTGCTCGCCGACTTCGGTGTGAAGGGTGAGATCAAGGACATTCGTCCCGGCCCCGTCGTGACGCTCTATGAGCTCGTGCCGGCGCGCGGCACCAAGTCCGCCCGCGTCATCGCGCTTGCCGACGACATCGCCCGCTCCATGAGCGCAGCCTCGGCCCGCATTGCCGTGGTCCCTGGCCGCAATGCCATTGGCATCGAGCTGCCGAACGCGCGGCGCGAGTCCGTATTCCTGCGCGAGCTGCTCGAAGCCGAACCGTTCGTCGCCAGCGAGGCGCACCTGCCGATCACGCTCGGCAAGAGCATCGCCGGCGAGCCGATCGTGGTCGATCTCGCGCGCATGCCACACCTGTTGATCGCCGGCACCACGGGATCGGGCAAGTCCGTCGGCGTGAATGCGCTGATCCTCTCGCTGCTCTACCGGCATTCGCCGGAGACCTGCCGCTTCCTCATGATCGATCCGAAGATGCTGGAGCTTTCGGCCTACAACGGCATCCCGCATCTTCTGACGCCCGTTGTCACCGATCCCCATCAGGCCGCTTCGGCGCTCGAATGGGTCGTGCGCGAGATGGAGGAGCGCTATCGGCGCATGTCCAAGCTCGGCGTGCGCAACATCGAGATGTTCAACACGCGCGTGCGTACCGCTGCCGAGCGCGGCGAGAAGCTCGCCCGCCGCGTGCAGACGGGCTTCCATCCCGAGACCGGCAAGCCGATGTACGAGAGCGAGCCGCTCGACTACGCGCCGATGCCCTTCATCGTCGTCGTGGTCGACGAATTTGCGGACTTGATGGTTGTCGCCGGTAAGGAAGTGGAGGGCGCCGTGCAGCGCCTCGCGCAGATGGCGCGCGCTGCCGGCATCCATCTCATCATGGCGACGCAGCGCCCGAGCGTCGATGTCATCACCGGCACGATCAAGGCGAACTTCCCGACGCGGATCAGCTTCAAGGTCGCCTCGAAGATCGACAGCCGCACGATCCTCAACGAGCAGGGCGCCGAGCAGCTTCTCGGCGCCGGCGACATGCTCTTCTCCGGCGCCGGCAGCGCCGTCATGCGCGTGCACGGGCCGTTCGTCTCTGACGAGGAAGTCGAGCAGGTCGCAGATCATCTGCGCGCGCAGGGCGAGCCGGCCTACGTCGACGTCATCCTCGACCACGCTCCGGAGGATGAGGAGCAGGATCCCGAGGACGAGGCCGACGAGCTTTTCGACCGGGCGGTGGCGCTCGTCGTGCGCGAGCAGAAGGCCTCTACGAGCTTCCTCCAGCGGCGCCTCGCCATCGGCTACAACCGCGCCGCCGACCTCATCGAACGCATGGAGCGCGAAGGGCTCGTCGGGCCTGCCAACCATGTCGGCAAGCGCGAGATCCTGCTCGGTCCCGCCGACCGGGACGACCTCGACTGAAATCGTCCGACCTCCCATCTACGACTAAAGTCTATATATTGCGCCGCACAAATATATTGCGCCGCACAATATGACACCCTACATACCCGTCGCGGACAACATTCCTGTGTGAGCCAGGACCCTCATGCTCATGCAACCTTAGTGCGGTTTCAAGAAACGGAGACGTCAGATGAATGAGCACTTCACGCGCCAGGCCGAGCAGTTCATGCAAGCTGCCAAGGCGGCGAAGATTCCCGAGAACATTCAGGCGCTTGCCGAGCAGGGCGTGACGCGCTCGCAGGAGGCTTTCGAGACCTTCAGCACGGCCGCCAAGGACCAGGTGAAGGCCGCCGAGGAGCTCGCGCTCGCCACGCAGGCCGGCTTCAAGTCGATCGGCGCCAAGATCATGGACAACACGGTCGTCAATGCCGAGGCTGCCTTCGACGCCGCCCGTGCCATCGCTCGCGCCGGCTCGGTCCCCGAGGCGCTCCGCCTCCAGGCCGAGTTCGTCCAGCGTCAGCTTGCCGTCGCCGGCGCCCAGACGAAGGAGCTCTTCGAGCTCTCGACCAGCGTTGCGACCAACGCCTTCGAGACCGCCCGCAAGCGCGCCTGATCGAAAATTGCGATAGCTACTGATTGCCGAGGCCCGTGGGAGCGATCCTGCGGGCCTTTTTGCATTTCAGTCGCTGTGGGCGGTCCCGATCAATTGAGGGCCCGCACGAGCCAGAGCGAGAGTGCCGGAAAGGCGAGGCATAGGCAGAGGCGAATGATGTCTGCGGCCACGAACGGCAGCACACCCCGATACGTGGCTACGATCGGCACGCGCGGAGCCATTGACGAGACCACGAACACACAAAGGCCGATCGGCGGCGCCGTCAGCCCGATGCCGACGACGATCAATACGAGAATGCCGAACCAGATGGCCGCCTCGTCGGGGAGCATGCCAAAATCGAGCGACTGGACCACGGGGAAGAACACGGGCAGCGTCAGAAGGATCATGGCCAGCTCGTCCATGACGGCGCCGAGCAGGATGTAGAAAACCATCATCGCGACCAGCACGGCATATGGCGACAGACCTGCGCTGCTGATGGCCTGCGCCGCCGTGGCGGGGAGCGTGGACAAGGCGAGGAATGCGCCGAAAACTTCTGCGCCGAGCAGGATCATGAAGATCATGCCGGATGTTTCGGCGGTCTGGCGTATGGCCTGGAGGATGTCGCTCCAGCCGAGCGTTCGCTGTATCAGCCCGATGACGAGCATCGTAATGGCACCGACGGCAGCCCCTTCGGTCGGTGTGAAGACGCCGCCGTAGATACCTCCAATGACGACGACAGCCGTCGCGATGGACGGCAGTATGCTCTTGCTGACGAACACGATGGCGGCTGTCATGAACGCGAGAATGATCGCGTTGTCGCCCTCGATGCTGCCGCGCCACCACTGCACGACAATGCCCGCCGTCAGCACGAAACCTACGAGGACCGGCCATATCGACCAGGGCTCTCTTTCGACGCTTGCTTCCATCGGCGCAGGAGCCAGGCTGGGGTTGCGCCGCACGACAATGGCGATGGTGATGCAGTAGAACAGCGCTGCCAGAAGTCCTGGAATCAAGGCTGCCTGAAAGAGCTTGGCGATGTTCTGCTCGGCCGTGATGGCATACACGACCAGAATGACGGAAGGCGGGATGAGGATGCCGAGGGTGCCGCCGACGGCGATCGTCCCCGTCGCAAAGCCGCCGTCGTACTTGTATCTCTCAAGCTCGGGCAGCGCGGCACGGCCGAAGGTGGCCGTCGTTGCGACGGCCGACCCGCATATTGCGCCGAACGCCGTGCAGGCACCGATCACCGCCATGGCGTGACCGCCGCGATAGCGGCCGAGCGCGCGCTCGGATGCCTTGAAGAGCGCGCTCGCGATGCCGGCGCGTTCGGCCAGTGCCCCCATGAGAATGAACAGCGGAATGACGGACAGCGTGTAGTTGGCGAACTGGTGATAGGGGTTGGTTTTCATGTACCCGAAGAACGCCGTCCAGCCGGACGGATGAAGCCAGATATAGCCGCCGGACCCGACGAGCAGCATCGAAAGACCGATCGGACAGCGCAACGCAATTATTACGAGCATCAGTCCGAAGGCGATGAGCGCGACGGTGATGCCGCTCATGGCGAGCTCCTGCCATTCGTCATGCCGAGGAGACGCAGGCCGGTTCCGAGAGCCGTCACCGATACGAGCGCCGCGAGCGCGGTGCAAAGCGCAATGCTCGGCCAGATCAGGAGCTGGCGCTGCATCGTCGTCTCGCCGCTGTGAAAGACACCGAGCGTGCCGTTAATGAGGCAATATGTGAGGTAAGCCATCACCGCGGCGAACACCAGGTCCCAGAAGGCATCCATGATGTTCACAACGCGCTTCGGCAGCCACATCGTGAAGGTATCGACCATGATGTTGCCGCGCCGCGCTTGCGTGTAAGGAAGGTACGAGAATACGGCCACCGCGGTCGCCATCTTCACGTACTCGAAATCACCGTCGATCGGCGAGGAGATGAGCCATCGCAGCAGGACACTGACGGTCGCCAGCAATGCGACCGCGAGCGTAAGCAGTCCCCCGAAGACGGCGCAGGCGCCCGTCAGTCGCTCTAGCGCGGTAGCGGGCTCGCCATCCCGGCCATCGCGACCACTCTCGGGCAGTTCCGTGCTGCTCATGGAGCCGTCTCCCGCAAGGAGGCCGTCGCGGACGAGCGTGCGCACCTCGACCGGCGCGCACGCTCGATGTCTGCGCGTACTAGGCTTTGTCGTACTTCGCGACGAGTCCCCGCGCGGTCTCGACCAGCTTGTTGCCGTCGAGCCCCTTGGCCTTCACCTGATCGATCCATGCCGCATAGACGGGCTTGGTCGCCTCCGCCCACCGGGCTTTCTCGGCGGCATCGAGCTGGATGATGGTGTTGCCGCGATTGGCCACCAGCTTGCGGATGTTGACGGCTTCGGTATCCCACATGTTGCCGGCGAGATCCGCGAAAGCCATGCCCGAGTTCCGGTCGATCACCGCCTGGAGATCCGCCGGCATGCTCTCGTACTTCGCCTTGTTCATGGCGAGGAAGAAGCTCGCCGTATAGAGCGTCGGGGAGCCCACGATCTCGGTATGGAACTTGACGAGTTCCTGCACCTTCACCGCCGGCACCACCTCCCATGGGATGACACAGCCGTCGATGACACGCTGGGCAAGGCTTTCCGGAACCTGCGGGATCGGCATTCCAATCGACGTCGCGCCGAGAGCTTTCAGCGCTTCGCCGGCAAGGCGCGTCGGGTTCCGGAGCTTCAACCCCTTGAGATCGTCCATCGTCTTGACGGGACGGTTCGAGTGAATGTGCCCGGCGTCATGCGCCCAGTAGGCGAGGAGCTTGACGTCCTTCACCTCATCCTTGAGGTGCAGGTCGGCAAGCGCCTGCCCGGCTCTCGCATTGACGATGCCGCGCTGGGCCGCGATGAACGGCAGTTCCATGACTTCGGTCGTGGGAAAGCGCCCAGGCGTGGAGCCCGGCAAGGTCCAGACGATATCGGCCACACCATCGCGCGCCTGATCGTAGAGCTGGGGTGGCGTGCCGCCGAGCTGCATGGCCGGGAAGATGTCGATCTTGATCTTGCCCTGGCTGTCCGCCTCCACCTTCTTCACCCACGGCACCAGCATCTTGGCGTGACCGTTCGCCACCGCCGGAAGAAAGTGGTGCAGCTTGAGTGTAACGACGGCTTGCGCGTGCGCGCGTGTCAGAAGGCTCGGCATTGCGAGCGCCGAAGCACCAAGTGTCAGCTGCCGACGAGTAATCTTCATGGCATCCTCCCGGGATTTCCTCGATCTTAGTCTTATGCGTGCTCATGCCTTCTTGGCATGTTTTGCGACTTCTTGGTGCTGCGAACCGAACCCTGCGCGAATGCGGCCTTGCCATTGCCCGGTCGAAAGCCATACAAGGCCGTCGAATCCGCACAGTCAAGGTTCTGATTGTTAGACTATTTTATCAGACCTTCTTGATGAAGGGCCGCGATTGCGACGCCGTGAAGGCCTATCGCGATGTCATCGGTGGCCGGTGCGCGGAGGCACGGCTCGTCTCGCCGCTACTGTGGCGACCAAGGTCTGGTGGGGTTTGCCCGAGGAGCGCATCGCGTGCCGAACGACATCCGCCCGCCCGACCCGGACGCGCCAACCCCGCATAGCGGACCGCGCTTCACCGACAGCCGCGTGACGCGCCTGACGCTCGGCGGCCTTCGCGTGCTGGCACGCGCGGCGCGCCTCCTCCTGCAGACGCTCATCGCGCTTATCATCGTCTTCGAGGAATGGGGCTGGCGGCCGCTCGCTGCGGCGCTCGCGCAACTCGCGCGGCTCAAGCCGATCGCGTGGCTCGAAGCGCAGATCCAGCGGCTGCCGCCCTATGGTGCACTGCTCGTCTTCGGCGCGCCGTCGCTGCTCATCCTGCCGCTGAAGCTCGTGGCGGTCGTTCTCATCGCCTCAGGGCGCGAGTTCGAGGCCACGCTGCTCTTCATCGGCGCGAAGATCGTCGGCACGGCCATCGTGGCGCGGCTCTTCCAGCTCACCGAGGCACAGCTCCTGCAGATCCCTTGGTTCGCACGCGCCTATGCCGTCTTCATGCCGTGGAAGGACGCGCTGACGGCATGGATCCACGAATCCTGGCCATGGCGCTATGCGCGTATCGTGAAGGAGCGCGTGCGGCGGTTCATGCAGCCGCTCGCAAGCGCAATCCGGGCCGAGGCGGCGGCGTTATTCGCGCGCGTGAAGGGGTGGCTCGGCCGGGCCTGAGCGATCTCAGGCGGCGGCCCGCGCGTTGAGCGACTTGAGCGCGGCGATAGCGTCGTGGGCCAGCAGGCGGCTCATGTCGTCCGTGGCCGATGCCAGCATGGCCTCAGCGACGCGCATTTCCTCGGCGAGTGTGCTCTGATCGGCCGACGTTACGTCGACGAGGTTCTGCGCGAGGATGGTGAGCTGGGTCGGATCGACCTCGGCAAAGCCGCCGCGTACGTAGATACGGCGCCGGCCGCTGTCCTGGCGGATCTCGATGACGCCCGGACGCAGCGCGCTGATCAGCGGGGCATGACCGGCAAGGACCGTGAAGTCACCCTCGGCGCCCGGCACCATCACTTCCGTCGCCTCCCCGGAGAGAAGCACGCGCTCGGGGCTGACGAACTCGATTTTGAAGGGTCCTGCCATGATGCTTACCGGGGCCGTTCCTGAACTCTAGTCTCTAGCTGTGTCGGCGAGCGCATTCCCGCGTAGGTGAGCGCTCGCCATGGTCTCGTCGTGTCGTCAGGCTGACTTCTCGTCGTCCTGCTCCTGCAGCTGCGTGCCGCAGAACGGGCAGAAGAAGACCGGATAGTCCACCATGCCCTCGTCGTCGTCCTTGTCACCTTCGGCAATGCCGACCGACATGTAGAGCACGCCGTCTTCACCCACCTCGATCAGCGGCGAGAACTCCTTGGTCGAAATCAGCTCCTTGAGCGTTGCGCAGCATGATCCGAATTCGTCGCTCATGCAGTACCCTCTCCGCGGCCGTGGCCGTCTGCTGATGGGACCCCCCACCACGCGCCGACCTTGGCCCGTGGCTCAGCCCCTGCCCCTGCCCAATTCCCGGATCACGCCGCCTCCGCCAGCTTTTCGGCCTTGGCGATCGCTTCCTCGATCGTGCCTACCATATAGAAGGCCTGCTCGGGGAGATGGTCGTAGTCACCATTGCACAGGCCCTTGAAGCCTTTGATCGTATCGGCGATCGAGACGAGCACGCCCGGCGAGCCGGTGAAGACCTCGGCGACGTGGAAGGGCTGCGAGAGGAAGCGCTCGATCTTGCGGGCGCGGGCCACCGTCAGCTTGTCGTCCTCGGAGAGCTCATCCATGCCGAGAATGGCGATGATGTCCTGCAAGGACTTGTATTTCTGCAGAATCTGCTGGACCTGGCGGGCCACCTGGTAATGCTCGTCGCCGACGACGCGCGGCTCGAGAATGCGCGAGGTGGAGTCGAGCGGGTCCACGGCCGGGTAGATGCCCTTTTCGGCGATCGAGCGCGAAAGCACGGTCGTCGCGTCAAGATGGGCGAAGGACGTGGCGGGGGCCGGGTCGGTCAGGTCGTCGGCCGGCACGTAGATGGCCTGCACCGAGGTGATCGAGCCTTTCTGAGTGGTGGTGATTCGCTCCTGCAGCGCGCCCATGTCGGTCGCGAGCGTCGGCTGGTAGCCGACCGCCGAAGGAATACGGCCGAGGAGCGCCGACACCTCGGAGCCCGCCTGCGTGAAGCGGAAGATGTTGTCGACGAAGAAGAGCACGTCCTGGCCCTGGTCGCGGAAGTGCTCGGCGACCGTGAGGCCCGAGAGCGCCACGCGCATACGCGCGCCCGGCGGCTCGTTCATCTGGCCGTACACCAGCGCGCACTTCGAGCCGGCCGTCGATCCGTTGTTCTCCTTCGGATCGATGTTGACCTTGGACTCGATCATCTCGTGATAGAGGTCGTTGCCCTCGCGCGTGCGCTCGCCGACGCCGGCGAACACAGAGTAGCCGCCGTGGGCCTTCGCGACGTTGTTGATGAGCTCCATGATGAGAACGGTCTTGCCGACGCCGGCGCCGCCGAAGAGGCCGATCTTGCCGCCCTTGGCGTACGGTGCGAGCAGGTCCACGACCTTGATGCCGGTGACGAGCAGCTCGGCTTCCGTCGACTGCTCGGCGAACGTCGGCGCGGGCTGATGGATCGCGCGCTTCGCCGACGTCTTGACCGGGCCGGCCTCGTCCACGGGCTCGCCGATGACGTTCATGATACGGCCGAGCGTCTCGTCTCCGACGGGGACCGAGATCGGCGCGCCCGTGTCGGTCACCTCATGACCACGCGTCAGACCCTCGCTCGAGTCCATGGCGATCGTGCGCACGGTGCTCTCGCCGAGGTGCTGCGCGACTTCGAGCACGAGGCGCTGGCCCTGGTTCGTCGTCTCGAGTGCGTTCAGGATCTCCGGGAGATGCCCTTCGAACTGGACGTCGACGACGGCGCCCATCACCTGCCGGATCTTGCCAACCTTGTTCGATGCCATAATTTTCCTCGTCCTTTGACCCGTTTGCGCGTGCCCGGCTTTCGCCTGAGGCACGGCGCCGTATTCGAATATCCTAGAGCGCCTCGGCGCCGGAGATGATCTCGATCAGCTCCTTGGTGATGTTCGCCTGACGCTGGCGATTGTACTTGATCGTCAGCTTGTTGATCATGTCGCCCGCGTTGCGCGTCGCGTTGTCCATGGCGGTCATGCGCGCGCCCTGCTCGCCGGCCGCGTTCTCGAGAAGTCCGCGGAAGATCTGCGTCGCGATGTTGCGCTTCAGGAGCTGGCCGAGAATTTCTTCCTCGGAGGGCTCGTACTCGTAGATCGCCTCGGCCTTGCCCGGCTGCGTGCCCTCGGCCATCTCGGGCAGCTTAGCGGGTATGATCTGGAGTGCGGTCGGCGTCTGCGTGATGACGTTCTTGAACTCGGAGTAATAGAGCGTCGCGACGTCGAACTCGCCGGCCTCGAACATGGCCATGACCTTGTCGGCGATCTCCTCGGCATTGACGAAGCCGAGTTGCCGTACGCCCTTGAGGTCCACGCGGTCGACGATCTGGCGCGCGTGGTCACGGCGCAGGTTGTCGAAACCCTTGCGGCCGACGGCGAGTATCTTGATCGTCTTGCCTGCGCTCAAGAGGCGGCGGATGTCCTGGCGCGCCCGCCGTGCGATATTCGTGTTGAAGCCGGCGCAAAGACCGCGCTCGGCGGTCATCACGATCAGCAGGTGCGTATCTTCCTTGCCGGTGCCGACAAGCAGGGGCGACATCCCCTCCTTGCTCGCGAGGCGGCTGTTCAGGTTCGCGAGGATCTGGTCCATGCGCTGGGCATAGGGACGCGCGGCGTGGGCCGCTTCCTGGGCGCGCCTGAGCTTGGCGGCGGCCACCATCTGCATGGCCTTGGTGATCTTGCGCGTCGCCTTGACCGAGGCGATGCGCGTGCGCATGTCTTTCAGTGAGGCCATGGCGTCCTTGCAGTCCCTGTCTCAGTTGAGCCCGGTAGCGGTCGTCAAGCGAACTGCTTGGCGACCTGCTCGACCACGCCCTTGAGCTTGGCCTCGGTGTCCTTCGAGAGATCCTTCGTCGAGCGGATGTCCTCGAGGATCGCCGCATTGGACCCGCGAAGCGACGCCAGCAGCGCCTCCTCGAAGGGCTTCACCTGGCCGAGCGGCATGGGATCAAGATAGCCGTTCACGCCGGCATAGATGACGCAGACCTGCTCTTCCATCTTGAGCGGCGAGAACTGGGGCTGCTTCAGGAGCTCAGTGAGCTTCGAACCGCGGTTCAGAAGGCGCTGAGTTGCCGCGTCGAGGTCCGAGCCGAACTGCGCGAAGGCGGCCATCTCGCGATACTGCGCGAGCTCGCCCTTGATCTTGCCTGCGACCTTCTTCATGGCCTTCGTCTGCGCCGACGAGCCGACGCGCGAGACCGAGAGGCCGACGTTCACGGCCGGACGGATGCCCTGGAAGAAGAGGTCGGTCTCGAGAAAGATCTGGCCATCGGTGATCGAGATGACGTTTGTCGGAATGTAAGCCGACACGTCGTTGGCCTGCGTCTCGATGACGGGGAGCGCCGTCAGCGAGCCCTTGCCGGCGGCATCGCCCATCTTCGCCGCGCGCTCGAGCAGGCGCGAATGGAGATAGAAGACGTCGCCCGGGTAAGCTTCGCGGCCCGGCGGGCGGCGCAGCAGCAGCGACATCTGGCGGTAGGCGACGGCCTGCTTGGAAAGGTCGTCGTAGATGATGACCGCGTGCATGCCGTTGTCGCGGAAGTACTCGCCCATGGCGCAGCCGGCGAACGGCGCGAGGAACTGCATCGGCGCCGGGTCCGAGGCCGTTGCGGCGATGACGATCGAGTAGTCGAGCGCGCCGTTCTCTTCCAGCGCCTTCACGAACTGGGCGACCGTCGAGCGCTTCTGGCCGACGGCAACGTAGACGCAATAGAGCTTCTGATCCTCGGGCGCGCCAGCGACATTGAGCGGCTTCTGGTTGAGGATCGTGTCGAGGGCAACGGCGGTCTTGCCGGTCTGGCGGTCGCCAATGATGAGCTCGCGCTGGCCGCGGCCGATCGGGATCAGGGCGTCGATCGCCTTGAGGCCGGTTGCCATCGGCTCATGCACCGACTTCCGCGGGATGATGCCCGGCGCCTTCACGTCCACGCGGGACATGTGATCGCCCTTGATTGGGCCTTTGCCGTCGATCGGGTTGCCGAGCGCGTCCACGACGCGACCGAGCAGGCCCTTGCCAACCGGGACTTCGACGATGGCGCCCGTCCGCTTGACGGTGTCGCCTTCCTTGATGGTGCGGTCGTCGCCGAAGATAACGACGCCGACGTTGTCGGTCTCGAGGTTGAGCGCCATGCCCCGGATACCGCCCGGGAACTCGACCATTTCGCCGGCCTGGACGTTATCGAGGCCATAAACACGGGCGATGCCGTCGCCGACCGACAGCACCTGACCGATTTCGGAGACTTCCGCCTCCTGGCCGAAATTCTTGATCTGCTCTTTGAGGATCGCGGAGATCTCAGCGGCCTTGATTTCCATCAGCGGACCTCTTTCATGGCGGTCTTGAGTGACGTGAGCTTGGTGCGAATCGAGCTGTCGATCATGCGCGAGCCCATCTTGACGATGAGCCCGCCGAGCAGCGTCGGGTCGACCTTGGTGATGAGCTGGACGTCCTTGCCGGCGGAGGCACGGAGCGTCTCTTTGAGCGTCGCAAGCTGCTCATCCGTGAGCGGATGCGCCGTTGCGACCTCGGCATTGACCTCGCCACGCTGGCGCGCGGCGAGTGCCAGGAATGTGCGGATCATCTCGTTCAAGGCAAAAAGGCGCCGGTTGCGGGCCAGCACCTTGAGGAAATTCACGACGAGGGGCGCGAGCCCGGCTTTCTCGGCGACCGCGGCGATGGCGCGGCCCTGCTCGTCACTCGAGAACACGGGACTGCGCACCATGCGCTTTAGGTCGGCGCTCTCGTTGAGCAGGCTCTGAAGTGAGATCAGGTCCTTCTCGACCTGCCGGACCTGATTGGCCTCCTCGGCGAGGTCGAACAGGGCCGATGCGTAGCGGCCCGCCACGCCCCCTGTGATGGTATCGTCCGTGGCCACTGTTCGCGCTCTGCCCCTCTCAAATGCTCAACATTGGCGCCGGTGACCGGCGCTCAGCCCATGCGCGGTCGGCCCGATCGGGTCGTTGCCGCCCCTATGCGTGGGGATAGGCCACAGCGCCCACGCGGCTTGCAACACCGGCGGCGCCATGCTCGGAAAAGACGGCGTTCGTCTAGCACGGCCCGAGGGCCACATCAACGCTCGCATTCGGTGCCGTCTTGCCGCATCGGGGCGCAAAAATGGCATGGCCCGCATCGCGACACTTCGCCGCCATTTCGCGGCCGACCCGGACCGCCTCAGTAACCGCGTTCGCGGTCCACGACCTCGCGCAGCGGCTGGCCGTCGAGGTGCCGGCGGATATTGTCCGAAAGCAGCTCCGCCACCCAGCTATCGCGCTCGGGGTGGAAGCCGCCGATATGGGGCAGAACCCAGATATTCGGGGTTTTCCAGAAGGGATGTTCCGACGGCAGAGGCTCGGTACGGAACACATCCAGTACGGCGCCGGCGATCGTCTTGGCTTTCACGGCGGCGATCAGGTCGTCGTCGACGATGACCGCGCCGCGGGCGAAGTTGATCAGCCAGGCGCTCGGCTTCATCTTCGCAATTTGCGTCTTGTTGAGGAAATTCTCGGTCAGCGGCGTTACCGGCAGGAGGACGACGACGTAATCGCTCTGGCTGAGCACCTTATCGGTTTCGTCGAAACCATAGACCTTCTCGACACCGTCGACGGGCTCGGGCGTCCGCTTCGTGCCGATCACCCGCATTTCAAGGGCAGCAGCCTTCTTCGCCAGCACCTGCCCAATAGCGCCAAGGCCCAGAATGCCGAGGGTCTTGCCGGCGAGGGTATCGGATACGCTGCGTTGCCAGCGACTCTCGGCCTGCTGAAGCGCGATCTGATGGTACTTCTTGGTGATGTGGAAGAGTGCGCCGAGAATGTTCTCCGGCACCTGGATGCGGTGCGTGCCGCGCGCTGCGATGAGCGTATGCTCGGGCTTCAGATCCGTGCGGGCGAGCCAGTGGTCGACGCCCGCTGTCAACGACTGGATCACTTTGAGACGTGGCATCTTCGCGAGCGCGCCCGGCGGCATTCCCGGCGCGAAAAGAACCTCGGCCTTGGCGAGATCGTCGTCGCTGGCCTGCTCGCCCGTTTTGACGACCGTGAAGTCGACGCGCTCGTTGAGCCCGTCGGCAGCAAGCCGGTCGAGATACGGCTTGGCGTTGGTCAGATACAGCAGGGCCTGCAGCTTGTTGCTCATGATGTCATCCCAAGACGGATTGTTTCGCGAAGCTCAGGCGATTTTACCGCCGAGCTCATCCTCGATGTGAATGCGAATGATCTCCTCGAAGCTCGCGTCCGGCTTGAAGCCGAGCTCGATGGCGCGCTTCGTGTCGAAGTTGCGCGGCCAGCCCGCGACAATCCCTTGAATGAAGGCATCGGGCTCTCGCTTGATGCGGGCGACGACCTTCTCGCCGGCCACCTTCTTGAGTGCCGCGATCTGTTCTCCGACGGTGACGGCTAGGCCCGGCATGGACAGCGCGCGGCGCGGGCCGACCTTATTGCCGTCGATCGCCGCGGCATGGAGCAGGAAGCCGACGGCCGCGCGTGGTGACGCGTGCCAGTGCATGACATCCTCGGAGACGGGCAGCACCGCTTCCTTGCCGGCGAGCGGCTCGCGCATGATGTTCGAGAAGAAGCCGGAGGCCGCCTTGTTCGGCGCGCCCGGCCGTACGCAAATGGTGGGCAGGCGGATCGAGATGCCGTCGAGCATTCCCTTGCGCGTGTAGTCGGAAATGAGCAGCTCGCCGATAGCCTTCTGCGTCCCGTAGGACGTGAGCGGCGTCGAGAAGAACTCGTCGCCGATCTTTTCCGGGAATGGTGCGCCGAAGACGGCGATCGAGCTCGTGAACACGAGGCGTGGCTTGTTTCCGGCGCGGCGGATGCTCTCGAGCAGGTTCATCGTGCCGTGCAGATTGATGCGGTAGCCCTTGTCGAACTCCTGCTCGGCCTCGCCGGAGACGATGGCGGCGAGATGGAAGATCACATCGGGCTTGTTGGCGACGAGCTTGTCGCTTTCGCCGGGCGCCGGGAAATCGCCGGTAATGATCTCGACGGGGAAGTTGGCGCCTGCCGGCTTCTGCGGCGGCACGACGTCATAGAGCGCGAGTGATGAGATGGCCTTGCCGCCGAGCGTGCCGTCCTTGGCGAGCCGTTCGGCGAGCTTGCGGCCGACCATGCCGGCACCGCCGATGATGAGAACCTTCATGTTGGATTTCCTCCCGTGCGCCCTCGCCCGGCGGGCGTGAGCAACGTCATTTCATAGGCCTAAGTTGGCGGACAGCCCTCCCGCCGTGCAAGATTTATCTGGCTCGCGCGACGGCCCGTCAGCCATGCGCGGTGAGCGTCGCCCAGAGGTTATCGGCGCCGCCGGCTGCAATCGCGCGGCCGATCTCGGCCTGCCAGTGCACCTCCGAGCCGAACTCATTGCGCCAGCTCCAGAGCCGCCGGGTCGCATAATGAAGTGTGTGCTCCTGCGTGAAGCCCATGGCGCCGAAAACCTCGTGCGCGATGGCGCAGACGCGGCCCGCCGCTTCGCCCGCCCGCGCCTTGGCGATGGCAGCAGCAAGCCGATCGCCGCGCTCTGCCACGGCCTCGACGGCCATCAGGGCGGATGCGCTGCCGGCGGCAGCCTCCGCCGCCAGTTCCGCCATGAGGTGCTGGATGGCCTGAAAGCGGGCGATGGGCCGACCGAACTGGACCCGGTCATTGGCCCATGTGAGGCCGTGGTCCAGCACACGCGACATGGCACCCGACATCTGCACGGCGCGGATGAGGGCGCCCTCGGCCTCTACAACATTGGCTGCGCCGGCAAGCTTGCCGGAGGCGATCGCCTTGGCGCGAGAAAGATCAACAATATCGCGAGGTTCTCCCGCCATATTGAAGCCCGGCGAGGCAGCCTCGTGCGCATCGATCAAGGCCAGCCCATCCGATCCCGTCGCGACCACCACGCCCGCAACGGAGCGCGCCCAGGGCACGCCTGCCGCTTTGCCATCACGGGTTGCCGACGGCGGCGCCACGGAGAGCGACCCATCGGGAATTTCGATACCTGCTTTGGCGAGCAGGCGGCGCGCCAGGATCGTCTCGGCGAGCGGCACCGGCACTGTGTGATACGCCGCACGCTCGATGAGTGCGGCGGCATTGCCGAGCCCGAGGTCGCCGTCGTTCTCTTCACCGAGCGCGGTCATGCCCGCTTCTTCAAGCGCTGCCCAGAGATCGGCCGGAAAGCCCGGCTTGCCGTCGGCCGCCTGCGCGGCGTTCTCGGCTTCCTCTTCCACGATGCGGTCGAGCGACCGCAGCATGAGATCACGCACGCCCGTGTCTTCCGTCCCGTTGTTCATCTGAGGCCGAGCCCCCGTGCAATCATGCCGCGCAGAATCTCACGCGTGCCGCCGCGGATCGAGTAGCAGGGCGCCTGCATCTGCGCGAGCTGCTGCAGGTCGTCATAGACTTGCCCGTTGCCGCCGCCGCGCGGCTCGAGTGGCAAGAGGCGTCGCGTGATCTCCGGAATGGACTGCTCGAAGGTCGTACCGAGGTCTTTCACGAGGGCCGCTTCCGTGACCGGCGACTTCCCATCGTTGAGCATCCCCGCAATGGAGGTGGACATTCGCCTCAGCGTCGCCAGATGCGCGACGAGACGGCCGAGTTCGGCGGCTTCGCTGGCGTTGGGATTGTCGCCGATCTCGCGGAAGGCCTCGACGAGCAGGGGATAGGTGGACATGAAGCGGTCCGGTCCCGAGCGCTCGAAGGCAAGCTCCGATGTCACCATGGCCCAGCCATTGCCTATGCCGCCGACGCTCATGTCCTCCGGCACGAACACATCGTCGAAGGTCACCTCGTTGAACTCGTGCGATCCATAGACGTTGATGATGGGGCGCACTTCGATGCCCGGTGACTTCATGTCGATGATGAGCTGCGTCAGGCCGACATGGCGATCCTCCGGGCGCCCGCCCGTGCGCACAAGGGCAATCACGTAGTGGGCCATGTGAGCGTAACTCGTCCACACCTTGCGGCCCGTGACGCGAAAGCCGCCTTCGACGGGCACGGCGCGCGTCTTGACGCTCGCGAGATCGGAGCCCGTATCCGGCTCGCTCATGCCGATCGCGAAGAAGCACCGTCCGGCCGCGATCTCCGGCAGGATCATCTTCTTCACGCGCTCGGCGCCGTGCTTGAGGATCTGTGGGCCACTCTGGCGATCGGCAATCCAGTGCGCCATCACGGGCGAGCCGGCGGCCAGCAACTCCTCGACGACGACGTAGCGCTCGAGTGCCGAGCGCTCGTGTCCGCCGTACTCTTTGGGCCATGTCATGCCGAGATAGCCGCGCGCGCCGAGCCGGGCGCTGAAGGAGGGGTCGGCGGCGACCATGGCGCCGACGGTCGGCGTGAAAGTGCCCTTGGCCTTTTCCTCGTCGAGGAACGCTCGGACCTCGGCTCTCAGTTTGGTCGCGGCCGGCGGCATCTGCACCGGCTCGAAGCGGAACTCCGGCATGGCGGCGGCTCCTTCTGTTGTTCTTTCGTCGAGTGAGTAAGCCCGTCGCAGCCGATGCGACAAGTGCCAATCGGTGGGCCGCTGCGACTACGCGATCGTGATCGAACCTTGTGGCCGCTGTCGAATGCGCCAGACGGTCTGCGGCGCGCCATGATCGGCACGGGCGACGAGATCGATCGTCAGAAAGCGATTGTGAACCATGGCGAGGCCTTCGATGAGGCCGTTCCACGCGTCCATCACGCCCCGAGAGGGATTGGTGATACCGCGCATGAGGCGCCAGCCTGTCCGCGTGAGGAGCACCCCATCGCTGTCGCGGGACACTGTCGCGCTATCCCCTTCGCCTTCCGCGATCCACGCCAGCAGTCGGGCCAGCGCCTCCGCATCATCGCTCTCGACGCCGGCGGCGCCCGCGATCTCCTTGTACGACTGCGCCCCGATTTGGCGGCCGGTCAGGTGGCCGAGGTGTGCGCCTTCCGTCTCGCCAAAGAGCTCGATGAGCCGTGGCAGGCCGGAGCGCACGTATTCCATGGCGTAGTTGCGATAGGCGCGGGCGAGCCGTTCCGTCGTCCAGTCGGACGCGGGAAGGCGTGGCGCGGCCTCCGGATCGAAGGGCGGTGGCATCTCGCCGGGACGGAAGACCAGCCGCTCATCGGGCGCGAGATCGTGGTCGTACTCCAGGAAGTAGCCGGCAAGCCCGTGCTGGCCATCGACGGTCTGGGCGGTACACACGAAGCCAAGCCGCGGATTCTTCAGCGATACGCCGTTCTGCGCGTACCAGCCCGTCAGGAATCCACGCGACACTTCGCTTGGTACGCCACAGATGGCGGCGCCTGGATAGACCCAACGGGGCGGCACGAAGCGCACCCAGGCCTTGCGGTCGCTCTCCTTCATGAACTCGACGCTGACGCCGCCAATGCTGTTCGAGAGGTAGTGATAGGCCGCGCAGGCAACCGCGTGCGGCATGTCCACGAGCCCGAGCTTCTCGAAGCTCGAGAGGAACTTCTCATGATGCTGATGGCGGAAGACGGCGTGCATCCAGCGCGCCGCGTCGCTGCTGCCGCGGCGGCTGACAAGCGTCAGGATGAGGCCGGTGAAGTAGGTATGATAGAGGTCGGCGACGGCGCGCGGGGCGCGTTCGGCGGGTGGGGTGCCGCGGACGAGGCCCGCTCCGGTATCTGCTTCAGTCATTGCTTATCTCAACTCAGCGTCCATTGGCCTTGCGCCACGCGGCGAACTCGGCTTTGGCCTCGGGCCCACCCGGATAGAGACCGAAGATGCCGCGTCCTTCGCGCACCTTCTCCATCACGAAGTCCTCGTAGGCGGTCATCTCATGGCCCTCCTCGGCAATCTCGTTGGCGAGATGAGCGGGGATGACCACCACGCCCTCGCCGTCGCCGACCATGATGTCGCCGGGAAACACCGGTGCATCACCGCACCCGATCGGCACGTTGATATCGACCGCGCGCTGCCGCGTCAGGTTGGTCGGTGGCGCCGGTCGGTTCTGGTAGACGGGGAAGGCCATCTCGGCGATCTCCGGGCAATCGCGGAAGCCACCATCCGTGACGATGCCGGCGGCGCCGCGCATCATGAGCCGGGTGATCAGGATGCCGCCGGCGGAAGCTGCCTTGGCGTCCTTGCGGCTGTCGATCACGAGCACATGGCCGGGCGGGCAGTCCTCGATCGTGCGCCGCTGCGGGTGCGAGCGATCCTCGAAGACGCCGATGTGATCGAGATCCTCGCGCGCCGGAATATAGCGCAGCGTATAGGCCTCGCCGACCATCTGCGGCGCCTTGGTGCCGACCGGGCGGACGTCCTGGATGAACTGGTTGCGGAAGTTGCGCTTGAAGAGGGCGGTCGTGATCGTGGCGACGCTGATCTTCTTCAGTTTCTCTCGGTTTTCCGGCGTCAGCGGCGTGCTCATCGGGCGTTCCTCATTGTTAAGTGTTGTGCGCGCGAGCACACCATACCGCGATCAAGCAGACAATCGCATCGCGCTTCAACGCAATGGACGATCATCCCCTCTCCCCGCCCTTGCGGGGAGAGGGCTAGGGTGAGGGGCGGCGGCATACGCGAACGTCGGCATGTGTACCGCCCCTCATCCCGTTCTTCTCCCCGTCAGCACGGGGAGAAGGAGAATCATCCATACCGCGCGACGCGGGCCCGGAGGCTGTCGAGGATCGGGCCGAAGTCCGATTCCTCGCGTGATTCAGGGTAAAGAACCCCGACCGGCACCGTGAATTTACGCGCACGCGCGACGAGCTTGAGACGGCCGCGCGACAGGTGCCCCCGTACGAGCCGATGCGGCAGGTAGCCCGAGCCCTCGTTGTTAAGAAGGTAGTCGACGGCCATCGGGCCGATGTCGAGGGTGAGTCGCGCGCCGGCCCGTCTCGGGAAGGCCATCGCATGGTCCTCGCGGAAGTCCGGCCCCCAATCCACAAGAATGTAGTCGTCCATTCGGCGACGCGCGTCACCGCGTCCTGCCGAGACAAGCACAAGCTCTTCCTCGAAGAGATGCTCGATGAGGAGGCCCGGCGACTGCAGCGGCTGATAGACGACCGCGACATCGAGCGTGCCGTCGAGAAGGCGCTGGGTGAGCATCGGTCCAGTGTCGGTGACCGCGGTGAGGGCGAGCTCGGGATAGGCCGCCTTGAGGTTCGCGATCCAAGAGATCAGCAATCCGTGCCAGAGCGTCGCCTCGGCGCCGACCGCGAGATGCTGGTCGTGCTGGCCCGAAAAACCCACATCCAGCTGGGCTTGTTGCCATACACGGACCATGGCGAGCGCGTGCTTCTGGAACTGCTCACCGGCCGGCGTGATCTGCGCGCCGACCTTCGAACGCTCGAAGAGCTGGCGGCCGAGAAGCGACTCGAGATTGCGCACGCGCGAAGAAACCGTCGACTGCGTGATGTTCATGCGCCGCGCAGCTTCGATGAAACTGCCCGTCTCGGCGATCATCAGGAACGTGCGTGCAAGCGCGATGTCCATGTGCGTGCTCTCGCTCAAGTGATGACGCTAAGCACGATGTATCGAAAGAATCGATAGATGACAGCGAAATTTTGCGTTTGCGGTGGCTACGGATTGCACACATTAGATGATGCATCGGCACCACACTACAAATGAATAGCAGGAAAGGACCCTTGCAATGGCAATGAGAGCGAAGAAGGTCGCGGCGAAGAAAGTCGCCTCGAAGAGCGCGAAAAAGAAGACCGCTGCGAAGAAGGTAGCCAAGAAGGCTGCGAAGAAGCCGGCGAAGAAGGCCGCCAAGAAGCGGAAGGTTGCCGTGAAGCGTGCGAAGAAAGCCGCAAAGCGGTAAGAGTGTCTCCGTTGTCCTGAGCAACGGAGAATGACTGAATGCCATCGAGGTTCGTCTCGATGTCTGGCGCGGCAGCGCTGCTCATGAGTAGCATCGCTGCCGATGCCGCCAGCATCACCAATCGCGACACCAAAGACGTCAAGGTCACGATCTCCGAGGGAGAGACGACGACCGAGCACACGATCCGGCCGTCGGAGGTGCTCGACAAGGTCTGCATGAGCGGATGCATCATCCGGCTCGATGATGGTGAAGAAGACGAGTACGAGGTCGAGGCCGAGGACATCGTGGCCATAGAGGACGGCTTCCTCTACTACGACGGACCAGATGATCCGGGCCAACCGGGCGGAAGTGCGATCCCGCCGGCAGTGCCGCCTCCAGCGAGCCCCGCGCCGGCGAAGCCCGCACCCAAGCAATAGCTGAAAATTCCCGCGATCAAAGGAACTTACGTTGCCAGCGGCAGCGCCGGCTGCCGTGCACGCTTCCATTCTGGCGAACGTTCAGCACGCCGGCGCTGATGCGCGTTGCGCGCGCATATATAAGAGAGTGGTCTGTCCGGCCCCGGCTCCCTCTTATTCTCTATATACGTGCGTCAGGTCCGCTGAGATGTGCGCGCCCGCGCGGCGGCATAGAGGGTGACCGCCGCAGCATTCGAGACATTGAGCGAGGCGAAGCTTCCTGCCGAGGGGACACGCGCCAGAACATCGCAACTCTCGCGCGTGAGTCGGCGCAGCCCCTTACCTTCGGCGCCGAGCACCAGAGCCACCGCGCCGCCGAAGTCCGCATTGTCGATCGTGATGTCGCCGTCGCCGTCGAGGCCAATGCGGCGCACGCCGAGTTCACCAAGTTCCTCGAGTGCCCGCGCGAGGTTCCCGACAAGCGCGACGGGGACCACTTCGAGGCCGCCGGAGGCCGCCTTGGCGAGTGCGCCGGAAAGCGGCGGGCTGTGCCGCCGGGTCATGATCAGCCCACCGGCACCGAGCACAGCCGCCGAGCGCAGGATCGCCCCGACATTGTGCGGGTCCGTGACCTGATCGAGCACGATCAGCGGTCCTTTGTCCGCTGACGTGGCGGCGAGTTCCTCGAGCGTCGGCTCGGGAAGGTCCGCCGTCTCGAGCAGGGCCCCCTGGTGGACCGTATCGGCGCCGAGCTGGCGGTCGAGGTCGCGCGGCGACACGCGCTGCGTTCGCGCCTTGCGTGCGGCGATGGCAGGTCCGAGCCGGTGTTCGGCGTTGTCTGTCAGCAGCAACCGGCCGATCTCGCGCGCCGGATTGGCGAGCGCGGCCGCGACGGCGTGGATGCCGTAGAGACGCACGGGGCCGTCGTCTCCCGAGGCGTGCGCGGGAGGGCGACTCGCGTGATGGGGTTTCTTGCGATTCATGCGGGGAAAGGCCTGCTGTGCCCTTGGTCGTGACGCGAATCGGTCTCGCGGGTAGCGCAAGTGCCAAATTCGAGCGGTTCGGAGCCTCTCAGGCGGCCAGCTTTTCCACAGGGGCTCGCCTCATAGCTCAAGGAAAACAGCCTATTTATGCCTCCTCCTGTGGAGAACGAAGCAGGATGAATGGCTGTCAATCCGATTTCTCCGATTCACCAATTTTGCGTCCGGCTGTCGCCACAAAACAACGGTTAAGTGCACTTGTTCGCCGAGACGGTTCTCAGTCAAGCGTAAGTGAGCCGGAAGGAGCATGGGTGTGAGTGAGTTCAAGTCCGCGTCTCTGTCCCGCGTAGCCCCTGGCTCGGTGATTTTCAGTCGTAGCGTTGCGTCAGGGCAGCCCAGTCTGGTCAGCGTTTCGGACCGCATACGGAAGCCCCAGAGTTTGCGTTCGAGTTCTGTAGCGTCGCGTCGTGTTGCGTCGAAGTTTGCGTCTCAGTTGCGTACCCACCTGCCCAAGGCCACCGCCCCTGGTCGGCCGAACACCCCGAAGAGCGTCATCAGTACCGCGCTCCTCAAGGCAAGGCGAGTCGCACGTGTCGAGCTGTTCGCCAGTATTGCGTCGCGGCTCGCCGCCTTGAAGGTGCCGGCGTCAGTAGAATTGCGTCCCGTAGCGTTGCGTCAGCGTTCCCGTCTTCTGTCCTAGTTTTCTCACCTGTCGGCCTCGTTCCGCGTCGGTCCCGCAGGGTGCTGTCCGGGAAGGATGTACAATCGTGTCCACGCGTCCTCGAGTTGCCGATCTGAAGTCGAGTTCCATTGTGCGTTCCGAGTGGCGTCCGATCGGCGAGGTTTTTCTTGCCGTGATGTCGAGCGTCGAGTCGAAGCGTGGAGAGACGGGTTTGCCCCGCCCCGCGCGTTCTGCCCCCAACTGAATTCGTTTTGGAGCCTGCTCTCCCCCCAAGGGCTCCAAAATACCGGCGAGTGCGCTGGAGCGCGGATCCTGAGGTCCATGATCGCGCCGCGTATCAAGGTTGTGCGTTGCGTCGCACGGCTCTGGTGTGCTCGCCGGCCTCTTATCGACTGTCCACAGCCCGCGTACTCAGGGCAGCAACGAGTAAAGGCCCATAGCGTTGGGCTTGTCAGTAATCGGCCCGGAAACGCGGCCACCTGCTTACGGAGGCAACTGCCATGACGATGAGCATCACACCCACGGACCTTTCCGCCCGCGCCCCGCGCAGCGTGAACCCCGCCCACTGGCACCAGTCGGTCGGCTACGCGCGGCAGGCGTGCGCACGCGTCTTCCGTGATGGCGGCAGCCCCGCCGATGCCGTCGCGGCGTTCGGCGTCGAGGCCGAGGGTGCCCTCGATTGGGGCCGCGCCGTCGAGATCATCGCTGATGCGCTGTGTGCCAGCCCGATGAAGCGCGTAGCCTGAGACGAAGCGGATCTGAACGGACGGCTACCGCTTGTGGCTGCCGTCCGCGCAGACCGTCGTCCGAATGCCGCAGCCGTTGGGCTGACGGGCCTTACTGCGGCACTCGGAAAGCGCGTGCTCGGTCGCCTGTCCGAGAGTCGGGCGGACCGAGGCGTAGGCACCCCAATGCTGCTTGCCGCTGACGACGGCATTGTAGAAGCCGAGCGCACCGCAGATCTTGTTCGCAACGCTGAGCACCTGGCACGGCGCGCCGGCATTCTTCCGGCAGGCGGCCAAGGCCTCCCGCTCGGCGATCTCGCGCGTCGGTCGGTTCCAGACCGTCGATGACGCGCCCTTCGAATAGTACGCGAGCGCGCCCCAGACCGTCGGCAGAACCGCGCGGCGCAGAATTGCGAGCTGCGCCACCGACATATCCCCCGTCACCGGCTGTTTGATATTCGTTTGCCATTGCCGGATGGCCTCGCGCGTCTGGGTGTTCATGCGGCCGTTCCGCGTGGCGATCTGGTAGTTGAGATTGTACAGGCGGTCCTGCACCTCGCGGATCACCGACTCGCTTGTCAATGCGGATACGCTTTGCGATGGCTGCTGCTGCGGCGGCGTGCTCGCTGCTGGGGCAGGCGCAGGCTTGCTGGCGCCTTGCAGGTTCCTGAGACGGATGCGCGCGAGCGGCGCGAAAAGGCCGTTCGGGAACTTGTCGAGGTAGGTCTGGACCTCGGCGGGATCGCGGGAGTCCTTCACGCTGTCCCAGAATGCCGTCTCCGCAGCCTCCGACGCCGGTTGCGCGATGGCAGGCGACGCGAGCGCCGATCCGACGGCAATGCCGAGCGCGAGCATCAATGCGGACAGCGAAAACCGGACCATTCCCTGGGGCTCCTGTAATCTGCGTTGGTCGAAAGTCAGACAAGTCTCGCTGGCAACTATGCAAAGCCGCATTTCCGGCCGTCCAGTATGAATTATTCTCTCCACGGCACTAATTAGTCAGGTGTTGCCTGTTTGCGCGATGATGCTCGTACTGTCTTTTGCGGCGCAGCGTCGATGCGGGGGTAGTCGCGGGGCGGGCGCCGCGCCGCTTGCACTCGCCTTCGCGCCCGGATACCGACATTCGAGCCGCACCGCGCACCCCTTGTGGCTGCAAGCCATCACGAGGTCACCATGTCGATTCCCAACCAATACCCGACGCTCGATTTCGACCTCGGCGAAACGGCCGACCAGCTTCGCGACACTGTCCGCTCGTTCACGGCCGACGAGATCGCGCCGATCGCTGCGGAGATCGACCGCACCGACCGCTTTCCGCGTGAGCTCTGGCCGCGCATGGGGGCTCTCGGCCTGCACGGCATCACGGTTGAAGAGGACTACGGCGGCTCGGGCCTCGGCTATCTCGAGCACGTGGTCGCCATGGAAGAGATTTCGCGCGGCTCCGCTTCGGTCGGCCTTTCCTATGGCGCCCACTCGAACCTCTGCGTCAATCAGATCCGCCGCAACGGCAGCGAAGCGCAGAAGCGCAAGTATCTTCCGAAACTGATTTCGGGTGAGCACGTCGGCTCACTCGCCATGAGCGAGGCAGGCGCCGGTTCGGACGTCGTTTCCATGCAGCTTCGCGCCGACAAGAAGGGCGATCGCTACATCCTCAACGGCACCAAGATGTGGATCACCAACTCGCCCGACGCGCAGGTGATCGTCGTCTACGCCAAGACCGATCCGGCGGCGGGGCCGCGTGGCATAACCGCTTTTCTGGTGGAGACGGACACGCCGGGCTTCAAGGTCGCGCAGAAGCTCGACAAACTCGGCATGCGCGGCTCCTCGACAGGCGAGCTTGTCTTCGAGGACTGCGAGATCCCGGAGGAGAATGTGCTCGGTGGTATCGGCAGGGGCGTCAATGTGCTCATGAGCGGGCTCGACTATGAGCGCGCGGTGCTCGCCGGCGGCCCTGTCGGGATCATGCAGGCGGCGCTCGACGTGGTGCTGCCCTACATTCACGAGCGCAAGCAGTTCGGCCAGCCGATCGGCACCTTCCAGCTCGTGCAGGGCAAGGTTGCCGACATGTACACCGAGATGAACGCGGCGCGTGCGTATGTCTATGCCGTCGCCAAGGCCTGCGATCGCGGGCAGACGACGCGCAAGGACGCGGCAGGTGCTATCCTCTTCGCCGCCGAGCGCGCGACCAAGCTCGCGCTCGACGCCATCCAGCTCCTCGGCGGCACCGGCTACATCAACGAGTCGCCGACCGGCCGTCTGTTGCGCGACGCCAAGCTTTATGAGATCGGCGCCGGGACGAGCGAGATCCGCCGGATGCTCATCGGCCGCGAGATCTTCAACGAGACGGCGTGAGCAGTCGCGGTATGCGCCTTCTCGTTGACAGCCTCACTCTTTCTCGCGGCGGCCGGCGCCTGATCGAAGGCCTGACGTTCGATGTAGGGGCTGCCGAGGCGCTCGTGCTCACCGGCCCCAATGGCGTCGGCAAGACGACACTGCTCCGGGCGCTCGCCGGCTTCATCGCGCCGGAGGCTGGGACAGTTCGCCTCGAAGGTGTGCAGGATGAAACCGCCGTCGCGGAATGCGCGCACTACGTCGGCCATGCCAACGCCGTGAAGGCTGGTCTTACCGTGCGCGAGAATGCACACTTCTGGGCGCACTTTCTCGGTGGTGACGTGCGCGGCGTCGAGCCAGTCCTTGAGAGCCTCCATCTCGCCGATATCGCCGAGGTGTCTGCCGGATATCTCTCGGCCGGGCAGAAGCGGCGGCTCGGCCTCGCGCGCCTGCTGCTTGTCGAGCGTCCCTTGTGGCTGCTCGACGAGCCGACGGCGGCACTCGACGTCGCCTCGCAGGCCCTGCTGGCCGGTCTCATGCAGCGGCATCTCGATGGCGGCGGCATTCTCGTCGCCGCGACGCATGGCCCTCTCGGCCTTGCCGGCGCGCGCATTCTCGAACTGGCGGCGGCACTGCCAGACGAGGCTCTGTCCGCCAGCGAGGCCCGATGAGCGCTTTCCTCGCCCTCATTGCGCGTGACCTGCGCCTCGCCTTTCGCGAAGGGAGCGCGCTCGGCGCCGCGCTCGGCTTCTATCTCATTGTCGTCGCGATGCTGCCGCTCGGCCTCGGGCCGGATATGGCCCTCCTCTCGCGCATCGCGCCCGGGCTCCTTTGGATTGCCCTTCTTCTCTCCGCGCTGCTGACGCTCGGCCGGCTCTTCGAGACCGATCTCGACGATGGCTCTCTCGAAGTCATGGCAACGGCTTCCCTGCCGCTCGAGGCTGTCGTGGCCGCCAAGGGAATTGCGCACTGGCTTTCGACGGCGCTGCCGTTGACCCTGCTTGCGCCCTTCCTCGGACTCATGCTCAATCTCGACCTCGCCCTCTATCTGCCGCTCATGACAACAATGCTCGTCGGCACGCCGGCGATCAGCTTCATCGGCACCATCGGTGCGGCGCTCACCTTGCGCAGCCGGCGCGGTAGCCTGCTGATCGCCTTGCTGGTGCTGCCCCTCTACGTGCCGACGCTCATCTTCGGTATCGGCGCCATTGCCTCGCTGCTGGGGCCGGGCGGTGCCGAAGCGTCGCTCATGATCCTCGGC
>DATMRT010000030.1:0-36020 GCA_035565975.1 Hyphomicrobiaceae bacterium
CGCAGCCTGCATGGCCTGGCGGTAGAGCTTGCGGTCGGCCTGGGCACGCGGGCCCTGGACCGCTGGTCCCTTGGAGCGATTGAGCAGGCGGAATTGGATGCCTGCCTCGTCGGCCACGCGGCCCATGAGGCCGTCCAGGGCATCGACCTCGCGGACCAGATGGCCCTTGCCGAGTCCCCCGATCGCGGGGTTGCAGGACATCTCGCCGATGGTGGCGGCGCTGTGTGTGACGAGAGCAGATCGGGCGCCCATGCGCGCGGCGGCAGCCGCGGCCTCGACGCCGCGTGGCCGCCGCCAACGACGATAACATCGTAGGTCGCCTCGGTCATGATCCGTGCTGCTCAGAGGTCCGATTTGCCGCAAGGCAGAGCCATACGGCAATCCGCGCGGCCGGTCAAAGTGGAGCTAGCCAGCGGCCGCGCTGCGGCCGCGCTCTTGCGGAAATGCCAGCAGCTGGGCGAGCGTTTCACGTGAAACAATCGTTACGGGCCGTCCCGATTTCTTACTTTCCGATGCAGAAACGGGCGAAGACTTGGTCGAGCACATCCTCCGGGTCGATCCGGCCGACAATGCGGCCGAGAGACTCGGCCGCGATGCGGAGCTGTTCGGCGGCTATCTCCGGGGGAAGCTTGCTCGACGGACGCACATCCTTTAGCGCGTCAAGGCACGCTTCGATCTGCTGGCGGTGACGAAGCTGGGTGATCGCTGGGTCGCCGACGCCATGCGCCGCCTCGCGGGCCAGTGCGGCCAGCTTCGCGACGAGAACTTGCACGCCCGTGCCCTCGCGCGCAGAGATGGCATGATCGGCGACAACGTCGCCAGCGCCATGCACGTCGATCTTGTTGACGACGCGGAGGACGCGGCGCTCATGTGCGGCGAGGTCGGCTGGCACATCGGTCACGGGCGCCGTCGCGTCGATGAGCCACAGCACGAGATCGGCCTCGTCCGCGCGCTTTAGGGCCCGGCGGATGCCCTCCCGTTCGATGGTGCCAGCGGCTTCGCGCAGGCCCGCCGTATCTGCGACGATGGCCATGTAGCCGTCGAGGTCGAGACGCACCTCCAGGACGTCGCGCGTCGTTCCCGGCTCGTCCGATACGATTGCCACGTCACGGCGCGCGAGCGCGTTCATCAGGCTGGACTTGCCTACGTTAGGTGGTCCCGCGATGACAATCCGATAGCCATCACGCACGATCTCACCGCGCCGGCCGTCCTTCAGATGCCGCTCGATCTGCTCGGCAAGCGACACCGCACGCGCAATGCCATTCGCCTCCGCCTTTTCCGAGATATCGCCTTCATCCGAGAAGTCGATCGACGCTTCGAGCAGGGCGCGCGCCTCCAGCAGCTCCTTCCGCCAGCCATCGTAGAGCTGTGCGAGTTCGCCGGAGGCTTGGCGCAGGGCCTGGCGCCGCTGAGCTTCGGTGTCGGCGTCGATGAGATCGATGATGCCCTCGGCGGCCGTCAGATCGAGCTTGCCGTTCTCGAAGGCGCGGCGCGCAAATTCGCCGGCGGTGGCGGGGCGGCACCCTGGGACCGCCGATAGAGCGGCGAACGCGCCGGCCAGAACGGCCCGGCCGCCGTGCAGGTGAAGCTCGCACATGTCCTCGCCGGTCTCGGTATTCGGACCGGCGAACCAGAGGACGAGTGCGTGGTCGAACTCCTCGCCCGTTTCGGGATGACGGAGCTTGCGGAAGGCGGCGAAGCGCGGCTTCGGCCGCGGTGCCGCGATGCTATCGAGCGTGAGGCCGGCCGCGGGCCCGGACACGCGGACGACGGCGAGTGCTGTACGCCCGGCGCCGCTCGAGAGCGCGAAGATCGTGTCTTGCATCGGCTCTCCCGATGTCGGCGCCGTGCTCATGACCTGTACCTGTTGGCCGTGCGCAAGCGCGCGCGGCTAGCGCTTTGCCTCCGCGATCAACTCCGCCAACCCGCGGCGCTGATTGCCGGAAGCATCGAAATTCGCCGGATCGAGCCAGGTCTCGTAGGCGCGCTTGAGTGCGGGCCATTCCGTGTCGATGATCGAGAACCACGCGGTATCCCGGTTGCGGCCCTTGTAGACGACGGCCTGGCGGAACGTGCCTTCATAGACGTAGCCGTATCGCTCCGCTGCTTTGCGCGAGGGGTGATTGAGGCTGTCGCATTTCCATTCGTAGCGGCGATATCCGAGCTCATCGAAGACGCGCTTCATCATGAGGTACATCGCTTCCGTGGCGATGGCCGTGCGCTTGAGGCGCTCCGAGTAATTGATGTTGCCGACTTCGATCGCGCCCATGTTCGGATCGATGCGCATGAAGCTCGCGATACCGACCGCGCGGCCGCTGACACGCTCGATGATCGTGTGGCAGAGCGGGTCGGTGAGCTTTGCTTGCGCATCGAGGTACGCGCGCAGCGCCTCTTTGCTCGCCGGCATGTCGACGAACAGATAAGTCCAGCTTCGTCCGCTCGGGTCGGCGGAGAAGGCGTCCCACAGATCATCGATGTGCGCTGCCGGGTCGAGAACGACGACGTCGCAGCGCGTGCCGGTCATGGGCGAGCGTGGCGGCAGCGCGCGCGGCGTCCATCCGGGGACGGGGGTGCCGATTGGCTGGCCGTGCTGGTTCGTGCCCGGTGAGGGGTTCTCGTGAAGGATGGTCTGCATGGGGACTGCCTGTGCGGGTGTGCTGCGGCTCAACTGCGGTTCTTGCGCTCACGGATCTCGGCGAAGACCTCCCAGTCCTTCTTGTCTTTCATGCCAAGCCGCTCGCGGATGGCCGGCATTTGTGGACGCAGGAAGGGGTTCGTCTCGAGCTCGATGTCGACGCGCGTCGGCTGCGTAAGCGCATTGCGCGCACGGAGCGCGGTGACCTGCGCAGCCCGCTCGACGAGCTTCTGGTTGCCGGGCTCGATTGAGAGCGCGAACTTCGCGTTGGCGACGGTGTACTCGTGGCCGCAGTAGAGCTCGGTATCCTTGGGCAGCCGTGCAATCTTCTGCAGCGAGTGCCACATCATCTGAGCATCGCCCTCGATGATGCGTCCGCACCCCATGACGAAAAGCGTGTCCCCGACGAACGCCATCTTCTGATCTGGCATCACGAGGCTGATGTGGCCGGCCGTATGGCCTGGCGTCTCGATGACGTCGATCTGGTGCCCGGCGAATTTGAACGTGTCGCCTTCAGCGACGAGCTCGTCGAGGCCCTGGATCTTCGAGGCTTCGGCCTTGGGACCGATGACCTTGCAGCCGGTCTCGGATTTCAGCGGCGCAATGCCTTCGACGTGGTCGCCGTGATGATGCGTGACCAGGATGTGCGTGAGCTTCCAACCCTTGTTGGCAAGCTCGCGACGGATCGCGGCGGCATCCGGCGCATCGATGCTGGCGGTCGCGCCGGTTTCAGGATCGTGCAGGAGCACGGCGAAATTATCGCTGCGGCAGATGAACTGATGTACGTCGAGGCGGCTCATGTCGTCCTCCCGGTGCAATCCTAGCAGAGTTGACGGGGTTCGCGGCGGCTCTGGCCGCGCTCATGGATTTGCAGTATCGCAGTCTGCCCGCATTGCCAATGGCGCGCCGGCGGCGAAGGCGACCGGCGCGCGCAGAGGTGCCATCTCATGCCGACCGAAGGCCGAAAGAAGCTCGTTGTCTGCGCGGACGACTATGCGCTGACGCCCGGCGTCAGCCGCGCCATTCGCGAGCTGATCGCTGGCGGCCGCATCTCGGCAACAAGCGTCATGACCGTATGCCCCTATTGGCGCGAGGAAGGGCCGGCGCTTGCCGCCGTCGCGGGCACGGCGGACATTGGGCTTCATCTCACGCTGACGGACCAGACGCCGATTGGTGCAATGCCCGAGCTGGCACCTTCGGGGCGCCTGCCGCCGGTCGAGGCACTCGTGCGCGCAAGCCTAATCGGCCGCCTGCCCGTCGCCGAAATCGAGGTTGAGATCGAACGCCAGCTCGAGGCGTTCGTTGCGGTTTGGGGGCGGCAGCCGGCTCATGTCGACGGACACCATCACGTCCATCAGTTGCCGGGCGTCCGCGGCGCCCTTCTACGCGTGCTCGGCCGCCAGAACGGGCCGCGGCCCTATCTGCGGTCGTGTCGCGAGCCGCTTGCCCGGATCATGAGGCGAGGGGTTGCCCAACAGAAGGCGGCGCTGATCTCGACGCTCGGAGCGGGATTCACGCGGCAGGCTTCAGCCGCTGGATTCGCCACCAATGATGGGTTCAGCGGCATCTACCAGTTTGGTGCCACGGACTGCCGCCTGGATGACCTCTTCGCGCGCTTTGTCCGTGACCTCGGGGCGCGACCGCTCGCCATGTGCCATCCCGGTTATTCAGATACAACTCTGGCGGGGCTCGACAGCATGACTGCTGAGCGTGATGCAGAACGGGTGTTTCTGGCCGGCGAGCGGTGGTTGAAGGTGCTGGCCGCCGCTCACGTGGCGGTCGTCCCGTTCGCGGCCCTGCGGCCGCACGGGGCTTAACTGGCGCGCTCCATGCTTGGGATCGGTGGCCCAGCGAAACCAGCAGCTTGGCGCCGCGCGCATAGCAGCTTCACGGATGTTTACCAATTTTTGCTTGACGTGATGATAAAGTGTCGCACATTATCCACAATGTTCTGGCACATCTGGCACCTGTGCGGGGCATCGAGGGTCGACCGGGGACAGAGTATTCGCCCATCGGTGGTCAAGCGAGGTCGGCGACATGAGTATCGAACGACTGCATCGCGCCGCACTGGCTGCCGGGTTCGCCATGGCGGCCCCGGATGACGATCCAGATATGGAGCGCGACTCCATCACGCGGCGCGCGGATGTGCCCGCGTCGGCCAATCTCCCGGCCATCGTTTCGCACCCACATCGCGTGGACTTCCGCAGCATGGAGCTGTTGGCGCCGGTTCTTGCGCTGGGAACGCGTCTGCGCGGGCGCCTCCCGCATCTTCGCGGCGGCGCGACTGCCTGAGCGGCATCGCCGAGCACCGAAATCCCCCGCCTCGGCGCAGATAACTCGAGCCTTCAGTGGTCGTGCTTGAGGTGCACCGCCGCGATCGTCTTGGCGGCTCCATTTTTCCGATGCCCAAATACAACGAAGCCGCATTGCGTGCCTCTCGGCAAACAATACGGCTTGGTTGCTGTCCGAATGCCGGAGTTGCCCGTCAGGCGGACATCCCCCGGAATAGGATCAGTTAGCGCACCTGCTGCGTCGCGGGAGCAACGTCGCCCGCGCCGAGCTTGTACGACTCGTGAGCCACTTCCTTGCGGCACGCGCCAAGAGCGACAGCCGCGATCACCGTGGCAAGAACGATAGCACTCTTCATAGTCAGTCTCCCCTAGAAAGCCCCGTGATGGGATCAACTCTCAACGCAGACCCTGCTCCGTCACCGGCGCATTGGCGCCACGCTCATTGGCGCATACGACGCTAGGGTGCGCGCATGTCCCAATGGCCACATCCATGGTTGAGTTCTGAGAGTTGCCACGAATGGCTGTCCCTCAGGCTCTACCGTCGGACGTGGCAGTCGCCCTATTCTGGGTACCTGTGAGCGATGTTCAGATCAAGGATCGCGGACATTCTGTGGATGTTTTGTGCCGCTAGAGGTGCGAAAAAGACACTGAAAAGAGGCGCACGGCCTGGACCTTGTCCGAAATGTGGCGATTTAGACCGCCCTATCGATCAGAACACGGTTCAACTCAGCAGGATCAGCGTAGCAGGGGCGACCAGGCAGGGTCCGAAGCGAACGATGGCGTGCGAATCACCCGCTCGTTCCGGCCCGTAAGATCGATGGAATAGATGCGGGGGCCGCCGTTGGCCCCCTGTTGCTCACGGAAGAACATCAGGAAGCGGCCATTGGGGGCCCAGGTGGGACCTTCATTGTGATAGCCCTCGGTCAGCACACGCTCGCCCGAGCCATCGGGGTGCAGGACACCGATCAGGAAGCGGCCGGAGAGCTGCTTGGTGAAGGCGATGTAATCGCCGCGCGGAGACCACACCGGCGTCGAATAGCGGCCCTCGCCGAGGCTGACGCGCCGGGGGGCGCTGCCGTCCGCTTCCATGACGTAGAGGGCCTGATGGCCGTCGCGGTCCGACTCGAAGACGATCTGGCGGCCGTCGGGAGCGTAGCACGGGCTTGTGTCGATCGCGCGTCCCTGCGTCAGGCGGCGGACCTGACGGCTGCGCAAGTCCATCTCGAGAATGGAGCTGTCGCCCTCCTGCTGCAGGCTCATGATGATGCGCTGCCCGTCGGGTGAGAAGCGCGGCGCGAAGGTCATGCCCGGGAAGTCGCCGACTAAAGTGCGCTGCCCGCTCTCGATGTTGAGCATCACGACGCGCGGCTGCGCGCCGGCGCCATAGGACATGTATGTGATGTCCTGCGTGACCGGGCTGAAGCGGGGCGTCAGCACGAGTTCGCCGCCCTGGCTCAGCAGCCGCACGTTGAAGCCGTCCTGGTCCATCATCGCGAGGCGCTTGATGCGCTTCTGCTTCGGTCCGGTCTCGTCGATGAAGACGATCCGTGAATCGAAGTAGCCCTTCTCGAGCGTGAGCTTCTCCCAGACCTGATCGGCCATGATGTGCCCGATGCGGCGCCAGTTCGAAACCGTCGTCGTGAACTGCTGACCGGTGAGCTGCTTGCCGAGCACGACGTCCCAGAGGCGGAACTCGGCCCTGACGCGCCCGTCCGGGAGCTGTGACACACGCCCGACGACGAGTGCCTCCGCGCCCGAGCTGCGCCAGTCGGCGAAGCGTGGCACCGCGTTGAGGTCGCCGATCCGCTCGATGAAGCCCTGCGGATCCAGTGGCTGGAAAAGTCCCGAGCTTTCGAGATCGGACGCGACGACGCCCGCGACGTCGGCGGCAATACGGGGATCGTCCCCAAGGAAGGGCGGGATGGCGATCGGGCGCGGCCGGATATTGCCCTGGTCGACGTCGACCTGCAGCGGTCCACGCTGCTGGGCCGCAACCGGATGGAGGGGCGCCAAGGCAGGCGCGAGCGCGGCCGCGGCGCTGATCTGAAGGGCGCTGCGCCGCGTCAGGGTGCGCTTCGTCGTCGTGCCAGACATTATGATTTCGCCCGTCCCCGGAAGATTCCTTGGACGCTGTGCGACGCCAAGGTGTCGAAAGTTTGAAGCCGGCAGCCGTGGTCGACGCCGAGACGCCGATCGGTTCAGCCGAGCGTCACCCCGCATTTAGCGGCCCACCCGAGGCCTTCGAGCGTGCCTTTCCGCGGCTTATACTCGCATCCGACATAACCCGAGAAGCCGCTCGCGTCGATCTCTCTGAAGAGGAAGGCGTAGTTCATTTCCCCATCATCCGGCTCACCACGGTCCGGCGGGCTCGCGATCTGGTAGTGGCGCGCGAGATGCCCGAACTCGCGGATCGCCATGGCGGTGTCGCCCTCCTGGATCTGCCGGTGATAGAGGTCGAACTGCAGGCCGAGGTTGGGTTCGGCGACCTCGTAGATGACCGCGCGCGCGTCACCGGTGGTGTTCAGGAAGAAGCCCGGAATGTCGCGCGTGTTGATCGGCTCGATGATCACGTCGACATCGTCCTTGGACGCGAGGCGCGCTGCCCGCTTCAGATTGGCGACGTAGGTGCCCCGCTCGGCACCGTGGTGGCGCAGGCCGGGCATGGCGTGGATGCGCCGGCAACCGGTGGCTTCCGCATAGCGAAGGGCTGTTGCCACGGCCTGCTCGAACTCCGCCTCGCGACCGGGAATGGCAGCGAGCCCGCGCTCGCCTTTCGTCCAGTCGCCCGGCGGCAGGTTGAACAATGCCTGCGTCAGGCCATTGGCCTTTAGCCGCGACGCGATCTCCTCGGGCTTGTTCTCGTAGGGAAAGAGGAACTCGACGGCGCGAAAGCCGGCCTTCGCCGCGGCCTCGAAGCGGTCGAGGAACGGCACCTCCTGGAACATGAAGGAGAGATTGGCTGCGAAGCGCGGCATGGCGTGGATCCTCCCGGGTCGTGCGCTTTGATGGGGTTGCGCCAAGCATTGCAGAGGTGGCGAGCGTTGTCAGCCGATCCTAAGAGCCCGGCATGTGACCTATCGCTTTGGTGTGTCGCCGAGGGTCATGATGAAGGCCGCGAGCGCGTGCATTTCGTCCTGACTGAGATGATGGTTCGGCATCATGGGCGGGATGCTGCGCAGCCACGCGACGATCCCTTCGGGCGTCTGGTTGCGCCGTCGCGCGACGGCCGCGAACCCCGGAATCTCGTTCGCGCCCCGCTTCTCCCCCTGCCCCGGTGCCATATGACATTGGGCGCAGAGCCGCTCGGCGAGAGCACGCCCCCTTGCGACGTCATCGGCGGCGGCGCTCCCGCCCCCGAGAGCGAGCATCATCGCCGCGCCTGCAGTTCCTGCCCACCCCTGCCAGCTCATAATTCGATCCCTAAGCATCCCGCCGCCCTCTTGCCGGGCCACAATTGCCGGTGCGGCGGCTTTCGAGCAAGGGGCCATGGATCAGATCAGGCGCCGCACAACGCCTCACTTGCGCGTCGCCGCCGGCGGGGATATGCCGAAGCACCGTTCGGCCACGGATGAGCGGAGCAGGGCCCATTGACGCAGCGACCCGACGAACGTGAGGTGCGCGAGATGCTGGCGGTGCTGCGCGCCGAGCACCGCGATCTCGACGAGCGGATTGTGCGGCTCGAGGCCGAGCAGTCCAACGACCAGGTCACGATCAAGCGGCTCAAGAAGCAGAAGCTGCTGCTCAAGGACCGGATCACCGCGCTCGAGGACCAGATCACGCCCGACATCATCGCCTGATCCCCGGCGGCAGCCATGCCAGCCAGGCAGATCGTCCACACCATGCCGCGCGGGAGCGCTTGCAGCGGCCTGGAGGGATCAATAGTTTCTCATTTTTCGCCAACGGGAATGTAAGAGGCAGGAAATGGCCGGGTCGGCCGCTGACGTCGCGATCATTATGGGCAGCCGATCGGACTGGCCGACCATGAAGCGCGCCGCCGAGGTCCTGGACGAACTCGGCGTCAGCTATGAGGCGCGGGTCATCTCCGCCCATCGCACACCGAAGCGCCTCTACGACTTCGCCGTGAAGGCGCGCGATGCGGGCTACAAGATCATCATCGCTGGCGCCGGCGGTGCCGCGCATCTCCCCGGCATGACCGCCTCGATGACGCCGCTACCTGTGCTCGGCGTTCCCATCAAGACGAGCGCGCTCTCCGGCCAGGACAGCCTACTCTCGATCGTGCAGATGCCGGCCGGCATTCCCGTCGGCACGCTCGCCATCGGAGAGCCCGGTGCCGCGAACGCCGGCATTCTCGCCGCGCAGATCCTCGCCATCTCCGATGCGGCGCTCGCCGCGCGCGTCGACGCCTGGCGCGCCCGCCAGACCGCGAGCATTCCCGAGGCGCCTGAAGGTCCATGACGGCAACGCCGCCGCTCCCCCCGCATAGCGTGATCGGCATTCTGGGCGGCGGTCAGCTCGCCAAGATGCTCGTGCAGGCTGCCGCCCAGCTCGGGTTCCGCGCGGCGATCTACTCGGATGACTGGGGACCGGCGCTGGACCTCGCGTCGCGCCATCTGATCGGCCCGTACGAGAATCTCGCGCGCCTCGACGAGTTCGCCCGCTCGGTCGATGTCGTGACCTACGAGTTCGAGAACGTGCCGGTGGTCGCGGCCGAGCATCTCGCGCGCCGCGTGCCGGTGCGTCCCGGCCCGCAGGCCTTGCGCGTCGCTCAGGACCGCAGCGTCGAGAAGGCATTTATCGAGGGGCTCGGCATACCGGTTGCCCCGTTCCTTGCAATCCGTGAGGCGGGTGACGTGCCGGCCGCCGCAAAGGCAATGAGTGCGTGGCAGTCGCCGGCGATCTTGAAGACGGCGCGGCTCGGCTACGACGGTAAAGGACAGATCGGCGTCGCCACGCCGGAGGATTTGGCGTCGGCCTTTGCAGCTCTCGGCAGCGTCTCGTCGGTGCTCGAGCGGCGAATCGATTTTGCGTTCGAGATCTCGGTGATCGCCGCGCGCGGGCTGGACGGCAGCCTTGTCTGCTATGACGCGCCGCGCAATACGCATGAGGACGGCATCCTGCGCCAGTCGGTCGTTCCTGCCAAACTGTCGCCGGCGGTCGATGCCCGTGCGCGCGACGTCGCGGGACGCATCGCGAGCGCGCTCGATTATGTCGGCGTGATCGGCGTCGAGATGTTCTATCTCGGTGAGAGAGCCACGACGCCGCTGCTCGTCAATGAAATCGCGCCGCGCGTGCACAACTCCGGTCATTGGACCATGGACGCGTGCGCGGTGTCGCAATTCGAGAACCACATCCGCGCTGTCGCCGGATGGCCGCTCGGCGCGACGGCGCGCCACAGCAATGCCGAGATGCGCAATCTCATCGGCTACGAGGCGAATGCTTGGCCGACGCTCGCTGCCGATCAGGACCTTTGCCTTCACCTCTATGGCAAGCGTGAGGCGCGTCCGGGCCGCAAGATGGGGCATGTTACGCGGCTCAAGCCACGCTCCGACTGACGGTGCCTGTCATGCCAAGGAATTCATGACATGCCGTAGCGTTGCTGACGCGCAGGCAACCATAGCAACGATGGCCGCCGCCGCGACGACGATCAGGAAGATGACGAGAGCGCCGGGACCGGCGGCTCCGGAAATGAAGGGGCCGGCGCAGAACCACACGCCAGCGGCGACAGCGACGGCGCCCAGAAATCCGATCAGGCTTTTGAGATAGACGCCGTCGGGCTTCAAGAAGGCGCGCGCGGCAACCCAGACCAGGCCGGCGATATAGGCGAGCGCAACGATTAAATCGAGCATAGCGGCGCCTTTGAATCTGCCGCGGCCTGCGTAATCGGATGAGGCTATCAGTCGTTGATGCATATTCCGTAAAGGAATTGGCTGACCTCTGCAGAATGACGCTGCCACGCAATCCTCACTTGAGCGTCACGATGTGGTCGCATCTAGCGCGAAGGCTGATCACCCGGATTCGCGTTCCGGCGTTCGAGTGTCGACTCGTCTCCGGCTTTCGAGGATGCGGCGTCCTGCGCCGCTCTGTTGAGAGGGAAGGATACCCTATGACGAACAACCGAACCGTGATCTTGATCGCGGCGCTCGTACTGGCGCTCGCGGTGGCTTGGTATGTCGTGCCGCTGCCAGGCGACGACACGCCCTCGGCGCCGCCAGCGGCTACGGCACCCGCAACACAACCTGCGCCAGCCACCACGCCACCGGCCGAGGCACCGAAGCAGTAGAGATTGCGATATTCCGGCTGCTCGATGGGGTGTTTAAAACTCTTCGAGCAGCCGGCCGAAGCCCACCATGCGATCCTGGATGCCATTCGCGCGGAGCGCGTGCCAATAGGTCGCCGTGTTGATGGCGATCACGGGCTTGCCGAGCCAGAGTTCCGCCGCTGCTGCCAGGCGGATCATCGAGAGATTCGTGCCGACCTGGACGATTGCGTCGACGTCGTCGCCGTCGAGTGCACGGATCGCCGCACGGCACGCCGCTGTTGTAACCTCGGCGATGCCCGTCCACGATTTGCACTGAAGCGCCGTATCACGGACGACCGTCAGGCCGACGTCCTCGAAGTAGCGCCTCACCTCCGCATTCATGACTGGCCAATAAGGTGTGAGCACCGCGATGCGGCTTATGCCGCCGATGGCGTCGATGGCGGCAGACGTCGCCTGGCTGCCGGTCGTCACTTTGAGGCCGGTCTCTTCCACGATCCGGTTCGAGAAAATCTCCGCACCCTTGGCGCCGCCGAAGAACGAGAGCGCCGAGATGCCCATCACGAGGTAGTCGGGTTCACACGTCATCACGCTCCGGATCGCGTCCATGACATTGCTGCCGATCGTGTCGATACCGGCGCGGAAAGAATCGTTGCTCAGGGCTTTCACGTTCGGCGTGAAGATGCGGCTGTAGTGGTTCGTGACGCCGATCGGGCGCATATCGTCGAAGTCGGGCTGGACGATCGTGTTGGTCGACGGCGCCATGACGCCGAGCTTGCACCGCCACCCCAGGGCATCAGGCATTGTCGCGCCTCGTGTTTGTGTTGTCCGAGATTTAACATGATGACGCGCCCGTGCGGCGGCGTCCACTTCGGCCGCGGTGACAAGCGCCCTTCCGCCGCGCGAGAATTTATGCTGCCTATGTGGATTGAAGATCCGCGAGGGAGGCTCTTGCCGTGACGGTGGTCATCGTTGGTGCGGGGATCGGCGGCCTGACGCTGGCGCTCAGCCTGCATCAGGTCGGGATCGCGGCGCGCGTTTACGAGAGCGTCGAAAAGCTCGAGCCGCTCGGCGTCGGCATCAATTTGCTGCCCCATGCCGTGCGCGAGCTCACCGAGCTCGGGCTTGCCGACGAGATCGCGCGGCTGGCCATTCCGACGTCGACGCTCTCCTACTTCTCCAAGCGGGGACAGCTCATCTGGTCTGAGGCGCGGGGGCAGGCTGCGGGCTACAACTGGCCGCAGTTCTCGATCCACCGCGGCGAACTGCAGATGATCCTCTACCGCGCGGTGCTCGAGCGTCTCGGCGCCGATGCCGTGCTCACGGGCCACCATTTCTCGGACTTCGAAGAGACAGCGTCCGGCGTCCGGGCTCATTTCACGGATCGGCGCAGCGGTGCCGCACGTGAGACGGCCGAAGGATCGGTCCTCATTGGCTGCGATGGCATCCACTCGACGCTCAGGGCGAAGTTCGTTCCGGACGAGGGGCCGCCGAAATGGAATGGCGCCATTCTCTGGCGCGGCGTGACCGAAAGCACCCCGTTCCTCGACGGGCGCACCATGATCATGGCGGGACACGAGCGGCAGAAATTCGTCTGCTATCCGATCTCGCGCCAGGCCTTCGACCAAGGGCAAGCGGTCGTCAACTGGATCGCCGAGCTGCGCTACAACCCTGATCATGCATGGCGTCGCGAGGACTGGAACCGGCCCGGCCGCCTCGAGGAATTTCTTCCGCTCTTCGAGAGCTGGCAGTTCGGGTGGCTCGACGTGCCGGGGCTTATCCGCGAGGCGCGAGCCTGCTTCGAATATCCGATGGTGGACCGCGATCCTCTGCCGGCGTGGGGAAGCGGACGTGTCACACTCCTCGGCGATGCGGCTCATCCGATGTACCCGATCGGCTCCAATGGCGCCTCTCAGGCCATTCTTGATGCCCGCGTGCTGACGCGCGAGATCCGGGCGCACGGTGCGGGTCCGGCGGCACTCGCCGCCTATGCCGCCGAGCGTAATCCGGCGACGGCGCGGATCGTGCTCGCCAACCGCGCCAACGGGCCCGAGCAGGTCATGCAGCTCGTCGAGCAGCGCGCGCCGGCGGGGTACGGCCGCATCGAGGAGGTGCTGTCGGTCGCCGAGCTGGAGGAGGCAGCGGCTGGTTACAAGCGGCTTGCCGGCTTCGATCGCGAGACTCTCAACAGCCGCCCGCCGATCGTGCAGTAGGGCCGTGCGGCAGCAACCTGGATTACTGGAGGTGCGCTTGATGTCGCCGTTGCGCAGCGGAATTTTCGGAGCGCTCCTGGCGCTCGCGCTTGTTCACGGGCATCAAACGCAAGCCGCGAGCATACAGATCGTCCAGCTCGAGCGCTTCGATAATCAGCACAATGGCAGCATCGACGTCGATATCGGCGTCGGCCACAACCTGCGCCAGGATGGCCCTATCCTGTGCAACGTCTTGCTGGATGGCATCATCGAGGTCGGCGATCTCGAGCGGCTGATGGCCGTCGTAGATCAGCAGCGCCAGCGCGACCTCTCCAATGTGCCGCGCCTGTGCCTCAATTCCCCGGGTGGCGATTACCGCGAGGGTTTGCGCGTCGCCGGCTATCTCATGGAGAAAAGCGTCGGCACAGCGGTCGCCGAGGGCGGCGAGTGCTACTCGGCCTGCGCCATCATCTTCATGGGCGGCACATTCCCGTGGAAAGGCGAGCTCAATCGCTATCTGCATGTGCGCGGGATTCTCGGCTTTCATGCACCATACATCCCGGGCGCGGCAGAAGAGGGCAAAGTTCTCGTCGAGGCCGAGCAGGTCCGCCTCGCTTTCAGCGAAGGCATCAGGTCCATTTCGGAGTTCATGCGCCTCGGTGTCGGAAATGACGTGAAGCGCGTCACGCCGGAGCTGATGTCCGAGATGATGGCCCAGGGTCCTGATGCCTTCTATACGATCGACACAGTCGGCAAGGCCGTCCGCTTCCGCATTCATCTCTACGGCATAGACCGCAAAGCGGCGGTCGATGCTGCCGGCATGTGCAACGCCTGCGTAAACATGAACTACTTCGCCCTCGAGCGGTACGGCACCGGCGGCGATCCGGATCTCTGTCGTGGTCTCGAGCCACCGCGACGCGAAGCACATCCGAAAGGGATCCGCTACACGAGCGATGTGGCGCCGCGGGGCGGAGAATGCGCGATCGACGTCACGGTCGAGAACGGTAATATTTCGGCCTGGACTTTCCGCAATGACAGCCGGGATGAGTTTGGCAGCGGCCTGGAGCTTGCGTACTGGTATCTGTTCTCGCCCTCGATCAGCCTTGCGGAGCTTTCAGCGAAGCCCGCCGCCAGCAATGACGATCGCGACAGCACGCGCCTCCGCGATCAGCTCTATCGTTTCATTGCCCTCGAGTATCTCGGGCACGGGATGGTCGATCACCGCGGCCGCGCGGACCTCTTCGCGCCGAAGGTCAACTACTACAAGAGAGGCGTGATCACACGCGAGGCCGTGCTGATCGAGAAGTCGAACTACTACAAGCGCTGGCCGCGACGGCGGTTCGAGCTCATCGAGGACAGTTTCCGAGCGGAGCCCGGTCCTGGCGATACGGTGGAGATCACCTTCCGCTACGAATTCGAGGTATCCAATGACAAGGATACCCGCAGCGGTATCGGCTTCACGACGCTCGGCATCGGGCGACGTAGCGGGCGGTTTGTGATCACGAGCGAGGAGGGGGGCGTCGAGCGGCGCAACTGACCCCCCGTGACGCCGATCTGTTCCCGGCGGCACAGCGGGCGGTGGCGCGCCCCGGGTATGTCCAAGAGGCAAGCCCGCCGGTCGATCCCTTCGGTTTGGCGGCTGACCCGAACGGCTCAACCCGAAAGGATATATCGATGTCCAGGAAACTGATCCGACGCACCATGCTGGCCGGTCTCGCAGCATGCATCGGCGGCGGCGCGATGCTCACCGCTGGAGATGCCGAAGCGCGTGGCCGCCGCTTCGAACAGTGGACCTACGAGAGCGAACGGCCCGTGAAGGGCTACGAGGGGTTCCTGTTTCCAGGGACCTACTGTTCCTACAGGCGCTTTCCCGTCCGCTCCTGCATCTACGACAAGCAGGGCCGAGAAGTGTGCAAGATCACGAGCTGGCGCATGGAACAGTCGTGCTCGTGATGCGCGGCGGATTACCGGAAGCAACAATGCGTTGCGCGCCGCACGGTTCAATCGCCGTGCGGCGCGCCTACCGCTCGCGCTACAGCACCGTCGAACGATGGCAGAGAGGATCGGCCGGCGCCTTGGCGCCGTGCGGTCCGTGGAAGTGCTGCTCGACTTTGGCAATGGCCGCTTCGTGCGAGCCGATCCCGCCGAGCGACACATCCGCGGTCTCGACCGACACCGCGCTGAGCCGTGGCCACAGCCACCGGGAGCGCCACCCCGAGGGATGGGATGCAAATGCGACATCGCGGTAGCTGGTGTTCCACATCTTGCGAGGAAGGCTCTGCTGAAGCGCCCTGGCGGTGGCTTCGCCGGCATCGCCATCGAGATTCGTATGTTCGTCGATGATCATCGTGCGAGGCTCCGGAGCCGACTGACTATGAAATACCTACTCTCAAGCTCGGATGCTCATGATCAATTTTGCGAGTGGATCCGTGATGGGGGAGGCGAGGATCCACTCGCGCCGCACGCAGGGAACTATGGGAGTGCGTCCCGGAATTCATCGGCGCTCGGCCGATGCGGCATGGTCTGATTGATCTGATCCCAGATCTCATCGGCGGTCGTCTTCGCCGAAACGGGAACTGCGAGCGCCGCGAGCAGGCCAACGGCGATCATGAGATGCTTCAGTGTCTGCATGGCTTCCTCCTGTCAGTTGAGCGAGGCGATTAGGCCCGATGCCGTCGCTCGCCTGGCAGGCAGATAAAACCTTGCCCATCAAGGGCTCGTCAGCGCGTCGTCAATGACGGTATCACCAATCCGTGAAGCGGATTTGCGCTCCTTCGCGGCCATGGATGACGCCCGTGGGCGCGATGGACTGGTCGGCGCGTTCAGCCAAGCGCGAATGTCGGCTCGGGCGCTGTCGGCGCGGTGCTCCACGCAGCGTCGGCATTCCACTGGATGAGGCGCAGTTCGCCGGTGCGCGATTCGACGATCGCCGTGCAGCTCTCGACCCAGTCACCGCAGTTCAGATAGTGGACATCACTGATGTGTCGGTTGGCGGCGTGATGAATGTGCCCGCAGATGATGCCGTGGGCGCCATGGCGGCGAGCCTCGCCAGCAACGGCCTCCTCGTAGGCGCCAATGAATGCGACGGCCTTCTTGACGCGGTTCTTGAGGTAGGCCGAGAAGGACCAGTAGCCGAGGCCGAGGTGGCGGCGAACCCAGTTCAGGGGATTGTTGAGCCAGAGTGCGGTCTCGTACCCGCGATCCCCGAGGAAGGCGAGCCAGCGCGCATTGCGCACGACGATGTCGAACTCATCGCCGTGCATGACGATGTAGCGCTTCCCGGTCGCGGTCTCGTGGATGCAGTCGCGATGCACCTCGATGCCGCCGAAGTGCATGCCGCAGAAATCGCGCAGGCCTTCGTCGTGATTGCCGGGAATGAAGATGATGCGCGAGCCCTTGCGCACCTTGCGCAGCAGCTTCTGGAGAACGTCGTTGTGCGCCTGGGGCCAGTGCGGTCCGCGCCGGACCCTCCAGAAATCGACGATGTCTCCGACGAGATAGAAGGTGTCTGCCTCGACGACACGCAGGAAATCGAGGAGCGCACTGGCCTGGGACGTGCGCGTGCCGAGATGGATGTCGGAGATGAAGACCGCGCGATAGGGTGTCAGCGGGGGAGCGGTGTGGGGCTCGGCGGGAAGGGCGTCTTGCATGAGCCAGCTCCTAGGAGATTCACGTTTCAGCCCGATGACAGCGACTCCGATGGAGCCTTCGGATACTCACCTGACGCCGACAGCATTTTCGCTGCTCATGCTGGCCGTTCCGCCGGCGCGCCACGCCACCTTGTTGCCGCCCCATTGGTAGGTGTTCACAGTCCACGCGCGCAGCCAGACGGCGGGAATGAGCAGGTCTCTCAGCAGCCAGGCCAGGGGCGAACGCCACGAGACGTGCCAGCTGCCGGCCCGGGCGAGCAGGCCCTCGGCGCCGAACCAGAGAACCGCGAGCCCACCAACGGCAATCGCGGGCGGGATGTCGAAGGCCGGCGCCGCCACGGCTGCCATGATCAACGGCACCGTGCTGCCGGTGAGGGGCTCGAGAGCAAACCAGCCGGGAAAAGTGAGGCGGCGAAGCTGCGCCCAGCGGAGCTGCCGCCGAAGGACGTTGCCCGCGTCGCGCCGGCCGAGGGGCTGGAAGAAAGACGGGCCGGCCAGCCGGACCCGAAGGCCCGCGTCGCGAACGATCTTCGTCGCCGCGGCGTCCTCGGCAAGCTCTGAGGCCAAGGCCTTGATGCCGCCGCGGCTTTCGAGGAAGTCGCGCCGGAAGAGCATGGTTTTGCCCTGTGCGAAGCCGAGTCCGACGCTGTCGGCGGCGTACTGCCAGCGCGCCTGGTAAGTGTTCAGGAAGGCGCACTCCACCTCGGCCCAGAGGCCGTCCGGTTGGCTGCCGATCGGCGGCGCGCAGACAATGCCGGCGTCGTCGGTCCACGCGGTCAGGACCTTTCCAAGATAGTCCGGCGGCAGCATGAGATTGCTGTCGGCGAAGACGATCCAGTCGTATCGCGCCTCGCGCCAGCCCTTCAGCATGTTGTTGAGCTTGGGGTTGGCACTGATGCGCTCGTCCCCGATCAGCAGGCGGGCAGGAACATGAGCGTGCTCTTCAATGAGCCGGCGCACGACCGGCACCGCCGCATCGCTTTCGGAGGCCGCGCAGAGCAGGATTTCGTAGTGCCCATGCGCGAGCTGGAAGGACGTACGCAGCGTCTCTTCCTCGTGCAGGCCGGCATCGCGGACCGTACGCACGAGCGTGATGCCTGGACCTTGGGTGAGCGGCGGTGGTGCTCGTCGGCAGCGCCGGGCGGAAAGCCCGATGGATACGAGATGGACAAGCGTGGCGATCAGTACGAAGGCTGCGGCGGCAACGGCGGCGGACATTCCTGGCTCGTAGGTGGCCTGGCTCATGCTGGATGATCCAGGGACCTCTCATCAGACTCGCACGACGCGCGTGTGACAATCGGCAGATCAGGGAGGACCGGCTTCCGAATGCTGTTGCCGCTGGGCCTCGATGGCCGCGACGAGCAGTTCGAAATTGCGCACATGAGCGCGAAACCAGACATCGAACAGCGTACCGACCACCGGCACGGCGCCGAGCAGCGCGTCGATCGTCGAATTGACCGCCATCTTGAGGAGCACACGCCTGTTGGCGCCGAGCCGGTAGGCCCAATGAATATTGCGCACGCTGAGCGCGGCGCAGGCCAGGTCTCCCGCAATAGGCACAATGCCGATGATGGGATCCCAGCCGAAATAGATGCGTGTGTAGGGAATGCGATACTCCACATCCAACTGGAAGCTGGAGCGTTCGAGGCGCTCGAAGAGGCGCGCGTACTCGCCGGTCAATGCGGCGTTGTCGGAGGGGATGACGTGGCGCATGTGCAGGGAGCTTGACGGAGCGCGGAAAGTGGGTGCTCCCGCCGCCGGAGAGCGAGCGGCAGGTTTGTTTATCTTGCGTCAGATTGTGCGGCTTGTCCTATGCGTTCGCCGTCGGCGTATGAGCCTGAGATGCCATGCCCGAAATCTACGGGGCGTCGGCGGATGCTCGCTTCGACGATCGCAGGAGGGGCCCCTGGAAATAAGCTGTCCGACCCACGATATCTCTGTGATCGGTAGTGGATGAGAAGAGGTGACCGATGATGTACCGCCTCTCGCGTCGAATTATGATGATGGTTGGCATATGCGCCGGCCTTGTGGGCGTGGCTGCGCCGATTCAGGCACAGACGTACTACGATCGTAGTCCCAATGCCGACATCCGGCGGGGAACCGAGCAGCTAGAGCAGCGGCGTGCCCTGGAGGCCTTGAGGCAGTCCCAGGACGCCCAGGCTCGCGCCCGCGCCGCCGAGGAGCGCCAGCGCGATCTCAAACGGCAGACTGATCAGCTCTCGAAGCCACTTCGGCGGGACGACTAGAGGCTCACGCTCCGGACCTCGCCGTCGATCGCGAGACGGGCTTCGGTCGCGCCCAGCACGTGCTGAATGGTGACATCGGATCCTCGCAGCGCGACAGGGTGAGGGGCCTGATGGATCTGCCGGCCCCAGATGTTCGCTGTTCAGCTTGGCTCATTGTCCAAGAGTTTGCGCGCTACTTCGCGACAAAGCAATTGAGAGCATCAACATTCCGGTTAAGGGATTTCTCGTCGATCAACATATCGACGAGAGGAGCTATATCCCCTCCGAGGTTCGGGGCTGTCGAGCGCGACGCTCTTTGATTATTCCGTCCAGCCGACAACAATCAACTCTCTATCGACCGGCGCACCTTGGTTGCCAAATCATGCAGCGTAAATGGCTTTTGGAGATAGTTTACACCATCGTCGATGATGCCGTTGTGAACGACGGCATTGCGCGTGAAGCCCGTCATAAAAAGGACCTTCGCTCCAGGATGCCGGCGTACAGCTTCATCGGCCAATAGGCGACCGTTCATGTCGGGCATCACGATATCGGTCAGGATCAGAGCAAATTTTTGCTCCCTACTTAGATGCCGCAGAGCCTCCGCTGCACCGTCAACCGCGACCACGTGATAACCGAGCTCTTGAAGGCTCGCAGTCGTCATGCTGCGTACCCGCTCATCATCCTCGACGAGCAGAATTGCCTCTCCGGCTTTGGCGTTTGGAGTTTCGGGGGCGGGCTTTCGCTCGTCCATACCGCGCGGCGTCCCGGTGAACCGGGGCAGGTAAAGTTTGACCGTCGTGCCCTGCCCGACTTCCGAGTATATTCTCGCAAACCCGCCGGTTTGCTTCATAAAACCGTAGACTTGGGCAAGCCCCAGTCCGGTCCCCTGCCCAACCGGCTTTGTCGTGAAGAACGGATCGAAAGCTTTTGCGATTGTTGCGGTGTCCATGCCTTTGCCAGAGTCGCTGACCGCGATCATCACGTATTGGCCGATCGGCACATCAAGCAGCTTGTCCGCATAGTTCTCATCAACGAATGCATTGGCCGTCTCAATCGTCAGCCGACCACCGTCCGGCATCGCATCCCGCGCGTTGGTGGCGAGATTGAGAATCGCGTTCTCAAGCTGCACTTGATCCGTATGGACCGTCCAGAGTCCCGCCGAGATGGCGGTTTCCAGTCGGACCGTGCTGCCTAACGACCGGCGCAGCAGCTCGTCCATCCCCCGGATCAGCTTGTTGACGTCGAGCGGCTGCGGCGCCAGAGGCTGCTGGCGTGCAAAGGCCAGTAGCCTTTGTGTGAGTGCCGCGGATCGTCGCGCCGCGTCGACGCCGTGCTCGATGAACTTGCGGACATCGGTATTGCCGTTGTCCAGCGCACGACGTGTCAGTTCGAAGGCGCTGATCACGACTGCCAGCATATTATTGAAGTCGTGCGCGATGCCCCCGGTCAGCTGCCCAACCGCTTCCATTTTTTGGGATTGCCGGAGTTGATCGGCTAAGCGCTCACGTGCCGTAGCTTCCTGAATGAGCTTTCGATTGGCTTCGATCAGTTCCTGACCGCTCCGCGTTGCTGCTTGCAGGCGTCGATGCAGTTCCCAGGTCACGTAGGCCAGGAGTACGAATGCAAGCACAAGTGTGCCCAAGAGGGCTCCATGCTGCCACCATTGGAGTCGTCTTGCCGAGGCTTGGCGCTCCTCGAGGAGGCGAGCCTCCTCACGCTGCATGGACGCCAGGCGGCCCCTAATCTCGTCCATCAGCGTTTTGCCGATGTCGCTGTTGACGATCGACAAGGCTCCATCGCGATTGCCATTCTTAAGCTTCGTGATGGCATCTTGGAGCACTGCCATTCTCTCAGCAGCTAGTCGCCGAACTTCGAGCATCTCGGCCTGCTGTCGAGCATTGTCGGCTGTTAGATCGGAGATATCCGCGAAACCTGCCTCCATGTGCGTTGCAGCCGCAGTGTAGGGCGACAAGTAATCGGGTCGGCCCGTGAGAAGAAACCCACGCTGGCCGGTTTCTGCGTCCTGCAGGCTGGACAGCACCTGCGTTAAGCGGGATTGGACGATCACCGTGTGCTGGACCATGCCCTGCTCGCGCGATTGCACGAGGGTGAGCGCGCCCGACAACCCGATGGCCACGGCGAGTAACGATAGCCCGCCGACGGCTGGCAGAAGGGGGCGCCGGTCAAAATTGAAGCGACTGGGCATGGTGCGGAATGGTGGGGATTGAGGTGAGAACAGCTCGGACGGCACATATACTTATTTCATCGGCGAACTGCGGCGCAATCGGCACGGGGGGGGGGATCACAACAGGCCCGGCTCGTCGACACCGATCGGTTTGATCAAATCGGCCTCTTGATCCGCCCTGATTAACTCACGTCGAGGCGGGCCAGATCGTCGTCAGCTCTGAGGGGCACGGCACAAGGAGATCCGCGGGATCGAGATCATCGCCGAGCCAGCGCAAGTGGTAGAAACGCCGGCGACGTCGGCGCCACATAGCTGGCATCATGCAATAGGGACGTTCGACGCGTTTGGCGCGCGCATTCGGGCCTGGGCCGATCAGGCGATCATCGCTTCCACTAAACAGTTCAGTACCTTACCAACGCTCAATCCAATTTGCGGACATCAGACGGTACGGTAAAGTGCGACCAGCTTGGAGAGGCTCTGGCACACCCAGACCACATAGCGCAACGCTCAGGGAGGAATTCATGGAGAATAAAACGCGGCGCGGGCATCGCGGCTCTGCGACCGGCATCACGCGACGCACATTCGCGACCGGTGTCGGGGCTGCGGGTGTGATGGCTGGCGCAGGCCCCTTCGTCGCCACGCGCGCGCAGGGAGCGGCGTTGAAAGTGGGCGTGCTGCTGCCTCGCTCGGGTTTTCAGGCGGGCATCGGTCAGGACTGCCATCGCGGTGTGGAGATCGCGGGCGGCATCCTTAAAGGGCTGGGAATGCCCCCCCTCGAGATCATGAACGGCGATACCGAGTCCAGTCCGGACGTGGCACGAGCCCGCGCCGAGCGCTTGATCAGCGAAGGTGCGCAGCTCCTTGTCGGCGCTTTCGACTCCGGCCAGAGCACAGCGATCGCCCAGGTCGCTGAGCAGAAGGGTATTCCATTCGTCATCAACATCGCCGCGGCCCCGCCCATCACAGAGCAGGGCTACAAGTTCGTGTTCCGCAACTTCCCGACGGCGCCGATGCTTCTCTCCGATGCCTTCGCCAATCAGAAGGAAGTGTTCGCGGCCACAGGCGTCACGCCGAAATCGGTCGTGTTCCTGCATGTCAATGACACGTTCGGCACGGCCATGCAGAAGGGTATCGGCGGGATCCTTTCCAAGGTCGACATGCCCTATAAGGTTGTTGACACTATCGCCTACGACCCGTCGGCGCGCGATCTCTCGGTGGAGGTGGCAAAGGCCAAGGCTACCGGCGCCGAAGCCTTGCTCATGGTCAGCCGTCTCAACGACGCCATGCTGCTCACGCGCGAGATGGTCAAGCAGCGCTGGACCCCCGCCGCCATTCTGAGCATGGGGCCGGGCTGGTATGAGGACCAGTACCTCAAGACGCTCGGCAAGCTCGCCGACGGCCCGATGAGCTTCGTGCCTTGGTACGATCCCAACAAGCCCGTGAGCAAACAGCTCGAGGCGGCGCTTGCCAAGGCCCATCCCGGCATCAACCTCAACACCAATCACATCTACACGTTCGAGGCGTTGCTGATCGCAGCCGACGCCTACAAGCGGGCCGGCTCGACGGATCCCAAGGTGCTCGCCGACGCCATTCGCGCAACGGACATCAAGGACAACGTCAGCATTGGTCCGGGCGTCAAGTTTGACGCCAAAGGCCAAAACGTGTGGCTCAAGAACGCTGCCATTCAGAACCGCGGCGGCAAGCTCGTCACCGTCGCGCCGAAAGAGGCCGCCAACGCCAAGCCCGCGCTACCGATGGCATCGTACAACAAGCGCTGATCCGGCATTTTCATTTGTTGCTCCGATCGCCTCGGCGGTCGGGGCGCCTCTGGCAGGATCAGGAAAGGTGCCGGTAGAAATCTACCTCAACGTGGCCTTCAACGGCCTGCTCACGGGTTTGGTCTATGGCCTCATGGCCCTGGGCCTGTCTGTCATCTTCGGCGTCGTGCGCGTCGTCAACTTCGCGCACGGCGAGATGATGACCCTTGCGATGTACGCGACCGTCGTCGCGTTTACTTCGCTTGGTCTCGACCCGTTCGTCATGCTGGTGCCGGCCTCGGCCGCGCTGTTCGTGCTCGGTTATCTTCTCCAGGCCGGTCTCATCAATCCCTTCATCAATCGGCCGGAACACAGTCAGTTCATGCTGCTGGTGGCTGTCGCCACCATTCTCGTCAATATTCAGCTCATTGTGTTCGGACCCGACGCCCGCAACGTACAGACGTCCTATTCTTTCGATAGCTACGCCCTTGGCTCGCTCGTGATCGACGCGAGCAAGGCCTATGCAGCCGCCACTGCGCTTGTGGTCGCGGCCGCATTGTTTGCCTTCTTTCGTTACACCATTCTCGGCAAATCCATCCGCGCGTGCGCCGACAACTATGCCGGCGCGCTCGTTGTCGGCCTCGACGTCAAACATCTCTATGCCCTCACATTCGGCATCGGTGCCGCCTGCGTCGGAGCGGCTGGCGTGATGCTGTCGCTCATCATAGATGTGACGCCGGGGCTCGGGCCTGCCTACACGCTGCTGGCGTTCGTGATCGTGATTACCGGCGGGCTCGGGTCCATGCCGGGTGCCCTGCTCGGCGGCATCTTGATCGGGCTCACTGAAGCGCTCGCCGGGCTGCTGTTCACGCCGTCGGCCAAGAGCATGTTCGCCTTTGGGATACTGGTGCTCGTGCTGCTGTTCCGCCCGCAAGGCATTCTCGGAAAGAAGCCCAGATGATCGCCGCGCTGCTCCAAGGGGTCCCGCGTCGCGGTGTCGTCCTGCTCCTCGTCTTTCTGGCCGTTCTGATGGTGGCACCGCTGTTCGTCAACGACTACCTGCTGACGGTGCTCATCCTCATTCTCTACTTCGCCTATGCGGGGCAGGCCTGGAACATCATGATGGGATTTGCCGGTCAGCTCTCGCTCGGCCATGCGCTCTACGTCGGGCTCGGCGCATATACGGGGGCCGCGCTCTTCTTCCATTTCGGGATCAGCCCATGGCTGAGCCTGCCACTCACGCTCGCGATCGCGGGTCTTGCCGGCGCCATAATAGGTTTTCTGGCGTTCCGCTTCGGCGTCGCGGGTGTCTATTTCGCAATCCTCACCATCGCTTTCGCCGAATTTGCCCGCATCGGCTTCGATCATTGGCCGTGGGTCGGCGGATCTGGTGGATTGTTTGTGCCGGTCGCCAACTACACACAGAATGATGTCTGGACCCTGCGCGGCAGCCCGCGCATGTTCTACTACGTTATCCTGACATTGACGGTCATGGCGTTCCTGATCTGCCATGCGCTGCTGCGCAGCCGCGCGGGATACTACTGGCAGGCGATTCGCGAGGATGAGGAGGCCGCCCGCGCGCTCGGCATCGATACATTCCGCTACAAGATGTACGCGGTGGCGCTTTCGGCGGCGATGACGTCGATCGCCGGTGTCTTCTTCGCCTTCTACTACAACAATCTGTTTCCGGAGCAGGTCTTCCATATCGGCCGCTCGATTGAGCTGATTCTCGGGCCTATCATCGGCGGCGTTGGCACGCTCTTCGGCCCGATTATCGGGGCTTTCCTGCTTACCGGGCTCGCGGAGGCGCTGCGCGAAAGCATGCTTCGCCTCGGCATCGACCTGCCGGGCGCCAAGCAGGTGTTCTACGGCATCTGCCTGCTGCTGGTGGTGGTGCTATTGCCTCACGGCATATGGCCGCCCCTGAGCCGAGCGCTTGGTCTCGATGCCAAGCAATCAGACAAGCCCGAGGCCTGACATGCCGGTGCTGCTCGAGGTCGAGAAACTGTCAAAGAGCTTTGCGGGGCTGCGCGCTGCGCGAGACCTCAGCTTCTCCGTGGGCAAAGGAGAGATCGTGGCGCTGATCGGCCCCAACGGTGCCGGCAAGACCACCTGCTTCAATATGATTGCCGGCGTGTTCCCTCCGGATGCGGGCACGGTTTGCCTTGCCGGTCAGCGTATCGACGGGAAACGCGCGGATCAGATTTGCCGCGCCGGCATTGGCCGTACGTTCCAGATCGTGAAGCCCTTTGCCGGGCTTAGCGTGCTTGAGAATGTCGTTGTGGGGGCCCTCAATGCCCGTCGCACCGTCGCTGAAGCGCAGCGGCACGCAGAGGAAGTGCTCGATCTCATCGGCCTCTTTCCCAAGCGCAGTCATCCGGCATCTTCTCTCACCCTTCCCGAGCGCAAGCGGCTCGAGGTTGCCCGGGCGCTCGCCACGGATCCGCATCTTCTCCTGCTCGACGAGGTGATGGCCGGTCTGCGCCCCACTGAAGTCGACCGCATGGTGCAGGTTCTGCGCGACCTCAATGTCGAGCGCGGCATCACCATTCTCTTGATCGAGCATGTGATGCGAGCGGTAATGGCTCTGGCGCGCAAGGTCGTCGTGATGCACCACGGTGAGGTCATTGCAGAAGGCACGCCAAACGACGTCACCAATAATCCGGCGGTCATCGAGTCCTATCTCGGGGAGGCCGTTGTGTGATGCTGGAAGTCGAGAACCTGGATGTCTTTTACGGCGATGCCCAAGCGCTCGATCAGGTGTCACTGACGGCTTCCGAGGGGGAGCTCGTCGCCCTCGTCGGCGCCAACGGTGCCGGCAAATCGAGCCTGATCCGCACGCTGGCCGGCATCGAGAAGCTCCGCTCGGGTCGCATCCGCTTCCGCGGGATCGACATCACAGGCGAGCCAAGCCATCGCGTCTGTAATCTCGGCATCGGTCAGGTCGCGGAGGGGCGTCAGATCTTTCCCTCGATGACAGTTGAGGAAAATCTCGAGATGGGTGCCCTGCTCCCCCGCGCGCGGGGACACATGAAGGAGACCATGATCGAAGTGTTCGCCATGTTTCCGCGATTGGTCGAGCGACGCCGGCAACTCGCGGGCACCATGTCCGGCGGCGAGCAGCAGATGCTCGCCATCGGTCGCTGCCTCATGAGCCGGCCCGAGCTCATCATGTTCGACGAGCCCTCGCTGGGCCTCGCGCCTGCCTTGGTGCAGGAGCTGTTCGCAACCATCCGCGCCCTCAACGCGCGTGGGCTCACCATCTTACTGGTCGAGCAGAACGTCGCTCACTCCCTCAGACTTGCCGATCGCGGCTATGTTCTCGAAAACGGTCGCATTGTGCTGTCCGGTACCGGCGAGGCGCTTCTCAACGATGAGGGTGTCCGGCACGCCTATCTTGGCATCGGCACTGCACCGGCCGGGATGTAGGACGCGCTTACCGGCAACCGATCTCTGACAGGGCCGCGGCTTCGCATCGCACAGACTTTGGCATAGGAACGTCGCGAAAAACCGTCCAAGAGTCCGCAGCAGCGGACGCAGCCGAGGACTGGAAGCTTAGGTCAAACGTTCAGCAGATGGCCGGCAATGCGGCCCCATGTTATGTGCGCCCTCGGCGCTTTGCGGTATCGCCCGCATCGCCTTCAGTTGCTATCCTCGAGAAATCTCTCGGATATACGCCTTTGACTTCACGAAATGTCTTGCTGAAATGGCTGAGGCTATGAAAGCCGGCGGCGAGCGCGCTCGCGGTTACCGTGTGTCCTTGTTCAATGAGTGAGCAGGCGCGATCTATGCGTAGCTGGCGCAGGTAACTCCGAACGGACTTTCCGACGAGGACCTTGAAACCGGCCTTGAGCTTGCTCTCGCTCAAGCCGACAGCGGCTGCCAGAGCAGGTGTGGTCCAGGCATCGTCCAAGGCGTTCTCAATGAGCCTGCGGGCTTGCGCAATGCGTTCCTTGTCCGGCGGTGAGAGGCGCGGCGCGCGCCTGGAAAGCCGAGACAGTGCGTCAACAGTCAGCGCAAGTGCTTCGAGCGCTTTGCCACGCATGTAGAGCGCGCGGGTCCTGCCAGGTTCGAGACGGCAGCCAACGATGCTCTTCGCGACGTCGGCCAAGGGAGCGGAAAGTGGAAATCCGACGAGGATGGTGCGCCGGCTCGGATCGCTCCGATCGACCAAAAGCGCGCTTCGGTACGCGTCGACCGAACTGCCGATGAGCTCGGGCAGGAGATGCGGAGGAAAGCGGATCTCGATGGCCTCGATCGGTATCCCGCCGTCGACCTGATCGAGCCCGCTGACGGGTTGATTGCTCCAGAACACTGTCGCAGATCCTGCTGCAATCTCGATCGGCTCTACGCCATCGATGTTGGCTCTGCCACGGCCTTTGAGAGTCAAAGTGATCGAAAATGCGGGCGGCCCCGCTGCGGGATAGAGCACGTCGCGATCGAGAACGCCCTCGACACAGCGGACGCTTAAATCGCGCTCGGAAAGCTCGTAGCGCGTCATGCTCCTGAGTGCTTCGGCCAGCGCGGTGTCGGGCAGAGCGATCCCATGTGCGTCGGCGCCGCCAAACGGATCGCGCTCGGGATGTGTGTCCAAAATTCCTCTCCGCCGCCATTGACCCAAAACCGTCAAAGAACGGCCATCGGGCGTTAGACGAAAACTTGACTTCAGTAGTACGGAAAATGGTGAATCCGCAAGGCGGAGGGGGAACTTAGAAATGTTCGCAATACGCGCGATGGTTCTGACTGCAGGCTTGATCGGCCTATCGGCGTCGCAAGGCGCTGCGCAGACATCAGTATCTGAACCGCCGCAGGTCATTCAACTGCCCGGAATAACCGTGACAACGGCCAACAAGCGGCCGCAGCGTGCGAAGGCAGCCGCGCCCGCGCGGCAAACCTCGAGCGGCCCGGCGCAAAGTGGCACGACGCTTCCCCCGAGTACTGTTCAAGCCGAACCCCCGGTCTTCGAGGACGCAGACGCCAATGTCTCGGTGCGCAGCGCCGAGGAGCTTCGTGCGACGGGCGTTGAAAAGGTCGCGGATCTAGAGAAAGTCTTCCCGGGACTCACAGTGCGATCGCGGGGCAACCGTGCCTATGCCAACTTCACGGTGCGGGGCATGTCCTCACCCGACTTCTATAATCCGTCCGTTCAAGTTCTGATCGACGGCGTGCCTCAGTCGGCGGCCTCCATGACCCAGGATCTGATCAACGTGGACCGCGTCGAGTTCCTGCGTGGTCCGCAGGGTGTGCTGTACGGCGCCAATGCCTTCGGTGGTGTCCTGAATATCATATCCAGGCAACCGCGGGAGAATACGGCTTCGGCCTCAGGGACCGTTTCCAATCTGCGTTCGGGCGCTCAGGCTGCCGCAACCGGCGTTCTCATTCCGCAGACGGCGTTCCTCGATCTGGCGTTGAAGCGCGAGTGGGATCGCGGCGAGATCGATGATCTGTTGACCGGGAAAGATGATATCGATTCCGGCAACTCTTTCGCTGGGCGGGCCAGTCTGCGATACGCGCCCCTTGGCGGGCCGTTCGATATGGCGCTCACCTACGCCTATGATCGCGTCAGGAGCCACGAGGAGTTCTACATCAGGGACGAGCTGCTCAAGAAGCGCGAGTACGATCTTCCAATCCCGTATCCGTTCCTCGATCGGCGAACGCAGACAGCTTCGGCGAGCTGGAACTATCGCTTAGGCGGGTTCACGCTCACGAGCATAACGGCGTTCCAGGATGTAGACATGACGCGGGATCTCTACGGATATGAGTTCCCCGAGACTGAGAAAGCGTTCTCGCAGGAGATGCGCCTCGCTTACGCTGGACCCGGACCGTTCAGCGGTGTCGCCGGCGTCTACATCCGCAACAGCGATTTTTCGCGAGAGGTCTCGTATCGAGCTGATCGAAACGAGATCGGGACCGACACACTCGCGGCGTTCGGCGAGATCACTTGGCACGCCACGGAGCGGCTCGACTTCACGAGCGGTGTCCGCGTTACCAGGGATCGCTCGAGCATCGATTATGAGCTGCCGGCTTTCCTTTCGTTCAGCGATAGCGCTGAATTTCACAGCACGCAGCCGAAGATATCCATTGGCTACAAGCTCAACGAGCTGACGCGGGTCTATGCTCTCGTCTCTCAGGGCTACAAGCCTGGTGGCTTCCAGCACGCGATTGTCAATCCGGCCAATCCGGCAGACTTTGAAGCCTACGATCCGGAAACGGCATGGAACTATGAAGTCGGCTTCCGCACGAGCATGTTCCGACGCTCGTTCGATCTGTCGGCCGCGATCTATCATATCGTGTCAGACGACAAGCAGATCTATGTCGGGCCGGTCGGTCAGCAAGTGATCCGAAATGCTGGCGAGGCGGAAAGCACCGGCATCGAGATTGAAGCCCAATGGCGGCCGACTGATAGATTGACGTTCCGCGCGAACGCCAACTACGGGCGGTCCGAGTTCACGCACTTCATCGATGCGGGCGCCGGCGTCGACTACTCCGGCAATCGCGTACCATACGCGCCGGATTTCACGGCTGCACTTTCGGCGCGCTACGTGTTCGAGCAGCGCTACCTCGGCGCCACAACCGCGCTCCTCGGTGGTATGCGGTATGCGAGTCGGACCTACTTCGATGAGGCCAACAGCCTGTCGCAGGGGGCGTTCGCGATCTACGACGCCGCTGTCGAGTTCTCGTGGGATAACGGCCTCGCGCTCAAGCTCTTTGCAAACAACATCACGGACGAGATCTATCGCGAGTATAGCTATCTCTCCGGGCCTCAGGTGCTGAGCTTGCCGAGCGAAGGGCGTATGGTCGGGATGACGCTTTCCGTCAAATACTGATGCCGCAGATCGACACCGCCACCGCGACGGTTAGCGAGGGCACCCGCCTGCCATTCGCTCGTGTATTCGCTGCCATCGGCGGAATCTATATTGCACAAAGCTTGGTCTCCGGAATGACCTTCCAGGCCATCCCTGCGATCCTGCGCGCAAACGAGCTCCCACTCGAGTACATCGGGCTGACGTCGCTGGCGCTGTTGCCTTGGGCCCTCAAGTTCGCGTGGGCGCCTTGGATCGAGCGCTATCGCCACAGTGGCCCCGATAATTCGCGACGCATCGTCATCGCGGGTGAGCTGCTTGTTGCATTCGCGATCCTCGCTATCGCCGCGACCGGCTTTTCCAGTTTGCCGGTGCTCATCGCGCTCCTCTGGCTCACGGCTCTGGCCTCCGCCACCGTGGACATCGCATGTGACGGATACGCGGTGGAACAATTGGCTGCAAACCGTCGCGGATGGGGGAACACGGCGCAGGTCGGCGGCGCCTATATCGGCTTCATGCTGGGAGGGGGACTCTATCTCTGGCTGGTGTCACGGATGGGCTTTCCAGCAGCCAGCCTGGCATTGGCCGTGTTCGTTCTTCTTCTCGCTGCACCCTTTGCATTTGCCGCCAATGGTCGTGCGGGAGTGAAAGTTGCGCCTTCCCATCGCGCCTCTTTGCGCTTTGCCCTGGCGCGCCCCGAGGTCCGTCTCGGCTTGATCCTCGTTTTCATTTGTGGGGTCGGGCCAAGAATTGCCTCCGCGCTGGTCGCCCCATTCATGGTCGACAAGAAGGTCGATCTGGCGCTGCTCGGCCTGCTGAACGGGGGCGTTGCAGTGGCTGCAGGCTTGGCAGGTACCGCACTCGGCGGAGGTATCGTGCACGCGCTTGGCGCGGCGCGGGCGGTCGGCGTGGCTGTTGGCTTGCAGGCCTTGGCACTCGCCGGCCTGTACGCGGTGAGCACTATGGCCGCGCCTCCGTTGACTGCTCTTGTCACCGGGATGCTCGGCCTGACGACGGCAATGGCCATAGGCTTCGTTGCCATCTACGCGCTGTTGATGGGAGCATCGTCGTTACGGCAGGCTGGCGTCGATTTCACGCTGTTCCAATGTGCCGACGCTGCCGTCGCGACACTTGGCGGCATGAGCGGAGGCCTGCTCGCCTCCCAGCTTGGCTATCAGCGCGTGTTCCTCGTTACGGCACTTGCAGCGACTGTTGCGACTATCGTTGCCTGGCGCCTGGGGCCATGCATCGACATGTTGTCCAAGAAGGGCACCCCATGAGGGAGCGACAGGCTATTGTCATTGGCGCAGGCGTTGCAGGCCTGGCGGCCGCATGGTGGTTACGTCGTATCGGATGGCGTGTGACCGTCCTCGAACGTGCAGCCGACCTGCGCGATGCCGGATACATGATCGGTCTTTCCGGCCCCGGCCTCGAAGTTGCGCGTCGGATGGGCCTGATGCCCAAGCTCGAGGCCGCCGCGTGCGTGATAAATGAGAACGTCTACCGGGACACGCGTGGCAGAGAGCTTCTTCGCCTGCGCTATCGCGAGTTTCTGAAGGACTTGCCGTACGTGGCTCTGCGACGGACAGCGCTGGTTCAGGCGTTGCGTGAGGTTCTTGACCCCAGTGTTGCAGTTCAGTTCTCAACGCACGTCACGCGCGTGCAGGGTGGGCCAAACGGAGCGTCGGTCGAGGTCGCCGATGGCCGCACTTTCGAAGGAGATCTGATTATCGGTGCCGATGGCTTGCGTTCGTATGTTCGTCGCCAGTTGTTTGGCCCTGACGGCTCCTATTTCAAACCCCTGGGCTATCGGTTTGCAACGTACGACCTTGCTGACAGGCTCAATCTGGGCGCGGACTTCGTGTCCTATACGCAGCCGGGACATATAGTTGAGTACTACACGCTCTCGGATCATCGCATCGCGGCACTACATGTGTGGTGTAGCAAGGAGACTGGCCCTGTAGCCGCCGATCAGCGCTGGCCCCTGATCGAGAGGGAAAGCGCACGCAGTCATCCGAGCGTTATGCAGATGATAGACTTGGCGAAGGCAGAGGCCGCCATTCCCGTGCTCGATGATCTGACGCTTGTCGATATGCCGGAATGGCGAAAGGGGCGGGTATTGCTCCTCGGCGACGCGGCGCATTGTCTGACATTGATATCCGGCCAGGGCGCAGGAATGGCGATAGCGTCGGCCGGCATACTCGCAGAGGAACTTGCCAAGGGCGGGATCGAGGAGGCCCTGGACAGACACCGCGCGCGTCTGCGCCCCTCCATCAGGCGGCTTCAGGAACGCAGCATAAAGATGGGCAAACTGTTCGTGCCCGCGACGCCAATGTCGTTCCACATGCGGAACATCATGCTTCGTTACATGCCGCGCAGTTGGCTTGGTCAATATTTCCAGAACGCCGTCAAATCCGAGATCATCGCTTCGCAAGATGTTGCGACGAGCGCGACGTAACTCTCAGGAGATCGACCCATGCACACCGAGTCTCTCGATGCGTGGCGGCATCATCACACTTTTCTCGGCGAGCGGCATCACGACAATGAGCGGCGGGTGTGGCTCGTTGTAGCCCTCACGATCGTGACGATGGTGGCGGAAATTATCGGCGGCGCGTTGTTCGGGAGCGTCGCTCTCACGGCCGATGGCTGGCACATGGCGACGCATGCAGCCGCGCTGTCCATCAGCGGCGTTGCCTATGTATTCGGGCGTCGCCATACCCACAATCCGCGTTACACTTTTGGAACCGGCAAGTTCGGCGAACTGGCAGGATATACGAGCGCTGTGCTTCTGGCCGTGGTTTCAATCGGCATTGTCTATCAGGCGTCTCATCGATTTCTCGATCCCGTGGATATTCATTATACCGAGGCGATGCTGGTGGCCGTTCTCGGACTGCTGGTCAACGTCGTAAGTGCCTGGCTCTTGAGCGATCACCAGCACGGTGAGCGTCACAGCGAGGCCAGCGGTCATGATCACCACGCACCCGCGCATCATGAGGACGGCAATCGGCGCGCGGCGTTCGCCCACGTGGCGGCTGACGTGCTGACCTCGGCGCTAGCCATTGTCGCGCTGATGGCAGCCAGCCAGTTGGGTTGGAAATGGATCGATCCGCTGGTCGGCTGTGTCGGCACGGTGCTGATAGCTGTTTGGGCGCTCGCCCTCATGCGGCGTACATCCGCAACTCTGCTGGACGCGCTACCAAGCAATCAAATCGCAGATGCCGTACGTGCTGCGTTGGAGGTCGGCGACGATCGGGTCGCCGATCTGCACATCTGGCAGCTCGGCCCTGGGCACATGGGAGCGATCGTTTCCATCGTCACGCACGAGCCGCGTTCGCCAGCGTACTACAAGGCCAAGTTGGCCAGCATTCCCCATCTGTCGCACACGACGATCGAAGTTCAGCATTGCACCTAGGTCACGTCATTCGGCAAAATTCCAACGATCACCGGCAGGAGCGGCCGGGAGCTTGCCCTCATGTCCTGTCGACGTGAGCCCGATCGAGGAGCCGATAGCGCGTGTCGAAGCTGTGCGCAGCGGCGCCACCTATCCGCGCTACTATCATCAGATGACATCGCTTTCTTGAGCTCGGCAGGCCAAGTCGGCGAGCAGGCGACGTCTGGGATTTCTCAATGCATTGATTTCATTGGTGCCGGCAGAGGGACTTGAACCCCCGACCCCCTGATTACAAATCAGGTGCTCTACCAACTGAGCTATACCGGCTTTCCGGCCCGCCGCGGCTGAGCGCGAGCCCGAACGCCCGCCTTATACGCGAACCGTTGGGGCCGGGCTACTATGTCGGCACCGGCATAGGCTCGCCCGGCGTCCAACACCAGCCCTAGCCCTGCCGCGTTGATTGACATATAAGGCGGCACTGCAAGCCCAATCACTGGACGATGCAGCCGGAACCTGGAACGCCGAGGCGCTCCGGGTCCGTAATCCTTGGTCTATGTGGAGACGTATCATGCCTGCCCCCTGGTCGCCCGACAGCTGGAGATCCAAGCCGATCGTCCAGGTGCCCGCGTTTCCGGACGCGGCCGCTCTGGCCGACGTGGAAGGCAAGCTCGCGACGTTTCCCCCGCTCGTCTTTGCCGGTGAGGCTCGCCAGCTCATGAAGGCGCTCGGCGAGGTCGCCGAGGGGCGCTCGTTCCTGCTCCAGGGCGGGGACTGCGCCGAGAGCTTCCTCGAGCACCGCGCCGACAACATCCGCGACTTCTTCCGCGTCTTCCTGCAGATGGCGGTCGTACTGACCTACGCCGGCGGCTCGCCCGTGGTGAAGGTCGGCCGCATTGCCGGACAGTTCGCCAAGCCGCGCTCCTCGCCGTTCGAGAAGAAGGGTGATGTCGAGCTGCCGAGCTATCGCGGCGACATCGTGAATGGTCCGGAGTTCACGCCCGAGGCCCGCATTCCGGACCCGACGCGCCAGCTCCAGGCCTATCGCCAGGCGGCGGCGACGCTGAACCTGATCCGCGCGTTCGCAGGCGGCGGCTATGCCGATCTCGAGCGCGTGCACCAGTGGACGCTCGGTTTCATCAAGGACAGCCCGCAGGGCCGTCGTTTCGAGGAGCTGGCGAGCCGCATCTCGGAGACGCTGGAGTTCATGCGCGCGTGCGGTATCACCGCCGAGAACACGCCGCAGCTCAGGACGACGACCGTCTACACGAGTCACGAGGCGCTGTTGCTCGGCTACGAGCAGGCGATGACGCGGCTCGATTCGACGAGCGGCGACTGGTACGCAACGTCGGGCCACATGATCTGGATCGGCGATCGCACGCGCCAGCCGGACCACGCGCACGTCGAGTACTTCCGCGGGATCAAGAACCCGATCGGCATGAAGTGCGGGCCGTCGCTCGAGCCTGACACGCTGCTCAAGCTGATCGATATCCTGAACCCGAACGACGTTGCCGGGCGCCTGACGCTGATCTGCCGCTTCGGCTCGGACAAGGTGGAGAGCCACCTGCCGAAGCTGATCCGCGCGGTGCAGAAGGCCGGGCGCAAGGTCGTGTGGTCGTGCGATCCGATGCACGGCAATACGATCTCGGCGGCAAACGGCTACAAGACGCGGCCGTTCGAGCGCATCCTGAAGGAGGTCGACACCTTCTTCGCGGTGCATCGCGCGGAGGGCAGCCACGCCGGCGGCATCCACGTCGAGATGACGGGTCAGAACGTGACGGAGTGCACGGGCGGCGCGGTGGCGATCAGCGAGACGGATCTCTCGGACCGCTACCACACGCACTGCGATCCGCGCTTGAATGCGGACCAGTCTCTGGAGCTTGCTTTCCTGGTCGCCGAAAGGCTGAAAATGGAGCGGGCCGAGCGCGCACCGCACCAGGCTTCGATCGCGGCGGCGGAGTGAGATAGCGGTTCAATAGCCGAACTGAAAATAGAAGCGCGGCATCGAGAGATGTCGCGCTTTTTCCGTTTTGAGTTCGCCGCTCAAGAGAGAGAATTGCACGTGGTATACTACGCCGCCGACCGATTCGATCGTCGAGGAGGCGGCTTTGCGAGGAGGCCAGAATGGCCAAGAAGCCCTCGAATACCCGGGAGGTTGGCCGCGACGCTGGCACCGGGAAGTTTAAGCCGGTCGAAGATGCGCGCAGGGACAAAGAGGGTTCGGTCGTCGAGCGCATCAAGCGTAAGTAATGGTGGGAGACTCGAGGTGACACCGTGGAAGGAACACCTCGAGCCGCCCGGACGAGGGGAGGGGCTGCCTAATGCAGCCCCTTTCTCGTGCGTTTAAACGTTACCTTTTGAGGCTGGCTTTGCAAGGTTGAGGAAGTGTTAACGTGCGCCTTTTTCCAAGCAATTCAGCCGATCGCCTGTTGAAATGTTTACACTTAGGAACCTACAACCCCATCTCCCAAATCTGCCCATTCACGTCGTGGCCGAATTCGTTGTGGCGCTCTTCCTTGACGAGCTTGAAGCCGGCAGCCTGATAGATGCGCACGGCGGGCACGAGAATGTCGTGCGTCCAGAGCATCAGCGTCTTGTAGCCCTTGGCCCGCGAGAAGCGGATGCACTCGTCGACGAGGCGACGGCCCAGACCGAGCCCGCGCGCGGACGGGTCCAC
>DATMRT010000031.1:0-66405 GCA_035565975.1 Hyphomicrobiaceae bacterium
CGCCGCGTCGTACTTCAACGGAAGCAAAGCCGCCAACGACGCTTCCGGAGGAACGCCATGTCGCTCACGACGCTGCTCTCGTCCTTCACCGCCGCCGTCGAGAAGAACGACGGTAACGCGCTCGCCGATTGCTTCACGGCCGACGGCGTCTATGACGACTACTTCTTCGGTCCGAGCAAGCCGGGGCGCGAGGGCATCGTCGAGATGCTCGCGCACTTCTACGAGGGCGGGAAGGATTTCCGCTGGGACTTCTTCGATGTCGTCGAGGCGGGCAAGCTCGGCTATGCGAGCTACAATTTCAGCTACACGTCCACCCTGCCGGATGTTGCAGGTACGCGCGTCGCGTTCGAGGGGATCAGCCGCTTCACACTCGAAGGCGGCAGGATCAAGCACTACGCCGAGGTCTTCGACCGTTCGCTGGCGCTTGCGCAGCTCGACTTCGCGCCGGAGCGCCTGAAGAAAATCGCGACGAAGTACGCCGCGCGCCTCAAAGAGACCTCCGCGATGGCGCGCCACGCCAAGGCGTGACGCGCTCGCGGACTTACTTGCCGGCGTACGCGATCATCTCGATCTCGACGCGCGCGCCCATGGGCAGGCCCGCGACCTGGATCGTCGACCGCGCCGGATAGGGCTCACTCATGTACTGCGCATACACGCCGTTGACGGCCTGGAAGTCGCCGAGGTCCATGAGGAAGATCGTCGTCTTCACGACATTGCCGAAGCCGAGGCCTGCCGCTTCGAGGATCGCTTTCAGATTCTCGAGGCACTGCTTCGCCTGCGCAGCGATATCGCCTTCAACGAGCTTGCCGGTTGCCGCATCGAGCGGGATCTGGCCGGAGATGTGCACGTAGTCGCCGGAAGCGACAGCCGCGGAATACGGCCCGATCGGCTTGCTCTTCGGCGTGGTGATGGCTTTGCGTGTCATGACTTCAACCTGTGAGAAGAGCGACCCACTCCTCCTTCTCCCCGTCCTTCACGGGGAGAAGGTCGGGATGAGGGGCGGCGGCACGCACAAACGTCGGAGTCTGCCGCCGCCCCTCACCCTGACCCTCTCCCCGCTTGCGGGGAGAGGGAAAAGTGAGCGTCGCTCAATGATGATCAACCCAGCTGCGGCGCGATCTTCACGCACGCATCGACAAGGCCCTGCACCGAGGCGACCGACTTCTGGAACATCGCCTTCTCCGCATCGTTGAGCTCGATCTCAACGATCTTCTCGACGCCATTCGCACCGATCACTACCGGCACGCCGACGTACATGTCCTTCACGCCGTACTGGCCCGTGAGGTACGCCGCGCACGGCAGGATGCGGCGCTTGTCCTTGAGATAGCTCTCGGCCATCTGGATCGCCGAGGATGCGGGCGCATAGAAAGCCGAACCCGTCTTCAGCAGCGCGACGATCTCGCCGCCGCCCTTGCGCGTGCGATCGACGATAGAGTCGAGCTTCTCCTGGCTGATCCAGCCCATCTTCACGAGATCGGGGAGCGGCACGCCGCCGACCGACGAGTAACGCGCCAGCGGCACCATGTCGTCGCCATGGCCGCCGAGCACGAACGCCGTGACATCCTCGACCGAGACCTTCATCTCCTCGGCGAGGAAGTAGCGGAAACGCGCCGTGTCGAGCACGCCCGCCATGCCGACCACCTTGTTCTTCGGCAGACCGCAGGCCTTCTGCAACGCCCACACCATGGCATCGAGCGGGTTCGTGATGCAGATGACGAAGGCGTTCGGACAGTGCGCCTTGATGCCGGCGCCGACCGCTTCCATGACCTTGAGGTTGATGCCGAGGAGGTCGTCGCGGCTCATGCCGGGCTTCCTCGGCACGCCGGCCGTCACGATCACCACATCGGCGCCCGCGATATCGGCGTACGAGCTCGTGCCCTTCATGACCGAGTCGAAGCCCTCCACCGCGCCCGACTGCATGAGATCGAGCCCTTTGCCGGCCGGAATACCTTCCGCGATGTCGAACAGTACGACGTCGCCGAGCTCCTTGAGGCCGACGAGATGGGCAAGCGTGCCGCCGATCATGCCGGCGCCGACGAGGGCGATCTTGGTGCGCGCCATGGTGAGGGGTCTCCTTCGCGAGAAAGCGGGTGAAATGATTGGCAATGCGCAGTGCGTCGGTCGGGCCGGTGCGGCGGCATCGTCGGCGTCGGCTTAGCGGGAAACGCGCGGCCGGGCAAGGTTGTGCGGTGGCATTCAGCTCGGCTGCGGCCCTGAGGGGGCGGCGCCAATCGCTGACATTAGCGTATGCTGCCGCCCCTCATCCTAACCTTCTCCCCGTAAGCACAGGGAGAAGGGACTTGGCGGCGCCTGCGATCTCCGTCCTGCCCACTTCATGAGCGCGCGACTGCGCGCCGGCCAGTAGGCCGTGCCCGAAAACATCAGCGCGCGACTGCGCGCCGGCCGGTAGGCCGGCCCGAAAACATCAGCGCGCGACTGCGCGCCGGCCATAGGCCGTTCCGAACGCATGAGCACCACGCCGCCGCTATGGCCGCCGCGGCATGGCACAACGGGCCGGTTGCGAAGCACCCCTTCCCAGCAGCCGGCGGCCCTTCTTCAAGAAAGAGTTTCGAACAGCCGCTTCTGGAGCATCATACGCGGCACCAGCGACGAGATGTAGAGATGCTCGCCGAGCGTATGCGCGCCGTTGCCGTCGACGCCAAGGCCGTCGAGGGTCGGCACCTTGTGCGCGGTGAAATTGCCGTCGCTGCCGCCACCCGTGGAGAGGTCGTGCAGCTCGAAGCCGATCTCGGCCGCGAGGCCCTTAGCGTGCGCGAAGAGCGCCGCGATCCCCGAGTTCTTCTCGAAGGGCGGGCGATTAAGGCCTCCTTCGATGATGAGCTCGATGGCCGGATTGTGCGGCTTCAGCGCCTTGAGGCGCGCATCGAACTCCTGGCCATCGGCGACCGTCAGCACGCGCATGTCGATCGTCGCCGTGCAATGCTCCGGCACGACGTTGTCGGCGGTGCCGCCCTTGATCTGTCCGATATTGAAGGTGACGCCGCGCTTGTAGTCTGTCCACCCGTCGATCGTCACGGCCTGGCGCGCAACCTCGGTGATGGCGTTGAGCCCGTCCTGGTGCTTGCTCCCGGCATGCGCCGGACGCCCGTGAGCCTTCATGACATAGCGGCCAACGCCCTTGCGGCCGGTGACGACGCGACCGCCGTCCCGCGCCGGCTCGGTCACCAGGACGTACTTTGCGCGCTCCGCCTCGGCTTCGATGAGACGGCGCGAGGTAGTGCTGCCCGTCTCCTCGTCGGAGACGTAGAGAAGGCGGATCGGCAGGCCGTTCGGCGTCGGCCCGGCGGCAATGGCGCGGTAGGCGCAGAGCGCGATATAGGCGCCGCCCTTCATGTCGTAGATGCCCGGGCCGTAAGCCTTGTCGCCCTCGACGCGGAAGGGGAGGTCCTTCGCGAGCGTCCCCTTGGGATGCACGGTGTCGAGATGGCAGAGCACGAGGATGCCCGGTCCGTCGCCGCCCCAGGCCGAGGTGATGCGCAGGTGATCGCCGCGCCCGTTGATGCCGGGGATGCGCTCGACCGTGGCGCCGGCGGCCTCGTAGTCGGCCGCGCACTTCGACATCATGTGGTTGACGCCCTCGACGTCCGCCGTCTGGCTCTCGATCTCGACCCAGGTTCTGAGCCCTGCGAGAATTTCCTCGGCCGTCATGTCCATGTGCCCGGTACTCCCTCGAAGATCCGCCCCGTTTGCAGTGCCGTCCTTCTTACTCGCTCCCGAAGATCGGACCACTCACGTTTCCGCGCGGCGTTTCGGCGCAAGGCCCGCCTCACACCAGGTGACGAACAGTGTCGAGCCGACGATGAGCGCCGCGCCGAGCCAGGTCGACCAGCCGGGGACCTCGCTGAAGAAGATATACCCCCACGTCACCATCCACAGCAGGCGCACATAATCGGCGGGCATCAGGATGCTGGCGTCGATCATGCGCAGTGCCTGCACGTAGCAGTAGTTACCGAGGGCGGCGATGCCGCCCATACCGAGCAACACCAGCCAGATTTGCGGGCTCGGCGTGACCCAGACCGGAATCGCGGCCAGGCCGGCAATCGGGGCAATCATCAGCGGCTGATAGAAGGCAATGGTGATCGTGCTGTCGTAACGGGTAAGCTGCTTCGCCATGAGCTGCGAGACCGCCCAGAGTATATTGGCAACCATGGCCGCAACGGCGGCGAGCGAGACGGCCGCAAAGCCTGGCTTCAGGATCACCAGCGCCCCAAGCAATCCGCAAATGACGGCGCCCGTCCGCAGTTTGCCGACCGGTTCGGCGAAATAGATCGCGGCGCCGATCGTGATGAAGATCGGGGTCGTAAAGCTCAGCACGGCGGCATCGGCCAGCGGCAGGTTCGCCAGCGCGTAGTACCAGACGGACGTCGAGACGACGCCGACCAAGCCACGACACATCTGCAAAGGAAGATTATTGGTGCGCCAAGCGATGTTGCTCGGCCGAAAAACAAAAGGCGCGGTCAGCAGCAGGGAGAATAGCGTGCGCAGGAAGGCGGTCTGGACGGAGGGAAGCTCGGCGCCGACGAAACGCACGCCGAGATGCAGCAAGGAGGAATTGAACCCCGCGACGAGCATCAGCAGGACAGCCGCAACAACGATATTGCGCCCGGCCGAGCCGACCGTGGCGGCTTCCTGGCCGGTCATCTGTCTTCGCCCTGCCTCAAACCGCCTGCTCGTCTCAAACGAGGCCGAGCACGCCGAAGAACCCCACTGCCAACGCGCCGACGAAGGCGAGCAGGAACAGCAGCCATTTCATCACACGCTCCCTCCCTGGGAGAGTGCCGCGCCGGCTGCGGCGGTTTGTCTCGCGTCAACGGAAGAGACACCCGCTCTGTTGCCTGCTGAGCCGGCCGGCCGCGCAACACCACCGTGCCTCGCCACTATGACGGTCGCCGGGGTCCTTGGGAAGCAGGACCAGCGAAGGGAAGCGGCCGGGCCGGATTGACTTGCCGGAAGGGCCCCCATATAAGCCCTGCACTCATTCGAGGACATGGGCGCACTGTCCCCGGCGCATGCGTCGGGAGCGGGGGCGCCGATTGGTGTTGCAGCGGCACTGCCGCGCCAGACGCATATGCCCGGCGGCCGAGCCGCCTAGAACGCGCCTCGGCGGTCCTGCCGCCAGCGCCAGTATGGAGAACGTATCGTGAAGCGGACCTATCAGCCGAGCAAGCTCGTGCGCAAGCGCCGGCACGGTTTCCGCGCCCGCATGGCGACGGTCGGCGGCCGCAATGTCATTGCGCGGCGCCGCGCCAAGGGCCGCAAGCGTCTCTCGGCCTGAGGCCGGCCGCGCACCGAGCCGGGCCGGCGGGCCGTTGGCCGCTGAGCAGTGGATGCGTGGAGCAGGCGGCGAGCAAAGCGTGGCCACGTTGGCTCTTTCCGGTCGCGCGGTGATCGGATGCACCAGATGGCCATCGCGACACTGAAGCGGCGAGCAGAGTTCCTCCGAGTTCGTGGCGGTCGGCGGTGGTCAACCCCCGCGTTCATTATCGAGATGCGGGTACGTTCCGGGAGCGATCGACCCATGAGGGCCGAAATGGTGGCCGACACCGCCGGAGGGGAGCGAGAGGTTGCCAAGCGCCTCGCCCCAGCCGCGACCGCGCCGCGCTTCGGCTTCACGGCCACCAAGAAGCTCGGCAATGCCGTGATCCGCAATCGCATCCGCCGCCGCCTCAAGGAGGTCGTGCGGCTGGTGGCGCCGGGCGCGGCCCGCGCGGGCTGCGACTACGTGCTGATCGCACGCGAGGTGGCGGCGACCCGCTCCTTTGCGGACCTCGAGCGCGATCTCGCCGCGGCGTTCGCGGCACTCCATGCGCCGACGGCCGCGGGAATACGCAAGGATACGCGCGGCGGCACCCGCCCGATCCCGGCAGGCGGCCGGGCCGGGCGGACAGGCCCTGCAAGCGAAGGCTGATGACCCGATGATGCAGCACGACGACAACCAGAAGAACCTCCTGCTCGCGATCGTGCTCTCGATCGGCGTGCTTCTCTTCTGGCAGTTCTATTACGCCGGCCCGAAGATGCAGCAGGAGCGCGAGCGCGCCGCCCGGCAGCAGCAGCAGCAAACGCAAGCCCAGCCCGGCACGCCGGATGCCAGCCAGACTGCGACGCCGGGATCGGCGCCCGTCGCCACGCCCGGCACTGCCCCGAGTGCGCCTGGTGCCGTCCCTGGTGCTAGCGCTCCGGCCGCCGTCGCGCATACGCGTGACACGGCCATCAAGTCGTCGCCACGGGTCTCGATCTCGACCCCGAGCCTCACGGGCTCGATCTCGCTCAAGGGCGGGCGCATCGATGACCTGGTGCTCGTGAAGTACCGCGAGCAGGTCTCCCCGACGAGCCCGAACGTCATCCTCTTCTCGCCGGCCGACGCGCCGAATGCCTATTTCGCCGAGCACGGATGGGTCGCCGCCGGCGGCAGCACCACGAATCTTCCCGGGCGCGATACGCTTTGGACCGCGGAGTCGAGCGGCCAGCTTACACCGACCAGCCCTGTGCGCCTCACCTGGGACAACGGCGAGGGACTGACCTTCCGCCGTACGATCTCCGTCGACAAGGACTACATGTTCACGGTCCGCGACGAGGTCGAGAACAAGTCCCAGACGGCGCAGACCCTCTTTCCTTATGCGCGCATCTATCGCTCGGGCACGCCCAAGCTCGAGGGCTTCTACATTCTCCACGAAGGCCTGATCGGCTTCATCGGCGATGCGGGCCTTCAGGAGATCAAGTACGCCGACGTCCTCAAGGAGGGCGGCAACAGGACGATCGAGAAAGCCACGGGCGGCTGGCTCGGCATTACCGACAAGTACTGGGCGGCGTCCGTCATTCCGAATCAGACCGGCGAATTCCGGGCGAACTTCCTCGGCATCCCGGCAAGCCCGGGACAGCGCGAGGCCTTCCAGACGGATTATCTGGCTTCCGCCGTCACGGTTGCTCCGGGCGCGACAGGCTCGGCCGAAGGACATCTCTTCGCCGGCGCCAAGGAGGTGTACACGATCAACGGCTATGGCGACGCGCTCCACATCAAGCGCTTCGACCTCATGATCGACTGGGGCTGGTTCCACTTCATCACCAAGCCGCTCTTCCAGCTGATCCATTGGCTCGCGAGCTGGCTGGCAAGCATCGGCGTCAGCGCGAACTTCGGCATCGCGATCCTGCTGACCACGGTGCTCGTCAAGGCGGCCTTCTTCCCGCTCGCCAACAAGTCCTATGAGTCCATGGCGAAGATGAAGAAGCTGCAGCCGGAGATGGAGAAGCTGCGCGAGCGCTACAAGGACGATCGCGCCAAGCAGCAGCAAGAGCTGATGGCTCTCTACAAGAAAGAGAAGATCAACCCGCTCGCGGGCTGCCTCCCGATCGTGCTTCAGATCCCCGTGTTCTTCGCGCTCTACAAGGTGCTGTTCGTGACCATCGACATGCGTCACGCGCCCTTCTACGGCTGGATCAAGGACCTGTCCGCACCGGACCCGACATCTCTCATCAACCTGTTCGGACTGTTGCCCTTCGAGGCGCCGCACTTCCTGCACGTCGGCGTGTGGCCGATCATCATGGGCATCACGATGTGGGTCCAGATGCAGCTCAATCCGCAGCAGCCCGATCCCATCCAGCAGAAGATCTTCAACTGGATGCCGGTGCTGTTCACGTTCCTGCTCGCCTCGTTCCCGGCCGGCCTCGTGATCTACTGGGCCTGGAACAACGTGCTCTCGCTGCTGCAGCAGTACGCGATCATGCGCAAGAACAATACCGAGGTGCACCTGTGGAAGAACCTCGGCGTCGAGAAGTGGCTGGCAGCACGCCGCGCCACTGACAAGAAGTGACGGGGGACAGCCCCACCGACGAGGCCGGCGACCGCCTCTTCCGCGGTCACTGGATTTTCCTCCGCAGCGTTCCGGACCTCACCTTCCTGCCCGAGGCCGATCGGCCCGAGGTCGCCTTCGCGGGGCGCTCCAACGTCGGCAAGTCGACGCTGCTCAACGCCCTCGTCGACCAGCACGGGCTCGCCCGCGCGTCGAACACGCCTGGCCGCACGCAGGCACTCAACTACTTCGGTCCCGAGCGCCCGGAGCCGCCTTTCTACCTCGTCGACATGCCGGGCTATGGCTATGCCAAGGCACCCAAGGACATGGTCGAGGCGTGGACGGGCCTCGTGCGGGACTATCTGCGCGGCCGCCCGAACCTCGTCCGCACCTTCCTGCTCGTCGATGCCCGCCACGGCTTGAAGCCCGTCGACCGCGAGCTCATGACCCTCCTCGACGCCGCCGCCGTCTCCTTCCAGATCGTGCTGACGAAAGCGGACAAGCTCACGCCGAAAGCGCTCGAGCACGTCATTGCTGCAACGCGGCAGGAAATCTCGGCACACCCGGCGGCCATGCCCGAGGTTCTTGCGACCTCATCCGAGAAGAAGCGCGGCCTTGCCGAATTGCGCGCGGCCGTTGCTGCCCTCGTCCTCGGGGCGAGGTAGCGGCGGCTTCAGACGGTCCTGACGATCGCGCTTGCGTGCCGCGAAATGCCGCAGCACCGCCGCGCACGCCCATCTCGCCCCGCGCGCCCGCGCTGAGTAAGCACGGCACACGGCCAGTTATCGCGCGTTTCGGCGCGGGACAGCCGTGATCGGCACGCTGACCGATTTCCGTGCAAATTGGTGCGTCGCTACCGCTGCTGCGCTAGTTTGCACCCTTGAGACCTTCAAATGTGCAGCTATAACGTCAACGCGACGGGCGACGAATTTGTCGTATTGAGGGCGACCGGACCGGCGCTGAGGCGTCCGGGCGAGGCTGGTGGGAGCGGATGGGAATGACATACGGTCGAGGCGGCTTCGGGTGGGCGGCCAAGCTGTCAGCACGAGCCGGCAGCCTGATGGCGGGAGCTGCCCTTGCGGGCACGGCGACGAGCGCATTCGCTCAGACGGCTGGCCAGCCGGTGCACTGGCAGATGGGCCTTCAGGCCCCCGTGACGGAGATCGCCGACGGCATTCACTGGTTCCACGACGTGCTCGTGAACCCGATCATCATCGGCATCGCCGCCTTCGTGCTCGTGCTGATGATCTATGTCATCTACAAATTCAGCGAAAAGCGGAACCCGACGCCCTCGGGCACGACGCACAACCAGCTTCTCGAGGTGGCCTGGACCGTGATCCCGGTCCTCATCCTGCTGGTGATCGCCGTCCCCTCGTTCAAGCTCCTCTTCCACCAGTATGATTTCCCGAAGCCCGACCTGACCATCAAGGCCACGGGAAACCAGTGGAACTGGACGCACAGCTACCCCGATCAGGGCGGCTTCAGCTTCACGTCCGTGATGCTCAATGACGAGGAGCGCGAGGCCCTGATTAAGAAGGGCATTCCCGCGCCACGCCTGCTCGCCGTGAACAACGAAGTGTTCGTGCCGGTCAACAAGGTCGTGCACGTCCTGGTGACGTCGAGCGACGTGATCCACAACTGGACGATCCCGTCCTTCGGCTCGAAGATCGACGCCGTCCCGGGCCGCGTCTCGGCGACCTGGTTCAGGGCGCGCAAGGAAGGCGTCTACTACGGCCAGTGTTCGGAACTGTGCGGCAAGGACCACGCCTTCATGCCGATCGCGGTGCGCGTCGTGAACGATGCCGTGTTCAACGAGTGGGTCGAAGCGGTCAAGGCGCGCGACCGCAAGAAGGTCCAGGAGATCCAGGAGCGTACGGCGCTTGCCCAGGCAGGCGCCAAGGTCGCCGCGGCGTCGACGCGCTGACGCCGGCGCGCACTGGGACGAACGGCAGGAGTTGGCCGGCTGCATGGCAGCCGCCCCCGGCAGAAGGGCGAAGAGCAGGGCTCGAGCCTATCGGCAGCCGGCGGGACGCAGGATGAGAACGATCAAGCTGGGGTGAAGCAGAGATGGCGACCAAGGCACACGAGGCGCACGGCCACGACGATCACCACGATACGCCGACTTTCTTCAATCGGTGGCTGTTCTCGACCAACCACAAGGACATCGGGACGCTGTACCTGCTGTTCGCGATCATGGCTGGCATTATCGGCGGCTTTCTGTCGGTGATGATGCGCCTCGAGTTGCAGGCGCCCGGCATGCAGTACTTCGCCGATTCGCACATGTTCAACGTGTTCGTCACCGGCCACGGCCTCATCATGGTGTTCTTCATGGTGATGCCGGCGATGATCGGAGGGTTCGGCAACTGGTTCGTGCCGCTCATGATCGGTGCGCCGGACATGGCCTTTCCGCGCATGAACAACATCTCCTTCTGGCTGCTGCCGGTGGCCTTCACCCTGCTCATCCTCTCGATGTTTGTCGAAGGCCCGGCGGGTGCCCACGGCGCTGGCACGGGCTGGACTGTCTATGCCCCGCTCTCGACCACGGGGCATCCCGGCCCGGCGGTGGACTTTGCGATCCTCTCGCTCCACATCGCGGGCGCCTCCTCGATCCTCGGCGCGATCAACTTCATCACGACGATCTTCAACATGCGCGCGCCGGGCATGACGCTGCACAAGATGCCGCTGTTCGTGTGGTCAGTGCTGATCACGGCCTTCCTGCTGCTGCTCTCGCTGCCCGTGCTCGCCGGCGCGATCACCATGCTGCTGACCGACCGCAACTTCGGCACGACGTTCTTCACGGCTTCAGGCGGCGGCGACCCCGTCCTCTACCAGCACCTCTTCTGGTTCTTCGGCCATCCCGAGGTGTACATCCTCATCCTGCCGGGCTTCGGCATGATCAGCCAGATCGTCTCGACCTTCTCGCGGAAGCCCGTGTTCGGCTACCTCGGCATGGCCTATGCCATGGTCGCGATCGGCCTCGTCGGCTTCGTCGTGTGGGCGCACCACATGTACACGTCCGGCATGGGCGTCAACGCGCAGGCCTACTTCGTCTTCGCGACGATGGTCATCGCGGTGCCGACCGGCGTGAAGATCTTCTCCTGGATCGCCACCATGTGGGGCGGTTCGATCCGCTTCACCGTGCCCATGATGTGGGCCCTCGGCTTCATCTTCCTCTTCACCGTCGGCGGCGTCACCGGCGTCATGCTCGCCAACGCGGGCGTCGACCGTGCGCTCCACGACACCTACTACGTCGTCGCGCACTTCCACTACGTGCTGTCGCTCGGCGCCGTCTTCGCGATCTTCGCGGGCTGGTACTACTGGTTCCCGAAGATGAGCGGCTACATGTATAACGAGACCATCGCCAAGGTGCACTTCTGGCTCACCTTCATCGGCGCCAACGTGCTCTTCTTCCCGCAGCACTTCCTCGGCCTCGCCGGAATGCCGCGCCGCTACGTGGACTATCCGGACGCCTTCGCCGACTGGAACCGAATCTCGTCCTACGGCTCGTACATGACGGCCGTCGCGACGCTGATCTTCCTCATCGGCATGATCCACGCGTACTTCTTCATGCGCAAGAAGGCCGCCGACAATCCCTGGGGCGAGGGCGCGACGACACTCGAGTGGACGCTCTCCTCACCGCCGGCCTTCCATAGCTTCGAGACGCTGCCGAAGATCACGGCGACGCACCACCACTGAGAACCAATGCCCCGGATGCCGCCATCGGGCGGCATCCGGACTTTTGGGACACTAGCCACATGAGCGACGTGACCGTTCGATTGACGCGCGAGGGCCTTGCCGAGGCCGGTGGCGGGAGCGTCGGTGACTTCATCGCGCTCATGAAGCCGCGCGTGATGTCGCTCGTCGTCTTCACGGCGCTCGTCGGTCTCGTCGTGGCGCCGGGCACGCTGCATCCCGCGCTCGCGACGATCGCGCTCATCTGCATCGCGGTCGGCGCCGGTGCCTCGGGCGCGCTCAATATGTGGTTCGACGCCGACATCGACGCCTGCATGGCGCGCACGGCGGGACGCCCCATTCCGCGCGGCCGCGTTTCGCCCGAGGAAGCCTTCTCCTTCGGCATGGTCCTCGCCGTCGGCTCGGTGCTGACGCTCGGCGTTGCCGTCAACTGGGCCGCCGCCGCGCTCCTCGCCCTCACGATCGCCTTCTACGTTCTCGTCTACACGATGTGGCTGAAGCGCCGTACGCCGCAGAACATCGTCATCGGCGGCGCCGCCGGCGCCTTCCCGCCCATGATCGGCTGGGCGGCCGTTACGGGCGGCGTGAGCATCGAGAGCATTCTGATGTTCGCGATCATCTTCATGTGGACGCCGCCCCACTTCTGGGCCCTCGCCCTCTTCCGCGCCGGTGACTACGCGCGCGCAGGCGTTCCCATGCTCCCGGTCGTTGCCGGCGAGGAGGAGACGCGGCGCCAGATCGTGATCTATTCCGCGCTTCTCGTGCCGCTCGGCGTCGCGCCGGCCATTATCGGCCTTGGCGGCGCGGCGTATGCCATAGCCTCGACCGTCCTCGGCGCAATCTTCCTGAGCCTCGCGCTGAGCCTCTGGCGCGCCGACGAGGAAGCCGAGCGCATCCAGATCGCGAAGCGGCTGTTCGGCTTTTCGATCCTCTATCTTTTCGGCCTGTTCGCCGTGCTGCTCGCCGAGCGCCTGGCAGCCGGCCTTATCGCTTGAAGCAGGGCTTGAGTTAGGAACCGGATGTGGAAGGGCATGACGATCAGGAGGCCAGGCGCCGTCAGCGCATGCGCTCGATCGCAATCGGGCTGGCACTCGCCGCGCTCGTGGTGCTGTTCTACATCACCACGATCGTCCGCCTCGGCGGCAATGTCATGAACCGGCCGCTCTGAGCGCCATCGAATTGGGAGTCGAATAGGAAGGCGATGAGTACGCCGCAGGACAGGCCCGGAGATGCTGCTGCCGCCCATAACGCGGCCATGAGCGCGCGCAACCGCCGTGTTGCCGTGATCTGCGCCGCCGTGGGCTTCAGCATGCTCGGCCTCGCCTATGCCTCTGTGCCCCTCTACGATCTCTTCTGTCGGGTCACCGGCTACGGCGGCACCACCCAGCGCGCCGAACGTCCGGCCGGCTCGACGCTCGCGCGCACCATGACCGTACGCTTCGACGCCAACGTCGGCGGCGGCCTGCCCTGGGACTTCGCTCCCGTCTCGGGGCCTCAGACGTTGCCCATCGGCGAAAACGGCCTCGCCTTCTATCGCGTCACCAATCGCTCCGACCATGCGATCGTTGGCTCTGCGACGTATAACGTCGCGCCCGAACAGGCCGGCGCGTACTTCAACAAGCTTCAGTGCTTCTGCTTCACCGAGCAGCGCCTCGAGCCCGGCGAATCTCTGGACATGCCCGTCAGCTACTTCGTCGATCCCGAGATCATGAAGGACTCGGACGCCTCGCGCCTCTCGACGATCACGCTGTCGTATACCTTCTACGAAGTGAAGAAGCCGGCCGCCGCCGCGGCCGCGGTCAAGGCCAAGGATACGCCGGCGAAGCCCGGCCGAGGAACTTGAGGATCAGGCGCCACGCGCCCGACACAGGACGAGACGGGGACAAGGGAGCTCAACGGAATGGCCGACGCCCACGCCAAGCATCACGACTATCACCTGCTGAACCCGAGTCCCTGGCCGATCGTCGGCTCGATGTCGGCATTCGTGCTCGCCGTCGGTCTCATCGTCTGGATGAAAACCATGAACGGCGGCGTCGGCGTGTTCGGCTTGAGGGGCTCATGGCTCTTCGGCATCGGCGTCATGGGCGTCCTCTACACCATGTTCATGTGGTGGCGAGACGTCATCAAGGAGGCTCATGCGGGCGACCACACGCCGGTTGTGCAGCTCCATCTGCGCTACGGCATGATCATGTTCATCGCCTCGGAGGTGATGTTCTTCGTCGCGTGGTTCTGGGCCTTCTTCGACGCGGCCCTTTTCCCGGCTGCCGTCCATCCCCTGCAGAACAGCGACCAGATCGTCGGCATGGTGGACCGCAATGCGCTGACAGGCGGCGTGTGGCCGCCAAAGCCCTCGGACAATTTCCACGCGACCTTCGATCCCTGGGGCCTGCCGCTCGTCAACACGCTCGTGCTGCTGCTCTCGGGTACGACCGTCACGTGGGCGCATCACGCGCTGCTCGAGAATGACCGCAAGGGGCTCATCTGGGGTCTCACGATCACGGTCGTGCTCGGCCTTCTCTTCACCTCGCTCCAGGCCTACGAGTACGGCCACGCGGCGTTCAACTTCCACGGCCACATCTACGGTGCCACGTTCTTCATGGCGACCGGCTTCCACGGCGCGCATGTGATCATCGGCACGATCTTCCTCGCCGTCTGCCTGTTCCGGGCGCTCAGCGGTGACTTCACGCCCAAGCAGCACTTCGGCTTCGAGGCTGCCGCCTGGTACTGGCACTTCGTCGACGTGGTCTGGCTCTTCCTCTTTGCCTGCATCTACGTCTGGGCGGCCGGCGTACCCGCCGCGCACTGAGGCGCGGGCGACAACATGATGTAGCAACAGGGCGAACCCACGGGGTTCGCCCTGTTTCTTTTTCCGCCTGAGGGGTAGCTCCGCGACCGCGCTTAGCCGATCCGTTCGGCATCGAGCTTATGGACGGTGCCGGCCGTCTCCGCCTTCCAGGCCGGGTAGCGCTTGAGAATCAGCGGATCGTGGCCCGGAATGACGTTCTTGAGCCCGCCCGCCATCTGAATGAGACGGTCATAGCTCCGGAGCGTCGCCTCGACATCGACGCTGATGAAGAAGGGCATGCGCCGCTCGATATTCTCGTAGAAGTGGACGACGTCCGAGGCGAGCATCACCGGGCCATGGTCGGTCATCACGCGGATGGCCTGGATGCCCTTGCTATGCCCCGGCATGTGATGGACGGTCACGCCCGGCGCCACCTCGCCGTCGCCGTTGTGGAACTGCACGCGCCCTGAGTAGACGTTCTTCACCATCTGGCAGACGTGATCGACGGTGAACGGCCCGCGCATGGCCTGATCGCACATGCAGCGCCCCGTGGCATACGCCATCTCAGCCTCCTGGAGATGGAAGCGCGCCTTCGGGAAATGATCGAGCGTGCCGGCGTGATCGTAGTGGAGATGCGTCACGATGCAGGTGTCGAGCTTCTCCGCGTCGATGCCGATGCGCTGGAGCGCCTCGCGCGGCTCGAGGTCGATCTTGCGGCCGCGCGGTGCCGCCTCCTTATGGTCGAAGCCGGTGTCGATCAGGATCGTGCGGTTTTTGTTGCGCACGACGAAGACGAAATAGTCGATCGGCATGGGCGCCGCGTGGTCGTCCGGGTGCAGGAAGTTGTCGGCGCGCGTGCGATTGGTCATCGCGCCATACTTCACAGCCAGGATTTCGTAGGTCTCGGACATCGCGGCTCCTCCATGCGGGGTGGTTTCTGCTTGAGCGGCAGAATGGCGCGCCTCGGTCCACCCGTCGAGCAAAACCGCCATGCAGGGTCATGGAACTGCAATGCGCCTTAGGGCATACTTGAGCCAAGACCAACCACGAGCCCAACTCTGCGAGGTGCCCGCGCGTGCCCGTCAACGTCTCGTTTCTCCAGGAGCTGCTGAGCTCGGTCGCCGAGCAGGGTCGCCAGTATCTGCCGCGCGCCCTTCTCGGTGATGGCCCGAGCGAGGACATCACCGAGCTTTCGGCGGCTCTGATGTCGGGTCGCGGCGAAGCCTCGGGCGTTGCCATCGCGCGGCGCATTCTCGATGCCTATCGCAAGCTCGATCCTGACGCGCGCCGTGGCTTCTTTCGCTACCTCGTCGAGGAGATCAAGCCGGACGAGCGCATGGTCGAGCAGGCAGCGGCCGCCTACGTTGCGGCCCCCGGCGAGCCCACGCTCAAGGCCCTCCAGCAGGCTGTCGAGAGCCCGCGCCAGGAGTTCTTCCGGCGGCTCAATCTCGCACCCGGCGCCACGGCCGAGATCGTCGCCATGCGTCGCGACCTCCTGCGCCTGCCGAAGTCGGAACCGTCGCTCGCGGCGCTCGACGCCGACCTCATGCACCTGCTGCACTCGTGGTTCAATCGCGGCTTCTTGGTCCTGAAGCGCATCGACTGGCAGACGCCGGCCGCCATCCTCGAGAAGCTCATCCAGTACGAGGCCGTGCACGAGATCAAGGGCTTCGACGATCTGCGCCGCAGGCTCGACCCCGAGGACCGGCGCTGCTTCGGCTTCTTCCATCCCTCGCTGGTCGATGAGCCGCTCATCTTCGTCGAGGTCGCGCTCATGCGCGATATCCCCGCCAACATCCATTCCGTGCTGAGTGAGGCACGCAAGAACGGCAATCCGACGCCGGCACCGACGACGGCGGTGTTCTATTCGATCTCGAACTGCCAGGAAGGCCTCAAGGGCATCTCGTTCGGCAACTTCCTCATCAAGCAGGTTGTCGAGGATCTCGCGCGCGAGCAGCCGCAGCTCAAGACCTTCGTCACGCTCTCGCCGGTACCGACGTTCGCGCGCTGGCTCGATCGCGTGATGGCCGACGACCAGGAAGGGCTCGTCAACGAAGCCGATCGCGAAGTTCTTCAGACACTCCGCAACCCGGCCTGGATCGAGGACGAAGAGGAGGCCGAGGCGTTGCAGACCTCGCTCCTCGCGCTCGCGGCCAACTACTTTCTGTTTGCGAAGGCCGCGGACGGGCGCCCGGTCGACCCGGTGGCGCGCTTCCACCTCGGCAATGGCGCGCGCCTCGAGCGCATCAACTGGCTCGGCGATGTCTCCGAGAAGGGGCTGCGCGAAGCGCACGGCCTCATGGTCAATTACCGTTACGACCTGAAGGAGATCGAGCGCAACCACGAAGCCTACGCCAACGAGGGCGAGGTTGCCGCCTCACGCGCGGTGCGCCAGCTCGCACGGCCGCCGCAGCGGGGGAAGCCCAAGCTCGCGGCGCCCAAAGCCCTCCTCCAGCTTCCGCTCCGCGACCGTACGCCCGAGCCGGCGCCAGCGGGAGAAAAGACCACGGACGGCGAGAGGGACAAGAGCGGGTAAAGTGCGTGTTCGGGGCGGCCGTTGAGCACGATCTTCTTCATTACGCATCCAGAGGTGGTGGTCGAGCCCACGCGGCCCATTGCACGCTGGCACCTGAGCGACATGGGTATCGCGAGGATGCGCGCGTTCGCCGCGTCATCGGCCATGAGTGAGATCAGGAGCATCTGGGCAAGCACCGAAACGAAGGCGATCGAAAGCGCGGGTATTCTTGCTGGCGCGCACGGCTTGCCCATCTCGATCCATCCCGGCCTCGACGAGAACGACCGCAGTGCCACGGGCTACCTGCCGCCCGAGGAGTTCCAGCGCACTGCGGACGCTTTTTTTGCCAATCCGCATGAAAGCGTGCGCGGTTGGGAGCGCGCCATAGATGCCCAGCGCCGCGTAGCGACGGCCTTCGAAGCGATCGTGACGGGATCATCGCCCGGCGATATCGCCATCGTGGCGCACGGCGGGGTCGGCACGCTCCTCTATTGTCACCTCGCAAAGCTGGCGATCAGCCGACAGCACGATCAACCCGCGCAGGGCTGCTACTGGAGCTGCGCGCGCGACCGGCGCGTATCCCATCATGCGTGGCGCTCAATCGGCTCGGCCTGAATAACGGCCAGTGGCTGCGCCGAGCTGCGAACAACCAAATGGATGCGCTGCCGTCGAGCATCACAACGACGTGAAGACTGTAACGCCAGCTCTCACCGGCGCGAATTCTCCTGCATCGGCGCGGAACGGCACGACCGCCCGACATGCATCCAGGAGGAACACGAACGCCATGGCCTATACACCCGCTCGCATCGCACTTCTCGCCACCGCACTGATCATGAGCACACTTGCCTCGGCCGAGGCCCAGGACAAGATGAAGAAGGACATGATGAAGCCCGGGGAAATGAAATCCGAAACCATGAAGTCCGGCGACATGAAAAAGTCGAGCGGCAGCATGAAATCGGATTCGATGAAGGACTCCATGAAATCGGACTCCATGAAGTCGGATAGCATGAAGAAGAAGTAGCGTGCTGCGCTCGAGAGCTCTCCGCCGAGCGGCAGGACCAGCCGTCTTCGAGAGCCGACTACACCTGCAGCGCCGCCTGCCGGCGCTGCAGGCTCTCCGCAGGCCAGATTTCCTCGCGCTTGTAGAAAATCTCGTAGGCCGGAGCGCCTTCGGGGATCACGACCCAGGGCTGCTTCGATGCCGTGAAGATGTGCACGTCAGGCGGCAGGCGATCGGGTTCGTCGAGCGTGCCGACGCGCACGAAACGGAACGTGTCGCCCGAGCCCGCATAGTTGCTCCACAGCGCCACGCGGCACGTCGGGCAGCGCACGATCTTCTGTCCCTTGCCGCTGTTCGAGGGTGTGAGCACGACCTCGGGCGTCCCAGTCAACAACTCGACGCGGTCTGCTTCGATCATCGCATTGAGCGCGAAGGAGGCGCCCGTCTCGCGCTGACACCAGCGGCAGTGGCAGCAGTGCACGAACAGCGGCCGGCTGACCATGCGGTAGCGCACCTCGCGGCACGCACAACCGCCTTCATACGTCGCCTCCTGATCCGCCATCGCCTGCGTCTCCCACTGCTCACGCCAAGTGCGTCACCGGATTCAAGAACTGTGTTCCCTGGGCGTCAATCTCCGAAGACGCAGCAATCCAAGGCATGGAGCCTTCCAGCAGACAAGCCCCCTATCAACTGCGCGTTACCACCGTAACCCTTACTTCCCGACCCCCGAATAGCCTTGTAGCGCTAGCTCGTCGACCTCAAAGGGACCTGCCCATGCTGATCCGCTCTGCAAGTGACATCCGCCCATCGGAGATCACCGATCGGTCCGTCTATCTCAGACGGCGCGAGTTCATGTTTGGCGCGGCAGCCCTCGGCGCGACAGCCGCACTTCCGTGGGATGCCCTTGCCGCGCCCCTCGCCGCCACCAAGAGCCCGTTCTCGACCGACGAGCCAGTGACGCCCCTCAAGGACGTGACCTCCTACAACAACTTCTACGAGTTCGGCACCGACAAGGACGACCCCGCCGCCAATGCGCACACGCTGACGACCAAGCCCTGGAAGATCAAGGTCGACGGCCTTGTCGACAAGCCCGCCGACTATGACCTCGACGACCTGATCAAGGACATCGCGCTCGAGGAGCGTATCTATCGCATGCGCTGCGTCGAGGGCTGGTCGATGGTCATACCCTGGGTTGGCGTCCCGCTCGCCAGCGTGCTCTCACGCGTTGCGCCGCAAGGCAGCGCCAAGTACGTCGCCTTCGAGACGATCGTGCGTCCCTCGGAGATGCCGGGCCAGAAGGGCTTCTTTCAGCCGCTGCCATGGCCCTACGTGGAGGGTCTGCGCCTCGACGAGGCCATGCATCCGCTCACGATCCTCGCGGTCGGCCTTTACGGCGAGAAGCTGCCCAATCAGAACGGCGCGCCGGTGCGCCTCGTCGTGCCCTGGAAGTACGGCTTCAAGAGCATCAAGTCGGTCGTCCGCATTTCGCTGACGGACAAGCAGCCGGTCACGTCCTGGAGCCGCGAGAACCCGCGCGAATACGGCTTCTATTCGAACGTCAATCCGGCCGTCGACCATCCGCGCTGGAGCCAGGCGACCGAGCGCCGCATCGGCGAGGGCAGCGGCTTGTTCGTCAAGCGCCGTCCGACACTGCTCTTCAATGGTTACGCCGAGCAGGTTGCGAGCCTCTACACCGGCATGGACCTCAAGGCGAACTACTGAAAATGCTTGCACCTCTGCGTCAACGGAGCCCGCTTTCGCGCCTCCTCCTCGGCGTCGATCCAGCGCGCCGGGCTCTCTACATCCTCGGCATGGCGCCGGCCGTGCTCTATTTCTATTGGGGCCTGACCGATCAGCTCGGGGCCGACCCGCAGAATGTGCTCGAGCGCGCGCTCGGGCTCTGGGCGCTGCGCTTCCTGATTGCGAGTCTCGCGATCACGCCACTCCGACAGCTCGGTGGCCCGAGCCTCATTCGCTTCCGTCGCGCCCTGGGCCTGCTCGCGTTCTACTACGCGGCGCTGCATCTCACGGTCTACATGCTGATCGACAAAGGCCTCGACGTGCCCTCGATCATCGCCGACATCGCGAAGCGGCCGTACATCACCGTCGGCATGCTCGCCTTCGTGGTGCTGGTGCCGCTGGCGGCAACGTCAAACACCCCGATGATTCGCCGGCTCGGCGCGCGCTGGCGCAAGCTGCACCGCCTCGCGTATCTGGCAGCGGCGGCGGCGGCACTGCACTTCATCATGCTGGTCAAGGTCTGGCCGCTCGAGCCGCTCATCTACGCGACCCTTGTTGCCGCCCTCCTCCTCTTCCGGCTGGCCTACGCGTTTCGGCCGCGCGCACCGCGAGCCTCGAGAGCCTCGAGAGCGTAGCAGCGGCCGCGCCACACACACTCAAGACAGCCGGGCTCCCCCCGCTTGACGGGCACGCACCGCCACGATAGGCAAGATCCACATTAGAGCCATTCTAATCTGGATCTTGCCCGTGCTAACCCGCCTCTCTCTCATCTCCGCGACCGGCAAGCGTCGCTTCGACGATCTCACCGAACAGGAGATCCTGGCGCTGGCCATATCCTCGGAGGAGGAAGACGGCCAGATCTACTCCGCCTATGCGGAGAAGCTTCGCGACCAGTACCCGGCGACAGCCGCCATCTTCGAAGGCATGGCCGCGGAGGAGAACCAGCACCGCCGCCGCCTGATCGAGACGTACCAGCGCCGCTTCGGGAATTTCATCGTTCCCATCCGGCGCGAGCACGTCGCCGGCTACTACACGCGCCGACCCGTCTGGCTCGTCAGCAATCTCGACCTCGAAACGATCCGCAACGAAGCCGCCGACATGGAGCGGCAGGCGCACGACTTCTACGTCGCCGCCGCCGGCCGCTCGACCGATGCCGACACGCGCAAGCTGCTCGGCGATCTCGCTGCCGCGGAGGCCAGTCACGAAGCCAAAGCCGACAAGCTCGAAGCGCAGCATCTTGGGGACGGCGCGCGCGAGGAGGAGGATTTCGCCGCCCGCCGCCAATTCCTGCTCACCTGGGTACAGCCAGGCTTAGCCGGCCTCATGGACGGCTCCGTTTCGACGCTCGCGCCGATCTTCGCGACGGCCTTCGCCACCCAGAACCCGTGGACGACCTTTCTGGTCGGCCTCTCGGCGTCGGTCGGCGCCGGCATTTCCATGGGTTTCACGGAAGCCGCCCACGACGACGGCAAGCTCTCGGGCCGGGGCTCACCCTGGAAGCGCGGCCTCGCCTCCGGTGTCATGACGACCATCGGCGGCCTCGGCCACGCGCTCCCTTATCTCATCCCGAGTTTTCGCGTCGCCACCGCCATCGCACTCATCGTCGTCTTCATCGAGCTCTGGGCCATCGTGTGGATCCAGCATCGTTACATGGAGACGCCGTTCGGCCGCGCGACATTCCAGGTCGTGCTCGGCGGCGGGCTGGTGCTCGCGGCAGGCATACTGATCGGGGCCTCTTAGGCCCGATAAAATATCGACAGAAGGACATCGGCGCTGAGCCGCCTTAAAATGCCAGGAATGCGTCCGTTTTTAATTTGATTCCCATGCGGATTAACTTTCCGCTAGGAATCATGAGGACAGAATTCCTATTATTATCGCAAAATTCATTCCGCATATCGGTGAGAATGGTAAATTTGCTGAAAGCGGCGGAGGCTGCCGATGCCATTGCGATCCATCCTCGGAGGTCGATCTCTGTCCGCGGGCATGTGCGCCGCTTGCACGGGCCTACTGCTGACGCCCACACCGACTGCGGCCCAATCTCTGCTGGAGGCGTGGGTCTTTGTCCACCATGGCGCCTTGATACCCCTCGACCAGCTCAAGGAATCCGCCGACGGGACGCTCGTGCCGCCCGTCCACTCCGGTAGCGCAAGAGAAGGGAGCGAGGTCTGGTCGGTCATCGACAAGCGCAATTGCATTGTCCGCGTGGAGAATACGTCATCCGGAGCGGCGACCGAATTCTACCTGAATAATATGTCCGCGACGCGCCCGACGGTCCTCAAGCCGGACGGCAGTTTTCAAGTCGGGCTGATGGGCGAGAAGCCGGTTCATTGCCAGCTCCGGCAATCGGAGAAACTTTGCGATCATTTCACCACGGTCGCCTCGATCGACACCGGTGGATACCGCGCGATCGAGAGGGCGCTGAACCATATCTATGCGAAGTTCTGCAGGTACGAAGCGCCATCGCCGAGAATTCCCGGCTCGCGTTCGGACCTACCGAACGGCGATCGCGTGATCACGAGCACGATCAGATAGCCGGCTGCTCGAAGAAACCGGCTCGGGCGCATCAACTCCCCTTGAACTTCGGGCGGCGTTTTTCGCGGAAGGCCGTGATGCCTTCGATGAAGTCGTCCGTCGCCATGACTGTGCCCTGTGCGAAGGCCTCGGCATCGAGGAACTCGTCGAAGGACGCATCGTACGCGCGATTCACGAGCTTCTTCAGCAGGCCGTAGGTGATCGTCGGGCCGTTCGCGAACTGCTCGGCGACCTCCATGGCCTTTTCCATGAGCTCTTCCGGTGCCACGACGCGCGAGCAGAGGCCGATCTGCAGCGCTTCCTCCGCCGTCACCTTGCGGCTCGTCATCAGGAGATCCTTGGCGCGCAGTGTGCCGACCGCGCGCGGCAGCGTCGCGAGCAGGCCGAGATCGGGCACAACGCCGATACGCGCGAAGCCTGTCGTGAAGTAGGCCGATGTCGAGGCGATCACGACATCGCCCATGAGCGCGAGCGATACGCCCGCGCCCGCCGCGGCACCATTCACGGCCATGACGATCGGCTTCTCGGATTTCAGCAGCCGCCCCGACCAGCGGTACGAGCGGCGCATGCGCTCGCGCGTATCGGAAGGTTTGGCGCGGCCCATGTTGCGGATATCACCGCCGGCGCAGAAGGCGTCGCCCGTGCCCGTGATGAGAAGGCAGCGCACGCTGTCGTCCTCGAGCAGCGCAGGCAAGTGCGCATCGAGACCGGCCTTGATGCCGGCCGACATGGCATTCATCGATTTGGGCTCATTGAGCCGGATGATGGCGATGCCCTCCTTCCGGGTCACGATGACCGATTCCTCCGACATGCGCCGCGCCTCCTCGATGAAAGGTTCTGTGCGCGGACTTTAGCCGCCGCCCGAACCGTCCGCCAGCTTGCTTTGCTGGCGGACTGCGTGCTCAACTCGCCGAAAACGAGAACAGGCGGGAGGTCCTCATGGGGACATTGGACGGGCGCACGCGCGGCATCGCGATCGGCGGGCGCACGATCGATCAGGCGGCCTTCGATGTGCGGGTCGAACGTGCCGCCAACGGCCTCGATGCGCTCGGCGTCGGCCAAGGCGACTGCGTCGCGATCCTCATGCGCAACGATGTCGCCTTTCTCGAAGCCTCGTATGCCGCAATCCGCCTCGGCGCCTATGCGGTGCCGATCAACTGGCACTTCCACCCCGAGGAGATCGCCTACATCCTGCGCGACTGCGCCGCCAAGGTGCTCGTCACGCACGCCGATCTCCTGGATACCGTCCGGCGCGCGGCACCGCCGGGCCTCACCATCGTTGCCGCGCGAACGCCCGACGTCGTCGCCGAGGCCTTCGGCATCGCGCCCGAGCGCTGCACCGTACCGGCCAATGCGCAAGACTGGGATGAGTTCATCGCGGCACATACGCCGTGGAGCGGCGCACCACGCCCGCAGACGCTCAGCATGATCTACACGTCTGGCACGACCGGCCATCCCAAGGGTGTGCGTCGCGCGCCGCCGACGCCTGCGCAGCAGGAAGCCCTCAACGAGGCGCGCCGCGTGGTCTACGGCGTATCACCCGGCATCCGCACGATCATGGCGGGACCGCTTTACCACTCGGCGCCCAATGCCTTCGTGCTGCGCGCAGCGCGCATTGCCGAAGCGCTCATCCTCATGCCGCGCTTCGACCCCGAAGCGATGCTCGCGACGATCGAGCGCGAGCGCATCGACACGCTCTTCATGGTGCCGACCATGTTTGTGCGCCTCATGAAACTGCCGGAGGACGTGCGCCACCGCTATGATGTGTCATCGCTGCGCTTCGTCATGCACGCCGCCGCGCCGTGCCCGGTGCACGTCAAGCGCGCGATGATCGACTGGTGGGGCCCTGTCATATCGGAGTTCTACGGTGCGACCGAGAGCGGCGCCGTGACGCTCGTCTCGAGTGAGGAATGGCTGAAGAAGCCGGGCACCGTCGGCCGCGTCGCGAAGGGCGCGACGATCTCCATTCAGGACGAGCAGGGGCGCGAGATGCCGCAGGGCGAGGTCGGCGAAGTCTTTTCGTCGATCGACTACTACCCCGAGTTCACCTACCACAATCTTCCCGAGAAGCGCGCCGAGATCGAGCGCGGCGGCATGATCACGGTCGGCGACATGGGCTATCTCGACGCCGACGGCTATCTCTTCCTCTGCGACCGTAAGCGCGACATGGTCATCTCAGGCGGCGTCAACATCTATCCGGCGGAGATCGAGGCTGTCGCGCTCGCGCTGCCGGGCGTGAAGGACTGCGCCGTCTTCGGCATCCCCGACGAGGAATACGGCGAAAGCCTCATCGCGCTCGTCGAGCCCATGCCGGGCCACGCGCTCGCCATCGAGGCGGTGAGCACGCATTTGAAGTCGCACCTCGCGAGCTACAAGGTGCCGCGCCGCATCGAGATCGCGCATGATCTGCCGCGCGAGGACTCGGGCAAGATCTTCAAGCGCCGCCTGCGGGAGCCATATTGGCAGAACGCCGGACGACGCATTTAGCGAGCCCCCTTGTCGCCGGCGAGTTCTCGCGGCCGCATGAGCCAGAAGGCGAGAAGTGCGCCGAGCATGAGCACGGCGACGCTGCCGAAGCCTGCAATCCAACCGAGCGGCGACATGCCGCCCGCCCAATCGAGGCTCCAGCCGACGACGATCGGACCGACAAAACCGCCCGCATAGCCGAGCGAAGAGTGCACGGCGAGCGTCGCGCCGCGTCGCGCCGGCTCGGCCGTTCCGGCCGTACCCGCCGTCAATGACGATGAGTCGAGCCACACGACGAAACCGTAGGCCATCAGCAGGGCCACCGCGAGCCAATACGACCAAACCCCAATGAAAGCGACGGCAAGCGCGGTCACGATGGAGCCTACCATCGCGAGCTGAACCAGCCGGCGCCGGCCAAGGCGGATGGAGATCTCGTTGCCCGAGACACTCGCGCTGACCCCGATCAGCCCGAGCAATGTCATCACCGCAGCCGGCGAGAGCAGGGATGTGCCCGCGTCGGTGCTCGCTGCCACGTAGCCGAGAAAGGCCACGCCCCATCCGCGCAACGCGCTCATCTCGAGCGTGTGCACGCAATAGCCGACCGCATAGGCCATAGCCGAACGGTTGCGGAATACGGGAAGGAAGTTGAAGAGCCCGCCGCCGTCGCTCGGCTTCGCTGCGGGCGCGGCGCGCCGCGGCACCGCCAGCGCCACCATGCACAACGCGATCGCGGCAGTCAGGGACGCGGTGAAGAACGCGAGTTGCCAGCCGCCGAGGTTGGCGAGCAGATCGCCCGTCGCGAACGAGAGCGCCCCGGAAACGCCGATGCTCGCCGCGTGTCCCGTCACGGCGCGTGACATCATCTTGGCATCGACTTGATCGGCGAGCAGCTTGAGGCCGGTCATGTATGTTCCGGCCCAACCGAGCCCGGTCAGCGCGCGAAAGCCCATCGCCGACCAGTAGCCCTCAGCGAAAAGGGCGAAGCAGCCGTGACCGGCAACCGTCGCGCCAACGCCGAAGAGATAGACGAACTTCGCGTCCACGCGATCGGTCAGCGTCACGAGGATAGGGACAGCGAGCATGTAGGCGGCATAGAAGCTCGCCGTAATCCAACCGGCCTGCGTGTTGGTGAGGTCCCACAAAGGGATCATGCGTGGCAGCAGCGCCGGCCAGAAAAATGCGCCGATCTGCACCAGGACCTGCGCGGTGCAAACGATCGCCACGAGGCGGCGCGCAGTGCTCTGCAAGTCGCTGCTCCCGGCCACGACAGCGCTCCTCCCCCACCCGTCAGCGCCAGAGGCTGAGCAGCCTTACGCGCAACTACCGCACGACCCGGCGCGCGGGCCGCTTCAGACCGAGATTCTCGCGCAGCGTGCGACCTTCGTACTCCCGGCGGAAAAGACCGCGACGCTGCAATTCAGGGATCACGAGGCGGGTGAATCGCTCCATGCCCGTCGGCACGACCGGCGCGGCGATCATGAAGCCGTCACAGCCTTTGCCGCGATACCAAGCCTCCATGATGTCGGCGACTTGGATGGGATCGCCCTTGAACATGTTGCCGGCCATTTGCGGCAGGATCCGCCGGTAGGTCTGACGCACAGTGAGCCGCTGCTCCTTGGCGACCTGGAGAATGGCGCGCGCGATGCCCGTCGGCCCGAGATGCTCCTCGCTGATTTCCGGCATCGGGCCATCGAGCGGATAGCCCTTCATATTGACCCCTGTCATCTTGGAGAGGTAGTCGACGCCCACGGCGGGTGGCACGAGGTCATCGAGCTCTCCAGCAAGATCGTCCGCCTGTTGCTGCGTCTCGCCGACGAAGATCGTAACGCCGGAGAGAATTTTGAGATCGTCGAGGTCGCGTCCATATCGTGCAAGACGCCCCTTGAAATCGGCATAAAGCTTTTGCGCGGCCGGCAGTGTCGCCTCGATCGCGAAGATGCAGTCGGCATGGCGGGCCGAAAGCTCGCGTCCGGCCTCCGACTGACCGGCGGAGAACACCACCGGATGTCCCTGCGGCGGGCGTGGCGCATTGAGCGGTCCGGCGACTTTGAAGTGCTTGCCCTCATAACCCAGCACTTGCACCTTGGCCGGATCGAGGAACTGTCCTGTCGCCCTATCCTGCGGAAAAGCATCGTCCGCCCAGGAATCCCAGAGGCCCTTCACAACGTCGGCGAACTCGTTGGCACGCTCGTAGCGCGTATCGCGCGCGACATGTTCGGCGTGGTTGAAGTTCAGTGCGTCCCCCGCATTCGATGTGGTCACGAGGTTCCAGCCCGCACGGCCGCGACTGATATGATCGAGCGACGCGAAACGCCGGGCGACGTGAAAAGGCTCGTCGTAGGTCGTGGTAGCGGTCGCGACGAGCCCGATGTTGCGCGTCACCATTGCGAGCGCCGACAGCAGCGTTACGGGCTCGAAGACGCCCGGCCGGTCGGACGGCGACGTGGCGGCGAAGAGATCCGGCCTGTCCATCTGCCGGACACCGTTGCCGTCGGCGAGAAAGAGCAGATCCATCTTGCCGGCCTCGGCGATCTGCGCGAGCCGCACGGCATTGGCAATATTTGCAGCCGGCTTATCCCACGCGTCGGGATGGCGCCACTCCCCGACATGACTGCCCTGGGCATTGGCATTGGCGGCAAGAATCATCGGCATCGTCGGCGCGTCCGGGGCTGGTGGAGGTCAGGAGCCTTGAGAATGCGTCCATCAATCCAGGCTGTCCAGCCGGAGTGCGGACATGCCGCTGCTCGATTTTCGGACTTTGCGTGCTGCCCTTGCTACCACATCGAGAGCGCGATCGCGACGAGCGCCAACGCGCCGACCCAGAGCGCGAGACGGCTCCATCGCGCGCTGCGCGCATCCGCTTCCGCCAACCGCACCACCGATTCATCGTCGAGCCGCACGCCGCTGCGCGCCGCCTCGGCCAAGGCAAGCAATGTCCGCTCCGCTTGCCCGAGCAGGGCCGGCACATCGCCCAGCAGGCGCCCGAGCTCCGACGCCCCCTCGCGCGCATCCTTGAGCGCTCCCGCGGCCCCGAGATTGCTCTCGACCCACTCGCGCGCAATGGGCTCGGCCGCCGTCCAGATATCGAGGTTCGGATCCAGCCCGCGCGCAACGCCCTCCACGACCACCATCGTCTTCTGCAGGTTGATCAGCTCGGGCCGTGTCTGCATGTCGAAGACTTCGGTGTAGGCGAAGAGCTGGCCGAGAAGATCGGCCATGGAGATCTCGCCTGCGGGCCGCCCCTGGATCGGCTCACCGATCGCGCGCAATGCCTGCGCGAAGACCTCGACGGGATGATGCGGCGGCACGTAACCCGCCCAGAAATGCACCTCGGCGGCACGGCGATAGTCGCGCGTGATGATGCCGTGCAGGATCTCCGCGAGGAAGCGACGCTCCTTCGCACCGAGCCGCCCCATGATGCCGAAGTCCACCGCGACGACATTCCCCGCCGCATCGACCATCAGGTTGCCCTGATGCATGTCGGCATGGAAAAAGCCGTCGCGCATGGCGTGGCGCAGGAAGGACTGCAGCACGGTCAACCCGAGTGCGCGACGATCGTGCCCCGCAGCGTCGAGCCGCGCCGTGTCGGCAATCGGAATGCCGTCGACCCATTCGAGCGTGAGCACGCGCTTCGCCGTGCGCTTCCAGTCGACGCCGGGCACGCGAAATCCCGCATCGTTCTTGATGTTCTCGGCCATCTCCGAGATCGCGGCCGCCTCGAGGCGCAGATCCATCTCGATCTCGGTCGTGCGGGCGAGCGTTTCGACGACGGCGACGGGCTTCAGGCGCCGCGTCGGCGGATGAAAGCGCTCGATCATGCGCGCGGCGAAGAAGTAGCTGTCGAGGTCGCGCTTGAAACGGCGCTCGACGTCCGGCCGCAGCACCTTGACCGCGACCTCGCGTCGCTCGCCGTTCTCGATGACGACCGCCTTGTGCACCTGCGCGATCGATGCCGCGGCAACGGGTGGTCCGAACTCGGCGAAGTGATCCTCGACACGCCCGCCGAGCGCGGCCTCGATAGCAGCGCGTGCCTCGGCCTGCGAGAAGGGCGCCATGCGATCCTGGAGGCTTGAAAGATCGCGGGCGAGGTCCGGTCCGATCACATCGGCGCGTGTCGCCAGGAACTGCCCGAGCTTGACGTAGCTCGGCCCGAGCCGCGTCAGCGCCGCGCTAACGCGCGTCTCCATGCTCTCATCGCGCCGGAAGGGCCATGCCAGCACACGTACCGGCCACGTTGCCGCGCGCGCGAGCCTGAGCGGCCAGGGCACGGGCACACCCTTCGGCACGAAGCGCACGCCATGCTGGGCAAGGACCAGCCCGGCGCGCGAGAGGCGCAGGAGATTGAGAATCGGGCCGGCCATGAAGCAGGGGCAGTCCGTTGGTGGCATGACAGAACGTGGCGGACGTTTGCCGCGATCGGCCGGGGCGTCAAGCAGAATGGCCGCGCGCGGTTACGGCAGTTTTTTCCCAGCGCCCGCCTTGTATCAGCCTCACCCCTATGGATAATCCTCAAATGGGCACAAGCGATAGGCGGCGCGGCGCCTGAAATCGTCGGCCGGGGGGCTCGAGCGTGAAGAAGAACAACGGACGCCGCAAGGCGGATGGCCGGCGGAAGAACCGGCGGCAAGCGCCATCGAAGATCCCCGCGCGCGCCCGTCCTGCAGCGGCCGAGCCGCCCTCGCGCGAGAGCGAGCCATCGACGCGCGCTCGGATGCCGGCACCGGCGTTCCGCTATATCGACTGGCCGGCGCTCGCCATCCTCGTGCTGCCGCTCGCCGTCATGGCGCTCCTGCAGAGCTTGGAGATTGATCCGTCGCGCACTCTTGCGCGGCCTGCTGTCTGGCGCGGCGACATCACCCGGGAGGCGATGCCACTGCAGCCCGATACGAGGACCCGCACGATCCTCGCCGCTGCGGAGCCCCCTCCCGAGCCATGGCGCGGCGACCTGACGCGCGAGGCCATGCCTCTCCAGCCCGATACGAGAACCCGCACGGTGTTCGCGGCTGCCGAGCCGCCACCTGCGCCGTGGCACGGCGATCTCTCCGTCGAAGCCATGCCCCTCCAGCCCGACACCAGAACGCGCACGATCATCGCATCGACCGAACCACTGCCCGAGCCATGGCATGGTGATCTTTCCATCGAGGCAATGCCGCTCCAGCCCGACACGAGAACGCGCACGACCGTTGCGATGGCGGTCGCCGCGCGACCTCCGGCGCAATGTGTGCCCGATGAGGTTCCGGGCACCCCGAGCATCGCTTCGCCGCAGAACTTCGGCCAGGCTCTCGCCGCCGCGGCACGCGCCCAGACCGACGAATTCGTGGTCTACAATGCACGCTATGTGAGCCTCTCTTATCCCGGCGGCGACACGCAGCCCCTCTATGGCGTCTGCACGGACGTCGTGATCCGCGCTTATCGCGCGCTCGGCATCGACCTGCAGGAGCTGATCTATACCTCGCGTCTCGGCCGCGGCGATCCCAGTATCGATCACCGGCGGGTCGAAATCGTGCGCCGCTTCCTCACGCGGTACGGCACCAGCCTCGCTATCTCCGAATTCGCCGAGGATTACCGGCCAGGCGACATCGTCACCTATCACAGGCCGGAAGGGCGCATCTCGCAGTTCCACATTGCCATCGTGAGCGATCGCATCGCCCCCTCGGGGCGTCCGCTTATCGTCCACAATCGCGGCTGGGGGCCACAGCTCGAGGATGCGCTCTTTGTTGACCAGATTACCGGCCACTACCGGCTTTCGCCCGAGCAGGTCGAAGCCTTCCGGCGCACGCGCGCGCCGCGCGTGAGCGATCGCCGCCGCCGCACGGCCGAAAGCGGGACGACCACGCGCCGCTGAGCGGTCAGCCGGCGCCGCCTGCCGCCACGGCCTCCTCGATCACCTTCCGGAAATCCGCGGGCGCGATCGTCAGCAGATCTGGCCGCGAGGCCGCGAAATAACGATCGACCGCCGCGCCCACGTCCGCAACCGGAACCCCGCGCAGGGCAGCTTCGAGATCGAGCACCATGCGCGGCGGCGTCACGAAGAAATCGCCGGTCAGCAGCACCTCGCGCACGCGCCGCGCGCCGCCCGCTCCTTCGAGCCGCACATAGGCCGAGACTGTCCCACCCGCGCCCGTGAGCGAGGCCTCGCTTACTTCCGCGCCGCGCGGATCGTCGATCTCGAACACGAAGTCGTCCGTGCCGATTGTCTCATCGTGGATCTTCTTCGCCAGCGCCTCCTCGGCTTCGCTCGGCGCGCCCGCTTCGAGCTCCAGCCCGAGCTTCTCGCGCAATCCGAGCAGCACCGCCTCCTGCACATCGGCAATTGGAGGGGCCTTCCCACCGAGAAGCGCCTTCAACGTCGTCACGCGCTGCTCGGCCTTGTCGAGATCGCGCTTCTGAAGCTTGGCCGCAGGCACATTGAGGCACGCCATCATGCGCGCCGGATCGACGTCGATCAGAACGGTCCCCTGATAGAAGAGCGTGTCGCCGTCGAAGAAGCCCCCCGTACCGCAGAGTTTCTGGCCACCGACCTCGATGTCATTGCGGGGGCGGAAGCGCGCCGCGATATCGAAGGCCTGCGAAAGACCGTACGCCACGGCCTCGCAGATCGCGCGTGTGTAATCACCGAGCGACGGCATCGGCAGGCGCTTGCGCGACAGTGCCAGCTCCCAGCCGATTTGGCCTTCGTCGAAGTAGATGGCGCCGCCGCCGGTGATGCGCCGTACGAGACCGATCCCGTTGGCGCGACAGTGCGCGACCTTCACCTCGTGGCTCATGGCCTGATGGCGCCCGATCAGCGCCGTTGGTGGAAAGCGCAGGAAGCGCACCGTATCCGGGATCTTTCCCGCCTTGTGCAGCTCGATGAGCGCCTCGTCGAACGCGATTTGGGCGCGGCCGTCTCGCAGCCCCGTGTCGATCGTGCGGAATACGGGCATGGTCCTCTCCCCTCGCCGGGCGCCCTGCTCGTGTGCAGGCGCCTGTTCCTCCCTGTGCGCGATCATAACGGAGGGGCGGCCAAATATTCAATGTTTTGAATATTAGGGGACACCCCCAGGCGCATTTTCGGGTCTAACCCCGAGAGCAAGTACAGACTTACCCCGATTGGCGGACTCCTGCCGAGCCGACTTACTGACTGAGAGACCACGACAGGGGGGACCTGCATCGGAGGCTCCCCAATGGCGCCAGCCACTGTTCGCAACTTTATTAGCCTTGCGCTCTTCCTCCTGCCCGCGACCAGCTTCGCGCAGCAGCAACCGGCGCCGAACGTCACGATCTTCGAGAACGTCCGCATCTTCGACGGCAAGTCGGCGGCTCTCTCGGCGCCATCCCACGTGCTGGTGCGCGGCAATAAGATCGATCGGATCTCCCAGACGCCCCTTGCAGCGGAAACGGGCGCGACGGTCGTGCAGGGAGGCGGTCGCGTGCTGATGCCGGGGCTCATCGACGCGCATTGGCACGCCATGCTGGTGCGTCTGACGCCTCCAATGCTGCTTTCCAGCGGCGCCGGCTACATCAACATGCAGGCAGGCGCCGAAGCGACAGCCACCCTCATGCGGGGCTTCACCACGATCCGCGACATGGGCGGCCCTTCCTTCGACCTAAAGCGCGCGATCGACGAAGGCATCGTGTCCGGCCCGCGCATCTATCCATCGGGCGCAATGATCACCGTGACCAGCGGTCACGGCGACTTCCGTCAACTCTCCGATCTTCCGCGTCGCATGGGCAGCGCGACCACGCGTGTCGAACAGCTCGGCGGGGGCATGATCGCCGACAGCCCGGACGAAGTTCGGATTCGCGCCCGCGAGCAGCTCATGCAGGGCGCCTCCCAGATCAAGCTTACAGCCGGCGGCGGCGTCGCATCGCCGTTCAGTCCGCTCGATGTCACTACCTTCAACCAGGACGAAATTCACGCTGCCGTCGAGGCGGCGGAAAACTGGGGCACCTACGTCTGCACGCACGCCTACACCACCGCCGCGATCAAACGCTCGATTGCCGCGGGTGTCCGATGCATCGAGCACGGGCATCTGATGGATGACGAGACCGCTCGCCTGATGGCCGAGAAGGGCATCTGGCTCAGCACGCAGCCCTTCGTCGACCTGTCAGGCGCCGCCGCGCTCGGACCGGCCAATCAGGCGCGGATGAAGCTCGTGGTCGCCGGCACGGATCGGGTCTACACGCTCGCGAAGAAATACAAGATCAAGACGGCTTTCGGCACCGACGTCCTCTTCTCCAAGGCGCTCGCGACAAAACAGGGCCAGATGCTCGTCGACCTCACCCGCTGGTACACGCCGGCCGAAGCCCTCATCATGGCAACCTCGGTGAACGCCGAGCTGCTCGCCTTGTCCGGCCTCCGCAATCCCTACCCCGGCAAGCTCGGCGTCGTCGAAGAGGGCGCTTTTGCCGACATTCTGCTCGTGGACGGCAACCCGCTGGAGAATATCGCGCTGGTCGCCGAGCCCGATAAAAACTTCCTGGTCATCATGAAAGATGGCCGCATCTACAAGAACAAGCTGTAGAGTGGGGCATCGCGTGTGCCTTATTTGGGCCATGGCGCCGTCATGAAAATGCGGCGCCTCACCTGACATCGGCCTTGGTTACCAGCGCGACGGGGAATCGCGCTTCGGGGGACTTCGTGAAGAGCGTACTCGAGTATCGTCCGGACCTGGACGGATTGCGCGCCATTGCGGTCCTGCCAGTCATTCTCTTTCACCTCGGCTTTCCCTACACACCCGGCGGCTTCGTTGGCGTCGATGTCTTCTTCGTGCTGTCCGGCTACCTGATCACACGACAGATCGCGCTCGAGCTCCGCGACAACCGCTTTTCGCTTCTGGACTTCTATGACCGGCGCATGCGGAGGCTGCTTCCCGCGCTCTTTGCCATGCTGATCGGATCGACGATCCTGGCGCTTTTCGTCCTTCTTCCGCGCGATCTCGACGCCTTCGGCGAGTCTCTCGTCGCCGCCGTCCTGTCCATCAGCAACTTCTATTTCTGGACGGAGAGCGGCTATTTCGCGCCGGCAGCGGAAACCATGCCGCTGCTTCACACATGGAGCCTCGCGGTCGAGGAGCAGTTCTATCTTCTCTTCCCAGCGCTCATGATCCTCGTTTGGCGTATGGGCAGCGCAAACGTGTGGCGCACGCTCGCGCTCCTCGCGCTCATCTCGTTCGCTGCGGGAGTCTCGGCAGCTCGAACCGTTCCCGAGGCCGGGTTCTACCTTCTTCCCATGCGAGCCTGGGAACTGCTGCTCGGCAGCCTGCTCGCGCTCGCCCCGAGCTTCGCCCCGGCATCCCTACGACAGCGCGACGTCGCCGCTGGCCTCGGCCTCCTCGGCATCGGCGCGGCAGTGCTCACATTCGACGCGAGCACGCCATTTCCTGGCATCGCAGCCGCATTGCCGAGCCTCGGCGCGGCCTTCGTCATCTGGTCCGGGCAGCCCTCGTCAGCCTCCGCGGCCGATGTCGGCGTCGAGCCGCGCCCGCTCGCACTGCGACTGCTCGCACTGCCGCCGCTCGTATTCATCGGCCTGATCTCCTACAGCCTCTATCTCTGGCACTGGCCGCTCATCGTACTGGCCGGGCAATGGTCCGCGGTACCCTTGAGCCTCACCAAGACCGTGCTCGTCGTCTGCGCGACATTCGCCATTGCCAGCGCAAGCTGGAAGTTCGTCGAGCAGCCCTTGCGCCGCGGCACCTCGTTGTGGACGACCCGCGGGCTTCGCGTGCGCTACAGCGGTGTGCTGGTCGCCATCCTGGCACTCGTCGGCATATCGCTGGATATCGGCGGCGGCTTTCCCTGGCTGCAGCCGAGGGCCGTCCTCGCGGTCGTAGACGATGCGCGCGATCGCAGCCCCCTGCGCGAACGCTGCCATTTCGAGCCCTCCGAACAGGGCCGGCGCACATTCGCCGAGACGTGCGTCTTCGGTAGCGCCTCCGACCGCAGGATCGTCGTCCTTGGTGACAGCCACGGAGCCGAGTTGAGCTATGCGCTCTCGGAAATCGCGCAGGAGCACCATCTCCACGTGCGGCAGATCACGGCGTCGGGCTGTCCGCCGCTGCTGGACCTGGCCTTGGTGCGGCGCCCAGGATGCGCAGAGCACAATAGCAAGATGATCAGAGCCCTCGCCGAGAGCCCGCCATCAACAATCCTGATTGCCGCGTCCTATTTCCATAAACGCGGCGCCTCCGATTGGCCCGAGGCGTCCTGGCGTGCGCTCGAGCGGACGGTCTCGACACTGCACCGGTTTGGCCACGACGTCGTCGTTCTCGGCGGATGGCCTCCGCATCCGAATGGCGACCTGCCCCATGCGCTCGCCAAAGAAGTCCGGCGCGGAAACCCGGCAGCAGACTACGTGTTCGCCATCGATCCGGAACGCGCAAGGGTCATCGACGAAAACCTGAAGGCGATCGCAACGCGGCAGGGCGCAACCTATATTCCGCTGCTTGAAGCCGTATGTGGGGGTTCGCTGAAGTGCCACGCTTACCCGCACGGCCAATCAATCTATTTTGACGGCGGGCACATCTCGGCCTCCACCGCCCGTCATATCGTGCACGACGTTATCCTGCCCGCGCTGAGCGTGAACGCGGCCAGCGATCAGCAGACAACGGGCAAGTAGACGGCCATCACGTCCGCGCGCCTGCCACGAGAAACGGTGCGCCTCACCGCATCGCAATGGGAAGATTGCTGAGCGAGTCGATGTACCACTTCTCAGCTTCGACGATCGCCGGGTTCTCGCCGTTCGCGTAGATCCAGCTATCGACTGCCCAGCGCTGACCATTGCTCTTCTCGACCAGCACCGCCGTCCAGTGCGTCCAGCCGGCGACGCCGCGCAGCAGGTTCTCCTTTGAGAACGGCCGCGCAACCGAATGCTCCTTCAGCAGTCCGTTGTGATCGAGCACCTTCAGATAGCTCGTCGTATTCGTGGCCTCGTCCACACAGTCCTGCTGCGTCGGGTCTCCCGAGGCAGCAAAATCCATGCCCGGGCGATCCTTGTCGGTGCCGATGACCTTGCCGACGCGCGTCTCCATCCAGGCGATCGCGTAGGCGACGCTACGACGCTCACCCCTGGCGTCGTTCGTGTTGCGCATCTTCTTCATGAGATCGCGCAGCGCGGCGATGTCCTGCTCGGTGAACCGGAAACGCGTCTGCTGCTTGCACCCATAGGCATGGCAGACGTAGACAATGTTCCCGTCGGGCGCCTGGGTCTTGAATTCGGTGTAGTGGCCGAGGACGGGCCCCTCGCGCTCGTAGGTGCAGCCCGCCAACAGCGCGCCGATGGCCAATACAATCAAGATCTTAGCGCGCATACCCTGAATCGAGCCCCCCGACCCCGAACCCACCCCCCACAAGCGGTGATTCGCTGCCAAATGCCAATGTCCTTGCGCGGACCAGTTTGTCCACTCAAAACAAGACCATGACCAAAGAAAGATCTTTACATGTGATCGGCGGGGGACTAGCCGGCTCCGAGGCCGCCTGGCAGATCGCCTCTGCCGGCCTTCCCGTCGTGATCCATGAAATGCGCCCCGTGCGCATGACCGAGGCCCACCAGAGCCAGGGCCTCGCCGAGCTCGTCTGCTCGAACTCTTTTCGTTCCGACGACTGGGCCAACAACGCCGTCGGCCTCCTGCACGAGGAAATGCGCCGCGCGGGCTCCCTGATCATGGCCGCCGGCGACGCCCACAAGCTCCCCGCCGGCGGGGCGCTGGCCGTCGACCGGGACGGCTTCTCCGGCGAGGTCACCGCGCGCCTCAATGCCCATCCGTTGGTCACGATCGCGCGCGAGGAAGTGGCCGGGCTTCCGCCCGCGGACTGGGAGAGCGTGATCATCGCAACCGGGCCGCTCACCTCACCGGCCTTGAGCAGCGCCGTTGCCGCCGTGACGGGCGAGGGTGAACTCGCCTTCTTCGACGCCATCGCCCCGATCGTGCACGCACACAGCATTGACGAGAGCATCGCCTGGCGCCAGTCGCGCTACGGCAAGACCGGCCCCGCCGGCACCGGCGCCGACTACATCAATTGCCCTCTCGACAAAGAGCAGTACGAGGCCTTCATCGACGCGCTCCTCGCCGGCGAGAAGACCTCGTTCAAAGACTGGGAAGCGAACACGCCCTACTTCGACGGCTGCCTCCCCATCGAGGTCATGGCCGAGCGCGGCCGCGAGACACTACGCTTCGGCCCCATGAAACCTGTCGGTCTCGACGACCCGCGCACCGGCCGCTGGCCGTATGCCGTCGTCCAACTCCGGCAGGACAATGCCCTCGGCACGCTCTGGAACATGGTCGGCTTCCAGACCAAGCTGCGCCACGCCGAGCAGACGCGCATCTTCCGAATGATCCCGGGTCTCCAGAATGCCGAGTTCGCGCGCCTCGGCGGCCTCCACCGCAATACGTTCCTCAACAGCCCGCGCCTGCTCGACAGCCAGCTCCGCCTCAAGGCCATGCCGCGCCTGCGCTTCGCCGGCCAGATCACCGGCGTCGAAGGTTACGTCGAGAGCGCCGCCATCGGCCTGCTCGCGGGCCGTTTTGCTGCTGCCGAACGTCTCGGCAATGGAATCGACGCGCCGCCGCCGACCACCGCCCTCGGCGCCCTCGTCGCCCACATCACCGGCGGACACGTCGAGGCGCACAGTGACGGCCCGCGCTCCTTCCAGCCCATGAACGTCAATTTCGGTCTCTTCCCGCCGATCGACGAGCCGCGCACAGACGCCGATGGCAAGCGCATCAAGGGCAAGGAAAAGGGCGCGGCGCGCAAACGCCTCATGGCCGAGCGCGCACTCTCGGATATTGGTGGGTGGTTGCGGGCGGCTGGGTGAGCGCTCGCGTCTTCGACGCGAATAGGGCTGCCGCCCTATAACCCGCCCGGGGGACACCCCCGGAGCCCCCGCCTTTTTTTGTTTCGGAGCTAGCCGCAAGCGCTACAGATCCCTTCTCCCCGTGCTTACGGGGAGAAGAGGGAGCCGACGCTCGCGACAAAGTCGAAAGGAACAACATCAATGCAATCCCTGATCCCCATCGCCACCGAGATCGCGGAGATCTTGAAAGCGCGCAAGGAAACAATCGCGGTCGCCGAGTCCTCGACCGGCGGCCTCATCAGCGCAGCGCTGCTCTCGGTTCCCGGCGCCTCCGCCTACTACCTCGGCGGTGCCGTCGTCTATACGCGCCAGGCCCGCTCGGCACTCACCAGCATCACCGACGACGACATGCGCAAGATGCGCTCGGCGAGTGAGCCCTACGCGGCGCTGCTGGCGAAGCAGGCGGGCGAAAATCTCGGCGCGACGTGGGCACTTTCGGAAACCGGCGCCACCGGCCCGGCGGGCAATCGCTACGGCGATGCCGCCGGCCATTCCTGCATGGCGGTATCGGGTCCCGCCGAAGCAGTTATCACGCTCGAAACAGGTTCCGCCGATCGTCAGGCGAACATGCGTGCGTTCGCGGCGCGCGCGCTGACGCTACTCAAGGACACGCTCGCCAATGCGCGCTGAGCTACTCCGCCGGCTGCGTCTGCGGACGCATGAGCACCGTCTCGCGCCCGGGTGCGGGATCGAGCGGCACCAGCAGCGACAGCATCAGCGACGTGAAGGCAATGCCGGCGCCGAGCCAGAAGATGATCGAGTAATCGATCGTCCCGAGCAGGCCAAAGGTCACCGGAATGGCGACCGCGGCAATGTGGTTGATCGTGAAGGCGACGGACGCCGTTGCTGCCATGTCCGCGGGATCGCCGATCTTCTGGAAATACGTCTTCTGAGCGAGGATGAGCGTGAAGAAGATGCCATCGATGATGAACAGTGCCGCCGCGAGATGAGCGCTGCTCGTCATGGCGTAGCCGACGAACACGCAGATCAGCACGCTGTTCTCGAGCATGATCGTATTGCGCTCGCCCCACGTCTGCACGAGGCGGCCGAGGCGCGGCGCGAAGAACGTGTTCGACGACGATGTGACCAGCATCAGCAGCGCCATGTCGGCGACCGAGTAGCCGAACTTCTTGACCAGCAGGAAGCCGCCGAAGGCCATGAAGAGCTGGCGCCGCGCCCCGCTCATGAAGGTCAGCGCGTAGTAGAGGCCGTAGCGCTTGCGAAAGACGAGGCCCGCGCGCTGGCGCACCGGCCCCTCGAAGCGCTTGAATGTCAGCATCGCCACGACGGTCAGGAGGGCGCAGGCAAGCCCGAGGATCGCGTAGAGCGCCGTAAAGTTGTGCCAGCCGAACCACCACACGATCGCAATGCTGCCATAGGCGATGAACTGCGCCGCAGCGCCCGCACTGACTATGCGGCCGATGAGCGACGGCGCCCGCGCTTTCGGCAACAACTGAAGCTGCAGCGACGTATTCGTCGTCTCGAAGTAATGGAAGCCGACCGACATGATGAAGGTCGAGATCAGCACGCCCATGAGTGTCGGATTTGTACCCGTGAGCGCGACACCGAGGCCAAGCAGCACGAGGGCGATATAACCGAGCACCTGCTCGCGCATGAGCATGAGCCAGAAGGCCACCGTGAAGGCGAGAAAGCCCGGAATCTCGCGCACGGTCTGCGTGAGCCCCGCCTCGAACCACCCGAATCCCACCGCCTGAATGGTGTAGTTGTGCAGCAGCGCATTCCAGCCGGCGAAGCCAAGCCAGTTGATGAAATGCAGCGTCATGAGAAACTGGACGGCCGAATGCACGGCGCGCGGGTCGGCTGAGCGGTGGTCGTTCATGGGATGCCCCCGGAATGTGCCGGCGGACGCTGCGCCGCGTCGCCGATCACGTCAACCGCGTATTTCGCAGGTCGGGTCGTCGCACCTCCGGCCGAGCGGGGACATCCCGGACACCCCGCGGTTAATGGACTTGGAGCGTGCCGCAACTGCGACAGGTCCCTTCTCCCCGTCCTATACGGGGAGAAGGTTAGGATGAGGGGCGGCGACACGCTCCACCGTCAGAATTTACCGCCGCCCCTCACCCTGACCCTCTCCCCGTAAACACGGGGAGAGGGGATTCTGTCGCGAGCGCGGAATTCACTCGTCCTGCATCTGCTTGCGAATGACGGGCGTGTAGCGGTCGCCGTCGCCGGCCATGATAGCCTCGTCGAACAGCGTCGCCACGAGGTCGGCACCGCGCGCTTTGATGCCTGCCACCTTCGCGAGCTCGCGGGCATAGGAGAGGTCTTTTTGCGCATAGCGCACGGAGAACGCACCTTCGGGATAGTCCCGCGTCAGGAGATGCTTCATGCCGTGATTGCGCAGCACGAAGCTGTCGGCCGAGCCCTTCGACATGGTTTCCAGCAGCAGTTTGCCGTCGACGCCCGAAGCCTCCGCAATCGAGAGCGCCTCGGCCACGGCCATGGTGGTCTCGAACACGACCATGTTGTTCATGATCTTCACGACCTGCCCCGTGCCCACGCCGCCGCAATGGGTGATCTCGTTGCCCATGGTCTCGAGGATCGGCTTCAGGCGCACAAACACTTCATCCGAGCCGCCGACCATGATCGACAGCGTGCCATCGACAGCCGCGCGGCGGGTGCGGGCGATCGGCGCATCGGCGAAGTCCGCGCCCTTCGCGGCGAGGTTGGCGGCGAGCGTGCGCATGAGCGCCGGTGGCGCCGTCGACATGTCCACCAGGGTCTGGCCGGCCCGCATGAGCGAGATGAGGCCCGAAGCGCCCTGCGTCACGATTTCCACCTCGCGTCCGCCCGGCAGGCACATGAGGATGAGATCCGCGGCCTGGGCGAGACCGCGCAGCGATGTCGCGATGCCGACGTTGTCGTTCTTGAGGCGCTCGAGCGGCTCCTGGCGCTGATCGAAGGCAACGACCTTCCAGCTCCCCTTGCGGGCAAGGTTCCGGCACATGGCTTCACCCATGACGCCGAGACCGATGAAGCCGATCGTCGAGATGCTCATTGATTCCTCCCGTATTCATTTCTCGGTGCGGCGCCTGGATCAGTCGCACGCACTCTTTCTATAGGGACCGTACTCGGCGAGCGCGAGCCGTTGCTGCGCCATGTAGTCCCGCTCCTCCACCAGATAGCGGGCGACTGCCCTGCGAAAGCCGGGATCGGCAATCCAATGCACGGAGTAGGTCGGGGTCGGCATATAGCCGCGCGCGAGCTTGTGCTCACCCTGAGCACCCGCCTCGACGCGCGCGAGCTTCATCGCGATCGCGATCTCGATGGCCTGGTAGTAGCAGAGCTCGAAATGCAGGAAGGGGTGATGCTCGATCGCGCCCCAATAGCGGCCGTAGAGGCAATCGCCACCGATCAGGTTGAGCGCGCCGGCGATGTACCTGTCACCGCGCCGCGCCATCACGAGTATGCAGCGCTCCGCCATCGCCGCGCCGAGCAGCGAATAGAACTTGCGATTGAGATAAGGCCGCCCCCACTTGCGGCTCCCCGTCTCCATGTAGAACTCGAAGAACGCATCCCAGTGCGCTTCGGTGATGTCGCGCCCGGTGACATGCTCGATGGTGAGACCGGGAATGCCCTGCGCCTCCGCGCGCTCCTTGCGGACGGCCTTGCGCTTGCGCGAGGCAAGGCTCGCAAGAAAATCGTCGAAGGTCGCGTAGCCCGCGTTCTGCCAGTGAAACTGCTGGTCCGTGCGCTGGAGCCAGCCGGCATCCGCGCCGATGCGTGACCACTCCTCTTCGGTCACGAACGTCGCGTGCACCGAGGAGGCGTTCGCCTCCTTGGCGAGCGCGACTGCACCGGCGAGCAGCAGTTGCTCGCGCGTTTCGCCGCCCTCGCCAGCACCAACCATGAAGCGCCGGCCCGGCACGGGCGTGAACGGCACGGCGATCTGGAGTTTGGGATAGTAGCGTCCGCCGGCCCGCTCGTAGGCCTCGGCCCAGCCGTAGTCGAAAATGTACTCGCCCTTGCTGTGGCTCTTGAGATAGCAGGGCGCGACGCCGGTGATCGCGCCCGCCTGCTCGAGTGAGAGGTGACACGGCGTCCATCCCGTGCGGCGGCCGACCGTGCCGGAGCGCTCGAGCGCAAGCAGGAAGGCGTGTGTCGTGAACGGATTGAGCGTCGCCGGGTCCGGGTTCGCGAGCGCGTCCCAGGCAGCGGCGTCGATATTCTCTATCGCGGGATGCACGCGGACGTGCGGCCCAGCACTTGCCTCAGTGCTCACCGGACCTCCTCCCTGCGCTGCCGAGGAGGACAATAGTCCTCGGCCAACAAAAAAAGCGCCGCGAACGTGGCACGTCCGCGGCGCCATTGTCGAGATCAGAAGATATTACTTCTCCTCGTCGCCGCCACCCTCGCGGCGCTTCAGAGCAGCCTTGAAGATATCGCCGAGCGAAGCGCCCGAGTCCGTCGAGCCGTACTGGGCGACGGCCTGCTTCTCTTCCGCGATCTCGAGGGCCTTGATCGACACCTGGATGCGCCGCGTCGTCTTGTCGACGCTGATCACCGCCGCATCGACCTTGTCGCCGACATTGAACCGCTCAGGCCGCTGCTCGGAGCGGTCGCGCGAGAGGTCCGAACGCTTGACGTAGGTCGTGATGTCGGTGTCGGCAATGCGCACCTGGATGCCGTTCGCCTCGACAGCGATGACCTCGCAGGTGACCGGGTCGCCCTTCTTGAACTTGGCGATCGTGTCGAGCGGGTCGCCGGCGACCTGCTTGATGCCGAGCGAGATGCGCTCCTTGGCGCTGTCGACATCGAGCACCACGGCTTTGACCATGTCGCCCTTCTTGTAGTCCTTGATCGCCTCGTCGCCCGACTTGTTCCAGTCGAGGTCGGAGAGATGGACCATGCCGTCGACGCCACCGTCGAGCCCGATGAACAGGCCGAACTCGGTGATGTTGCGGACCGGACCCTCGACGATCGAACCCTTCGGGTGCGTCGTGAGGAAGCCGTCCCACGGATTTTCCTGCGTCTGCTTGAGACCGAGGCTGATGCGGCGCTTGTTGGGATCGACCTCGAGCACCTGCACATCCACCTGCTGGCTCGTCGAAACGATCTTGCCGGGGTGCGTGTTCTTCTTGGTCCAGCTCATCTCCGAGACGTGGATCAGGCCCTCGACGCCCGGCTCCAGCTCCACGAATGCACCGTAGTCGGCGATGTTCGTGATCGTGCCGGTGAAGCGCGCGCCGACCGGATACTTCGCCTCGATGCCCTGCCAGGGATCGGACTGGAGCTGCTTCATGCCGAGGCTGATGCGCTGCGTGTCCGGATTGATGCGGATGATCTGCACCTTCACGGTATCGCCGACGTTGACGACATCGCTCGGATGATTGACGCGGCGCCATGCCATATCGGTGACGTGCAGCAGGCCGTCGATGCCGCCGAGGTCGATGAACGCACCGTAATCGGTGATGTTCTTGACCACGCCGTCGATGACCTGACCTTCGGCGAGACGGGCGACGATTTCCGTCCGCTGCTCGGCACGCGTCTCCTCGAGCACCGAGCGGCGCGAGACGACGATGTTGCCGCGGCGGCGATCCATCTTGAGGATCTGGAACTGCGTCGGCACGTTCATGAGCGGGCCGATGTCGCGCACCGGACGGATGTCCACCTGCGAGCCCGGCAGGAACGCCACGGCACCGTCGAGGTCGACCGTGAAGCCGCCCTTGACCTTGTTGAAGATGACGCCCTCGACCTTCTCGCCGGCCTCGAACTTCTTCTCGAGACGGGTCCAGCTCTCCTCGCGGCGCGCCTTGTCGCGTGACAGGACGGCCTCACCGAGCGCATTCTCGACGCGCTCCAGGTAGACCTCGACCTCGTCGCCGACCTTCAGCTCGCTGTTGCGGCCGGAAGCGCCGAACTCCTTCAGCGCGACGCGGCCTTCCATCTTGAGGCCGACGTCGATCACGGCGAGATCCTTCTCGATGGCCGTGATCTTGCCCTTGACGACCTGGCCCTCGAAGGCGCCGTTGCCGCCGGAAAGGCTTTCGTTCAGCAAGGCCTCGAAGTCGGCCCGCGAGGGATTCATTTCATTGGGCGCAGCAGTGGTTGTCATTCAGGCTCCATTCGTTTGAATGCGGGATACGGGCGATCGGGACCGTGGTCCGCCGCCCGCGTGTTCGAAGTCGGAACGCCGCTTGTGGGATGGTCCGCGCCAGCCAAATGGCTCAGCGCCGCACCCTGAAGCGAGCGTTGTTGTTCTGGCTTTTTTGCTCTGACGCCGGCGCCGGAGGGCAAGGCCCGCAGCTCTGGATTTGGTCCGCCATTTCAGCGGACCGGGCTGGCTGATCTTCCTCTTGATCAGTCCGGGGCAGGGTGGAGCAGGGTTCAGATAGCGTTTCGGAGGCCCGAAAGCAAGGGTTAACGGGCGCTCGTCGCGTGGGAAATGATGTCCAATGCTGCCCGAAAGGCCATCTCGATATCCATGTGGGTCGTATCGAGCAGAACGGCGTCCGGCGCCTGCTGGAGGGGGGCGGCAGACCGGCTCGCATCGCGTTGATCGCGCTGGCGGATGATATCCAGAACCTCCTCGTAGGACACCCGTTCGCCCCGGCGGACGTACTCCTCGAAGCGCCGCCGCGCCCTGACCTCGACATCGGCCGTCACGAAGATTTTCACGTCCGCGTCCGGGCAGATGACCGTCGCGATGTCGCGCCCGTCGAGGACGGCCCCAGGCGGCGTCCGCGCAAAATTGCGCTGGAAGTCGAGGAGAGCCGCTCGCACGCCTCGGTGCTTGGCGACGACCGACGCGGCTTCCCCTATCGCGGTCGACCTGAGCGCAGGATCGCCGAGCGTCGCGGCATCGAGCGCCCCAGCGGCGCGGGCGCCTCCCCGTTCATCCTCCAGGTCGCCGCCGGCCGCCAGCACATCGCGCGCGACCGCCCGATAGAGCAGACCCGTATCGAGCCACACATAGCCGAAGTGTCCGGCAATGCGCTGCGCGAGCGTCCCTTTGCCGGAGGCGGCCGGACCATCGATGGCGATGATCATGGCTGAGGCTCCACCATCGCCTCACGCGCCCCCATCGTACTGCGCGCCGAGCTGCTCCATGAGGCCGCGGAACTCGGGGAAGCTCGTCGCGATCATGCGGCTGTCGTCCACTGTCACCGGCTTCTCGCTCAAAAGTCCGAGCGTGAGGAACGCCATGGCGATGCGATGGTCGAGATGGGTCGCGACCGTGCCGCCGCCTTTCACCGTCTTGCTGCCCGTCACGATGAGCGTATCACCCTCGACCGTGGCCTCGACGCCGTTGGCGGCAAGGCCGGCCGCCGTCGCAGCAAGGCGGTCACTCTCCTTGACCTTCAATTCGGCGAGACCCTCCATGCGCGTCGCTCCCTCGGCAAGGGACGCTACGGCCGCCAGCACCGGATATTCGTCGATCATCGAGGGCGCGCGCTCCGGCGGCACCCGCACACCCTTGAGCTTCCTGCCCCCGCGCGCGCGGATATCCGCGATCGGCTCGCCGCCTTCCTCGCGCATGTTGAGCAGCGTGATATCCGCGCCCATTTCCTGCAGCGTCTTGTAGAAGCCTGTGCGCGTCGGGTTGTAGAGAATGCCCTCGACCGTCACGTCCGAGTCCGGGACCAGCACCGCCGCCGCGACCAGGAACGCCGCCGAGGACGGATCGCCCGGCACGGTGACGGGACGCCCTTCGAGCTCCGCATTACCTTTCACGGTGATCCGCGTCCCTTCCGCGGTCTTCCGCGTCTGCACGTCGGCGCCGAAGTAGCGCAGCATTCGCTCCGAATGATCGCGCGTCGCTTCCTTCTCGATGACGGTCGTCTCGCCGGCCGCGTGCAGCCCTGCGAACAGGATCGCGCTCTTCACCTGCGCGCTCGGCACGGGGAGCGCATAGTCCATGGGCACGAGTTGATCCGTGCCGCGCACCGTAAGCGGCAGCGTATCCTTATCGTCGATCGTCACGAGACCCATCTGGCGCAGCGGCTTCAGCACGCGCCCCATGGGCCGGCGCGAAAGCGAGGCATCGCCGATGAGCTTCACCTCGATCGGATGGCCCGCGATGATCCCGAGCATCAGGCGCGTGCCGGTGCCCGAGTTCCCGAAATCGAGGGCTTCCGCCGGCTGCCTGAGGCCGCCGACGCCGCGCCCGGTGACCTCCCAGACATTGCCCTTCTTCTTGGCCGGCGCGCCGAGCGCCGTAACCGCGTGCGCCGTGTTGATGACGTCCTCAGCCTCGAGCAGACCGCGAATGCGCGTGATCCCGGTCGCCACGGCGCCGAGCATGAGCGAGCGATGCGAGATCGACTTATCACCCGGCACGCGGACGGTGCCGCTGAGCGCGCCTGCCCGCCTGGCCGCCAGAGGTGTCGCCTGTCCTTGGGTCTTCATCAGCCACCCGCCAATGCTCGATGATCGGCCACTTGGGGCCGTCCGCTACCTTCTGTCCGCTGCTTATAGCCTGTCGGCCACCGCCTGACAGCGCGCCGCGAACTAATTCTGGCTTTCCTTGCGCCGCGACATGAAGGCGAGGCGCTCGAAGAGGTGCACGTCCTGCTCGTTCTTGAGCAGCGCGCCGTGCAGCGGGGGGATCAGCTTCCTCGGATCGGTCTCACGCAGAGTCTCTGGGCCGATGTCCTCGTTCAGGAGCAGCTTGATCCAGTCGAGCAGCTCGGACGTGGACGGCTTCTTCTTGAGGCCCGGCACCTCGCGCATGTCGTAGAAGATCTTGAGCGCCTCCGAGACGAGCATCCCCTTCAGGTTCGGGAAGTGCACGTCGACGATCGCCTTCATGGTCTCGGGATCGGGGAACTTGATGTAGTGGAAGAAACAGCGGCGCAGGAAGGCGTCCGGCAGCTCCTTCTCGTTGTTCGAGGTGATCATGACGATCGGGCGCTTCTTCGCCTTGATCGTCTCGCCGGTCTCGTAGACGAAGAATTCCATGCGATCGAGCTCCTGAAGGAGGTCGTTCGGGAACTCGATATCCGCCTTGTCGATCTCGTCGATCAGCAGCACGGGGCGCACGTCGGCCGTGAAGGCCTCCCAGAGCTTGCCGCGCTTGATGTAGTTCGAGATGTCCTTGACCTTCTCGTCACCGAGCTGGCTGTCGCGCAGGCGCGATACGGCGTCGTACTCGTAGAGACCCTGCTGGGCCTTGATGGTCGACTTGATATGCCACTCGATAAGAGGCGCGCCGAGGGCCTTGGCCACTTCTTGGGCGAGCACCGTCTTGCCGGTCCCTGGCTCCCCCTTGATGAGGAGCGGACGCTCGAGCGTGATCGCCGCGTTCACCGCGACCTTGAGGTCGTCGGTCGCGACGTAGGACTTGCTGCCCGTGAACTTCATGAAGCCTCTCGGTTGCGCGCAAAAAACCGCGGCAGATTAGGGGCTCGGCCTCCGCGGGGCAACCGGAACCCGCCCGTGAGACCCTCATGCGGCCATGTGCCTGGGGAGGGCGCGCCCGCATTCCGAGCGTATCGGGAGCAACGGCCCCCAAGCCATTGGCGTGGCCGGTAAACGCTGCTAAGAGGGCCGCCGTAACGTGATGTTACGATCTCCAACGCTCAGGATGCGCCTATGCCGACCGCCGCGCGCGCACGCAAAGTGCAGAACGCCTTTTTCACCCAGTCCCTCGCCGACAGCGATCCTGAGGTGTTCGGCTCAATCGGTCGTGAGCTGGTCCGCCAACAGACCGAGATCGAGCTGATCGCGTCGGAGAACATCGTCTCACGCGCGGTGCTCGAGGCCGCGGGCTCCGTTCTCACGAACAAGTACGCCGAGGGCTATCCGGGCAAGCGGTACTACGGCGGCTGCCAGTTCGTCGACGAGGTCGAGACGCTGGCCATCGAGCGGGCGAAGAAGCTTTTCGGCGCCAAGTTCGCGAACGTCCAGCCGAACTCCGGGAGCCAGATGAACCAGGCCGTGTTCCTGGCGCTGCTGCAGCCCGGCGACACATTCATGGGCCTCGACCTCAATGCCGGCGGCCATCTCACGCACGGCTCGCCCGTGAACATGAGTGGCAAATGGTTCAAGGTCGTGCCCTACGGCGTGCGCAAGGACGACCAGCTCATCGACATGGACGAGGTGGAGCGGATCGCCAAGGCCAGCAAGCCGAAGCTCATTATTGCGGGCGGGACGGCGTACTCGCGCTTCTGGGACTGGGCGCGCTTCCGCGCCATTGCCGACAGCGTCGGCGCCTATCTCATGGTTGACATGGCCCATATCGCGGGCCTCGTCGCCGGCGGCGTCCATCCCTCGCCGGTCCCGCACGCTCATGTCGTGACGACGACCACGCATAAATCGCTGCGCGGGCCCCGCGGCGGCATCATCCTCAGCAATGACGAGGAGATCGCCAAGAAGATCAATTCAGCGGTCTTCCCCGGCCTCCAAGGTGGCCCGCTCATGCACATCATCGCGGCCAAGGCCGTGGCCTTCCACGAGGCCCTGCAGCCATCGTTCAAGGTCTATGCGAAGGCCGTCGTGGACAATGCCAAGGTGCTGGCCGAGACCATCAAGGCGGGCGGCTATAACATCGTCGCCGGCGGGACGGATAATCACCTGCTGCTCGTCGATCTCCAGCCGAAGAAGCTGACCGGCAAGGCATCGGAAATTGCGCTCGGACGCGCGCACATCACGTGCAACAAGAACGGCGTACCCTTCGATCCGCAGAAGCCGTTCGTGACCTCCGGCGTCCGCCTCGGCACGCCGGCCGGCACGACGCGCGGCTTCGGCACGGCCGAATTCAAGCAGATCGGCCGCATGATCATCGAGGTGCTGGACGGACTTGCGCGTAACGGTGACGCGGGCGATGCCCAGATCGAGCACCGCGTGCGCGAGGAAGCCATCGCGCTCTGCGGCCGTTTCCCGATCTACGATTGAAGATGACGCGGTCGGGTACGGCCGATACGGAGGCCCCTGATGCGCTGCCCTTACTGCGCGAGCGAGAACAGCCAGGTCAAGGACAGCCGTCCGACCGAGGAAGGCGCGGCCATCCGCCGGCGCCGCATCTGTCCCGATTGCGGCGGCCGCTTCACGACCTTCGAGCGCGTCCAGCTCCGCGAGCTCATCGTCGTCAAGCGCTCGGGCCGGCGCGTACCCTTCGACCGCGAGAAGCTTGCCCGATCGGTCGAGCTCGCAGTCAGGAAACGCCCCGTCGCCGCCGAGCGCATCGAGCGCATGCTGACCGGCATCGTGCGCCAGCTCGAGAGCATGGGCGAGACCGAGGTGACGTCCTCGGCCATCGGCGAACTGGTCATGGAGGGCTTGCGCTCGCTCGATCCGGTCGCATATGTGCGCTTTGCCTCCGTTTACCGCGACTTCCGGGAGGCAGCAGACTTTCACGAGGTCCTCGGCGAGATTGCGGGCCGCCCCCTCGGGCTCAATGACGATGCGCCCGCCGTGGCGCCGGATATCAAGCCCGGCGTGGACCTGAAGCAGTGACCTGATGCCGACCCCGAGCGCCGAGTTCGACCGCCACATGATGGACATCGCGCTGCGCGTTGCGCGGCGCGGGCTCGGCACGACCGCGCCCAACCCGGCCGTCGGTGCGATTGTCGTCGATGAGGGAACCGGCGAGATCGTGGCGCGCGGCTGGACCCAGCCCGGTGGCCGCCCGCATGCGGAGAAGGAAGCGCTGAGGCGGGCCGGGGAGCGCGCGCGCGGCCGCACCATGTACCTCACGCTCGAGCCGTGCGCGCATACCGGCCGCCTGCCGACCTGCGCCGATGCCATGGTCAACGCGGGCCTCAAGCGCGTCGTCTGCGCGATCCCCGATCCCAACCCCGTCGTCTCCGGACGCGGCTTCGCTCAGCTCAGCGATGCCGGCATCAAGGTCGAAATTGGCGTGCAGGCGGACGAGGCGCGTCTCGTCACACTCGGCCACATCCTCGCCCAGACGGCGCAACGCCCATTCGTCCAGCTCAAGATGGCCCTCGATGCCAACCATGCCGTCGCCGCCGGCGATGGCGCGCCCGTGTGGGTGACGAGCCCCGAGGCGCGCGCCTATGCCCATCTGCTGCGTGCCGAGACCGACGCGATCCTGGTCGGGGCCGGCACCGTGCTCGCGGACGATCCAGAGCTGACGTGCCGACTGCCGGGGCTCACGAACCGCTCGCCGCGCCGCATCATCGTCGACGGCGCCCTGCGCACACCGGCGACCGCCAAGGTCTACTCGGCGGCCGACAGCATTCCCGGAGCGCGCTACCCGATGGTGTGGCTCGCCACGCGGGCCGACGAAGCTCGCCTCATGGCCTCCCCTCATGCCGCGAACCGTGGGCACGTGACATTCGACATCCACCCCGAGGGCAACGGCCAGATCGTGCTCGCAACCCTCCTCAGTCGCCTCGCTCGGAATGGCGTCACGCGCCTGCTCGTCGAAGGCGGGCCGAAGATGTGGGCTGCTTTCCTGGACGCCGGTTTCGTCGACGAGGCCATTGCGGCGGTTAGCCCCGCGAAGAGCACCGGCGCTACGATCCAGGTTGCAGGCCCCGACCTCGAACAGCATTTTGCTGCCCATGGGCTTCATTGCGTCGCCCGCTCTATGTCAGGCCCCGACACGCTTCACGTCTTCCGCAGAGAAAGCGAATGAACCCGTTCCGCTATTACACGCGCGTGCGCTATCAGGATTGCGATGCCCAGAACGTCGTGTTCAACGCGCGCTACGGCGACTATGTCGATCTCGCCGTCACCGAGTTCCTGCGCGCGGCATTCCCGGGGCGCGACCCGTTCGACGGCTCCCTCGAGATCCAGGTCGTGCGCCAGCTCATCGAATGGACGGCTCCGGCGCGCTTCAACGATGTGCTCGAAATCGCGGTGCGCACCACCCGGCTCGGCACGACCTCGATCACAATCGGCTTCGAACTGCGGATCGCCGGCACGCGCGACACGATCGTCACCGCGGAGCTGGTCTATGTAGTCGTCGACGCCCAGACCTGGAAAAAGCGGCCGCTCACGGGCGAAGAGCGCGCTCGCTTCGAGGCCGGCGCCGCCGGTCGCATCACCGACCACGCGGGCTACTTCCCTATCCAGGCTACCAGCACGGCCATCCTCGAATAGGCTCGCGCGACCTTCTCTGACGCCATTTCCGGCAATTGGCCCGCGAGTGCCCAACCGGGCGGCGGAAAGGCTTAGAATCGGCCTAATTTCAGGCTGAACGAACGATTTAATTCAGCCGCGGGCAATCAATTGACAGTGCGATCCGCGCTGATCTAAGTATGCCCCCCATCCCGACTCGGCGTAAGAGGACAAGGAGACTCCTCGCCGCATCGGAGTCGCGGCATAGATGGCCGGGCGGCACGGCCCTAAGTGGGAGACCCAGGCGAGGTCCCGCGAGGGGGTCTAGGGGGCCGTTGCCAGGAGACGGCACCGCGTTAGGACAGGCACACAAAAGGCAAGTGGGGTTCGGCCTTAGACAGGCTGTCACGGGCATTTTGTATGAACCTTGACACGAATGGACGAGGTGGCGCGCGGAGACGAGCTCAGTTGCCCGTTAACTGCAATGGACGGGGTTACTCGATGGGAGCTCGCGCTCCCGAGCCCCAGGCTGTTGCCATGATTTCGTGCTTGGCGCCTGCCACAAGCCGGCATTGGCATTTCTTATGCATGAAATCAGGACAGTTAAGACGGGTTAGCGGCGGTCTCGGCGTTTGAGAGTTTTGGACGAAGGGTGGTGCCCGGCCCCTTGCGGGGTGGCTCCGGCACCGACCGGAGGGGAACGAGAAGAACAATGGACCTCGGTGACCTGATCAAACCGGAAGGCGTCATCGCCTCCCTCAAGGCCAAGAGCAAGAAGCAGGTGCTTCACGACCTCGCCCAGAAGGCGGCGGAGCTGTCCGGCCTCGACGAACGAACCATCTTCGAGACACTGCTCCAGCGCGAGCGGCTCGGCTCGACGGGTCTTGGACGTGGCATCGCCATCCCGCACGGCAAGCCGGCCGGCCTCGAGCGGATCGTCTGTCTGTTCGCGCATCTCGATGCGCCGATCGACTTCGATGCGACGGACGGCGAGCCCGTGGAACTGGTCTTCCTGCTGCTGGCTCCCGAGCAGGCCGGCGCCGACCACCTGAAGGCGCTCGCACGCATCTCGCGCCTGCTCCGCGATCCGCTGACCATCGAGAAGCTCAAGGCATCCCGCGACCGCGCGACCCTGCACGCCGTCCTCACCGAGCCGGCGACGTCGCACGCGGCGTAGAGCTATCCAAGCAGCATCAGCGCGGCCAGCCCGATGCCGCCGACGATAATCCGCCACCACGCGAAGAGCGCGAACCCGTGCCGGCTCACATAGTCGAGCAGGTAGCGCACCACGAACACGCCCGCGATGAATGATACGACGAAGCCGAGCGCGATCCCCCGGATCGTCGCTGCATCGAGCTGCGCGTACGACTTGTAGAGGTCATAGGCGAAGGCACCGGCCATGGTCGGCATGGCGAGGAAGAACGAGAACTCGGCTGCCGCGCGCTTCGACGTGCCCATGAGCATCGCCCCGACGATCGTGGCGCCCGAGCGCGAGACGCCCGGGATCATGGCGAGGCATTGAAAAAGGCCGATCTTGAAGGCGAGCCCCGGCGTGATGTCCATCGCGTCGTGCAGCCGCGGCTCGAGCCGGGCCCGATCGACGGCGAGCAGCACGAAGCCGCCGAGAATGAGCATGGTGCAGATGAGCATGGGCGAAGCGAACAGCACCTGCTTGATCACACTGTGCAGCGCGACGCCGGCAAACGCCGCCGGCAGAAAGGCGAGGACGACGCTAGCGACGAACCGGCGCGTTCGGGGATCGCTCGGCAGGTCGCGCGCCATCTGCCAGAGCTTACCGGCATAGACGGAAAGGATCGCCAGGATGGCGCCGAGCTGAATGAGGATCTCGAAGGTCTTCTCGGGCGAGTCGAAGCCGAGGAAATGCCCGGCGAGCAGGATGTGGCCCGTCGAGGAAACGGGAATGAACTCGGTCAGCCCTTCGATCAGACCGAGCAGGATCACTTGCCAGGTTGGCATGGCGTCGCGGCCCCCCGAACGCGTAACACGGGCGAGCCAGATCCCGGACCGTCGCCGACTCGCCGAATTGTGAGCATAGTTTAGTGTCCGGAGTGCAAAATTCGTCTGATTGTTGTGTTCGTGCTTCCCCGCACGCACGGCGTCGCGATCAGAGCGACACTCGCAGGATGAGTGATTCCATGTGAACGAGATCAGAAAGATCGCTCAGTGGCGAGCGCGACATGATGCTGCGGCCTTCTCGATCAATACTCTAGCAAGACTCTGGCAAGTTCACATACGCTAAGCCTGCACGTCGGCGCGCAATCGTCGTATACTGTTGCAGTGATTGGTCCAGAAGTGGGTCATAAGGGCAACGCCCGGCGCGCGCTGCCGGGGCGATGGGCACGCACCCTCAACTGCGGCGCGCAAGGAGATGACGATCCGATCATGAGGCGAGTACTGCTCATCCTCGGCGTTCTGGTCGTCGCGGTGCTCGCGGGATTATTCATCGTCCCCGCCACGATTGATTGGGATCGCTATCGGGGATCGATCGAGGAGGAGGCGTCGCGGCTCGCGGGCCGCGAGGTCCGCATCGGCGGCCGTATCAACGTACGCTTGCTGCCGGTGCCGTACATCCACATCGAGCGCCTGCGCGTCGCCGACACGACGGCCGCCATCGGCGAGCCCCTCTTCAAGGCCGAGGCCGTCACCGTCCTGCTCGCGCTCTCGCCGCTCCTCAGCGGCACGATCGAAGCCCGTCGAGTGGATCTCGATGAGCCCGTCCTCAATCTCGTGCTCGACGAGAACGGGAGCGGCAACTGGGCGAGCCTCGCCGGGTCCGGCGGCGAAGCCGGTCTGCCGGGCCGCGTCAGCTTCGAAGACATCGGGATCAGCAACGGCGCCCTGGTCATCCGCGAGGCTCGCGGGAGCGTCAAATCGGAATTCCGCAAGATCACCGGGACCATCTCGGCCTCCGCGCTGGAAGGCCCCTACCGCATCAGCCTGAACTATGCGCCGGCGCCTCGCCCGGCTGCCGACGGGCGCGCCGCACAAGCCGCACCGGAGCTTCGCGAGCTCCGTCTTTCGACGGCGCGCCGCGATCCGGATGGCGGCGTCCGCTTCAAGGGCACGGTGCGCGTGCCGGCACGCGGCCAGAACTGGGCCATCGATGCCATGGCCCATGACCTCCTCGGCCGCGTTCGCGTCGAGGGAAATCTCACGGCCCGCACACCCTTCGTCAGGACCGATCCCGCTGCGCGGGGCGGCGCGGCGCCCGCCATCGTCGAGATCAAGTCGTCACTGAAGGCCGATACGGCGAGCGCCGAGCTTGCCGATCTGACGCTGACGCTCGACGCCGACAATAAACCTCAACTAGCGCAGGGTGCCGCCAAGTTCACATGGCGCAAGGAGACCACGGCTGAGATCCTCATCAACGCCCGCTGGATCGACGTCGACCGCATCATCGGCACGGACGCGAACACGGCTTCCACAGCGACGCTCGCGCGCATCGTATCGAGTTTCGGCGATGCGCTGCCGGGCACCGACAAGCTTCGCGCGCTCGTCCTGCTCGATCAGGCGACGCTCAACGGCGACGTGATCAGCGGGCTCAAGCTCGACGTGGAGAAAGGCGATGCGGATGGCTACGACATCCGCGAGTTCTCGGGCAATCTGCCGGGCAGCGCACGCCTCGTGCTCAGCGGCAAGCTCATCCCGGGCACGCCCGAGACCGAGTTCGAAGGCCCCCTGACCCTGCGCGGCGCCTCCTTCAACCGCTTCATAGCTTGGGCCGGACGCGGCGGAGAGACGCCCGAGATCGCCCGCGATGGGCCTTTCGCACTCGATGTGCGGCTGGCCGTCGGACCGCGCCGCATTGCCGGGCAGGCCATCCGCCTCGAACTGCCGGGCGGCCGTCTCCGCGGTGACGCAAGCTGGACGCTGCCTGTTGCCGCGGGAAGCGAGCAAAAGCCGGGGCAAGGCCCCGCACTCTCTCTCGCCATCGACGGCCCCTCGTTCGACATCGGCGCCCTGATGCCGAACGAGCCACGCCCTGGCGCGCTCCTCAAGTCGGTCGTCACATCGCTCGCGTTTCCGGCGGCAGCGCCGCGCGAGAGCTTTCTCAAGGCGCCGGGTGGCCTTCAATCCGCGGAGATCAAGCTGCGCTTCGGCCAGCTCGCCACACAGGCCGCCGTCTATCACGACGTCGACGCCGAGCTGAGCTGGGATGGCAAGAGCTGGCAGATCCCTCGCCTCAAGGCTCGCGGTGGCCCGGGCTGGCGGGTCGAGCTCGAAGGCCATCTCGCGAGCGCCGACGATGCGGACCCGGCGGGCTCGCTTGCAGGCGTCGTCATCGGTCCCGATCGCGCTGCCCTCGCCGATCTTCTGGCATGGCTGGATGTGCCGACGACCGGCGTTCTCGATCCGCAGCGCCTCGAGCGCATCTCCCCGCTGCGCCTCGCCGGCCGGCTCCAGCTCTCGCCCAAAGGGCAGCCGGGCGCGACGCGCCTCAGCCTCGACGGATCGCTCGGAGAGAGCCGCATCTCGGCAACCCTCACGGCGCCGAAGCGTGCCGAGACCGTTGCCGCGCAACCGCTCGAGATCGACCTCACCGGGGACGTCCCGGCCATCACCACGCTCATCGCTCAGATCGCGCCCGAGGGCTGGAGCGCACCGGCTGCCAGCCGCATCGCCATGCCGGCCCGCCTCACACTGTCGGCCGTCGGCACGCCCGGCGACGGCTTCGAGACGCTGGCGGCGCTGGACAGCGCCGGCGCACGCGCCGAGCTGCGCGGACGCCTCGCGACACCGGCAGGCGGCACACCGGAGCTGACCGGCCAGATGCGCGTCAGCGTCGAGGATCTGGCAGCGATCGTTGCAGCCACCGCGCTCGGGCAAAGCAGCGGTGTCGCCGGCGTGCCGCTCAATGGCCGGATCGGGATTGTGCTTTCCGATAAGCGCATGAAGCTCGAGAGCGATGAGCTCGCGCTCGCCGGCGCGCACGTTCGCGGCAGCGTCGATCTCGATTTCTCGAAGCCCCAGAAACGCCTCGATGCCAAAATCAGCGCGAGCCACATCGAGCTGATCCGCGCCCTCGTGCCGATCCTCGACGAACGGCCGCTGGCTTCCGCGCCGACCGAGGCGCGGCCCCTGACGTCCTCCGCGTGGCCCGACGCCCCCTTCGATCTCGATCGTCTCGACGGATTCGAAGGCACGATCGCCCTCGACACGCCGGAGTTCATTCTCGCGAATGGCATCGCGCTGCGCGCGGCCCGCCTCGAAAGCACGATCAAGCAGGGCACGCTCGACATCCGGGTCGTCGAAGGCACCGCCAAAGGCGGCAAGACCAGCGGACGTTTCACGCTCGCCAAGGCCCCCGCCGGCGCAGCCCTCAAGGGAAATCTCCGCATCGACGGCGCGGAGCTTGCAGGTTCCCCGCCCGGCGAGAGCGGGCCGCCGCTTGCGGGCCGCCTCCAGCTCTCGCTCGACGTGACGGGCGCCGCGCTGACGGTGCGCGGACTTATAACCTCGCTCAACGGCACGGGCGAAGCACGCCTGACGGATGCCGTCCTCGGCCAGCTCTCGCCGACGGCCATCGTGGAGGCGAGCGAGAGCGTGCTTGCGCCGCAAGGCTCGCTGGCGCCGGGCAATCTCGAGAAAATGATCCGCGAGCGCCTCGGCGCCGAGCGCATCCCCCTCGGGCGGCGACGCATCCCCCTCACGGTCAGCGATGGCCATGTGCGCACTGCGGCACCCATCGTCGCGGAGACCAAGTCGGGTCGCGTGAGCGGCAGCGCCATCATCGATCTCGACAGCCAGCGCATCGACAGCGAGTGGAAGCTCGACGGCGCGCAGGTTGCACCTCGCCCCGGCGCCAAGCCGCGCGGTCCCTTGCCGAGCGTGTCCGTCATCTGGGCGGGGCCGCTTGGCGACCTCGCCGCCATCAATCCGCAGGTACAGGTCGATGCCCTCGAGCGCGAGCTGAGCGTCCGGCGCATGGAGGGCGAGGTCGACGAGCTCGAACGTCTGCGCCGGCTCGACGAGGACCGCGCCCGCCAGGAGGCCGAGCGTCAGCGGGCCCTCGAAGCCGAGCGCCTGCGCGACGCGGAGCGGGCGCGCGAAAGTCTCGCTACTCCCCCAGCCCAGGAGCCACAATCAGCCTGGAAGCCGTTCACGGCTCCCACGAAGGCTCCCGAGGGCACGCCAGCGCCGGCCGCCGTCTCGCCACCGGACAGTCCGACGGGCAGCGCGTCCGCCGACCCGGCTCCGGCCGCAGCGCCACAGCCACCGCCCAAGCGCAGGGCGCCGCGACCGCAGCCCTTCAACCCCTTCTCCACGCTCTGGGGTAACTAGGACAGCGAGCGAACACGCTCCCGGCACCGACTTATGCCGTTTGCTGCAATTCCGACCAAGTAGCGCGATTGAATGGTCCGGCTCATCGCTCGATCATCAAGCGGCCGCAGGCAAACCCCGCCAATCGCCGCCAAGTCCAGGATTGTCCATGCCCCGTTGCAGTGCCGTTCGGCAGCCCCGTTCCAGTCGCAAAGCCATCTCTCATAATCGCCCCCACGCAGGCGCGCTCGCCGTCGCGGTGCTCGCCGCAAGCCTTTTCGCGCTCCCCGCAGCCGCCAACGAGCTGCCGCTGCGCCGCGTTGTCCTTGCCAGCATCGGCCTTGCGCAATTCACGCACGCCGGCTCCGTCTCCGCCGGCTCGAGCATCGATCTCCCCGTGCGCCTCGACCAGGTCGACGATCTCCTCAAGAGCCTCACCGTCTTTGATCGTGAGGGCGGCATCGGTGCCGTGAGCCTCCCCGGCAAGGCGCCGCTGCAGGAGCTCTTCCGCGACCTTCCTTTCGGACCTGAAGCCCTCGGCTCGCCGAGCGCGCTCCTCAATGCGCTCGTCGGCAGCGAGATCGAGATCGCCGGGCCGGTGAACGCCAAAGGCCGCGTCTTCCGCGTCGAACCGTTCGAGGTGCGCTTGCCGAATGACGGCGGCACGCTCACGCGCCATCGTCTCAGCCTGATGAGCGAAACCGGCCTCGTCCAGGCCGTGCTCGAAGACGTGACGACCTTGCAGTTCACCGATCCGCAGGCCCGCGCGCAAATCGAGCGGGCGCTGCAAGGTCTCTCCGAGAACCGCGCAAAGGAACGCCGCAAGCTCTCACTCGACATTCTCGGCGAAGGCACGCGCGAAATCGCCTTGAGCTATGTGGTCGCCGCGCCGGTCTGGAAAACGTCCTATCGCCTCGTGCTGCCGAAGGACGGCGGACGCGCCAAGCTCCAGGGCTGGGCCGTTGTCGAGAACCTCACTGGAGGCGATTGGAAGGACGTCGAGCTGACGCTCGTCTCGGGCAATCCGGTGGCCTTGCGCCAGCCGCTCTATACGGCCTTCTTTTCGGACCGCATCGAGGTGCCGGTGACGGCCGGACAGAAGATCCTGCCCAAGCAGGATGACAGCGATACCGCGCCCATGGCCAAAAGTGCCGACGCGCGCCCGGTCGCACCCACCCGCTCGATGGCCATGGCCGGCCTGCAGCAGCGCGAAGCGCAGCGCTACCGCTCCGGCAACAGCTTCCAGGCCGCCCCTGTTGCCGGCGCGCCGCCCCCGCCGCCCATGCCCGAAACGCTCGGCACGGCCGCGGTCGCCGCCGAGGCCGAGGAGGCACCGACCCAGCTCCTCTACCGCTTTCCTTCGCGCATCTCGCTCGCGACCGGCCACACCATGATGGTGCCCTTCCTCGACCGCGAGGTGGCGGCGAGCCGCACGTGGCTCTACCAGCCCGACACGCACGCGCGCCGCCCGCTCGCCGCCGTTCGCCTGCGCAATGACGGCGACGCGACGCTCCCCGCCGGCATCGTCACGACCTTCGAGGCCGTCGGCGAGGGCGCCACGAACTTCGTCGGCGACGCACAGCTCCCCTTGCTGCCTAAAGGCACCTTCAAGTTCGTCACGCTCGCCCTCGATACCAAAACGGACATCCGCCGCGAGGACCAGGGCGTGCAACGCACGACTCTCGGCAAGGCCGTCAATGGCGAGCTGACGATCACCACCCGCTCGCGCCGGACGATTGCCTACGAGGTTACGCCACCGACCGAGGAAGACCGCGAGATCATCGTCGAGGAGCCGCGCGCGGCTGGCTGGGCGCCGTCCGCCGACCAGCAGGAGATCGAAGAGACGCCGACGCGCTTCCGCTTCAAGATCGATGCGCCCAAGGGCTCGACGGCGAAATCCAAGCTCGTCGTCGAGCGCACGGACCGCCGCATCGTGCACCTCACGAGCCTTGCGCCCGAGCAGATCCTGACGACCATCCAGGGCCTCGAGAACGAGACGCCGGCACTGAAAAGCGCCGTTGCACGGCTCGGCGAGACGATCGGCGAGATCAATCGCGCACGTGCCCAGCGCAGTCAGCTCGAAGCGGAGCGCAAGAAGATCGGCGAGGACCAGGAGCGCATCCGGCGCAATCTCGGCTCGGTCGGCGCCAACTCCGATCTCGGCCGGCGCTACCTCGAGACGCTCAAGTCGCAGGAAGAGCGCCTTGGCGTAATCGCACGCAGCGATCAACTCCTCGAGGCCGAGATCGCCGCCCGCCGCACCGTTGCGGAGGAGATCGCGAGGGGGCTGAGCCTGTAGGGAGACGGCGCCGAGAGCGCTACATGTCCCTTCTCCCCGTCCTTGCGGGGAGAAGGTTAGGATGAGGGGCGGCGGCACACGCCGACGTTCGTCGAGGCCGCCGCCGCGCTCGGCCCTCAGGCCTTGTTGATGCCGCTGACCGCGAGGTTCGTGAGCTTGTAGTTCGCCGCCTTCTCCTGATCGAGAATGCCCGTCAGCATATCGTGCGCATCGGGCTGATCGATCGCCTTCGCCCACTCCCGGAGTGTGCCGTAGCGGGCGATCTCATAATGCTCGATGGCCTGGCAGGCGCCGAGAAGCGCCGCATTGCGGGCCGTCGCGCCCTTGGCTTCCTCGATGATGCCTTCACATTCCTTGATCAGACCCTCGATGGCATCACACTTTTCACCCTTCGCCTCGATGCCGGTCGATTTGAACACCTTCTTCAGCGTGGCGATCTGATCCTTGGTCTCGGTCAGATGGTTCTGCAGCGCCTTCTTGAGCTCTGCGTTGCTTGCCGCCTCAATGACCTTCGGAAGGGCTTTGGCAATGGCATTCTCGGCGTAGTAGACGTCCTGCAATGTATGCGCGAACGCATCCGACAGCGTTTTCATAGGGCTTCTCCGGCGTAGACAGGCTTATCGGCCGAACAGCGGCCGTGCTGGCCAGGAACGCCAGATGGCGCATTCGGTTGCGCCAGGCGCAATTCGGATTACGAGAATCTCTGCGCGATCGTGAACTCGACGGCTACTGCCCGCCGCCGGCCAATACGGCTTTGTCCTTCTCCTTCACCTCGGTCGGCTCGGTGAATCCGCCTTCGGCGACGAGGCGGGCGAAGAGCCCGCCCTGCGCGACGAGCTCGCGGAACGTGCCGCGCTCGGTGATGCGGCCGTGCTCGAGCACAAGGATTTTGTCGGCATTGGCGACGGTGGAAAGGCGGTGCGCGATGATGAACGTGGTGCGCCCCTTACGCAGCGCATCGAGGGCCCGCTTGATGCGCCCCTCGGTCTCCGCATCGAGCGCGCTCGTCGCCTCGTCCAGAATGAGAATCGGCGCATCCTTGAGAATGGCGCGGGCAATGGCGAGGCGCTGGCGCTCGCCGCCCGACAGTGCCGTCCCGCGCTCACCAATCAGGAAGCTGTAGCCTCCCTGCTTGCGCATGATGAACTCGTGTGCACCCGCAAGCTCCGCCGCACGCTGGACCTCTTCGTCGCTCGCGTCCGGCTTGCCGATGCGGATGTTCTCGGCAATCGAGCGGTTGAACAGACCCGCATCCTGGAAGACCACGGCCATGGATGACCTGAGCGAGGCGAGCGTCACGTCGCGAACATCGAGACCGTCGACCGTGATCCGCCCCGCCTGCGGATCGCGCAGGCGTTGCAGCAGCGCGAGGGCGGTCGTCTTGCCGGCGCCGGTATGCCCGACGAGCGCTACGGTTTCGCCGGGGAGCGCCTCGAAATTCATGTCGCCGATGCCGATCGTGCCGTCCGGGAAACGGAACGTCAGATCCTCGTAGCGCACGTGTCCGCGCGGGGCTTCGAGCACGCGCGCGCCGGGCCGGTCGAGCACCGGGCTCGTCGCATCCACGAGATCGAAATAGGCGTCGATCGCAGGCTTCTGCTGGAAGAGGCCGAGAAAGAAATGCGAGAGCGCATCGAGCTTGGTGATCAGCAGATTCGCGAACGCGACGAAGCTCACGACCTGGCCGACCGTCAGCTCGCCGGCCTCCACGAGAACGGCGCCGAGCGCGAAGATCGCCACCATGGTGATGGTCGAGGCGGCGCGCGTCAGGACCATGACGCCCGCCCACCATGAAAGCACGGGGTACTGCGCCGCGAGCAAATCGCTCATGAGATTGCGCAGCGCCTTCGATTCCGCCTCGAAGCGCACGTAGCTCTGCACGACCGTCACATTGCCGAGCACATCGCCGACGCGGCCTGCCAGCTCGCGATGATAGCGCTCGACCTCGCCCTGCTGCTCGATCGTGCGCTTGAACACGAACATGTTGGCCGCGAGATAGACCGCGCCGAGGCCGAACAGCAGCCCCGCCATGCGGACGTCGATCGTCACCGCCGTCGGGATCAAGAGCGCGATCGAGACCAGGGCCGCCAAGTGATCGCGCATGAAGGCGAGCCAGAGACCGAACAGGCAATCCGTCCCCTGCTGGATGGCGCGTATGACGGCGCCCGAGCCCTTGCGCGCGTGATAGCTGATCGGCAACGTGATGGCCTGATCGAAGGCCGTCGCCATGGCGATCAGGCGGCGGCGATGCGCGAGCCGATCTGCCGCGAGCGCCACCACCATGCCGGCGAGAATGCCGAAGAGACCGAGCGCCGCCCAGAACGAGATCAGCGCGAAGGCGCCTGTGCCTTTGGAGAGCGCATCGACCACGCGGCCGAACAGGATCGGCTCCGCGAGCAGGACGATACCGATCGCCACGTTGGCGATAACGAGACTGCCGGCAAGCCAGCGCTCGGGCGCAAGCAGGCCGAGCGCGCGCTTGTACGTCGTCACGATGCTCACGCGCGGCGCCGACGGGGCGTCCTCGCCACCCGGCGCGGACGATGCGCTTGCCGGCGCCTCGATGGCTTCGCTCATGCCTGTCCCTGCTTCGCGTTGGTTGTGCCGCTCTTGCGGTGCCGATGGGCGCGGCGGTCCTGCCACGTCAGCCACGCGAACACGCCAGGCATGAACCACGGCGTGCCGTTGTAGAGGGGCACGGCCGCCGGCGGGCGCATGTCGAGAGCGGACTTGCCATCGTCCTCGCCGAGCACCTGCCATGCCGCCTTCTGGCCGGCCCAGCGCGCCCATACCACGCCCGATCCGCAATAGCCCGCGGCATATCGAACGCCTTGTCGTGAAAAAATACGCGGGATCATGTCCCGGTTCATCGCGACGTGACCGAACCAACTATGGGTCAGCTCGATATCCTCGACTTCCGGGAAGATGTCGATGAGCGCCCGCCGCAAATGGTCCGTTGGCCAGGTCGGATCTCCGGCGATGGTGCCGTCGCGTCCGCCGAACAGAATGCGCCGGCCGTCGGGCGAAGGGCGGTAGTAGTAGTGGAGCTTGCGCGTCTCCGAGAGCATCATGCGCTTCGGCATGAGCTGGCGCATGAGATTGTCCGAAAGCGGCGCGGTCGCGATGATGCGGCTCCGGACCGGCACGAGGCGGCGGCGCAGCCAGCGGTCGGCGCGATCCGTGTAACCGTTCGTGCCCGTGATCACATGCCGGGCAAGCACGCGGCCCCGGGCGGTCTCCACTTCGTAGTCGAGACCGTCACTGCGAATGCCGGTGACCGCGGTCTCCCCGTGCACGATCGCGCCCGCGGCGCGCGCGAGGCGGAGCATACCGGCGTGCAGTTTCGCCGGGTGCAGGCCGCCGATGTCCATGCGCACGGCACCACCATGATAGTAGTCCGTGCCGAGGTAATCGCGCTGCCTGGCACGCGGAACCGCGTAGGCCGTGATGCCCGTCGTCGCCGCCAGCATGTCAGCATCACGGGCGAGGCGGTCGTAGTCGCCAGGGGTGGAGGCCCCCGCGAACCGCCCCACCATCGAGAAATCGCAGTCGATCTCTTCACGGCCAATGAAGGCCGCGAGATCTTCGCGCGCCGCTTTTGCCTCGAGGAGCAGCGCCCGCGCGGTCGCCTCGCCGAACTTCTTCGCGAGCTCGCCGTACGACGGCCGGAGATTGCCGCTCGCAATGCCGCCGTTGCGGGTCGAGGCTCCCTCGCCCGGCCGCATCTTGTCGAACACCTGCACGCTGCGCCCGGCACGCGCGAGCGTGATAGCCGCCGAGAGCCCGGTGTAGCCGGCCCCCACGATGACCACGTCAGACTTTCCGCGTACAGGCTCGCGCGGAAGTGTTGCCGGAGGAGCGGCCTCCCACCAATACGGCTCGGATCGGATCATCGCGGGTTTCGGGCTGTTTCGGGTTGTATCCAGGCGTCGACGCTTCTGAAGCTCAGGCACTAGAACGCGCGAAAACGCAAAATGATTGACCGTTTGAAGTCAATCATTTTGCTCCTGCCGCACAGCAGACCCCGAAATCCTGCGCCAGCGTGCCTACAGGTTGAACTGGAAGCTTGCCGGCACCCAGCGGTAGCCTGTCGATGCCTTTTCGACCCAACCGACCGACGGGAACGGCATATGGAAGCCGACCACCGGGATCTTGTCTGCCGCGAGCATGTCGAATGTCTTCTTGCGCGTCTCGACGGCCATGTCCTTGTCCTGGTCGAAGGCCACGTGCCACTCGGGATGCTCGAGCGAGATGAGGTAGTGATTGGCGGTATCGGCCCAATTGTAGAGCCTCTTCCCCTCGCTCTCGATATGGAAGGCCAGCATGCCCGGCGAATGGCCGTAGGCCTGCGCCGCCCGGATGCCGGTGACGACCTCGTCATTGGGCTTGATCATGGTCGCCTTCTCGGCGAGCGGCGCTGCCTGGGTCATGAAGAGGTCGCGGGTGGGCTTGCGCGCATCCGGGATGTTCTCTCCCTTGTTCCAATAGTCGAACTCCATCGCACCGAAGACGTAGCGGGCTTTGGAATAGATGGGCTTGCCATCGACCATGAGGCCGCCGACGTGATCGGGGTGGCCGTGTGTAAGGACCACGATGTCGACCTGGTCGGGGCTGTAGCCTGCAGTGACCAGCAGCTCTGAAAGATGCCCTGCAGTTTTCATGCGTCCCTTGGGGTTGCCGGCGTCGAACATCACGAGCTCTTTGCCGGTGTTGACGACCGTCACCACATAGGGGTTCTCGTGCATCGTCGTCGAAAGGCCGTGCGCCTTAACCAGCTCGTGCACGACCTCTGCCGGCTGGTTGTTCCCGAATGTCGGATGAGGACCTTTGCCCTGGACGAAGCCGTCGAGAATGGTCGTGACTTCGAACGCGCCGAGCTTGAAACGATAGATGGAAGGCCGCGAAACGCCGAGCATCGGGGCCGCGGCCTCTGCAAGTTGCGGCATCGCGCTGCCGAGCGCGCCGAGTGCCGCTGCTCCACCGGCGAGCTTCAACGCGTCGCGGCGCGTCACGTGTTGATCCTTTGACATCGCGTGGCGTCCTCCCTTGTCATTCGTTGTTTGTTGGCCCGGCCAGCCCCTCCTGGCGCCAGCCAGCGAACTCTAGTCACATTCGCGCGACCATTCGATGGCTGAGCGCGCGCGACCTCTCCGCCTCAGTTGAACAATCCGTGAGGTCGGACGGCGGCGCAGTATGACCATTCCCGCGCGTGACACCTGCGCGACTAGCCATTGGTCGCGCTTAGCGCCGCAGCGGCTTGACGGCCCCGATACGACGGCGCAGGATCAATCCATTCTAGTTCGTGGTTTCAGGGGCTTGCAGAGCCGCACAGACGCCAGTTCGCAGGGGGACCCGTCCCACCAGCCGACCGCCACCCGCAAATGCACAAACAAAAATACCGAACCGGAGGACGCCGAATGACCAAACTCTCGCTCACCGTCAACGGGCGCCGCGTCACCGCGGACATAGATCCGCGCACTCTTCTCGTCGATTTCCTGCGTCACAATCAGCGCCTGACCGGCACCCATGTCGGCTGCGACACGAGCCAGTGCGGCGCCTGCACGGTCCACCTCGACGGTCGCTCGGTGAAAGCCTGCGCCGTGCTCGCCGCCTCCTGCGAGGGCGCCGAGGTCGTCACCATCGAAGGTCTCGCCAACGGCACGACGCTGCATCCCATGCAGGAGGCTTTCCGCGAGCATCACGCGCTGCAGTGCGGCTTCTGTACGCCCGGCATGATCATGGCTGGCGTCGACATCGTGAACCGCCACGGCGGCAAGGTCGACGAGGCGACGATCCGCAAAGAGCTCGAGGGCAATCTCTGTCGCTGTACCGGCTATCACAACATCGTCCGCGCGATCGAAAGCGGTGCCGCCGCCATGGCGGGTACCAAGATCGCAGCCGAGTAGCGTGACAGCCGGACAGGAGATATTCCCATGACAGATCAGGGCATTGGCGCTTCGGTCAAGCGCAAGGAAGACCTGCGTTTCATCACCGGCAAGGGCCAGTACGTCGACGACATCAACCGCCCGGGACAGGCCTACGCCGTCTTCGCGCGCTCGCCGGTTGCGCACGCGACGATCAACAACATCGACGTGAGTGAGGCTCTGGCATCGCCGGGCGTGCTCGGCATCTACACGGGCGCCGACCTCGCCGCCGACAAGATCGGCGGCCTCATCTGCGGCTGGATGATCCACTCCAAGGACGGCTCGCCCATGAAGGCGGGCGCCCACCCGGCGCTCGCACAGGGCAAGGTCCGCTACGTCGGCGATCACGTCGCCGTCGTCATTGCCGAGACGCTCGATCAGGCCAAGGACGCCGCCGGCCTCATCCAGGTCGACTACGGCGAGCTGCCGGCCGTCGTCGATGTCGCGACCGCGCAGGCCGCGGGCAAGGCCCAGCTCCACGATGAAGCACCGAACAACACCGTCTATCAGTGGCACCTCGGCGACAAGGACGCGGTCGACGCGGCCTTCTCCAAAGCCGCGCATGTGACGAAGCTCGACATCGTCAACAACCGCCTCGTGCCGAACGCCATGGAGCCGCGCGCCGCCATTGGCGACTACGATGCGGGCCAGGACCAGTTCACGCTCTACACGACGAGCCAGAACCCGCACGTCGCGCGCCTCGTGCTCTCCGCCTTCATCGGCATCGCGCCGGAAAACAAGCTGCGCGTCATCGCGCCCGATGTCGGCGGCGGCTTCGGCTCGAAGATCTTCATCTATGCCGAGGAGACCGTCTGCATCTGGGCCGCGAAGAAGGTCGGCCGGCCCGTGAAATGGGTCGCCGAGCGCACGGAGGCCTTCCTCGCCGACGCGCACGGCCGTGATCACGTCACGACGGCGGAGCTCGCCATGGACGCGAGCGGCAAGATCCTGGCGCTGCGTGCGAGCACCAAAGCGAACCTCGGCGCCTATCTCTCGACGTTCGCCTCCTCGGTGCCGACGTACCTCTACGCACCGCTCCTCTCGGGCCAGTACGACATTCCCTCCATCTATTGCGAGGTCGATGGCGTCTACACGACCACGACACCGGTCGATGCCTATCGCGGCGCCGGCCGGCCGGAAGCCACCTACGTCGTCGAGCGCCTGATCGAGGTTGCAGCCCGCGAGACCGGCCGCGATCCGGCCGAGTTCCGCCGCATGAACTTCATCAAGTCCTTCCCGCACCAAACGCCGGTCATCATGGCCTACGATGCGGGTGACTATGCCGCCTGCCTCGACAAGGCGCTCAGCATGGCTGACGTCAAAGGCCTCGCCGCGCGCAAGGCCGAGAGCGCGAAAAAGGGCAAGCTGCGCGGTCTCGGCTTCTCGGCTTACATCGAAGCCTGCGGCATTGCGCCGTCGCGCGCGGTCGGCTCGCTCGGTGCCGGCGTCGGCCTCTGGGAAAGCGCGGAGATCCGCGTGAACCCGGTCGGCACGATCGAAGTGCTGACCGGCTCGCACAGCCACGGCCAAGGC
>DATMRT010000032.1:0-25511 GCA_035565975.1 Hyphomicrobiaceae bacterium
TGATCAGCAGCATGGCATTGCGGAACACGTGTCCATAGAGGACCTGGTTCTCGGCGAGCCCCTTCGCGCGGGCCGTCATGACATACTGCTTGCGGATCTCGTCGAGGAAGGCGTTCTTGGTCAGGAAGGCCATGGTCGTGAAGGCGCCGAGCGCTAGCGCGATGAGCGGCAGCGTCAGATGCCAGAAGTAGTCGACGACCTTGCCCCAGAGCGAGAGCTGCGCCCAGTTGTCGGACGTGAGCCCGCGCGAGGGAAACCACTGCACGAACGATCCGCCGGCGAAGAGGATCAGCAGCAGCACCGCGATCAGGAAGCCCGGAATGGCATAGCCGATGACGAGCAGGCCTGACGTCCACGTATCGAACCGCTCGCCGTCGTGCACGGCCTTGCGAATGCCGAGCGGGATCGAGATGAGATAGGTCAGCAGCATCATCCAGACGCCGAGCGAGATCGAAACGGGGAGCTTCTCCTTGATCAGAGAGAGAACACTGATGTCGCGGAAGTAGCTCTTGCCGAAATCGAACGTGAGGTAGTTCTTCATCATGATGAAGAACCGCTCGTGCGCCGGCCTGTCGAAGCCGAACTGCTTCTCGAGTTGGCGGATGAACTCGGGATCGAGCCCCTGCGCGCCGCGATAGCGCGAGGAAGTTGCGTCCGCCGCGCCACCGGCCTGCGGGCCCGCTGCGCCCGCCCCCACGCCATCGCCGCCGCCCCCGCCGATCCGAGCCGTCGCCGACGAGTCGGTACCCGTAAGCTGTGCGATCACACGCTCGACGGGGCCGCCGGGGGCAAACTGGATGATCGTGAAGCTGATCAGCATGATCCCGAACAAGGTCGGGATCATCAGCAGTATGCGCTTGAGAAGATAGGCGCCCATAGCGTCCGCACGCTTCCTCGGTTCGAGCCCGCGTTTTGGCCGTCAGTTCTGGCTCAGCTTCGCAGCTTTCTCCTTGTCATACCACCATGTATCAGGCGCTCCGCGGCCGTATTTGGGCTTCGTGGCCGGGAAGGAGAACTTGTCCCAGTAGGCAATGTTGTGCGCAGCCTTGTACCACTGTGGTACCCAGTAGTTCCCGGCGCGCAGAACGCGGTCGATCGCGCGCGTTGCCGCAACGAGTTCGTCTCGGCTCTTCGCCTCCACGACCTTGTTGATCAGCGCATCGATGACCGGGTCCTTGATGCCGGCGAGATTGACGCTGCCTTCGACGTTCGCATTCTCGCTGCCCCAATAGTTGCGCAGCTCGATGCCCGGCGTCAGCCGCATGACGAAGCGCGACGTGACCACGTCGAAGTCGAAAGCCTTCACGCGGCGCTGATACTGCGCGCTGTCAACTCGTCGGATCGATGCGCCGACGCCAAGCGCCTGCAGATTCTTGATGTACGGTGCGATGATGCGCTCGAAGCTCTCCTCGTTGATGAGGAACTCGATTTCGAGCGTCTCACCTGACGGGCACACGCGCACCCTGTCTTTCAGCTTGCACCCCGCCTCGTCGAGCAACTTCACCGCTTCACGCAGAAGTTTGCGGTCCATTCCCGAGCCATCCGACACCGGTGACGTGTAGGGCTCCTCGAAAACGGCCTTCGGCAGCTTGTCGCGGAACGGCTCGAGCAGCGCAAGCTCCGTCGGCGTGGGCTTGCCCTCGGCCTTCATATCCGAGTTCTCGAAGTAGCTGTTGGTTCGCTTATAAAGGCCATAGAAAAGGTTCTTGTTCGCGAACTCGAAGTCGAACGCATAGTCCAGCGCCTTGCGCACGCGCGGATCGGCGAACTTCGCGCGCCGCGTATTGAAGAAGAAGCCCTGGGCACCCGAGGGATTGGCATCGTCGAGGGTCAGAAGCTTGACCCGCCCTTCCTTCACGGCTGGAAAGTTGTAGTTCGTCACCCAGTCGCGTGCCGTGAACTCCTCGCGGAAATCGTAGTTGCCGGACTTGAAGCCCTCCAGCGCTGGTGTGCGATCGCGATAGTACTCGAAGCGAATCTCGTCGAAGTTGTTCACGCCGCGATTGATCGGCAGATCCTTGGCCCAGTAGTCGTCCCGGCGCTTGTAGGTGATCTGGGCGCCCGGGCGGAAATCGGCGATCAGGTACGGCCCGGAACCGAGCGGCGCCTCGAGCGTGGTCTGGTCGAACTCGTGCTTCGAATAATAGGCCTTCGACAGCACCGGGAGCCCTGCGACCGTTGAGGGCAGATCGCGCACGAGATCGCCCGTGAAAACGAAACGCACGGTATGCGGATCGAGCGCCTCGGCCTTGGTCACGTCCCGCATCATGATGCGATAGCTCGGGTGGCCTTTCGCCTTGAGGATATCGAAGGAGAACACGACGTCCTCGGCCGTGATCGCCGAGCCGTCGGAGAACTTCGCCTCCGGCCTCAAACGGAACGTGATAGACTTGCCGTCCTTCGCGAGCGACACGTCCTTTGCGACGAGGCCGTACATGGCATCGGGCTCGTCTCCCGAGCGCTCCATCAGCGTATCAAACAGAAGGCTCAGTCCCGAGGCGGAATCGCCCTTGAGAATGAACGGATTGAAGCTGTCGAAAGTATTCGGCGGGCCGCCGTAGGTCGCGAAGCGCCCACCCTTCGGCGCATCCGGATTGACGTAGTCGAAGTGCTTGAAATCGGCGGGATACTTGAGATCTCCGAAGGTCGACAGGCCGTGTCGAAACTCCTCGGCCGCAAGCGGTTGGACGGCGCCGAGCAGGGCGAGTGCGCCGATGCCGGCCGCGAAGCACTTCTGTGAGAGCCACCGCGTCATGGTTTCATCCTCTCATGATCCGTTCTTGGACCGATATCGGGGTATCACCGATCTTTCTTATCCGCTGCTACCGACGTCGCGCCTCGGCCAATCGGTCGGCCGCCGTCTTGTCGTGCCACCAAACTTGCAGGAATCTGGATGTCGCCTGTACGTGCGTCGGCATGCGCTTGGGCCCACTGAACATGTCCCACATGGCCACGCGCTCCTTTGGTACGTACCACTGCGGAACGAGGTAATGGTTCCACAGCAGGATGCGATCGAGTGCGCGCGAAGCCGCGACCAGCTCGGGACGATCCTTGGCAAAGATCAGCTTCTCGATGATCTTGTCGACAGCGGGGTTTTTGATGCCGATCACGTTCCGGCTTCCTTCGCTGTCGGCCGCCGCCGAGCCCCAATAGTCGCGCTGCTCGTTCCCGGGCGTCACCGTCTGACGGAAGCTCGCGACGACGATATCGAAATCGAACGTGTTGAGGCGCCGGCGATACTGCGCGCTGTCGACGATGCGGATCGAGGCCTTGATGCCAAGCCGGCCGAGCGCGGCGCTATAAGGCTGGATGATGCGCTCGAATTCCGGCGAGACGATCAGGAATTCGACCGTAAAGGGCTCCCCCTGGTGATTGCGCAGCGCACCCTCGTGCTGCTTCCAGCCGGCCGCCGTGAGCAGCCGCGCTGCTTCCGCCAGATGCCGGCGCGCGTGGTCAGGTCCCGAGTTGACCGGGTTCGAATATATCGTCGTGAAGACCTCTGTCGGCACATGCTCGCGCACGCTCTCCAGAAGCTCGAGCTCGCGGCCCGTCGGCAGGCCCGTCGCCTTGAGCTCCGAGTTCTCGAAGTAGCTGCCGACCCGCTTGTACTGATCGAAGAGGATGTTCTTGCTCGCCCATTCGAAATCGAAGGCGAGGTTGAACGCGCGCCGCACGCGCCAGTCCTGGAACTGCGGCCGGCGGAGATTGAAGGCGAAGCCCTGCATGGGCGTCACCAGATCGATCTGCCATTCGCCGCGCTTGACGAGGCCGCGGCGCAGCGCATCGAAGTCGTAGGCCATGGCCCATGACTTCGCGCTTGTCTCGGCCCAGAAATCGAGCTGTCCCGCCTTGAAGGCTTCGAATGCCGGCACGGCATCGCGAAAGTACTCGAAGCGCACCTCGCCGAAATTCCACTGTCCGCGCGACACCGGCAGATCACGCGCCCACCAGTCATCGACACGCTCGTAGGTGATCGAGCGGCCGATATCCGCGCTCTTGATCCGGTACGGCCCCGAGCCGAGCGGGATCTCGGTCGTGCCACGCGCGATGTCGCGCGCCGCGCCGTCGGCGTCCTTCCCCTCCCAGTAGTGCCGCGCCAGGACGGGCAAACTGCCGACGATCATCGGCAGCTCGCGGTTGCCTTTGACGTCGAACTCGAAGGTCACGGTTCGCTCGCCGGTCACCACGGCGCGAGTGACATTCTTGAAGTAGATCTGATAACGGGGGCTCGATTTCTTGAGCGCCGTGAAGGAGAACACGACATCCTCCGGCGTTATCGGCCGCCCGTCGTGGAAATGGGCCTCGGGTCGGATGCCGAAGGTTGCCGAACTGTAGTCCGGCGCATGAGAAACCCACTCGGCGACGAGACCGTACGATGTCGCCGGCTCGTCGAGACTATCGGCCATCAGCGTGTCGTAGATCACCGTCGACCAGACGGCAGGCAGACCCTTCTGGGCAAAAGGATTGAGCGAGTCGTAAGTGCCGGTCGCACGCAGCCGCACGGTCCCGCCTTTCGGCGCGGCCGGATCCACCCAATCGAAGTGCGTGAACGCGGCGTCGTAGCGCGGGGCCTCGAGCAGCGAAATGGCGTGCGCACGCTTTTCCGCCGGCGCCGAGAGCGCAGAGCCGGGCAGCATTGCAGCGCCGACAGCGATCGCGACAACCGCGGCAAAGCAACCGCGCGCGCGGTCCCTCAGGACCTCACTCATACCATTCCGCCCCATACACAAGGCCTCTTTGTACGCGCCGCGGGCGGACGGACGCGCCGGACCCGCCGAGCCTACACTGGACGGATTGAAAATGAGAAACCAGCGCCACTCTGCCAAGTTAACAATCGTCCATCCACAACCAAAGCGCGCAATCGCCGACGCTGCTGCCGCGCCGGCCGTGCTCCGGGAGGTAGGATCGCAGCCGAGTGAGCCTACTGGGGCAAGGCCGCCGGCGAATCCGCAAGCGTGCGCAGATAGGCAAGCAGATCGGCAAGCTCGGCGTTGTCCTTTATGCCCGGGAACGCCATCCGGTTGTTGGGCACTTCCGTCCGCGGATTATGCAGGTAAGCGGCGAGATGCGCCCAGTCCCACTTGCCGCCATGCGCCTGCATGGCCGGCGAGTAATTGAAGCCCTCATGCTTGGCGACATCGCGACCAACGATACCAAAAAGATTAGGCCCGACCTTGTTCGGGCCACCTTTTTCCGCGGTATGGCAGGAGACGCACTTCTTGAAGGCTTCCTGGCCGCCCTCGACGCTGGCTTTGGCGAGGAGCGGCGCTACTTCCTTCTGGAAATCGAAGGCCGGTGCAGCGGTCGTCGGCGCGGCCGCCGTCCCGCCTTTCGGCATGGGTAGCGTATATCCCGCCTTCTCGACCTTGTGTGGGCGGTCGATAATATCGACGAACGTCCGGCCCCCGAAGATGATCAGCAGCGCCACTAGCACCGCACCGGCAATCTTGTTCAGCTCGAAAGCGTTCATCTCAGTCGCATTGCCCCATCGTTCCCGGCGTGCGGCCGGGGTCCGACCCTCTCGAACGGGCGCCAATATAGGCGTTCCCCCAATGCTTGCAACCTGATCGGGAGCTGTTCTACGAGGACAAGGCGAGACCAATTGTCACTTCTTTAGGATGGTTCTCGAAGGAGTTCTAAAGCCCATGGGCGGCGCGCTGATCGTCATACCTTCCCGCATGGCCTCGACCCGGCTGCCCGGCAAGCCGCTCGCCGACATTCATGGCACGCCCATGATCGTGCACGTGTGGCGCCGGGCCATCGAGGCGGAGATCGGCCGCGTCGTCGTCGCCACCGACAGCACGGAGATCGCCGCCGCCATCCGCAGCGCCGGCGGCGAGGCACAGATGACCCGCGCCGATCACCCGAACGGCACGGATCGCATCTACGAGGCCGTACAGGGCCTCGACCCCGAGCGGAAATACGGCTTCATCGTCAATGTCCAGGGGGACCTTCCGACCATCGAGCCCCGTCTCATCCGCACCTGCCTCGAGGCGCTGAGAGCCGAGCCGCAGGCCGATATCGCAACTATTGCGTGCGAGATCACTGTCGAGGAAGAGCGGACCAACCCCAACGTGGTCAAGGCCGTCGGCACCCCGATCGGGCACAACCGCCTGCGCGCACTCTACTTTACCCGCGCGACAGCCCCCAGTGGTGCCGGCCCGCTCTACCACCACATCGGCATGTACGCCTATACCCGCAGCGCGCTCGAACGGTTCGTCGCGCTGCCGCCCGCCCACCTCGAACAACGCGAGCGTCTTGAACAGCTTAGGGCGCTGGAAGCGGGCATGCGCATCGACGTGGGCCTCGTTGACACGGTCCCCCTCGGTGTCGATACTCCGGCCGACCTCGAGCGGGCCCGCCGCCTGCTCGGGCCAGCCTGAACTCTTATTCCTGGCTCATCCCATGTCGCCCAAGAAGTCCACCGCGGCCGGCACAACGGCGCGCCGGCCGGCAGCCTCGTCCGAGCACGAACGCATCTCCTATCAGGGCGAGCCCGGCGCCAACTCGCACCTTGCGTGCAACGAGGTCTTCCCCAGCTACGAGCCGCTCCCCTGCCCGACCTTCGAGGACGCGATCGGTGCCGTGAAGTCGGGCGAGGCGCGCTATGCCATGATCCCGATCGAGAACTCGCTCGCGGGACGGGTCGCGGACATCCACCACCTGCTGCCCCAGTCCGGCCTCTATATCGTCGGCGAGCATTTCCTGCCGATCCGCTTCCAGCTCATGGGGCTCAAGGGCACGACACTCGGCGAGATCACCGACGTCTACAGCCACATCCACGCTCTCGGGCAGTGCCGCAACATCATCCGCAAGCACAATCTCAAGGCGCACATTGCCGCCGACACGGCCGGCGCCGCGCGGCAGGTGGCCGAATGGGGCGTGCGCTCGCGCGCAGCGCTAGCTCCCGCCATTGCAGCCGAGATCTACGGCCTCGATATCCTCGCCGAGGACGTCGAGGACGCGAAGCACAACACGACGCGCTTCGTCGTGCTCTCGAGCGAGCCCGAGGATGCCGAGCCCGGCAACGGCCCGGTCGTCACGACCTTCATCTTCAATGTGCGCAACGTACCCGCAGCGCTCTACAAGGCCATGGGCGGCTTCGCGACCAACGGCGTGAACATGACCAAGCTCGAGTCCTACCAGGTGAACGGCGAGTTCGTGGCGACCATGTTCTATGCCGATATCGAGGGCCATCCGAACGACCGCCCCGTGCGCCTCGCGCTCGAGGAGCTCTCCTTCTTCTCGACGGAGCTGCGCATTCTCGGCACCTATCCCGCGAGTCCCTATCGTATCGAGATCGCGCGCAAGGCCGCGGCGCGCGCGGGCGCGGCTTCGCGCTGAACGGCATGGAGGGGGCGGGGGCCATGCTGCCCGATGATGTCTTCCGCGCAAAGCGCGACCGCACGATTGCCGCGCTCCAGCAATGGCATCGGGCGATCGCTGATTGCGCACACGTCGAGGAGGAGGCCGCCGCAAGCTTCTGGCGGCTTGCCGTCACGCCATTGGCCGCCGGCGCCTGTCCGTTCGAGGTGATCCTGCATCAGCGCCAGACCTGCGATGTCGCGATCGGCCCTGAGAGCTACGAGAACCGCACGAGCGACGAGCTCGATCGCCTGCCGGTCATGGCCGAGGCCATTGCCGCCGGCCGGGTACTGACGCGCAGCAAAGCGAGCGCCATGACGGGCCTCGTGCTCGCCGTCGAGACCGCGATACGGCTCGCGGAGGACCAAGTCTGGAAAGCAGAGCGTTGGATCGTCACCGGCACGCGGCCTGCAACGTTCGTGCGCGAGGATCGGTGGTATCTGCCTTATCGGCGGTAATGCGATTTCGTCGCGAGCGCGTCGATGCTGTCCCTTCTCCCCGTGCTTCATAGGGAGAAGGAGAAACAGGGCAGCGCCCCCTTACATCCGCCGCACGCCGATGATGTCGCTGCCCGTGGCCTTGATCCGCGCGACCGCGTCCGCGAGCGGCTCGACGGCGACGCGCATGTGAAAAGCATTCGCGTGCAGCATGTGCGCGGCATCCGTCATGATGCCGACGTGCCCACGCCAGAACACGAGATCGCCGCGGCGCAATCCACGCAAGTCCTCTCCGACCTCGATCGCGGTGCCGATGTCCGCAAGTTGCATGTCGCTATCGCGCGGTGCCGCGATGCCCGTAGCCTGCATGGCGATCTGTACGAGCCCCGAGCAGTCGATCCCGGCGCGCGTTCGCCCGCCCCAGAGATAGGGCGACCCCATGAATTGCTCCGCGACGGCGACGAAGTCGGCGGCACGCGCATCCGCCGGCGCCAGATGCTGCATGGGCACGAAAGCGCCGATTGCGAGTACAGCGAAGCCGTTCTCCTCTCGCTCGACCCTGAGCCGCGCGCCCATGGGCAGATCGACGAGCGGCGCCGACTTCAACTCCGGTCGCGCGAGAGCCGGCGTCGACAGCGCCGTCAGCCGATGCGTCGGAAGGTTCATATCTCGACCGATCGCAGCAGCCGGCGCATAGCCGACATAGTCATCGACATCACCCTGCAACCACGCCCAACCGTCCTTCTCCTCGAAGATGCGAACGGTCTCTCCGAAGAGGAGTTGCGTCGTCAGCGCGGTGCCGGCATCGGGTGTGCCGAACATGGGCGCAATCGCAACGCGCACCTGCCCCGGCCGCCCCTCGACAAAACGCGCCGCAGCAACCTGCCCCTGCAAGCGCGCGTCCGCCAGATCCTCGCGAAAGGCATGGCGGCGCGGATCGAGCGGGGCTTGGTCCATGTACGACCTCTCAGCCGCCGGCGATGCGGCGCACGACCTCGAACATCGCCCTTGCCGCCTGCGGCTCGCCGCCCTTGGGGCCCAGCGCGCGAGACGACGGACGCCAGCCGTAAATGTCGAAGTGCGCGAAGGCCCGCGCCTGCTTGACGAAGCGCTTCAGGAAAATCGCGGCAACGATGGCACCGGCAAATCCACCCTCGGCGACGTTGTTCATATCCGCGACGTTGCTCTCGAGCCAGGATTCGTAGGGCGTTGTCAGCGGCAGGCGCCACACGGGATCGGCGATGGCCATTCCCGCGGCACCGATTTCGCTTGCGAGACTTTCATCGTCGCAGAAGAAGGGCGGCAGGTCGGGACCAAGCGCCACGCGCGCCGCACCCGTCAGCGTCGCGAACGTGAAGAGGTAGTCGGGCGCCTCCTCGTCGGCAAGCGCCAGCGCATCGGCGAGCACGAGCCGCCCTTCTGCGTCCGTGTTGCCGATCTCGACGGTCATGCCGGCCCGCGAGCGGATCACGTCGCTCGGCCGGAAGGCCGCGCCCGCAATGGCATTCTCGGCCGCGGGAATGAGCACGCGCAGGCGCACGTCGAGCCCCGCGCTCATGATCATATGTGCGAGCGCAAGCGCTGCCGCGGCGCCACCCATATCTTTCTTCATGAGCAGCATGCCGCTCGCGCTCTTGATATCGAGCCCACCCGTATCGAAGCAGATACCCTTGCCGATGAGCGTGATCTTCACGGCATCGGCGCGGCCCCAGGTGACGTCGATGAGGCGCGGCGGGCGCGCGCTCGCCCGGCCGACGGCATGGATGAGCGGAAAGTTCTTCTCGACGAGATCATCGCCGATCACAGCCTCGACCGCCGCATCGTGCCGTGCCCCGAGCGCGCGCGCGGCGATCTCCAGCTCCGCCGGCCCCATGTCGTTCGACGGCGTGTTGATCAGGTCACGGCCGAGCCACACGCCTTCGACGGCAGCCATGGCCTGCTTCGCGTCAGCCGTCTCGGGCATGACCAGCACAGGACCTTTGCGCGTGCCGTTGGCCTTGTATCGGCGGAAGGCATAGGCGCCGAGACCCCAGGCGATGACGGCCATGGTGGGATCACACGCGGCCGGATCACCGAGACGATACGTGCCTGATGGCAGCACCGGCGGCAGTGTGCCGATGAGCGTCGCCGCGGCGACGGCAGCACCGGCCCCGTCGGGCGTGCCAATGCCAAGCACCACACCTTCGATCGTGCCTGCCGGACCGGGCAGCACCACGAACTTGCGCGCGGCGCCGTCGAAGCCGTTGGCCTCGAGCCAGGCGATCTGCGCACTCGGCAACTGTGCCAGTGTCTTCTTCCACTCCCCCTGAGCGGCAAGCCAGATCGGAATGCCCGTGACGCCTGCGCCCGGCGCGATCAGCACCTCGTCCGGCCGCCGGTCCGAAATCATCATGTCGTCCCCATTTCTCGCGCCTGTCCCGGCGCATGACATCAGTCGAAAGAAATGCGCTTCTGGCGCCCGCGCTTTACTTCGCCGCGCTCGCCCTTGTTCTTGAGGCGGCGCTCACGACTCGCCTTGGTCGGCTTGGTCTTGATGCGCGGCTTTGGCGGTGTCGCCGCCTCGCGAATGAGATCGGCAAGACGCTCGCGGGCCTCGGCGCGATTCAGCTCCTGTGTGCGGAAGCGGTCGGCGCGCATGACGATGACGCCTTCCTTGGTGAGACGGCGGCCAGCCAGGCGCTCGAGGCGGCGGCGCACGGGCGGCGCCAGGCTCGGGCTTCCGCGCACATCAAACCGAAGCTCGACGGCGGTCGCGACCTTGTTGACGTTCTGGCCGCCCGGCCCCGAAGCGCGCATGAAGCTCTCGGTCAGCTCGGCTTCCGGAATGTGGATGCGAGCGTCAACGCGCAAGCCCTCGTGGTGCCCCTCGCTCATCTGTCAGCCTGTCGCGAGTGCCGCTTAGCCTTCGCCCTTCACGACCGAGATGTCGGGCGCATCCTCGTTCTTCATACCCTGGATGTGATAGCCGGAGTCGACGTGATGGATCTCGCCGGTGACCGCGCGACCGAGATCGGAGAGCAGGTAGAGGGCCGAGCCGCCGACCTCCTCGATGGTCACGTTGCGCCTGAGCGCCGAGTTGTACTCGTTCCAGCGGAGGATGTAGCGGAAGTCTGCGATGCCGGAGGCGGCGAGCGTCTTGATCGGACCTGCCGAGATGGCGTTGACGCGAATGCCTTGCTTGCCGAGGTCGGCGGCCAGATAGCGCACGCTCGCCTCGAGCGCCGCCTTGGCGACGCCCATGACGTTGTAGTGCGGCATGACCTTCTCGGCGCCGTAGTAGGTGAGCGTCAGCAGCGAGCCGCCTTCGGTCATGAGCTTCTCGGCCCTCTGGGCAAGGGCCGTGAACGAGTAGCAGGAGATGAGCATGGACTGGACAAAATTGCGCTCGCTCGTGTCGACATAGCGACCGTCGAGCTCCGCCTTATCCGAGAAGGCAATCGCGTGGACGAGGAAATCCAGCCGGCCCCATTGCGCCTTGAGCGCCTCGAAGACGGCATCCACGGAGGCATAGTCCGTCACGTCGCAAGGGAGGACGATCTTCGAGCCGACTTCGGCCGCGAGCGGCTCGACGCGCTTCTTGAGCGCATCGCCCTGAAAGGTAAATGCGAGCTCGGCGCCCTCTGCCGCACAGGCCTTTGATATACCCCAGGCGATCGAGCGGCTGTTCGCGAGCCCCATGATAAGGCCACGCTTGCCGGCCATCAGCCCTGCGCCCGGCCTCGGCCCATCGCCACCTGCAGTTGCCATCTCTCCCTTGCCCCCGAAAATGCCGCTGCTACATGGGCCTAGCGTCGGGCCCCGGTGACCCGGGCCGAAATTCGGTGTGATCCTACACAAAAGCTCGCGCCGGTCCAGTGACCCAGGGCGCCGCCGCGCTATGCGCCGACCTCACTGGATCAATTCGCAGTGACAGGCTCCCGTTCCCTTGTGCCTGGGCGTACCGACGATCGGGCATCTGCTCATATTGCGTCAAAGCCAACGCCGGACGCCCCTCACCGCGCGCATGTCGGCGATCGTCTGCTCTACTTGGTGGCACATTCGCCGTCAGCGCTCGCCGCCTGCCTCGGCGCCGACTTGGTCGGATCAAGGCCTCGGGCCAGCTCGGGTTGGATCGTCCTTGAACGAGACGTAGCCCCGTCTTGCGAGGTGTAATTGTGCGAGCCGCCGAGGCCACCGCCCGACCAGCCGGTGGCGCCCATGTTCTTGCTGCCCCCGGACGCGCTTTTCTCCACCGGCGTCGGTGACGTTCCGGATTGGGACGAGGCGCAATCGGGCTTGGAGCCGGCGGGAGCTTGAGCCTCCACCAAAGACGTGCTCGCGACGAGAGCCACCAGGATCATCGCCGTGCAGACCGTGTTGCGTCGCTTGGAGATCATCAGCATCACCACAAAGTGAACGCTGATCGCATTTTCCAGCAATCAGCCAAGTCCAATCTGGGAACAGAAGGCGCGCGTGGGAGGTTCCACGCGCAGGTAACAAATTTATCCGGAGGCTCCCGGGAATGAACATCCAGGTCTCGCGCCGGCGCTTCTTGCAGCTGGCGGGTGGCGGCGTAGCCGCGGCGACGTCGATCACGGCGTTCGGTTTTGGCGATGCGGAGGCCGAGGTTGCTGCCCGCGTCAGGAACTTCAAGCTTACGAAGGCCACGGAAACTAGGAACACATGCACCTACTGCTCCGTTGCCTGCGGCATCATCATGTACTCGCGCGGTGACGTGACGAAGGGCGAGAAGGCCAACATCTTTCATATCGAGGGCGATGCCGAGCATCCGACCAACCGGGGCACGCTCTGTCCCAAGGGGGCAGCCCTCCTCGACTATGTCCATTCGAAGACGCGCACGCTCTATCCGCAGGTGCGCAAGCCGGGATCCGACAAGTTCGAGCGCGTTTCCTGGGAGACCGCCCTCGATCGCATCGCCCGCCTGATGAAGGACGATCGCGACAAGAACATCATCGAGCGGAATCAGGCCGGGGTGACGGTCAACCGCTGGACCTCCACGGGCTTCCTCGCCGCATCGGCGACGACCAACGAAACGGCATGGGCCACCTACAAGGTCGTCCGCTCCACGGGGATCGTGGCGTTCGACAACCAGGCGCGCGTTTGACACGGACCGACGGTGGCCAGTCTGGCCCCGACGTTCGGTCGCGGTGCAATGACGAACTCCTGGACCGACATCAAGAATACCGACCTCGTCATCATCATGGGCGGCAATGCCGCTGAAGCCCACCCGTGCGGCTTCAAGTGGGTCACCGAAGCGAAACACAATCGCGGTGCCAAGCTGGTGGTGGTCGACCCACGCTTCACGCGATCGGCGTCCGTCGCCGACTTCTACTGCCCCATCCGCCAGGGCACGGACATCGCCTACCTGCTCGGCGTGATCAACTACTGCATCCAGAACGACAAAGTGCAGTGGGACTACGTGAAGCCGTACACGAACGCGACGCTGCTCGTCGACGAGCGCTTCCAGTATTCGGACGGCCTCTTTACCGGTTACGACGAGGAGAAGCGCGACTACGACCGCACGAGCTGGGACTACCAGATGGGGCCTGATGGCTTCGCGCTCGTCGACGACACGCTTCAGAACCCACGATGCGTGTGGAATCTCCTGAAAGAGCACGTCTCGATCTACACGCCCGAGATGGTCGAACGCATCTGCGGCACGCCGAAGGACAAGTTCCTGAAGGTCTGCGAGATGATCGCCGAGTGCTCGTCACCGACGAAGACGATGACCTCAATGTACGCGCTCGGATGGACGCAGCACTCGAAGGGCTCGCAGAACATCCGGGCCATGGCGATGCTGCAGCTCATTCTCGGCAACATCGGCGTGCGCGGCGGCGGCATGAATGCGCTGCGCGGGCACTCCAACATCCAGGGCCTTACCGACATCGGACTGATGTCGAACCTCATTCCCGGTTATCTCAACATCCCGACAGAGCGCGAGACGAACCTCGACGAGTACATGGCGAGCCGCGGCTTCAAGCCTCTGCGCCCCGGGCAGACGAGCTACTGGCAGAACTACAAGAAGTTCTTCGTGAGCTTCCAGAAGGCCATGTGGGGCGAGGCGGCGACCGCCGAGAATTCCTTTGCCTACGACTGGCTGCCCAAGCTCGACGTGCCGTCGTACGACGTGCTGCGGGCCTTCGAGCTCATGAGCATGGGGCAGATGAACGGCTACTTCTGCCAGGGCTTCAATGCGCTCCTGTCGTTCCCCAACCGCAAGAAGATCACGACGGCGCTTTCGAAGCTCAAGTTCCTCGTCGTCATGGATCCACTGCAGACCGAGACGGCACGCTTCTGGGAGAACCACGGCGAGTTCAACGCAGTCGACTCCTCGGCGATCCAGACGGAGGTGTACGAGCTCCCGACGACGTGCTTCGCCGAGGACGAAGGCTCGCTGACGAACTCGGGGCGCTGGCTGCAGTGGCACTGGCCGGGCGGCACACCTCCCGGCGAGGCGCGCAGCGACAACTGGATCATGGCTCAGCTCTATCTCCGGCTGAAGGCGCTCTACGAGAAGGAGGGTGGGCCTGTCGCCGATCCGATACTCAAGCTCGACTGGGCTTACCAGGATCCCGGCCATCCGACGGCGGAGGAGCTTGCAAAAGAGCTGAACGGCCGCGCACTCACCGACCTCACCGACCCCGCCGATCCGGCGAAGGTCACCGTCGCGCGCGGCAAGCAGGTGCCGAGCTTCGCCTTTCTGCGAGACGACGGCTCGACGGCGTGCGGCTGCTGGATCTACTCGGGCTGCTTCACCGAAGCCGGCAACCAGATGGCGCGCCGCGACACGAGCGATCCCGACGAGACGGGCGCCTTCTCGAAGTGGGCGTGGTCGTGGCCGGTCAACCGCCGCATTCTGTACAATCGCGCCTCGGCCGATCTCGACGGCAAGCCGTGGGACGAGACGCGCAAGCTCATGTGGTGGGATGGCGCGAAATGGACGGGCTACGACGTGCCCGACATCGCACCGAACGCGCCGCCACGCGAGGTCATGCCCTTCATCATGAATGCGGAGGGCACGTCCCGGCTCTTCTCGGTCCGCCTCCTCCGCGAAGGGCCCTTCCCGGCCCACTACGAGCCCTTCGAGTCGCCGATCGTCAACGTTCTGGCGCCGCGCATTCGCGGCAATCCTGCCGCGCGCGTCTTCCAGAGCGATGCGGCGGAGTTCGGCAATCCGGAGCAGTTCCCTTATGCCGCGACGTCCTACCGGCTCACCGAGCACTTCCACTTCTGGACCAAGCACGCTCTGATCAATGCGTCGCTGCAGCCGGAGTTCTTCGTCGAGATCGGCGAGGAGCTGGCAAAGGAAAAGGGCATCGCTAACGCAAGCTGGGTCCGCGTCTCGTCCATCCGCGGCGCCATCCGCGCCAGGGCCATGGTGACGAAGCGCATCCGCAAGCTCGTTTGCGACGGCAAGGCGGTCCATATCGTCGGCATTCCCCTGCACTGGGGATTCACCGGCGAAGCGCGAGAGGGCTTCGGGCCGAATTCGCTGACGCCCTTCGTCGGCGACGCCAACATCGAGACGCCGGAATACAAGGCGTTTCTCGTCAATATCGAGCCCATCACCGGACCGGTGGCATGACAAGGAGGCGGTGATGTTTCCTCCCGTTCCCAATCCCAGTGTGGAGCCGCAGAAGCCCCAGTTCGGCGACCAGGACATGGTCCGGCGCTCGGCGTCCACCGTGCCGGCGCCAGGGCGCCAGCTCACGCCCATGGCCAAGCTGATCGACGTCTCCAAGTGCATCGGCTGCAAGGCGTGTCAGGCTGCCTGCCTCGAATGGAACGACCTGCGCGAGGAAGTCGGCACATTTCATGGCGTTCTCGACAATCCATTGGACCTGACGCCGGACAGCCTGACGGTCATGCGCTTCACCGAGTGGATCAACCCCGGGACCGACACGCTCGAATGGCTCATCCGCAAAGACGGCTGCATGCACTGCGCGGAGCCGGGCTGTCTCATCGCGTGTCCGGCGCCGGGCGCGATCGTGCAGTACTCAAATGGCATCGTGGATTTCATCCACGAGAACTGCATCGGCTGCGGCTATTGCGTGAAGGGCTGCCCATTCAACATCCCGCGCATCTCACGCGTCGATAACACGGCCTACAAGTGTACGCTCTGCTCCGATCGCGTGGCTGTGGGTCAAGGTCCAGCCTGCCAAAAGGCCTGTCCCACGCAGGCCATTGTGTGGGGCACCAAGGATGAGATGAAAGGCTGGGCCGACGCGCGCATCAAGGATCTGAAGTCACGCGGCTTCGCCAATGCCGGCCTGTATGATCCGCCCGGTGTCGGCGGGACGCACGTCATGTATGTGCTGCATCATGCGGACCAGCCGCACATTTATGCGGGCCTTCCCGATAATCCGCGCGTCAGTCCTCTCGTCAAAGCCTGGAAGGGCGTCGGCAAGTACGCCGGCATGGGCCTCATCGCGCTCTCCGTCGTCGCCGGTGTGATCCACCATCTCGTGCAAGGCCCCAATCGCGTGACGCGTGAGGACGAGGAGGACGCCGAACGGCTCGCTGGAGACAGGCCATGACCGACCAGGCCCACAATCACCATCACTACGTCGATGACACTGAGGCCCATGTACGCGTCCCGCGATACTCCGGCATGGCGCGCATCAACCACTGGATCGTGGCGATCACCTTCACGCTCCTCGCACTCAGCGGTTTCGCCTTGTTCCATCCGAGCCTGTTCGGCCTGACGGCCCTCTTTGGCGGCGGACAGAACGCGCGCTGGATCCATCCATGGCTTGGCATCGTGCTGGTGATCTCGTTCTTCGGCCTGTTCCTGCGCTTCGTGTCTCAGAACCTGCCGGAGAGGACGGACGCTCAATGGCTGTCCGGCATACGCCACGTGCTCAGCGCCGGTGGCGAGGCGTATCTGCCCGAGGTCGGCAAGTACAATGCCGGCCAGAAGTTCGTGTTCTGGTCACAGACATTTTTCATCGTGGTGCTTCTCGGCTCCGGCCTTCTCCTCTGGCAGCAGGGCCTGCCCTACATAGAGAATGCGCTCGGCATTCGGATCTCGATCGATCAGAGGCGGTGGGCCGCCGTGATCCATGCCACGGTTGCGGTGCTCACAATTCTCGTCTTCGTCATTCACGTGTACTCGGCCATCTGGGTGCGTGGCACGATCGACGCGATGACGCGCGGATCGGTCACCGGCGGCTGGGGCTGGCGGCATCATCGCCGCTGGCTGCGCAGGAAGGTGCGCGAGGGCGATATCGACGTCGAGCCGAACGGCGACGGCGGCAAGGGGCGCGCACCCTGACCGCACGCGCGCTGGATCGTCGCGATGTTGCGTCCGTATCAGGAACCATGGCCCCGGACCGGAAGTTTCTTCCTACACACGTAGGTCAAGGAGTGCCGAATGTCGTCTGTCTCAGAACAATCCGCCGAAACCACTGCGATGCCCTCCATATCAGGAGGAGCCGAGATCAGATCCGCTTATGACTGGGTCAGCGATACCGCGCGCGAAAATCCCGCTCTCGTTGTCGGTGGTGCGGTGGCCGTTGGCGCCATTGCCGCGCTGGTTCTCCTGAATCGGAAACCCCAGTCGCGCGCACGCGCGCTGGAGCGTCGGATCGGCCGTGAGCTGAGCTCGATGGAAAAGGCACTCAAGAGAAACAGACCCATTTCAAGCATGGCCGACCATCTGGCCGATGCCTCGGCGGCGGTCTCCTCGCGCCTTGGCTCCTGGAACATGGACGCACTCGAAGGCCTCATCAGGCGGGCCGGCGATATTTCGGCTGAAATCGTCCGCCGTCGCGGATGGCATTAGTCCCGGACGCAGAGAGCCCGCTATTCTCCAATACTGGGCTCTTGCCGGTCACAGCCCCCCACATCGCGAAGTGTAACCGCGGCCTTCAGCGCACCAGAGATCGCTCGCGACCTTTGCATGCCTCGTGCGCTTTGATCACGGCGATCTTGCCGCTCGATTCGAGATAAGCGGCTTCGATCTCGTTCAGATCGCCAACGCCGCGCTCGCGAAGTCCGTCGACGACCTCGTCCTCGCTCAGCATCTCCGAGCGCAGGTTCTTCTGGATGATCTTGCCGTTCTCGACGAGCTTGAGCGGCGGCACTTTGAGAACAGGCCGTAATCGCGGATAGCGCCACGCGAGCCAATCCAGGAGATATTCCCAGCCGACAATGGTCATCACGAGGACGAGCCCCTCGGTGACGGAGCCATAGTCTTTGCCCATCGCATTCTGGGCCGCATCGGCGATGATCACGATGGCGAGCAAATCCGCGGGACCGAAGCTGCCCGATTGCCGACGCACGACCAGCCGAAAGATCAGGAACAACGCGAGATAAACCAGGGTGCCGCGCACAATGATCTCGGCGATCCCGAGCGATGGCTGGAAGATCGAGGCCCAATCGATGTTCATGACATGCGACATGGCACCGCGACGCGAGAGGTCGATGCGCTAATCGGCCGATCGGAGTCGACCGGCGCGCCCGCCGGCCGTCAAAGCTCGACCTTGGCGTTCTGACCTTCGCTCTTTTCCGCTGTCCGGCCGCTCAAGCGGGCCTTCACGCTTTCGAATGCGAACTTGAGGCCCTCGACGCCGCTCGTATCCCAATACTCGCCACGTTCGGCGGTGACCTTCAGGAGACACAGGTTCGGGTCTTCTTTGCCCTTCGGAAACCAGATACGCCAGGATTCCGACCACAAGCGCTCGATCTCGGCCGGATCGCGGCTCACGGTCGCCGTCCCTTGAAGGGTCGCGAATTCGGACCTGCTTTGGAAGGTGATCAGCACACGCGGGTCCGCCTCGATTTCCGCGATCTTCGCCGACTCGAGACTGGTCGAGAAGCAAGCTTCCGCATCGGGCGAAATTTCCGCGACGGCCATGGGCCGCGCATGAATGCTTCCGTCCAGCCCGCGCGTAACGAGCATCGCATTGCGGAAGCCGCTCATGAGATCATACAGGTGGTACTGACTGCCCATCGGACGATGTCCTTCTCGGTTGACGCAACTATTTCCGATTGAACGCCCAACGCACGCACGCCGTTCCGCGTGCGCGGAGAGCCCATGTGCCGTCGCCGATTGCCGGGCACCGCCGGCCGGGGCGTGCGCTGCTTGGTTGGTGCGGCCGCGCATTAACCGGGAGGTCCGGTTCCGGTGGCCGTTTGCGGCTTGACTTGCTGGTATACCTGACTGCTCATACCCGGCGTGATGTGACGGCGATGCGTCGCCGGACACTGCTGTGGGGAGGGTCGTCTTTGGAATCCGGAGTTTCCGCTCCGACGGGTGATGTGCTCGCGGTGGAAGATCTCACCATCCGCTTCGACGGGCATGGCGTCGATCTGGTCGATGGCGCAAGCTTCCGCCTCGGGCGCGGGGAAACGCTCTGCCTCGTCGGCGAGTCCGGCTGCGGCAAGAGCATCACGGCGCTCGCCGTCATGGGCCTGCTCGCGAGCCCTCCGGCACGAATCACGCGCGGCCGCGCCCTCTTCCAGGGCGAGGACCTGCTCTCGATGCCGAACGCGCGCCTCGCCGATCTGCGCGGCAACCGCCTCGCAATGATTTTCCAGGAACCGATGACGTCGCTCAATCCGGCCTTCCGGATCGGCGACCAGATTGCCGAGGCGGTCGTGCGCCACCACGGCGTGAGCCAGCAGGAAGGGCGCGCGCGGGCGCTCGACGTGCTTCGCCGCGTGCGCATTCCGGCCGCCGAGAAGCGTCTCGACGCCTATCCGCACCAGCTCTCGGGCGGCATGCGCCAGCGCGTGATGATCGCCATGGCGCTCGTCAACCGGCCGGACCTGCTGATCGCGGATGAACCCACCACCGCGCTCGATGTCACCATCCAGGCGCAGATCCTGGCCCTCATCGCCGAGTTGCAGCGCGAAGCCGGCATGGCCATGATCCTCGTGACGCACGATCTCGGCGTGGTCGCCGAGGTCGCCGACCGCGTGGCCGTCATGTATGCGGGCCGCTTCGTTGAGACAGGCCCGGTCGAAGCGATCTTCGCCGATCCGCAGCATCCCTATACGCTCGGCCTCATCGGCTCGCTGCCCTCGCTCGGCAAGCGCGAAGGCCGCCTTGCGACGATCGCCGGCTCCGTGCCGCCGCCGCAGCGTTTTCCAGCCGGCTGCCGCTTTGCGACGCGCTGCCCCTTCGCGGACAGTCGCTGCGCCGCTGAAGTACCGCCTCTCGTCGAGATCGGAACGCCCGGTCATCGCGTGGCTTGCTTCAAGGCGCCGCTCGAAGCGCACGTCGGGGGGCTCGCGGCATGAGCGCGCCGGCGGCATCCAGCGACGTGATCCTGTCCGCCGAAGGACTCGTGAAGCATTTCGGCGGCGGCCGGCAGCTTTTTACCGGCCGCGCACCGCTCATTCGCGCTGTCGATGGCGTCACCTTCGACGTGCGGCGCGGCGAGACCTTCGCCATTGTCGGCGAGTCCGGCTGCGGCAAGTCCACGCTTGCGCGGCTCATCCTGCGCCTCATCGAGCCGACTGAGGGCACGGTCCGCTTCGACGGCGCCGACATCACGGCCATCGGCGAGGAGGACATGCGCCGCCTGCGCCGCGAGATGCAGATGATCTTCCAGGATCCCTTCTCCTCGCTCAACCCGCGTATGACGGTCGGCGCGCTCATCGCCGAGCCGCTCGCCGTGCATGGTCTCGCGAGCGGACGCGAGCGCGCCCTGCGCGTCGCCGACATCCTGCGCAAGGTCGGCCTCCCGCCCGAGCACGCCGAGCGCTATCCGCACGAATTCTCCGGCGGCCAACGTCAGCGCATCGGCATTGCCCGCGCGCTCGCGACGGGGCCGCGTCTCGTGATCGGTGACGAGCCCGTCTCGGCGCTGGATGTCTCGATCCGCGCGCAGGTCATCAACCTGCTCGAGGACCTGAAGGCCGAACTCGGCCTGACGCTGATCCTCGTGGCGCACGATCTCGCGGTGATCCGCCATACCTCGGACCGCATTGCCGTGATGTATCTCGGCGAGATCGTCGAGCTTGCCGAGCGCGATGCGCTCTTCGAGGCACCGCTCCATCCCTACACGCGCTCGCTCATCGCCGCGATCCCCGTGCCCGTACCCGGTCTGCGGGGTGATCGCCAGCTCCTCGAGGGCGATCCACCGAGCCCAGCGGCACCTCCGCCCGGCTGCCGCTTTCACACGCGCTGTCCGTACGCCGAAGCCGTCTGCAAGGCCGAGCGGCCGATCCTGCGCGCAATGGCAGCGGGGCACACGGTTGCCTGCCATCTCGCCGAGCGCCTGCCGCCCGCACCACCGGCGGTCGCCGCCGCCCCCGCGACCGCCGCCAAGCGCCGCCGTCTCGCGCTCTTTGCCGGCGCCGATCCCAATTCCGTTTCGCTTACCCCCTAGCAAGGAGGATTCACATGTCTACGCTAGCCCGACTGAAACGAGGACTGCCTGTGCTTGCGGCCGCCGCGCTGTTCGCGCTGCCGGCCTCCGCGGCCGAATTCCGCATCGGTCTGCAGGAGGATCCCGACATCCTCGATCCGCACGAGGCACGTACGTTCGTCGGTCGCATCGTGTTCAATGCGCTCTGCGACAAGCTCATCGACACCAACGCCAAGCTCGAGTTCGTACCGCGCCTCGCGACGAGCTGGACGGTCAGCGACGAAGGGAAGACGGTCACCTTCAAGCTGCGCCCGGGCGTCAAGTTCCATGACGGCACGCCCTTCGATGCGGCCGCCGTGAAAGCGAACATCGAGCGCGCCAAGACCCTCAAGACGAGCCGCCGCAAGAGCGAGGTGAAGTCGGTCGCCTCGGTCGAGGTCGTCGATCCGACGACGGTCGCGTTTAAGCTCACCGCCCCCGACGCGCCCCTGCTCGCCCAGCTCTCCGACCGCGCCGGCATGATGCTGTCACCGGCGAGCTTCGACAAGCCGGTCGGTCCCAATCCTGTCTGCTCAGGCCCCTATAAATTCGTCGAGCGCGTGCAGAACGACCGCATCGTTCTCGAGCGCTTCGCCGATCACTGGGAGAAGGACAAGTATCACTTCGACAAAGTGACCTTCCGCATCATCCCGGATTCCACGGTCCGTCTCGCCAACCTTCGCTCCGGCCAGCTCGACATGCTCGAGCGCCTCGCCGCGAGCGACGTCAAGTCGGCCAAGGCCGACAAGGCGCTCAAGGTCGATAGCGTCGTCGGTCTCGGTTATCAGGGCATCTCCATCAACCTCAACAATGGGCCACGCTCGGAAACACCCCTCGGCAAGGACAAGCGCGTGCGCCAGGCGCTCTCGCTCGCAATCGACCGCGAGGCGCTGACCGAAGTCGTGTTCGAGGGCCTGTTCGAGCCGACGGCCCAGCCCTTCCCGTCATCGAGCCCCTACTATGACAAGAGCTTCCCGCCGCCGAAGCGCGATGTCGCCAAGGCCAAGGCACTGCTGAAAGAGGCAGGCCTCGACAGCTTCAGCTTCGAGATGCAGGTTGCGAATTCACCTGTCGATCAGCAGGTGGCGCAGGTCATCCAGGCCATGGCTGCTGAGGCCGGCATCGACATCAAGCTGCGCTCGAGCGAATTCGCGACCATGCTCAAGTCGCAGACGGCGGGCGATTTCCAGGCGACGCGCGTCGGCTGGTCGGGCCGCGTCGATCCCGACGGGAACCTGCATCAGTTCGTGACCACGGGCGGCGGCATCAACGATACGAAGTATTCCAACCCAGCCGTCGACAAGGAGCTCAATGCCTCGCGCCTCGTCTATGACATCCCGGCCCGTAAGGCCCACTTCGATGCCGCCGGCAAGATCCTGCGCGACGAGCTGCCCATCATCTATCTGTACCTGCCGGCCTGGATCTGGGCATCGAGCGCCAAGGTCGATGGCTTCGTGCCGAACCCGGATGGCATGATCCGCCTCGCCAACGTGAAGCTGAAGTAGTCTGCTGGTCCCTCCCTCCCTGCTCGGGTGGGAGGGGCCGAAGTCGGAATCGGAAGTCGAGCATGTGGTCGCTGATCCTGCGGCGTGTGGCTCTCGCAGTCCCGACGCTCTTCCTGGTGATGGTGTTCGTGTTCGTCCTGCAGCGGATGCTGCCGGGCGATCCGCTGCTCGTGATGGCAGGGGAGGAGCGCGATCCCGCCATTCTGGAAGAACTGCGCAAGCTCTACGGGTTCGACCGCTCCATCCCCGTGCAGTTCGTCTTCTGGCTCAAGGAGATCGCCTCGGGCAATTTCGGCGCCTCGCTGCGGACGGGTGCGCCTGTGACACAGCTGATCGCGCAGACGCTCCCGGTGACGATCCAGCTCGCCATCGCTTCGCTCATCATCGCGCTGCTGATCGGCATTCCGACGGGCGTGCTGTCCGCGGTCAAGAAGGGCACTTGGCTCGACTATGTCGCCAACACCATCTCGCTCTCCGGGTTGTCGATCCCCAATTTCTGGCTCGGCATCATCCTCATTCTCTTCATCTCGGTGAACTTGCGGTGGCTGCCGGCCTCCGGCTTCGTCTCGATCTTCGATGACCCGGTCGAAGCCTTCCGCACGACGATCATGCCGGCCTTCGTCCTCGGCTCCGGCCTCGCGGCGACGCTCATGCGCCACACGCGCTCGGCCATGCTCGAGGTCTTGCGGCTCGACTATGTCCGCACGGCGCGCGCGAAGGGCCTGCTCGAGTCGAAAGTCATCCTCAAGCACGCGCTCCGCAATGCGCTCGTGCCGATCGTTACGCTTTCGACGCTGCTGTTCGGCCAGCTTCTGGCGGGTGCGGTGCTGACCGAGCAGGTCTTCACCATTCCCGGCTTCGGCAAGCTGATCGTCGATGCCGTGTTCAACCGCGACTATGGTGTCGTGCAGGGCGTGGTGCTGTGCACGGCCATGTCCTTCATCCTGATGAACCTCATTGCCGACGTGCTCTACATCGTGATCAATCCGAGGCTGCGCACCGCATGACGGCGACCACTCCATCGGCAGTGTCCACGGCAGGCGCCGAGGTGCTGGCCCAGCGGCACAATCGCGCGCTCGCGAAGTTCATGGCGAACCCGAGCGCGCTGCTCGGCACGGCGCTCGTCCTCACCTTTGTCGCACTCGCGGTATTTGCACCTTGGATCGCACCTTACGATCCCACGAAAACCAACTTCCTCATGCTCCGCAAGGCCCCGTCGGCTCTGCACTGGCTCGGCACGGACGAGATCGGGCGCGACATCCTCTCGCGAGTCATTCACGGTGGTATTGCCTCGCTCTATGCCGGCGTCGTCTCGGTCTTCATCGCGCTCTTCGTCGGGCTGCCGATCGGCCTCGTCGCCGGCTGGTTCGGCGGCTGGTCCGATGCGCTCATCTCGCGTGCGACCGATGCCCTGCTCGCGGTACCCTTCCTCATCCTCGCCATCGCGCTTGCCGCCGCGCTCGGGCCGTCGCTCACCAATGCCATGATTGCGATCGGGCTCTCGCAGGTCCCGATCTTCGTGCGCCTGACGCGCGGCCAGGTCCTCGCCGTGAAGACGGAGGATTTCGTCGAAGGCGCGCGTGCCGTCGGCGTCCCCAACCGACTTATCCTGCTACGCCATGTTACGCCGAACATCATGGCGCCGCTTCTGGTACAGGCGACGCTGACCGTCGCGACTGCCATCATCGCCGAGGCCAGCCTCTCCTTCCTCGGGCTTGGCCAGCAGCCGCCGGCCCCTTCCTGGGGCTCGATGCTGAACACGGCCAAGAACTACATGGACCAGGCGCCCTGGATGTCGATCTCGCCGGGCATCGCGATCGTCATGGTCGTGCTCGGTTTCAACCTGCTCGGCGATGGCCTGCGCGACGCCCTCGACCCGCGAGAGCAATGACGGGCACACGATCGCTTATGGGCTCAACGCAAACCATCGATGGTGTGGGCTGGCCCACACTGCCGCCGTGGAACTCCGAATATTGCAGAATCCAGACAGCAATGTTTCGGCTGCTGGGGAAGGTCAAAAGAGCCCACTACCACGCCAGCGGATTTGGCCGCGCCTGCCGCAGCAGCCAAGAAGCGTATTTGGTCCGCAGCCTATCGGCGGCCTCTTCGAGGAGGCCAGACCGATCAAGTCCAAGCTACGGAATGAGTGGTGGGCGATGAAGGACTCGAACCTTCGACCCGCTGATTAAGAGAACGCAAGTTGAGATAACAATCTAGTTGTATCAATAAGTTGTGCGGGCGTCCGTTGCGGGATCTGCACCTCGGTTCAGCATAGTGCGGGACAGCGTTCCGCAAAACCTACGCAAAGTACATTAGGCCCGCGTCAGTGGGTGCCCGCTACAGGCAAGCGCATCTGGTGATCTAGCCGACGCCTCTGCCCCACTGCAGACTTCGCCTCTTGTACCCAACGTCAGAGGACGACGCTTAGCAGAGTAATGTATGGTCCGGCCGCGCGTCGCAAGCCTGATCTCGAAGTGGGCGAACGTGGTGAGCTGCATCAATGTATCAGACCACGTCAGTGGAGCACTGAGCTCCGGGCCATAATGGAATCCGCGCGCATCCAGGGCTCATAAGCGGACAGACTTCTGAGAGCCAAATCTCTGCAAAACCTGAGGAGTGCGACGGGCAGGCCGTTCGTCCATCTTGATGATCGTCTTGCAGACCCCGGCGGGAAGCAGTGATCTTCTAGTTTGTTGCTCAGCTACTACGAATTGGTGAAGGGCTATGAGAAGCCATCCCTGCGGAGCCACCTTCGCTCGCTCACAAAGGCCGGTGAGCGGTGGTGGCGGAGCGGATTGGCGGCCATCCCTGTGGTGGACCCGAGCATCTCGTTACGCCTGTGCAGG
>DATMRT010000033.1:0-10743 GCA_035565975.1 Hyphomicrobiaceae bacterium
CGCACCGAGAGCACGATAGCTATCGGCATCGGGATGCAAGAGGATCTGCTCGATGTAGAAGCCTGCCGCGTCGCCGACCTTCGTCTCCGGCAACCCGGTCAGACGGGCGGCGTCGGCACTGGCGCGGCCTTCTCCGGCGACGATGGCGAGCAACGCATCGACATCCCTCGGCAGCGGCGCATCCCTGAGCGCCCGCGCGCGTGAGGGAAGCTGCAGAAGGCCGACCGCGAGCTCAAGCGCCGTTTCCTCACGCATGACACTGCATTCACGACTATCTCAGCCGGCGTTGTTCCTGGTGCGGCACGCCGTCTGCCGAACCGCCATAGGTGTACGGGTCGACACCGTACCCGTAGCCATAGCCATACGCATATCCGTATCCGGCGTTGCTCGCGTCGAAGCGCGTCAAAGCCGCACCGATCAGCGGACCGCGGGCAAAGCGCAAGCGCTTGACCGCGCCGCGCACCTGTCCCGTACGTGTCTTTCCGGCACTGACCACCAGCAGGGTAGCGGCTGCCGCGTTGGACAGCAGCGGCCCGTCAGCGAGCCCCATGATCGGCGGGCTGTCGAGCACGATAAGGTCGAACGTCTCCATACCGACGGACAGCAGCGACAGAAGTCTCGGTCCCGCGAGGAGATCGGCGGCGTTGGTCGGCAGCGGCCCAGAGGCCATGAAGGTCAGGCTCTGAATGTCGGTAGCCTGGAACGTCTCCGGCGGAGAGAGCCGATCCGACAGATAGCTGCTGAGCCCGACGCTGTGATCGAGGCCGAGCTTGTGGTGCATCGATGGATTGCGCAAGTCGGCATCGATCAGGAGAACTCTGAGCCCCATGTTCGCGAAGTGACGCGCGACGGCGAGCGCAGTCACCGACTTGCCCTCGCCGGGGACGGCGCTGGTCACCAGGAGGGACTTCGGCAGGCCGTTCTCCGTCGCGAACTGAAGGGCCGTGCACAGCGAGCGATAGGCCTCGGCGATGTTGGATCGCGGATCGAGCAGGACCTGCTCCGCATCATTGCCCACATCCGGAATCACGCCGAGAGTCGGCAGGCCTGAGAGCTGCTCGATCTCTTCGGGCAGGCGCACGGTATCATCGAGGCGCTCGAGCAGATAAGCGGCGCCATAACCGCCTCCGAGCCCCACCATGAGCGCCATCAGCAGCGCGCGCATGAGATTCGTGCTGGAGGGGCCGCCTGGCGGGCTCGCGCGCTCGACAACAAACACATTGTTGGTGCCGGTGCCGCTCGCGATGTCGACTTCCTTCTGTCGCTGCAGAAGCCCTTCATAGAGCGTCCTGAGCGTCGCGGCCTCGCGGCGCAGATTGTTGTACTGAATCCCGCGCCGCTGCAGATCCAGCGCCTCGACGCGCAGCGACTCGATACGTGCGCGCATCTCGTTCTCCTGCGCGCGCGCCTGCTCGAATGCGGCCTTGTGCAAATCCTTGATGGTCTTCACCTCGGCGACGATCTGGCGGTCGATCTCCTTCATACGCTGGCTGAGCTGCACCATGGCCGGATACTCCGGCTTGAAGGTCTGGAGCTTCTCATTGTACTCGGTCTCGAGAGCGTTCCGCGCCGACCTCAGGCTCTGGATGACTGGGTTGAGCAGGAACTGCGGCAGGTTGATCGCATCGACCTTCTCCACCTGTCGCCAGAGCTGCTCGGCTTTCATGCGCTCCGCGATCAAACCGCCAAGTGACGTATTGGCGCCGGCCAGATTGGTCTCCGCAATCGACGCTTTCTCGTTCGTGACGACGAATTCCTCTTTCTCGGCGAATGCGAGCGCAGCCCTCTCCGCCTCCTCGAGCCGGATCTTCAGTTGGCCAAGCTGTTCCTCGAGGAAAGACTTGGCATAGACATTCACCTGGAAGCGCTTGTCCAAGTTCAGCGCGATGAAGGCGTCGGCATAAGCATTGGCGACGCGCGCCGCACGCTCAGCCGAGATATCGGAATAGGAGATGTCGACGAGGCGCGACCCGGGCACCTGCCTTACGGAGCTGTTGGCGGCGACAATCCAGGCCGCCATTGTCTCGAGCGCCGCCTTGTTCGGCTTGGCTCCCTCCTCGTCGGCCGCTGCGCCGCTCAACAGCGAGCGCACCATCTGCATGAGCGAGACGGAGCGCGGCTGGAAGAAATCCGGTTCGTCCGCAAGTCCGGCGAGTTTCGCGACGCGCTGCGTGACGGCGCTGCTCTTCAGAAGCTCGATTTGCGTGCGCAAATAAGCGTCGCCGGCGTCCGGCTGCTCGATCTGCCCTCCTTCCACGATCTTGAGACTGCGCGTCTCGATCTGAATGCGCGCAGTTGCGTAGTAGAGCGGCGTCACCATGAGCGCGCGGACGCCGCCGATCGCGACGGCCACGATCGCAATCGCGAGGATCAGCCATTTGCGCTTGAGCCCGATGCGCAGGAGGTCGAGCAGCATGCGGCGCAGGTTGTCGTCCGACTGCTCGTCGTAGTCGGGGCTCGCGTAACCACGCGCATACGGCGCACCAGTGACTTCCGGCAGCTGCCGAACGCCACTTCCCTCGAATGCGCCGGGCGCCACCTCTCGGCCGTGCGACATCTCTCCTACCTGGCCTCGCCTTCAAAAATTTAGATGAGACCGCCGAAGAATCCGACCACGGGGAGCGACTTGATAACGTCGCTGTAGAGCTTCTTCAGGGTCGACGTGCCGACAATGATGACGTCGCCCTGCAGGATGGGCGGGTCCTGCGCGGTTCCGGCCATGATGGCATCCAGATCAAAGCGAGCCGCTTCCTTCTTGCCGTTCGCCGTCCGGAAAACCATGACCTCGCTTCCGTCCGCGACGTCCTTCATGCCGCCAGCGCTGGCGACCACTTGCAGCAAGGTCGTCGGGCCCTTGTACGGAAGGACGCCGGGGCGCCCGATAGCGCCCTCAAGCGTCACCCGCTGGCTGTTGAATTCGCGTACGAATACCGAGACCTGCGGGTTCTGAAGGTAGCGGGCGCCGTATTTGGCCTTCAGCTCGTGCTCGAGCTCGCGCGCCGTAATGCCACCCGCGCGCACGTCACCGACGAGGGGCAGATTGACCAGACCACCCTCGGCAACCTGCACGACCTTCGTCAGGTCGGGCGCCTGATAGATAGAAATTTCAATGACGTCCTGCGGGCCGATGCGATAACCGTCGCTCCCCGGCGTGACCGCGCTTTCGAGCGCGCGCACTTCTCGCAGCAGCTTGGCTGATTTCTTCGGCGGCGGAGGCGCCTCGCCGTCACCCGGTAGTGGTGCCCCAAGACTTGCCGTCGTACCCGGAGGCGCGCCGGCGTTGGAGGACGTAAACTCTTCAGTCAGCGTGCCGCTGCAGCCCGCGAGCGCGAGCGCCACGAGAGCCGGCGCCATGATCGCTGCGGCTCGTCCCATAAATGAAAAAATCTGCATTGCCCCACTCTCCAACGCAGGCACGAACGGCGTGCAATCCCAATGCCCGAATGGAATGCGAAAGTGATCCTAAGACGCAAAACTAGCACATCTTGCAACGCGCGATGAACCGCGTTGCGACATATTCCAAACACATTTCCGCACATGCGAGCCTCCGACAAGAGCCCGGCACAGAGTTCACAGATTCAGTATCGACAATGTGACACATTGAGCACATGGGCGTGCCCGTTTCCTCGGCAAAATGCGCATTTGTTGTATCGTAGACAGGGCACTTGGCTCACGCACGGGCCGCCACTTGCGCCCGGCGGCCCGTCGCGATAGCAATGGACGGGACTTATGTAATTTTTCAGTTGGCGTTTCGAGAGTACTGCATGAACGACGGTTTCGGCGTCGCATTGGATGATCCACATCCGCAGCAGTTCGCCATGCGGTGGATCGCCATCAACACACACCCGCATCGCGAGCATGTGGCCATCGAGAACCTCGCCCGGCAGAAGTTCTCCGTTTATTGCCCGATGGAGTTGAAGCGTGTCCGGCATGCACGGCGCACGCAGGACGTCCTTCGCCCGATCTTCCCCGGGTACATCTTCGCCGAGGTCGCGCCTGACCTGACGTTGTGGCGCCCGATCCTCTCCACCTTTGGCGTGCGGAATCTGATCCGCGCTGGCGACCGCCCGGCATTTGTCGACAACGGTTTCATCCATAGCCTCAAGGCCCGGGAAATCGACGGCGTCATCACGAAACCCCAGCGGCCCTACGAGGTCGGGCAAGAAGTGCGCCTCAACGGCGGCCCGTTCGACGGCTTGATTGCGACGATCATCGAGATGGGTGAGCGGGACCGGCTGATCCTGCTGGCGAGCCTTCTCAGCCAGACCGTCCGCCTTAGAGTGACCAGCGCCAACGTGCGCGCGCTCTGACGACGGCGCACGAAAGCGCGAGGCTCGCCCCCGACTACGCCACGACCTTGTTCTTCAGCGTCCCGAGCCCGCTCCAGGAGATCTCGAGCTCATCGCCGGGAACAAGGAACCGCTGCGGCACGCGGCTGCCGCCGGCGCCGTCGGGCGAGCCTGTCGAGACGATGTCGCCAGGATTGAGCTGAGCGAACGCCGAAACGTAGGCGATGATCGTTGGAATATCGAACACCATTTTGGAAACGGTCGTCGACTGCACCTGTTCGCCATTGAGCTTGGTGGTCAATTGCATGGCGCTCACGTCGGCGATCTCGTCCGCAGACGTGAACCAAGGCCCGCATCCACCCGAGGCATTGAAATTCTTGCCCGCACCGACGGAATGCTTCTGCCAGCCACGCACCGATCCGTCGTTCATGATCGTGTAGCCGGCGATGTGATCGAAGGCCTTATCCTTGGCGATGTGGCGACCCGGCTTGCCGATCACGAGCACCAGCTCGCCCTCGTAGTCGAACGTCTTGGCAGGCTCGCCCTTGGGATACTCGAGCGGCTCGTTATGGCCCGTGAGCGCATCGTGCGTCTTGATGAAGAGCGAGATGTCCTTGGGCGGCGGCACGTCGCCATCGACCGGATGGCGCTTCGGATAGTTCACGCCAATGCAGATGATCTTGCCGGCATCGTGCAGCGGCGGCAGATAGCGGACGGCGTCGAGCTTGAGCGAGGGCTTCTTGCCCGCGGCCCATGATCCGACCTCCGCGAGAGCGCCCGCGGCGAGCACCGCGCGGATGGTCGGAAATTTCTGAAGGAGCGCCGCATCAGCCGGGATGATGCCACCGCCTGCCGCCTCGGGCTCCACGACCACGCCCCAGCTCTTTTTGCCGCCGGCTTCGTAGCTGACCAGTTTCATGTCGTCTCCGCCCTGGATGGATGATTTTGCCGACTATCCATGCCCTAAGGTCATGGGCGCGCGCAAGGCGGCTACCGTCATAGCGGCTTCTCGCCGGCGCGGCGCTCGAGCTCCGGAATGATGGTCGCGCGCTCCTTGAGGTGGGGGTTGACGGCGAGCGCCTGGCTGTAGGCCTCGAGCGCTTCCTTCCAGCGTCCGGCTTGGGCATGGATCATGCCGCGTCCGGCCAGCGCCCCGAAGTGGCGCGGCTCGAGCGCCAGGACCTGCTCGATGTCGGCGAGTGACTGCTCATGCTCGTTCATGAGAAAATGCACGGTCGCACGCTTGTTCCAGGCCTCGGCAAAACCGGGCGCCGCCTCGATCGCCTGACTGAAGCGCTCCCGCGCGGCGCCTAGATGCCGGATGGCGAGATACCCGATCCCTTCCTCCATGAGCCGATCCACATCCGGCCGTCCGGAGTGGGTCCACGTTTCCCAAATACGGCCCACGAGCTCATCGGCCTCGTCGTCGGCGCGCGCGGCCTTCAGGCCCTTGAAAAGAGCATCGAGCGCACGTGCGCGCTCTGGGTCGGCGGGGATTGCCGCCGGCGGCACCTCGGCAAATGAGGCCGTGGAGAATGGCCCGCAGATCGCCAACCCGACCAAGACCAGCACGAGCCGACCCACCCAATTCCTGCGGCGCGGCCGTTCTTCCATCAGCATGGCTCATCTCCCGCCATGTGCAGACCCAAAGTGCTGAACCAAGACGCTAACGCAGACGGATGATCTCCGCTAGATTTGGCGTCAAAGATCACAAATGGGTGGAGACGACCGGCATGGCCATTCCCCGCACGGTATTCGGCGAGGAACACGAGATGTTCCGCGCTACGGTCAAGGATTTCATCGCGCGCGAGATCGCGCCGCACCACGACAAGTGGGAGAAGGATGGCGTCGTTCCGCGCGAGCTCTGGCGCAAGGCGGGAGAAGCCGGCCTGCTGCTGACGGGCATTCCGGAAGAATATGGCGGCGCCGGCGCGAACTTCCTCATGAGTGCGATCCTCATCGAGGAAATGTCGAAGGGTCTCTATTCCGGGCCCGGTTTTCGGCTTCATTCCGATATCGTCGCGCCCTACATCCTGCACTACGGCAGCGAGGATCAGAAGCGCGCGCTGCTGCCCCGAATGGCGCGCGGCGAGATCGTCACCGCGATCGCCATGACCGAGCCCGGCACGGGCAGCGACCTTCAGGGCATTCGCACGACCGCGGTCCGACAGGGCAACGAGCTCGTCGTCAACGGCCAGAAGACCTACATCACGAACGGCCAGCTCGCCGACGTCATCATCGTCGCGGCCAAAACCGACCCCAAGGAAGGCGCCAAGGGCATTTCACTCGTGATCGTCGAGGCTGATCGGCCGGGCTTTGCCCGCGGGCGCAATCTCGAGAAGATCGGCAACAAGGCGCAGGACACCTCCGAGCTCTTCTTCGACAACGTGCGCGTGCCGCCATCCAACGTGCTCGGCGCAGAGGGGAAAGGCTTCTCCTATCTCATGCAGGAGCTGCCGCAGGAGCGCCTGATCGTCGGCCTCGCCGCGGTCGCGATCATGGAGGCGGCTTTAGAGTGGACGCTCGCCTACACGCGCGACCGCAAGGCCTTCGGGCGGCCCATCGCCGACTTCCAGAACTCGCGCTTCAAGCTCGCCGAGGTGGCGACGGAGGTCCAGGTCGCGCGCGTTTTCGTCGACAAGTGCCTGGAGCTGCATATCGCGGGGCAGCTCGACGTGCCGACGGCGGCCATGCAGAAGTGGTGGCTGACGGAGGTCGAGGGGCGCGTGCTCGACATCTGCCTCCAGCTTCACGGCGGCGCCGGCTTCATGTGGGAGTATCCCATCGCGCGCGCCTATGCCGATGCGCGCGTGCACCGCATCTTCGCCGGCACGACGGAGATCATGAAGGAAATCGTCGCGCGGTCATTGATGGTGGGGCGGTAATCGCTATTCCCTCTCCCCGCTTTTGCGGGGAGAGGGTTAGGGTGAGGGACGACCACGAATTCTGACATTGGAGGATGCCGCCGCCCCTCATCCCGACCTTCTCCCCGCTTCTACGGGGAGAAGGAGAAGCGCTATCCAAACGTCACCGCATAGACCGGCGGCAGTGTGTGCGAGACGCACGCCCAGCTCTCGCCCTGATCCTCGCTGACCCACAGGCCGCCCGTCGTCGAGCCCATGGCGAGCCGGTCACCGCCATCGTCGATTGCAAGTGCATGACGATAGACGACATCGTAGGCGTGTGACTGCGGCAGGCCTTTGCTCAAGACCTCAAAGGTCTTTCCGCCATCGCGTGTGCGCGACACGACGAGCTTGCCGTCGAGGGGGATGCGTTTCTCGTCCTTGATTTCGGGAACGAACCACGCCGTGTCCGGCTCGCGCGGATGCACCACAACCGGGAAGCCGAATGCCGAGGGCTTCGCGTTCGTGATCTCCGTGAAGTTGTTCCCCTCGTCGGACGAAACGAAAATACCGTTGTGATGCTGCACCCACATGCGCTGCGGCGCTTCCCGGCACTGCGCGAGGCAGTGCACATCCTGGGCATTGGGCTCGTGCGCCTGCTCAGGCGGCATGTACTCGGCGCGCATGCCATTGCCGCGCTGCGTCCACGTCTCGCCGGCATCGGACGTGTGCCAGATACCGCCCGTTGAAACGGCGATCGATACGTGCCGCGAGTTCCTGGGATCCACGCAGACCGAATGGATGCCGGGCAGATCGGCGCCGCCGCCCGTCCACATCTTGCGCGAAGGATGATCCCAGAGCGTGCGCACGAACTGCCAGCTCTGGCCGTCATCCCTGGAGCGGAACAGGCCGCCCGGCAGCGTCCCGCACCAGAGCACGCCCGGCTCGTCCGCACCGCCTGCGACGAGCGCCCATATGCGTACCGTGCTCCACGGAAGCGGCCGGCCCCACATGTCTTTTTCCTCGTAGCCCTCTGGCTTCTCGGGATACGTCGGTGTCGCGATCTCCTCCCAGCCGTCGGCCGTCGAACGATGGACCTTGACGCCGAAGTGGCCGTGATCGAGGGCGGCATACTTCCTGCCGCTACGCTTGTCGCTCAACGCAAGCGTCACGTTGTCGGCAAGGAAATCGACTTTAGCGATCTCCCAGCAATTGCCGCAACGCTCGACCGTGAACAGGCCCTTGCGTGTGGAAACGAGCAGTTGGTCGCTCATGACGCTCTACCCTCCCGAGAGTGCTTGAAAGACGTAGATTGTGCTGTTCTCGCCCACAGCGTCACCGAGCCCTGCGCGGTCGCGGATCATGATGCCGTCGACGAAGATGGTCATGTGCCGGCGTAGTGCCGACTGGTCATCGAGCACGTAGCTGCGCACTTGTGGGTTCTGCGCGAACACGGCTGCGAGCACTTCCCGCACCGTCTTGCCGGGCGCCTCGGCTTCCGGGCACGCCACGTGGCGCTGGATATTGGGCGTGAAGACGACGCGGGCCATGATCAGGCGTCCTCCCCAGCGCGGTCAGTACTGCACGACCGGCACGAAGCCACCGAAGAACATGCGCTTGCCGTCGAACGGCATATCCGTGGGGCTGCACTTGAGGCGGGGATCCTTCATGACCGCTGCATTGACGCGGTCGCGATCCTCGCGTGATTTGTAGGTGATCCACGAGAAGACGACGACTTCGCCCTCCTCGAGCTTGACGGCTTGAGGAAATGACGTGTGCACGCCCGGCTTGACGTCTTCGGCGACGCATTCGACGAACGAGAGCGCACCGTGATCCATCCAAACCTTGCCGGCGAGCGTCGCCATCTCCTTGTAGGCATCGAGATTCTTCTTCGGCACCGGGAGCACATAGCCGTCGACGTACATGAGCTTGCCTTTCTCGAATTGAGCCAATGCGGGGCTTATTTCACCGATGCTATCGACCACATGACGCCGAATGGGTCACGCAACACGCCGTAGCGGTGCCCCCAGAACATGCGCTGGACCGGCACGGCAACTTCGCAACCCGCATCGACCGCGCGCTTCCATACCGGATCGACATCGTCGACCTGCAGATGGAGCGTGTAGCCCTGTGGTCTGACGGCGGGGTAACCGTGCTCCGGAAATGGATCGCACAGCATGAGTGAACCGCCGTTCAAATAAAGATGGACGTGCATCATGCGGCCCTTCTCGTCGGGCGGCGCGCGGCCCATCTCCATGGCGTCGAAGGCGCGGGCGTAGAACTCGGCGGCTTTCTCCGCGCCATCGAGCTGAAGATAGGGCGTGACGCCACCGAGAACTTCGACTTCTCCGGCCCTGCGGGCCGCGTCGCCATCAATCGCGCCACCGGTGCAGCCCGTCGCCTGTACTGCTTGTTCAGCCATGAGATCCTCCGTTGTTGGCCTGGTCGGCACGCGCTTGGTCTCCATCTGTTCGACCCAAGGACGCACGACGATGGCGACTTCCGACATCGCCCCTCACGAATTTTTCGCGGGCTCCTTCCTTTTGCCGACGCCGCCGCTTGAGCCCGCCAGTCGATCGAGCTGAAGGCGGATATGCGCGGCTTCCGCCGGCGTGTTGGCGAGCGCGATCGCACGGTCGAAGGCGACTTTGGCCTCACCGGCCCGCTCGAGCTCGAGCAGGAATGCGCCGCGCGCACCGTGGAAGTAGAAATAACCATCGAGCTGACCTGCGAGCGGCTCGATCATGGCGAGCGCCGCGGCTGGCCCGTCCGCCTTCGAGACCGCGACGGCCCGGTTGAGCGTCACGACGGGCGAGGGCTGCATCTGCTCGAGGGCACCATAGAGCAGCGCGATCTGCGCCCAGTCGGTGTCCTCTGCACGCGTCGCGCGGGAATGCAGCGCCGCAATCGCCGCCTGAATCTGATAGGGGCCCGGCCTGCGGTGGCGGAAAGCCTTGTCGACGAGCGCCAGCCCCTCGCCGATAAGCTTGCCATTCCATTGGCTGCGATCCTGATTGGGCAGCAGAACCGAATTGCCGTCATCGTCGAAGCGAGCATCGGCGCGCGCGTGCTGCAGCAGCATGAGCGCCAGCAGCGCCTGTATCTCAGGCTCGACGGGAAAGAGATGGAGCAACAGGCGTGCGAGCCGTATGGCCTCTTCGCACAGCACGGCGCGCGCGCCCTGCTCGGCGACATCGCTCGTGTAGCCTTCGTTGAAAAGGAGGTAGAGCACGCCCGCAACGGCCGCGATACGCTCGCTGCGCTCCACCGCGCCTGGCGCCTCGAAGGGCACGTTGGCGCCGCCGATGCGCCGCTTGGCGCGCGTGATGCGCTGCTCCATGGCGGCTTCGGTGACGAGAAAGGCGCGTGCGATCTGCGGAACCGACAGGCCCGAGACGATGCGCAATGCAAGCGCGATCTGCTGCGTTGCCGGGAGCTCGGGATGACAGCACACGAAGAGCAGGCGCAGGATATCGTCACGATAGTCCGCGGCATCGAGGCGCTCGACCGTGGCCGACTCGTTGTCCGAGAGATCCGAGATCGTGTCCTCGTCGGGGAGTGCCGTCAGGCGGCGCTGGCGCCGCGTCGCATCGATCGCCGCATTGCGGCCG
>DATMRT010000034.1:0-7912 GCA_035565975.1 Hyphomicrobiaceae bacterium
CGTGCCGAAACATGGTGACCTTGTCGAGCGCCTCGGCGATCTCGCGCTCCGCCTGACGAAATGCGTCCACCGCGCGATCGAGACGGCGCGTACGCATCTGAAGGCTGCAGCGCGGGGCTTGCCGCGCCTCGAAGACCTGCTCGCGCTGCCGCGCCAGCGCTTCGATTCCATCGAGCGTCGCCTCGCGCGCGCGCTCGACGCCAATACGCAGGCTCATGGGAAACGGCTCGCGCGCATCGAGGCGCGTTTCCAACCGCGGCTCGTGGCCCAACTTCTTCAGCGCGACCGCCAACGCCTCGATCGCGCCCAGCGCGCGGGCCTGACGGCTCTCGCACGGCGCACATCCACGGCGCGCACGCGCTTCGAGCGATTTGCCGCGCGCCATACGCCGCATGCGATCCATCATCGCGTCGGCCGCCTCGGCGAGCGCATGGTCGATGTCTCGCGGCGTCTCAGCCAGGCATTCGCGGGCCGTCTCATGCTCGAACGGCGCGCGCTCGATGCGCACGCGCAAGTACTGGCCTCACTCAGCTATCAGAGCGTTCTGAGGCGCGGTTTTGCTGTCGTGCGCGATGCCGACGGGCGGGCGGTGCGTTCGGCGGGCAGTCTCGCCGTTGACGCGCGCATCGGCATCGAGCTGGCAGACGGTCGTGCGGGCGCACGCGTTACGTCGATCGAGACGTCCGACGACAGACCGCCCGAACCGCCGAAGCCTCGCACACCGAAACGCAGCGGCCCCGACGGCCAGGGCTCGCTTTTCTAAAGTCATAAAAGACGGGGGCTCCGGGGGTGTCCCCCGGGCGGGTTACAGGGCGGCAGCCCTGTTCGCGCCCGCGGCGCGATGGGGCTATGTCCCCGCGCCCTTTTGGGGGGCACCCTCCCAAACCCTCCCGTCTTTATTTTGATTTTGCAGCGGGACCGTTCACGAGCCACAGGCCGATGATCACAACCGCCAAGCCGATGCCGAGATGGATGGTCAGCGGCTCGCCGAGCAGAATGACGCCCGCAGCCACGCCGAATACCGGCGTGATCATCAGGAAGGCCATGACGCGCGAGGCCGGATAGCGCGTCATGAGCCAGAGACTCGTCGTGAAGGTGATGAACGCCACGAACACGACCGTGTAGGCGAAGGCGCCGAGCACGAGCGGCGATGGATCGGTGATGCCGCGCTCGCCGAAGGCCAGCGAAATAAGCCAGAGAAGAATGCCGGAGATCAGGAGCTGCATGAAAATGACGCGCTCGGGCCGCTCGGCCGCAAGCCGCGTCGCGCGCACGGTGAGCGTGAGAAGGCCCCAGGAAATACCGCCAGCAAGGCACAACAGGTCGCCGCTGAGCGAGCTTACGCCTTTCACCTCGCGCCCCGAGAGCACAATGATGACGCCAGCGAGCGCGGCGAGCAAACCTGCCGTCTTCGAGAGAGTCAGGCGATCGCCAGGAATGAGGAAGTGCGCGCCGGCTGCCACGACGAACGGCGAGGTATAGAGGAAGATCACGGCGCGCGAGGCGGTCGTGCGATCGAGGCCTGGATAGAGAAAGGCGAACTCGGCCGTGAAGAAGAGCGCCGAGAGAACCATCGGCACCAGCACTGCGGGATTGAGCCGCAGCGAGATGCCGCGCACGGCGCAGAGGAGGCCGACGAGGCTTGCCGCGAGCAAAGAGCGCAGACCTGCCTGAAAGATCGGCGAGATCCCGGCATTCGCGACTTTCATCGCGACCTGCCCGATGCCGAGAAGAATGCACAACAGCGTCAGGATGCTGACCGCGAAGGCATCGAGGCGGTCGTGAGCAACCGCGATGGCCGCACGGCGCGTCGCCTCCGCGTCGCTCGTCTTCTCCTGCATCGCGCTTCCGCCCGCCCGTTATTTGAGAGCTTCTTGGCTTGGGGAGGCGCACAAGACCACGACCGGCGCTGCCAATCCAGCACCAATCGTGATGGGCCGTGCGAGACGTGTGACTATGCCAGAGCGAGGTGACGCTGCGTCGCCGCTTCACGGGCGGCGATCTCGCGGCGGATGTCCTCGGCCTCGCGCTGGGCGGCCGCCATGCCGCGCGAGATGAGCGCATCTGCCGCATGGAAGTCGAAAAGCCCGATGCCGGCGAGGCGCGGATTGATGATCGCGTCCGGCGGGTCGCCGGCGAGACGCGAGCGCGCGATGCGGTCCTGAACGATGTTGAAGGCGTCGACCATGACACTTGAAATGCCTGGTCCGCTGTCTCCGCCACCGAAGAGCTGACGCTTGATCAGGTTGCGGGCGCCAAAGCCATTGGCGAGCGTCCGCGCTGGCGGCGGCTCGGGTGGCGGTGGTGGCGTGGGCTCCAGCAGGCCGCCGTCGAGTTCGGGGAACTGATTGCCGCGTCCGCAGGCGTCCGAGTTGAGATTGACGGCAATGACGTAGCGGGCGCCCAATGCGCGGCAGACCGAAGCCGGGACTGGGTTGCAGAGCGCACCATCCATCAGCCAGCGATTGTTGATCCGTACAGGCTTGAAGATACCCGGGAGCGCGTAGGAGGCGCGCATGGCCTCGACCAGCGGCCCGCGGGTGATCCAGGTCTCCTGGCCGGTGCCGAATTCCGTGGCAACTGCGGCGAAGCGCGACTGCATGTCCTCGATCTGCAGGCTCTTGAGGTGCCCTTCGAGGCGCTCGACGACCCGCTGACCGGTGATCAGACCCGAGCCGGAGAGGTTGAAATCGAGATAGCCGAAGATCTTGCGCTTGGTGAGGTCGCGGGCGAACCCCTCGAGTTCATCGAGGCGGCCGGCAGCAAAACATCCCCCGACCACGGCTCCGATGGAGGTTCCGGCGATGATGTCCGGTACGACCCCGACCTGGGCGAGCGCCCTCAGGACACCGATGTGCGCCCAGCCGCGCGCTGCGCCGCCGCCAAGTGCAATCCCGACTTTACCACGTCCCATACTCGACTCCCCGGGCCGCCGCCGATGGCGGCTGCCCCCGAGCCTCTACTCCAGGCTCCGGCCGTGCAAACCTCGTGCCGGGGAAATTGGGTCCCCCCTCGGCACCGGGCGTTTCCCGATCCAGAGAGTGAGTATAGGCGAGCCGTATTAAGGTTTACCTACGTGCCGCCGACCGCCTCCTTCCGCCTTGGGCAGCGGGCCGGGGGGCGGCCGGCACTTATCTCAACAACGCAGCAGAGGGGATTGTTCCGTCTCCGGCCTGCCGCCGCAGCACTCTGACCGCTCGATCTTTGCGGCGTTCCGTGTACATTTCCGGGCAACGAGCGGCGGGCCAGATGCCGACGCCGGACACGGGTGAAGACAGGGAATTGAGATGCCGGTTGGGAAGGACGAGGGGAGTTTCGACTATGTGATCGTGGGAGCGGGCTCCGCGGGTTGCGTGCTTGCCAATCGTCTGAGCGAGCAGGCCGGCACGACAGTGGCCCTGCTCGAAGCCGGCGGCAAGGATAGCAATCCCTGGATCCACATCCCGGGCGGCTATTTCCGCACGATGTACAATCCCGACATCACGTGGCAGTACGCCGCCGGCCCCGAGCCGCATCTCGGCGGGCGCTATGTACCGTGGCCGCGCGGGCGCGTGCTCGGCGGGTCGAGCGCGATCAACGGCCTTCTCTACGTACGCGGACAGGCGCGCGACTACGACGTATGGCGGCAGCTCGGCAATGTAGGATGGGCCCACGAGGACGTGCTCCCATACTTCAAGAAGGCCGAAAACCAGCAGCGCGGTGAGAGCGACTTGCATGGCGTCGGCGGACCGCTGTCGGTCACCGACGTGCAAGTCGACAATCCGCTCTGCACGGCCTTCGTCTCTGCCTGCATCGAGGCTGGCATTCCCCCGACCGACGACTTCAACGGCGCATCCCAGGAAGGTGCCGGTTACTACCAGGCGACTATCCGCGACGGCCGGCGCGGCTCGACGGCCGTCACCTATCTGAAGGATGCCGCAGGACGCCCCAACCTGCGCGTGATCACCCACGCCGAGGTCGAGGGCATCACGCTCGACGAGAAGCGCGCCTCGGGCGTGCGCTATTCGGTCGGCGGCGAGAAACGCTTCATCAAGGCGCGGCGTGAAGTCCTGCTCGCCGCCGGCGCCATTGGAAGCCCGCAAATTCTGGAGCTTTCGGGCATCGGACAAGGCGAGGTCCTGAAGAAGGCCGGCGTCGACGTGCGCCACGAGCTCAAGGGCGTCGGCGAGAACCTGCAGGACCACTACCAGGTGCGTACCGTCTACGAGGTCACGCTGCCCTACAGCCTCAATGCCGTGTGGCACAGCCCGATGCTGCAGTTGAAGACGGGCCTCGAGTATGCCTTCAACCGCCGCGGCATTCTCGCGACAGGGGCGGCCGTGGCCGGCGTCTTCGCAAAATCATCGCCCGAGCTCGATGAGCCCGACATCCAGTTTCACTTCATACCGTTCTCGGCCGACGCGCCGGGCAAGGGCCTACATACTTATCCCGGGGTCTCCTCGACGATCTGTGTGCTCAGGCCCGAAAGCCGAGGACACCAGCACATCGTGTCTGCCGACCCCAGGGAGAAGCCATCCATCATCGCGAACTATCTTGCGGCTGAAAGCGACCGCCGCATCACGCTCGCGGGCCTCAAGCTCGCCCGCCGCATCTCCGAGCAGCCCTCGTTCAAACCGCTCATCCGCAACGAGACGATCCCGGGCCTCGGGTGCAAGAGCGACGAGGATTTCCTGCAGTTCGCCATGGAGCGCGGCACCACGGTCTTTCACCCGTGCGGCACCTGCAAGATGGGCAATGATCCCATGGCCGTGGTCGATGCGCGGCTGCGCGTGCACGGCATTGGCGGCCTTCGCGTGATCGATGCCTCGATTATGCCGAACCTGGTCTCGGGCAATACGAATGCGCCGACGATCATGATCGCTGAGAAGGCCGCGGACATGATCAAAGTCGATGCGCGCGCCTGAGCCGGCGTGCACCAGCGTTCGGCGAGGCCGTAGAGCTCAGGACTTGGCCGGAGGAGGCGGGGGTGCCGCGGGCGGCGGCGCTGCCTTCTCGTCACCGGGAAGGACATACTCGACACCTTCCCAGGGGCTCTCGAAATCGAAGTTGCGGAACTCCTGCGTCAGCCGCACGCGATCGTAGACGACGCGCTTCAGCTCGTCGTCATAGCGCACCTCGACATAGCCCGTGAGGGGGAAGTCCTTGCGCAAGGGATAGCCTTCAAAGCCGTAGTCGGTGAGCAGGCGGCGCAGGTCCGGATGGCCCGAGAAGGGCATGCCGTACATGTCGTAGGCTTCGCGCTCGTACCAGTTCGCAGCCGGAAACACGCTGATGACACTCGGCACGGGCGTCGTCTCGTCCGTCTCCAGCTTGACGCGGATCCGCTGGTTCTGGCGCACGGAAAGCAAGTGGTAAACGACGTCGAAGCGGCGCTCGCGCGCGGGATAATCGACGCCGCAGATATCGATCAGTACCTCGAACTGACAGCGCCCGTTATCGCGCAGATACTTGAGCACGGGCACGATCTGTTCGCGCGGTACGACGAGCGTCAGCTCGCCGAAGGCAATCTGTGCATCAGCGAGCTTGTCCCCGAGACCGGCGGCAACATGCTCCTTGAGCTCGTCGAGGCTCTCAATAGGTGTCTGCATGAGGATGCTACCGCTCGATGGTGCCGGTGCGCCGGATCTTCTTCTGCAGGAGCAGGATGCCATAGACGAGTGCTTCCGCCGTCGGCGGGCAACCGGGCACGTAGATGTCCACCGGCACGATGCGGTCGCAGCCGCGGACAACGGCGTAGCTGTAATGATAATAGCCGCCGCCGTTGGCGCACGAGCCCATGGAAATGACGTAGCGCGGCTCCGGCATCTGGTCGTAGACCTTGCGGAGCGCCGGCGCCATCTTGTTGGTGAGCGTACCCGCGACAATCATCACGTCCGATTGGCGAGGCGAAGCGCGCGGCGCAAAGCCGAAGCGCTCGACATCGTAGCGCGGCATCGAGGCCTGCATCATCTCGACGGCACAGCAGGCAAGGCCGAATGTCATCCACATGAGCGAGCCGGTGCGCGCCCAGTTGATCAGGTCGTCGGTCGTCGTGACGAGAAAGCCCTTGTCGGCAAGCTCGTTCGAAAGCTCCGTGAAGCCGCGGTCGCCGGGCTTCACGAGCCCGCCGGCGCCCTCGCGCGGCTTGTCGAAGAGCGGAGCTGGCGGCGTGATCAATCCCATTCCAGCGCTCCTTTGCGCCATTCGTAGATAAAGCCGATGGTGAGCACGCCGAGGAAGATCATCATGGACCAGAAGCCGAACGCGCCTGTTTCCTTGAAGGCGACAGCCCAGGGAAAGAGGAAGGCGACCTCGAGGTCGAAGATGATGAATAGGATGGCGACGAGGTAGAAGCGCACATCGAACTTCATGCGCGCGTCGTCGAAGGCATTGAAGCCACACTCATAGGCCGAGACCTTCTCGGGGTCGGGATTGCGCACCGCGACCAGGAACGGCGCAATCATGAGCGCGAGGCCGATCACAGAAGCGACGCCGATGAAAACGGCGATCGGCAAGTAGGTCATGAGCAGGTCAGGCATCGGTCCGTCCCGTGCGGCGGCGGTGCCGCAACTGCTTCGGGGCGATGTCGCCAGCGGCCCCGGACATGTTCACGTGCATCGGGTGTTAGCTCAGGCGAGGAGGTGGCGCAAGGGTCTGCCCGGGCCGAATGAGAGATTGTGCCGCCCGGCGTGGCAGCGCCCCGTTCCGCGCATATCTGGAACGGTCCTGGCGAGAGAAAAGGGCCGCCCCGAGGGGGCGGCCCTTCCTTGAATACCCGTACCAAACCGATCCGGATTAGAAGCGGATGCGGGTACCGGCGAGGACGTAGTCGAGGTCGCGGCAGCCGGCGGCGCACCAGTCAGAGCCACTCAGAGAGTAGTTCTTGTAGGTCAGCCAGAACTCCATGGCGGCTGCATCGACGTGCTGGACGATGCCAACGCCCCAATGCTCGACAGTCGAATCACCCGTATTGCCGGGGCCATTCAGGTACTGCTTGCCCATGCCGCTCCACTCGCTGTATTCGCCGAACAGCACCGTGTCGCCGATCCCGAAGAAGTTCCGCGCAACACCGCCCGACACGTAGTAGAAGTCGGAGTCGAACGAGCGAGTGCCAGTTACAGCACCACCGGCGGTGAAGTCGAAGTCCTCGTTGTCACGATGACCAGCGGCGCCCGTGAAGAACAGGCCCGTCGGCATGTGGCGGATCGAGAGAGAACCGGCGAGCTGGCGAACTTCCTTGTCGCAGTTCACCGTGCAGCCGTAGCCACCGGAGACCACTGCACCGGCTCCATCGAACGTCGCGTTGTATTCCGAGCGCACGCTGTAGCCGATGGCGCCGGCGATGCGGATGCCATTGAACTCACCCGCATAACGCAGGGCCGCATCCCAGTAGTTGTCCTCACCGAACGAGGCGCCGAGCGTAAAGCCCGCGATCGTCGGGGTGCGGTACTGGATGTGCTCGTTGCGCTCGTTCAGCCAGTCCTGACCGCCCTGGAAGAAGTTTGCCCAGGTGCGGGTGCCACCGACGAAGCCGCCCGCATTGTTGCGAATGCGGAAGCCGGAGTTCATCAGGCGAACGTCGTTGGAAGCGCCCATGCCCTTGCCGGAGAGATCGACGAGGATCACGTTGTTGGCCGCCGACGAACCCTGGCCGAGGCTGACACGGCCGAGGCGGCTGTGCTCGACCCACGCCATGGCTTCACGGAGGTTGGCGGCGGTCGAACCACCGTCGTCACCGACGTCGTTCGGCGCGCCGTGACCATTGCCCGGGCCGTTGCCGTTGGACTGGTTGACGCTGGTCGAGCCGCTGCTGAAGGCCTCGAACTCGTAGATGAAGCCGGCGGTGATCTCAGGCGAGATCTTGGCCGAACCCGTGATGCGCCAGCGTGAGTTGGACTGAGCCGGGCCCACGACGTAGAGGTCGTCCTGGATG
>DATMRT010000035.1:0-1603 GCA_035565975.1 Hyphomicrobiaceae bacterium
CGGAAACCGCGGCCGAGTCGCTCGGCCAGCCGGCGGCTGAGCCGTCATCCTCCTCGCCCATGTCGGACCGGCCCGAACCTCCCGCGCCCACGCCGCTGCAGCCCGCCGCGGCCAAGGAGGGCGACGAGCAGCCGCTCCCGAGGCAGGACAACGGCGGCGCTCAGATCGTCCGGCTCGACGCCTTCCGCAAGAAGTAGCCTCCTTGCCCTTAGAGCACGTTCAACTTAGATAGAAGCGTATCCGGCGTTCCGGAAATAGTTTGCGCACTCGCTCGGCGAGAAGCGCGGGAGCAGGGTTCCGATGCTGCGCCAGTTCTGCTCGACGCTTCGAGGACGCAGCCTGCGCAACAGCGCCTTGAGCTTGGCGAACACCTGCTCGATGGGATTGAGGTCCGGCGAGTAGGGCGGCAGGAAGAAGAGACGAGCGCCGGCTGAGCGGATGAGACGCCTCACCTCCTGGCTCTTGTGCGAGCCGAGATTGTCCATGACGACGATGTCACCAGGCCTCAGTGTGGGGGCGAGGATCTGCTCGACGTAGGCACGAAAGCTGCGCCCGTTGATCGGCCCATCAAGGACGCATGGCGCTGTGATGCCGTCATGGCGAAGCGCGGCGAGGAACGTGAGGGTCTGCCAGTGCCCGTGCGGGACCTTGTCGATGAGCCGCACCCCACGCCGCGACCAGCCGCGCAAGGGGGCCATGTTGGTCTTGGTCCAGGTTTCGTCGATGAAGACGAGGCAGGTGGGATCGATCCGCCCTTGATACCGATGCCAGCGCGAGCGGCGGCGCGCGACGTCAGGGCGATCCTGCTCGCTGGCGTGCACGCTTTTTTTTGAACGTCTGGTCTTCGCGTCGGAGCAGGTTCCAGACCGAGACATGGCTGACAACGATGCCGCGCGCGGCCAGCTCGTCGGCCAAGGTGCGCATGCTGATGTCGGGTTCCTCGGCGAGCCGGCCGAGCAGAAAGCTCCGCTCACCTTCGAGCAGGCACCGGCGGTGTCCGCCCATCTTGCCGGGCGCCGCACTCCCGGTCGTCCGATAGCGCTGCGTCCACTTGACGACGGAGGCGACGCTGACGCCGAAGCTCCCGGCAACGGTGCGACAGGACTTGCCGGACAAAACCGCGGCAACCACGCGCTCGCGCAGATCGAGATCGAGGGGTCTTGCCATAGGGTGCTGGCCTCCCGCCCAGCACCCAGCATGAATCACATTCGCCGCCCGATGGGAATCCCTCCCGATTCAGCCAACCGTGAACACGCTCTAGAAGCGGAGCAGCCCCCGTTCCGCACCGCGCGGCGCGGGGCAAGCACCGTTGCGTGCCGCCCGCGATCGTTGAAGTGAAATCGGCGACGCGCTGGCCGCCGATTTCGTCTCTGGATCAGGGCTCGGATCAAGCGGAGCGCAGCGCCCCCACATCGATCGGCAGCTTGCGCAGCCGCACGCCCGTCGCCGCATGCACGGCGTTAAGCACCGCCGGCATGACGACGGATGTGCCCGGCTCACCGATGCCACCGGGCGCTTCGCCGCTCTTCACGATCTCGACTGCGATCTTCGGCGCCTCGTCTATCCGCAGCACGCGATAGTTGTCGAAGTTCGACTGCTCGAC
>DATMRT010000036.1:0-15605 GCA_035565975.1 Hyphomicrobiaceae bacterium
TAGATGTAGCCTTTCGGCACGTGCGCGCCGAAGCCCTCCGCGATCAGCACCGTGCCGATCATGAGGAGAAAGCCGAGCGCCAGCATGACGATCGTCGGGTTGCGCCCGATGAAGTTCGCAAGCGGCGTCGCGGCGACCAACATCGTCATCACGGCAATGATCACCGCGATCACCATGATCGGCACATGCTCCGTCATGCCGACTGCCGTGATGATGCTGTCGATGGAGAACACCAGGTCGAGAAGCAGGATCTGAACGACGGCGGCGCCAAAAGTCATGGCGGCTACATTGCCGCCGTAGGCGTCGGGATCAGGCTCGGCGTCGACGCGGTGATGGATCTCCTTGGTCGCCTTCCACACGAGAAAGAGGCCACCGGCAATCAGGATGAGATCGCGCCACGAGAAGCCCTGCCCGAAAACCGTGAAGATCGGTGTCGTCAGCTTGACGATGATGGCGATGGTCCCGAGCAGGAGCAGCCGCAGAACAAGCGCGCCACTGATGCCGACCCGGCGCGCCATGACACGGTGCTGCTCGGGAAGCTTGTTCGTGAGAATGGCGATGAAGATCAGATTGTCGATGCCAAGCACGACCTCCATCACGACGAGGGTAACGAGGGCGGCCCATGCCGCCGGATCGGCGGCCAGCGCGAGCAGGTAATCCATCAGAGGAGGGGCCCTTTCAGGTCCATCGGGTGCGGATCAGAAGACGCGGGAATTTCAGGGATGTGTGGTCTTGCCCCCATTCCTGCAAGGGGCGTCAGCGCATTAACTCTTTCATCGCCTTGTCGAGGCCGTCGAGCGTGAGCGGGAACATGCGCCCCTCCATGAGGTCGCCCATGAGCTTGATCGAGGGTGTCCAGCTCCAATGCTGCTCGGGCACCGGATTGAGCCACACGGCGTGCTCGTAGATGTCGGTGACACGCTTGATCCAGGTCGCGCCCGGTTCCTCATTCATGTGCTCGACGGAGCCGCCAGGCACCGTGATCTCGTACGGGCTCATGGAGGCATCGCCGACGAAGACGACCTTGTAGTCGGCGGGATACTTGTGCAGCACGTCCCAGGTCGGCGTGCGTTCGGTCCAGCGGCGCTTGTTGTCCTTCCACAGGAATTCGTAGAGGCAGTTGTGGAAGTAGAAGTACTCCATGTGCTTCATCTCCGCGCGCGCGGCGGAGAACAGCTCCTCGGCGAGCTTGACGTGGTAGTCCATCGAGCCGCCGATATCGAAGAACATGAGCACCTTCACGGCATTGCGCCGCTCCGGCCGCATTTGGATGTCGAGGTAGCCTTTGCGCGCCGTGCCCTTGATGGTGCCGTCGAGATCCAGCTCGTCGGCGGCACCTTCGCGCGCGAACTTGCGAAGGCGCCTGAGCGCCACCTTGATGTTGCGCGTGCCGAGCTCGACCTTGTCGTCGAGGTCCTTGAACTCGCGCTTGTCCCACACCTTGAGGGCGCGGAAGTTGCGGTTCTCCTTCTGGCCGATGCGCACGCCGGCGGGATTGTAGCCTTCCGCGCCGTAGGGCGAGGTGCCGCCGGTGCCGATCCACTTGCTGCCGCCCTGGTGGCGGCCCTTCTGCTCGGCGAGGCGCTTCTTCAGCTCCTCCATGATCTTGTCCCAGCCGCCGAGCGCCTCGATCTTCTTCTTCTCTTCCTCGGAGAGATAGAGGCTCGAGATGGCGCGCAGCCACTCCTCGGGGATGTTCGCCTCGGCGGCGTCGCTCATCAGCTCGAGGCCCTTGAAAACGTGGCCGAAGACCTGATCGAACTTGTCGAGATGGCGCTCGTCCTTCACCAGCGCGGCGCGCGAGAGGTAGTAGAAATGCTCGACGCGCTGATCGGCGAGGTCGGCCTGCAGCGCTTCCATCAGCGTCAGGTATTCCTTCAAGGTGACGGGCACCTTGGCGGCCTTGAGCTCATGGAAAAAGGTCACGAACATGCGCGGGCTCCGGGGGCGGACGATGGGGCGTTTATAGCAGCTTCAGGCCCGAGCGGAACGCCGGATGAGGCGGTTCCGGGTCAGCCCGGTCTTCGTTCTGCGAGCAAATTGATGATGTTGGCCGCCGCAATGACCGCGCCGCCGATGAGCACGAAGGGGTCGAGCGCCTCGGCATACACAGCCCAGCCGACGAGTGCGATCAGTGGCACGCGCAGGTAGTCCATGGGCGTGACGATGGTCGCATCGGCGAGCGCGAAGGCGCGCGCAATGCAGTAGTGCGCGGCGAGCCCTGCGAGCGACACGACGAGGAGCCAGCCCCAAGTTGCGAGGGTCGGCCACGACAGACTGCCGAATGTCAGGACCGTCGTATAGATGCCCTGGAAGAGCGAGAGCCAGAACAGAATCGTGAGCGGGCGCTCGGTCCGCGTGAGCTGCTTCATGGCGATGTACGAGAAGGCATAGGCGACGGCACAGGACAGCGCAGAGGCCGTGCCCAGGCTGATAGCCATGCCCGTTGGCCGGATCACCACGAGCGCGCCGATGAAGCCGAGCATGACAGCGGCGAGGCGCGGCAGCGTCATGCGTTCGCGCAGAATGACGGGGGCCAGCAGCGCCACCCAAAGCGGCGTCGTGAACTCCAGTGCGAACACCTCGGCCAGCGGGATCTGCGTGATGGCCCAGAACCAGGTGAACTGCCCCGCGAGGTGGGCGGCATTGCGCCAGGCGTGCATGCCGAGACGCCTTGTCGCCACGAACGAGAGCTTATGGCCCGTCCCCAATGCAATGAGCACTACGATGGGGAGCGACATCCAGCTTCGGTAGAAGATCATCTCCATGGTGGGCAGCGTGCGCATGGTCTCGCGGCCGGCGACGGCGAGCAGCGAGATCATGGCGAGCGTACCGGCCATCCAGAGTGCGGCCAGGAGGGCAGCGTGCCCGGAGCGCGGAGATGTCGGGGCTTCGGAAATCATCGGCCTGGCTTCACGTATAGGGTGCTGGCCGTACGCTGCCGCTCGCCGCGAATGTTCAGGAGATTGGCGAGAATGACGACGATGCCACCGCCGAGCACCCAGACGTCGAGCGGCTCGGCATAGAGCAGCACACCAACGACAGCAATGAGCGGCAGGCGCAGGAAGTCCATGGGCGCGACGATGACGGTGTCGCCGTAGGTGAAGGCTTTGGCGAGTGCGTAGTGGGCCGTCAATCCCAGTACGCCGACGACTGTGATCCAGGCGAACGTGGCGGCATCCGGAATGACGAGCCCGTCGCCGTAACCCGCGAGCGCACCGGCGAACACGATGGCAAGACCGATCAGGACCTGCAGACCCTGCATCCAGAAGAGGATGGTGAAGGCGTTGTCGCCGCGCAGCAGTCGCTTCGTCATGACCATCGACAGAGCGTACCCGAGGGCGGCGCTCAGCCCGAACGGTGTGCCGGCGCTGAGCGTGATGAGCCCCGGGCGCACGACAATGAGCACCCCGATGAAGCCGATCACCACTGCGCCGAGCCGCAGTGCGGTCAGCCGCTCTCCAAGCAGGAGCGGCGCAAGGAGCGCAACCCACAGCGGCGCCGTGAATTCGAGGGTCGTGAGCTCAGCCAGCGTCATGCGCGTCAAGGCATAGAGCCAGCAGAATTGCGCGGTGAAATGAATGAAATTGCGCGCGATCTGCAGGCCGGGACGTCGGGAGACGAGGCTGCCGAAGGGAATGCCCCGCGCCAGCACGATAACGATCAGGATGGAGAAGCCGACGAAGGTCCGCCAGACGGCGATCTGCAGGGCGTCGACCCCGCGTGCCGCGGCCCGTCCCGCGACTGCCATCGCGGTGAAGGACACAATGGCCCCCACCATCCAGACGACAGCCCAGACGATGCGCCCGCGCTCATCCGGCAGCGCCCTGGTCCCGACCGGCATTCCAGATTTCCTCCCCTCGGCGGCATACGTCGACCGCCCGGCAGCTTTTAACTGGCGCCGCTATATATTCACACATGCGAATGTTCGGTTGCCGCCTTGTCGCGGCCACTGTATAAGGATTCCAGGCTGCCCCAACAAGGAAGCGCCGACGCTCGCCAAACAGCCATGCGGTTGCGGCGGAGCGAGGCGTCGAGAACTGGCAGCGGGCACGGGCGTCCGCCCGTGTTCAAGCGACCGGGAGGCGAGGCATGGCCAAGAAGCTCGTGATCATCATGGCGAATACGGATCCCCGCAATGGCGAGGAGCTCGGCGCGCCGATCTTCCAGGCCTCCGTTGCCGCCGCGATGGACTACGACGTCGAGGTCATCTGCACGGCGACCGCCGGCCGTCTCATGAAGAAGGGTGTCGCCGAGAATCTCGTGGTGAAGCCGGGCAGCCCCAAGAGCGTCTACGACTTCATCAAGGACGCACACGAGGCGGGCGTGAAGTTCTACTGCTGCTCGCCCAATCTCGATCTTTTCGACATGAAGCAGGAGGACCTGATCCCCGAATGCGCGGGGATCGTCGGCGGTGCCTACCTGATCGAAGAGGTCATGGAAGGCGATGATACCAAGGTCCTGAGCTACTGAGGTCCGTCGCATGTCCGAGGCAGCGGCTACACGTGTCCAGGACTTCATCGGCGATCCGGTCTCGGAGAAGCCGCCGGTGCCGCGCGCCAAGCTCGAAGCGATCTTCCGCGATCTGCAGGAGGACATGCGGTTCGATCACGAGCTGCACGGCTGCCTCAACTGCGGCATCTGCACGGCAACCTGTCCGGCCGCGCACTACTACGATTTCTCGCCGCGCGAGATCGTCCAGCTTCTTTGGACCGAGAACCTCGAGGGCATCTACGATGCCATGCAGGAGAAGATCTGGTCCTGCGCGCAGTGCTACACCTGCGCTGCGCGCTGCCCCTTCCGCAATTCTCCCGGCGGCCTCGTCATGCTCATGCGCGAGGTCGCGATCAAGCACCAGATGCAGTCGGCGAAGGACGTGCTCCGTCCCTTCAGCCGCGTGATGCTGAAGTTGATCTCGACGGGCAATCAGCTCGCCCCCGACATGATCAATCCCCAGCACTTCGCCGACTGGGGACCGAACATCTCGAAGGTCAATGCGCCGCTCAAGCTGCTGCGCAAGGCCATTCCCATGGCGACGCTGAACACCACGGAGACGGCCTGGGAAGTCAATCTCAAGACCTCGGTCGAGCTCTACACGATCTGGGAGATGACTGGTGTCCTCGACCAGCTCGAGGGCATCGACGAGAACCTCTTCGACGTGATCACCGACATCATGGAAGAGAAGCGCGAGGATTGGTCCGACTTCCTCGAGGAGCAGGAGGACGCCGACGACGATGACTGAGGTCGCGGGCGCGTGCGCCTCTCGTCATCCAGGCGGATAGCGTATGTCCAAGGTCAAATACAAACCGCCGAAGGGCTACAGCGACGCCATGGCATACCTGCGTGTGGCCGATGCTGCCGCGGCGATCGATTTCTACGAAAAGGCATTCGACGCGAAGGAGCGCTACCGGCTCGCGATGGGTGATCGTATTGGCCATGCCGAGCTCGAATTCGGGGATAGCTGCGTAATGCTCTCGGCCGAATTCCCCGAGATGGGCATCGTCGGGCCAAAAAGTCTCGGCGGCACAACGGTCACCATGTGTCTCTACGTCGCCGACGTCGATGCCGTCGTCGAGCGCGCACTTGCAGCGGGGGCCACAATCAAGCGCCCTGTTCAGGACGAGTTCTACGGCGATCGCGCCGGGCAGGTCGAGGATCCCTTCGGCTATGTCTGGATGATCCAGACGCGCATCGAGGATGTATCGCCGAAGAAGATGCAGAAGCGGCTGAATGAGATGATGGCCGGTGCTGCCCAAGACAAGCCGAAAGCAAAGTCGAAACCCGCACGCGGGAGGAAGACGTCATGAGCGACCCGACCCATCGCCCACCCTTGAACGGCGAGCGTTTCACGGGCCACGGCCCCGAATGGAAGCCGGCAAACCTCTCTGCGAGCGAAGCCGCAACGGCGACAGCGTGGGTCGAGCAGCGCATCGACCGGCGCTCCATGCTGACCAACAAGGATCGCGTCGAGGATGTGCGCGATGCCATGTGGCAGCTCGAGAAGGACGGTCAGATCAAGGTCCACCGCATTACCGAGCAGCACGAGCCGGTCGAGGTCAAAACCCTCTACGGCTGGACCAAGCGTGTGCCGACCACCCAGCTCTGGCACCACAAGAGCTGCGGCCAATGCGGCAATATTCCCGGCTATCCCGTCTCGCTGCTCTGGCTGCAGAACAAGATCGGCACGCGCTATCTCGACGAGACCGATCAGACCTCCTGCACGGCCTGGAACTACCACGGCTCCGGCATCGGCAATATCGAGAGCCTCGCCGCCGTCTTCCTGCGCAATTTCCATCAGGCTTACGTGTCGGCGAAGGCGCAAGGGCTCCCTGAGGGATACTATTACCCGCTCGTGCACTGCGGCACGTCCTTCGGCAACTACAAGGAAGTGCGCGCCTATCTCATCCACTCGGCGAAGCTGCGCGAGAGCGTGACGAAGATCCTCGCCAAGCTGGGCCGTCTCGTCGACGGCAAGCTGCTGATCCCTGAGGAGATCGTCCACTACTCCGAGTGGCTGCACGTCATGCGCCACCGCATTGCCGATCATCAGACGATCGATGCCTCGGCCGTGCGCGCGACCATCCATCCGGCCTGTCACGTCTACAAGATGGTGCCGGAGGACGCGATCTACGATGACGAGATCCTGGAAGGAAATCGCGTCGCGGTCTCGACAGGGCTTGTTCAGCGCCTCGGCGCGAATGTGATCGACTACAAGACCTGGTACGACTGCTGCGGCTTCGGCTTCCGTCACATCATCTCCGAGCGCGAGTTCACGCGCTCCTTCGCCATCGACCGCAAGATCAAGGTCGCCGTCGAGGAAGCTCAGGCCGATGTCATGATCGGGCATGATACGGGCTGCATCACCACGCTCGACAAGAACCAGTGGATCGGCCGTGCTGCCGGCAAGCCTTATGAGCTGCCCGTGCTCGCGGACTGCCAGTTCGCCGCGCTCGTCTGCGGCGCCGACCCTTACAAGATCGTGCAGACGCACTGGCACGCGAGCCCGATCGAGCGGCTGTTGGAGAAGCTCGGCATCGACTGGCGCGCGAAGAAGGCCGAATTCGAGCAGTACCTCGAGAAAATCAAGTCGGGTGCCGCCGACCAGCTCTACGATCCGCGCCTGCGCATCACCTCGGGGCCGGGCTTCAAGCCGATCAAGCGCGAGGTCATTCCGCCTCCGCCGCCGGCTGGGGAATAAGCAATGACCAAGCCCATTCTCATTGTCGGCGGCGGCCCGGCGGGCCTCGCCGCCGCCCACGCGCTCTCGAGCGTTGGTCGCAATTCGGTGCTCGTCGAGAAGACGGCCATCCTCGGCGGCGCGCCGATACATTCGGGCTATGCCAAACTCGTTCCCTCGGGTCGCTGGGCCAAGGACGCGATCGGCGGCATGGTTGCGCGTGTCGAGAGCAATCCGGCCGTCACGCGCAAGCTCAATACGACGGTCATGAAGTTCGCCGGCGCGCCCGGCAATTTCGTCGCCGAGCTTTCGGATGGCAGCAAAGTCGAAGTCGGTGCCGCGCTGCTGACCACCGGCTTTACGCACTTCGACAGCATCAACAAGCCCGAGTGGGGCTTCGGCCTTTTTCCCGATGTCGTGACGACGACGCAGGTCGAGCAGATGATCTCGTCGGGTCAGGGCGTCAAATGCCCTTCGGATGGTCGCAAGCCGAAACGCGTCGCGATCCTGCTCTGCGTCGGCTCGCGCGACCGCCAGATCGGCCGTGAATGGTGCTCGAAGATCTGCTGCACGGTGTCGGCGAACCTTGCGATGGAGATCCGCGAGGCGCTGCCCGACTGCCACGTCTATATCTACTACATGGATATCCGCACATTCGGGCACTACGAGACGGACTACTACTGGCGCAGCCAGGAGGAGTTCAAGGTCAAGTACATCAAGGCGCGCATTGCGGAAGTCACGGGCGACGGCCGCCAGCTCATCGTCAAGGGTGAGGACACACTCGTGAAGCGGCCGATCACCATCCCGTTCGATATGGTCGTGCACGCGATCGGCATGGACCCGAACGTCGACAACATGACCATCTCGGCGGTGTTCGACGTCGAGCTGCACAAGCACGGCTACATCGCGCGCAAGGACACGTACGGCACCATGGGCGCGACCTCGCGCCCGGGCGTGTTCGTTGCCGGCGCCGCCATCGGCCCCGAGACCATCGACGATTCCATCGCGCAGGCGAATGGTGCGGCACTTTCCGCGCTCGCAGCCGCCGAAGGGCGCCTTCTCGAGGCGGCGGAGTAGGAACGCTCGAATGATCGTGACGCGCAATCAGCCCGAGCCTTATGCCGTCGAGTTCGGCGACGGCAAGCACACGGGGCTTGCCGACGCGATCGCTGCCGACGGCGGGCGCGAGGCCGGCTTCAAACCGTTCGCGCTGCTCGAGGCGTCACTCGCCACGTGCGTTGCGATGACCATCCGCATGTATGCCGACCGGCACGGCTGGACGCTGCCGGGTCTCGAAGTGCGCGTGAAATATGATCAGTCGCGGGCCGATGCGCCGGTGCTGCGCTATGATGTCGACTTCGGCGCGGACGACCTGGCGCCGGAGGTTCGCGAGCGCCTCCTGCGCGTCGCCTCGGCCTGCCCCGTTCATAAGGCGCTCTCGAAGCCCATGAGCGTCGCGCGCAGTGAGCTGGTGGTGTGATGGCGGCGTCGGCTCAAGCAAATGCCGCGGTTGGCGCGCCGGTCGCACGCCCGGTGCTGCACCTCTCCGGCGCCAAGCTGCGCCTTGCGCTCGAAGCGCTCATCCGCGCGGCGGAGCCGATCGGTGGGATCGAGCGGTTTGCGGCGGCCGTAAAGCTCAAGTCCGATGTGCTGCAGGATCGGCTCGCGGATGGCAAGGCGGCGACCATCGAGCGCGAGGCCTTCGAGGATATCGTGATCCTCATGGCGACTGTGCGCCGGCGCATGGCCGGTCTCATCGACACCGCCGGTTGGACGCGCGTGCGCGAGGCGATGGTTGCCTTGCTCGATGATGCGCATGTGCCGGGAACGGGCGATACGCGCGTCGCCACCTTCGTGAAATCCTTCCCCGAGGACAAGACGCACCGCTTCGTGCGCGATCTGGCTTCCGAGCTGCTGCACGGCGTCTACCCCGAGCACTATCCGCTCATGCACCGCTGGGTGTGGGATGTGCGCGCCAACACGGGCGTGCTGCGCGAGATCTGGCACGATCCTGCGTCGGGCGACGATGTCGATCACATCGTCATCGATATCCCGGACGGTCACGAGACCTTCCTCGTGCTGCGCGAGGAGCTGTCGCAGTTTCTCTCCGACAATGGCATCTTTCGCGACATGCTCTGGTACGTCGATCTGCTGCAGGCGCAGATCTACGGCGACTACATCAATGCCCAGGGCGGCGCCTACCTGAAGACGGATTTCTCGGCGGAAGCCGATCCGCTCGAGCATACGCGCCGCATTCTCGGCCTCGACCGCATCGCGAAGAGGCGCGGCCGTGGCGCCATCGACGGCGATGCGCTGTCGCTCGATGCCATCAAAGTTCTGAACTGAGGCCGGACCGATGCCCATTCACGAGAAATCGCTGATCCGGCCCGAGAACCTGAAGACGCACGACAATCTCGTGATCGAGGGTATCGACGTCTCTGGTCACTGGTCGACCTTCATCGAATCGCGCGTCGTCACGGACTACAACGAGAACCTGGAGGATGAGATTGCCGCCATGCCGGGCGGCGACAAGATCCACCGCTGCTGGCAGTGCGGCTCGTGCACGAACGCCTGCACGATCAACGCCATCGAGCCGCGCTTCAACCCGCGCTACTGGATCTACCTGATCCGGATGGGCATGGAGAGCGAGCTGCTCCGCGACAAGGACATCATCTGGCAGTGCGTGTCATGCCACAAGTGCACGCACATCTGCCCGCGCGACGTCGAGCCCGAAGGCGTCATGAAGGCGACGGCGCATTGGCTGACGATGAAGGGCTACACGCCGCCTTCGCCCTCGCACATCTTCGACGAGGAATTCACGCATCAGGTCGTGCAGCGCGGGCGCATCGAGGATACCGAGGTCCTGCAGAACTTCCTGCGCAAGACCAAGCAGCCGCTCCTGCAGGACTGGCTGACGGCCATCGGCTTCGCGATTGCCAAGCGGCTCCCCGTGAAGTGGGGGATCAAGATGGCTTTCGCGCAGATCGTCAAGCCGAGGACACGCGGCTGGGACAAGGCTCGCGTTGCTCTCGAAGACTACATCCACGAGGTCGAAGCCGAGCGTAAGGCCGTGATCGACGGCAAGGCGCCACCACGACAGACGCACGCACCCGTGCGCGAAGCCGCGGAGTGACGCCGATGCTGTTCATGATCATCGAGCGCTTCAAGGACCGCGATCCCAAACCGATCTACCGCCACCTACGCGACAAGGGCCGCGGACTGCCCGAGGGCCTCAAGTACATCGATAGCTGGATCGAGCCGAACTTCGACCGCTGCTTCCAGATCATGGAATGCGACGATCCGCGGTTGCTGCAGGAATGGATACTGCATTGGGGTGATCTCGCGTCATTCGAGATCGTACCCGTCGTGCCCTCGAAACAAACGCGCGAGCTCGTCGAGAGCAAGCTCGCCGACCCGGAGTGAATTCATGGTCGACGTGACCGACAAGGCCAAGAAGTATCGCAGTGTCGGCTATTACCCGGGCTGTGCGCTCGAAGGCACGGGCAACGGCTACGACGTCTCGACGCGCGCCATCGCGAAAAAGCTCGGGCTCGGCTTGCGCGAGGTCTCGAACTGGAATTGCTGTGGCGCCATGGAGGTCAAGAACGTCGATCCCAAGATCCAGACGTATCTCTCCGCGCGCGTGCTCTCGCAGGCGGTGAACGAGGATCGCATGGACGTCGTCATGGCGCCGTGCAACGGCTGCTACCACAACCTGAAGAAAGCCGAGCACGATCTCGCGCACGACCCGAAGTCCGTCGAGGTCGTCGAGAAGCTGAGCGCGAAGGCCGGGCACAAGTCCTACAAGGCAGGCGAGGCCGAGACCATCCACGCGCTCGACTGGCTCAAGGAAACCATCGGTGAGGATGGTTTGCGGGAGCGCACTAAAGGTAAGCTCGCCGGCCTCAAGATCGCGAACTACTACGGCTGCATGTACGTGCGTCCGCGCCATATCTTCCCGGAGAAGGACAAGGGGCCGGGCTCGGAGTCGACGAGCCAGCCGCATTTCATGGACGACCTGCTCGCGGCAGCCGGCGCCGAGAACGTGAGCTTTCCCCTGAAGACCGCCTGTTGCGGCGGCGCGCACACGCTTTCTGACAGCGATACGTCGACGCGGCTCGTTCTCAATATCCTTCAGGCGGCGGAGGCCTCCGGCGCCGAGGTCATCGCCACCGAATGCCCGACCTGCCATACGGGCCTCGAAATGCATCAGGTGCGCGCCGAGAAGCGCTTCGGCAAGAAGACGAACGTGAAGGTGCTTTATTTCACGCAGCTTCTGGGCCTCGCGCTCGGTATCGGCCCGCGCGCGCTCGGCATACACACGAACATCTCGGACTCGACGGACCTCATTATCGAGAAACGCCTGACATGACCGGCGGTGGCACGTCCGCGCACGATACCACGACCGGCCCGAAGTGGGACCGCCACTATGCCGGAGAGGGCTATATCTTCGGCACGGGGCCCAATGCCTTCCTTGCTGCCGAGGCGCGCCGCTTCAAGCCGCACGGCCGCATCCTCGTGCCCGGTGACGGCGAGGGCCGCAACGGCGTTTGGCTGGCCGAGCAGGGATTTGTCGTAACCAGTGTCGAGGCTTCGTCGGTGGGCGTCGACAAGGCGCGCGCACTCGCTGCCGCACGTGGCGTCGAGCTCGATATCCAGAATGCCAATCTCGATATCTGGGGCTGGCCCTTAGAGGCGTTCGATGGTGTTGCCGCTATTTTCGTGCACTTCGAGCCGCACGTTCGCCAGAGCATGCACCGCCGGATGCTGGCGGCGCTGAAACCTGGCGGCGTCCTGCTGCTGGAGGCCTTCACGCCAAAGCATGTCGAGAACCGCAAGGCAGGGAGCCGTGGCGGTCCACCGCCGGAGATGCTGTACACCGCGGGCATGCTGCGCGATGATCTGGCGGGTGCGGCCATCGAGCTGCTTCAAGAGGAAGAGGTGAGGCTCGATGAGGGTTCCCGGCATCAGGGCCAGGCCCAGGTGGTGCGGCTGGTAGCGCGGAGGGCGGCATGAGTGGTCAGGCGGCGTACCCGGCTTTTGCCGGCATGGAAGATCGCATCGACACCATCGCGATGGATGGTGGCGGCGAGCCCGTGCGCGCGGCGGCCGAACTGCTCGCCATCGGCGAGCGCGTGCTCGAGGCCTGGGTGCGCGCGCGGGGTCATGCGCCGACGGATGCGCGCAAGGAAGGTTTTCGCCTGCTCGCCCTGCACCGCCAGGGCGCGCGGGGCGATCCTTCCTTCAATGCGTGCCGCGAGACCTGTCGCGAGCTCGTGTATCATCACAATCTGATCGCGTTGGAGCCGGATCATCCCGATACCGGCCATCGCCTGACGCTTGCGGCCATGATCGCGCGGCACCTCCTGCTGTTCGTCGGCGGCAAGCTCGAAGTTGCGGGGCTCGGCGAATTCTGTTGCTCGTCGCGACCTCTGCGCGCGGTGGGTCATTGATACTTGCGTCGCGGCCAGAACCCGAGAATAGAGAGCAGCGACGATACACTCTGCCGGAGACCTGATATGCCCGTCGTGAACGGCTGCAACCTTCCCGACCACCTCCTCTATGACGTGGACAATCACATCTGGTTCCAGGAGCAGGCCGACGGTACCGTCAAGGTCGGCATGACGACGGTCGCGACCGCCATGGCAGGCCAGCTCGTCGCCTTCACGCCGAAGAAGGTCGGTCGCAAGGTCGACGCAGGCAAGAGCTGCGCGACAGTCGAGAGCGGCAAGTGGGTCGGCCCGGCCAAATCCGCGGCGGCAGGCGAGGTGGTCGGCATCAATGATGCGCTCGTCTCCGATCCAACACTTGCCAATTCTGACCCATACGACAAGGGCTGGTTCATCATCCTGAAGCCCGACGACTGGGCAGCCGTGAAGCCCGGCCTGACCCCTGGCAGCGCCGTCACCCAGCCCTATGAAGCCAAGATGACGGCTGACGGTTTCTCCGGCTGCACGTGACACGACGGCAGGTCGCCACGCGCGCACCTTGGCTGTAGAGTGCCGCGCCATGCGCGATGCACGTGAACAGCCGCCTCGAGCGAACAACAGGATTGCCGCCGTCGAGGCCGAGAGCTTCGCCGTCATGCCCGGGCGCACGGACGCCGGGCTGATCCTGCTCTGTGACCATGCGGGCAATGCCTTGCCGCCGGAATATGGCACGCTCGGGCTGCCGGAAGCCCAGCTTCGCCGCCACATTGCCTACGACATCGGGGCTGCGGCCGTGACGCGGGCGGTCGCCGCCGCGCTCGACGTGCCGGCCGCGCTGACGCGCTTCTCGCGCCTGCTCATCGATCCCAATCGCGGCGCCGACGATCCGACGCTCATCATGCGGCTCTCGGACGGTGCCGTCATTCCGGGCAATCGCCATCTCGATGCAGCCGAGCGGGAGCGGCGCACGGCGCGCTACTGCCGCCCCTATCATGAAGCGATCGAGCGGCTGATCGCGCAATGCATAGCGGCTGACACATTCCCGTCCATTATCTCGATCCATAGCTTCACCGAGAGCTGGAAGGGCGTGCCGCGCCCCTGGCATGTCGGCATTCTCTGGGATCGCGATTTCCGTCTTTCAGTGCCTATGCTCGATTATTTCCACGCCGATGGGGGCCTTATCGTCGGCGACAACGAGCCCTACAAGGGCAGCCTCGAAGGCGACTGCCTCTGGCAGCACGCGACATCACGCGGGCTTCCCAATGCATTGATCGAGATCCGCCAGGATCTGATCCGCGAGCCTCTAGGACAGCAGCAGTGGGCGGAGCGGATCATTGCGCTCATTCATGCGTTGAAGGAACGTCCTGATCTCAATCTCGGCCGCTTGTGAGGCCCTGAAGCGGCAACGCGCAAAGGAGAACAGAGCCATGGCCAAGTTCGACAAAGCCACCACCACCGAGCTCGAGGCCGCCGCATTCCGCCGCCTCGTCGAGCACCTGCGCACGCGCAACGATGTGCAGAATATCGATCTCATGAACCTTGCGGGCTTCTGCCGCAACTGCCTCTCGAACTGGTATCAGGAGGCGGCAAGCGCGTCGGGACACGCGCTCAGCAAGGACGAGGCGCGCGAGATCGTCTACGGCATGCCCTACAAGGAGTGGCAGGCGAAGTATCAGAAAGAGGCGAGCCCCGAGCAGAAGGCCGCCTTCGAGAAATCCAAGCCGCATAGCCACTGAGCCAGCCCCGCACACATAAACGGGGAGAGGGGAGAAGAGCGATCATGCCGAAGCCCGTTACGCCGCGACTTTGCACGGATTGCATCGCCGTCGATGCCAAAGGGCGCGTGCTGCTCATTCGACGTGGGCATCCGCCCTTCGTCGGGCACTACGCGCTGCCGGGCGGCTTCGTCGATATCGGCGAGACGGTGGATGATGCTTGCCGACGCGAGCTTATGGAGGAGACCGGCGTCAAAGCCGGAAAGCTCCATCTCGTCGGTGTCTATTCCGATCCGAAGCGCGATCCGCGCTTTCATTCGGCAGCCGTTGCGTATCTGACGCGCGTGCGCGCGCCGAAGGCGACTGCTGGCGATGATGCCGCAGCGGTCGAATGGATCGAGGACTGGCGCAAGGTGGATCTCGCGTTCGATCACAACATCATCCTGCGTGATGCCATGCGCCTCCTCGACAAGCTGACGGCGGCCGCCGACTAGTCGCCCTCGGCCTCAATCAAACCTGGAATAGGTTATGACCGGACTTCTCCGGCCTGTGACGGCGTTGTTGCTCAGCGCATCGATCCTGATGATGGGCAACGGGCTGTTTGGCGTTCTCGTGCCGATCCGCGCCGATCTCGAGCACTTCTCGCGCTACGACATCGGCGCGATGGGCTCGTTCCACTTCGCGGGCTTGATGATCGGCTGCCTGCTCTGGCCGCGTGTGATCGGGACAGTCGGCCACATCCGCACGTTCACAGCGCTGACAGCGCTGGCAACGATGACACCGCTCCTGCACGCCATTTGGACGCTGCCATGGATCTGGTGGGGGCTCAGGGCGATCAACGGCCTCGTCTTCGCGGGCCTGTTCATGATCATCGAGAGCTGGCTGACAGGGGCTTCACTGCCTGAGAACCGCGGTCGCGTCCTCGGCGCCTACGCGATGACCAATCTGACGGTCGTCACTGTCGGGATGCAGCTCGTATCTGCCGGACAACCCGCGAGCTTCGAGTTGTTCTCGCTGGTCGCGATCCTCTACTCGCTCGCTGCGGTTCCCATCGCGCTGACGCCGCGAAGTGCGCCGCAACCGCCGCCGAGAGCGAAGATGCGGCTTGGATGGCTGGTCACGGTGTCGCCGGCCGCCGTCTTCGGCAGCTTCGCGGCCGGTCTCGTCAACTCCGCCTTCTGGACGTTCTCGCCGCTCTTCTCGCAGGGCGCCGGACTGTCGGTACGCAATACGGCGGTCTTCATGTCGCTCGCCGTGCTCGGCGGTGCTGTCAGTCAGTGGCCG
>DATMRT010000037.1:0-41812 GCA_035565975.1 Hyphomicrobiaceae bacterium
CGCAGATGGCGCTCTTTGCCGTCAACACGGGATGCCGGGACCAGGAGGTGTGTGCGCTGCGCTGGGAATGGGAGGTCCGCGTGCCGGAGCTCGGCATCAGCGTCTTCATCATTCCGGGCTCACAGGTGAAGAATGGCGACGAGCGGCTCGTCGTGCTCAACGCGGTGGCGCGCTCGGTCATCGAGGCACGCCGAGGGCATGGCGGCGAGCACGTCTTCACCTGCAAGGGCAAGCCGGTCAGCCGGATGATGACCTCGGCGTGGAAGCGGGCCCGAGTTCGGGCAAGCCTCCCGCAGGTCCGCGTTCACGACCTCAAGCACACGTTCGGGCGTCGCCTGCGCGCGGCCGGTGTCAGCTTCGAGGATCGTCAGGACCTGCTCGGCCATCGCTCCAGCCGGATCACGACGCACTACTCCGCAGCAGAGCTCACGCGGCTTCTCGCGGCCGCCGACAGCGTCGTCGATCGCAATGGCCAGAAGCCCGAGCTCGTTGTGCTCAAGGGGGCGCTGCAGGGCGCCTCCCGCAAAACTCCCGCAAGCGCTCTCGAGGTGCTTGAAGGAACCGCGTAAGTTCTTGATTTATTGGTGGGCGATGAAGGACTCGAACCTTCGACCCGCTGATTAAGAGTCAGCTGCTCTACCAACTGAGCTAATCGCCCCACCCTTGGCCCGGCGTACCGGTGCGTCCAAACCAACTTCGCTGCGCAAAAATCCGTGCCGCCCATTGGGCAGCCTCGCTTCCGCCGCGATTCAGGCATTGGCTCGCGAGCCAAAGAGTGCCGCGTTTTATACGCCGTGCGCCCCCTTGTCCAGCCCGCATCGCGGAAGCCGGATCGGTGTCCGTACGGCACCGCGAACCGCAGCTTGCGGCTTCCGGGAATATTGCCAGCACAGGGAAATCGAGCCAGGCATGGGCCTCCCGATCCTCGTATTCTGCGCTTCCGCTGCCTTGGGTCTCGCCGGATGCGCCGCCGCCATGCCGGGATACGTACCCGACCACGGGCGCAACAAGATCGCCGCGGCCGCAGCCAAGGCCAGCGGCGACAGCTCCGGTGCATTCGCCTCCGATGGCCGCTACGTCCCGACCCAGACCGAGAAGGACTACACCTGCCGGCGCCTGAAGGGCGTCATGCAGCTCAAGATCCAGCAAGTGCGCGATGCGGAGGCCAATCCGCCCGGCGGACTGATCGCCTCTCTGTCCAGCACGACGACCCCGCGCCACACCTCGGCAGGGGCGCCGAGTGCGGCCTATTCACCGGAACGAGCCCGCCTCACCGCCCTCAACGATCTCATGGCCGAGAAAAATTGCGGTCGGTTCGATCTCGAAGCGGCCCTGAAGGCCGGAAATACCGAGACGCCGGAGCCTGTCGGTGCCCCAACCAAGACCAGCGAGAAAAAGCGTCGCTGAGCGCGGCGGCGGTTCCGCCGAACGTCGCCAGGCAACCGTCCGCCAAGCGTTCCCGCCGATGCCATTGCGACAATTCGCAATACGTGAGTGTCAGGATGAGGCCCCCTGTCAATTGCGCGCCCCCCTCGGAACGGCTATAGGGCTCACGGATGCATCGCCCCGACCTGATCCCGGGTCGGCCACCGGCATCGCCGCCCGGTCGGCAGGAACACCGGCCGGGGAATTTTTTTTCTATCCCGATGCGGATGCTCGATACGGGCTCCCGATCCGGGTCAAGTGTGCAAGACACTCGAATGACGCCTGGGCCGGGACGGCCGTCCAGCCACGGCGAGCGCCGGCGCAGTCTGCCCCCGGCTTTGCGTGGAGCATGAGAACTTGAAATCAGGCACGCAGAAATCCCAGGCCGGCGGCATCCGCGACATGATCAGCATATTCGTGCACGCGCTGATCATCGCGTTCGTTGTCCGCGTCTTTTTCTATCAGCCGTTCAATATTCCCTCCGGCTCGATGCAGTCCACACTGCTGATCGGCGACTACCTCTTCGTCTCGAAGCTCTCCTACGGCTATTCCAAGCATTCGCTGCCCTTCAGCCCGGATCTCTTCTCGGGCCGCATCTGGGGGGCGAGCCCGAAGCGTGGCGACGTCGCCGTCTTCAAGCTGCCGCGCGACAACTCGACGGACTACATCAAGCGCGTGATCGGGCTCCCCGGCGACGAGATCATGGTGCGTGGCGGCGTGCTCTTCATCAATGGCAAGGAAGTGCCGCGCCGGCGCGTCGACGACTTTGTCCAGGTGGGCGAGGACGGCCGCGAGCGCCGCATTCCGCGCTACGAGGAGACCCTGCCGGAGGGCCGGAAGTACTACGTGCTCGATGCCCGACCGAACGGCGACTACGACAATGTCGGCCCGTACAAGGTGCCGGAAGGCCACTATTTCATGATGGGCGACAACCGGGACAACTCCACGGACAGTCGCGACCAGTCACCCCGTTATGGGGTAGGGTACGTACCCCTTGAGAATTTTATCGGGCGGGCTGATATCATTTTCTTCTCCATGGCCGTCGACGAGCCGGGGCGCTTCGAGCTGACCCGCCCCTGGACGTGGCCATTCGACGTCCGCTGGAACCGTATTTTCAAACTGGTGCGTTGACGAGGCACTGCCATTTGATCGAGGCGCTGGAGCATCTGCTTCATCCAGCCAATGTGCTGAGGAAACTGGAACGCGTGGCCGTTCGCGTGCGGCGCCCGCCGCCATGCACACCATTTTGCGACGACTGTCTCGCCTGTTGTTTGGGGCGCGCACCGTGAGCAAAACCCCCGCCGCCAAGGCCTCCCCCGAAAAGCTCAAGTCCGCGCCCCTCGAGAAGGCTCTCGGCTATAAGTTCAAGAGCCGCACCCTGCTCAGGCGCGCGCTGACGCACGCGAGCGTGCGCTCGCTTCGCGAGAAGAGCGACGACAACGAGCGCCTGGAGTTCCTCGGCGACCGCGTGCTGGCCCTCGCCATCGCCGAGCTCCTCGTCGAGATGGATCCGGACGCGACCGAAGGCGAGCTCGCCCGGCGCTTCAACCGGCTCGTGCGGCGCGAGGCGTGCGCGCGCGTCGCACGCAACCTCGCGCTCGGCGCCGCGCTCATTCTCTCGGCCTCCGAAGCCGACAGCGGCGGACGCGAGAAGGACACCATCCTCGCCGACGCGTGCGAGGCGCTGCTCGGCGCCATGTTCGTCGAAGCCGGTTTCGACGTTGCACGCGATGTCGTCCGCAAGCTCTGGATGCCCCTTATCGACAGCGCGCCGCGCGCCACGGCCGATCCCAAATCGGCGCTGCAGGAGTGGGCGCAGGGCCAGGGCCTGCCGCTGCCGGAGTACGTCGAGATCGGCCGCGACGGCCCCGATCATGCGCCGCGGTTCACCGCCCAGGTGCGCGTTGGCCGTCACAGCCCCGCAGAGGGAGTTGGCGCCAGCAAGCGCGCTGCCGAGCAGGCCGCCGCGACGGCGCTCCTGCGCGCGAAAGGCGTGTGGCCGGCAGATGCGGCCTCAGATGCTCATGACTAGGCGCGGACCCGATGTGACGGCTGCGCAGACGCCAGATGCCGGCGCACAGCGTTGCGGCTTCATCGCGGTGATCGGCGCGCCGAACGCCGGCAAATCGACGCTCGTCAACGCGCTCGTCGGCGCGAAAGTGACGATCGTCTCACACAAAGTGCAGACGACGCGCGTGCCGGTTCGCGGGATTGCACTCGCCGGCACGAGCCAGCTCGTCTTCATCGATACGCCCGGCATTTTCGCACCCCGTCGCCGTCTCGACCGGGCCATGGTCGATGCCGCTGCCACGGCCGCAGGCGATGCCGATCTGGTCGTTCTGCTGGTCGATGCGCAGAAAGGCGTGAGCGAGGATGTCGTGCGCATTCTGCGCCGGCTCGCCGATATTGCGCGTCCCCGCGTCCTCGTCCTCAACAAGATCGACCGCGTGAAGAAAGAGCAGCTCCTCGCGCTTGCCGCGGACCTCAACGGGCGGCTCGAGTTTTCAGCAACGTTCATGCTGTCGGCTCTCACGGGAAGCGGCGTCGAGGATCTGAAGGCGCATCTCGCACGCCACGTGCCCGAGGGTCCCTGGCACTTTCCAGCCGATGATCTCTCCGACGTTCCGGAGCGCCAGCTCGCCGCCGAGATCACGCGCGAGAAGTTGTACGAGCGCCTGCACCAGGAGCTGCCCTACTCGGCGACCGTCGAGACAACGGCCTGGCAGGACCGCAAGGACGGCTCGGCGCGCATCGAGCAGACCATCTTCGTCGAGCGTGACAGTCAGCGCAGCATCGTACTCGGTGAGGGCGGCCGCACGATCAAGGATATCTCCATGCGCGCACGCAAGGAGCTCAGTACGCTCCTCGAACGGCCGGTTCACCTCTTCCTTCACGTGAAAGTGCAGGAAGGCTGGGGCGACGACCCGGAGCGCTACCGCAACATGGGTCTGGACTATCCGAAGGGCTGAACTATCTGACAGAGAGCCATCTCTCCGCCGGATTCGATCGCCATTCCCTCGCTCGCCTCCTAGATATCCCCCGACAGCTCATGCCGTGAGCGACCATCGGAAGCGTCTCCATTTGCCCATGAGCACTATCATCCGCGTTGCAGGCCTTACCAAAACGTACACTTCGGGGTTTCAGGCTCTGAAGGGCGTGTCCCTGGACATCCAGCGCGGCGAGATCTTCGCGCTGCTCGGCCCCAATGGCGCTGGCAAGACGACGCTCATCCACACGATCTGCGGGCTCGTCACGCCCACATCGGGCACCGTCACCGTCGACGGCCATGACATCATCCGCGACTACCGCGCCGCGCGCACGCTCATCGGCCTCGTGCCGCAAGAGCTCTCGACCGACGTGTTCGAGACCGTCTGGGCAACGGTCGGCTTCAGCCGTGGCATTCACGGCAAGAAAGCCGATCCAGCCTATGTCGAAAAGATCCTGCGTCAGCTCTCGTTGTGGGACAAGAAGGGCGACAAGATCCTGACGCTCTCGGGCGGCATGAAGCGGCGCGTCCTCATCGCCAAGGCACTCGCGCACGAGCCCCGCATCCTCTTCCTCGACGAGCCGACGGCCGGCGTCGACGTCGAGCTCAGGCGCGGCATGTGGCAGGTGGTCCGCGAGATGCGCGAGGCCGGCGTTACCGTGATCCTGACCACGCACTATATCGAGGAAGCCGAGGAGATGGCCGACCGCATCGGCGTCATCCGCGGCGGCGAGATCATCGTCGTCGAGGAGAAGGCCGAGCTCATGCGCAAGCTCGGCAAGAAGGAGCTGAAACTGCGCCTCGGCGGAACGATCACTGCCATTCCGGAAACACTCGCCGGATATCCGCTGACCATCGCCGACGATGGCCGCGCCGTCGTCTTCACGTATGACGCACGGGCCGAGCGCACGGGCATTACGACGCTGCTCAACATCATGCGTGACGCCGGCCTCACTGTGACCGACCTCGAGACACATCAAAGCTCGCTCGAAGAGATCTTCGTCGATCTCATGAGACAAGCCCCGTGAGCTAAGCATCATGAATTTGACCGCCGTCCGCGCGATCTACGTCTTCGAGATGGCCCGCTGGGGACGCACGCTGCTCCAGAGCATCGTCGCGCCCGTCATCTCGACCTCGCTCTACTTCATCGTGTTCGGCGCTGCGATCGGCTCGCGCGTTCCGGATATCGACGGCGTGAGCTACGGCGCCTTCATCGTTCCGGGCCTCATGATGATGCTGCTCCTCACCGAGAGCACGTCCAATGCCTCCATCGGGATCTACTTCCCGCGCTTCACAGGCACGATCTACGAGATTCTCTCGGCGCCGATATCTCCCTTCGAGATCGTGCTCGGCTACGTGGGCGCCGCCGCCACGAAGTCCATCATCCTCGGGCTCATCATTCTGGTCACGGCAAGCCTCTTCGTGCCCATACGCATTGCCCATCCGTTCTGGATGGTCTCCTTTCTCGTCCTGACGGCGCTGACTTTCAGCATGTTGGGCTTCATCATCGGCATCTGGGCCGACGGCTTCGAGAAGCTGCAGGTCATCCCGATGCTCATCATCATGCCGTTGAGCTTTCTCGGCGGCACATTCTATTCGATCAACATGCTGCCGCCATTCTGGCAGAACGTGGCGCTGCTCAACCCGATCGTCTATCTGATCAGCGGCTTCCGCTGGAGCTTCTTCGAGATCTCGGATGTCGGCGTCGGCATCAGCCTCGGCATGACCGTCGTCTTCCTCGTCATCTGTCTGGCGATCATCTGGTGGATCTTCCGGACCGGATATCGCCTCAAGCCGTAAGGCCGCTCAGTTCTTCTGCACCGTGCAAATGCCGCCGTCCGCGCGCAGACGCTGGCAGAGCTTCAGCGCATCCTCGCGCGTCTCCGCGCCGACGCGGAGCGCGATCATGGACCGGCGCCCGCGGCTCAGATTCCGCTCGGGCACATACAGGGGCGCTGCATTGGCGAGCAGTCTGGCGTGTCGCTGCTTGAGGGCGGAGAACATGCCGGCCACCTTACCGCGCGAGAAGTCGGTCGCAAGTTGCACGCCCCACGGCGGCGGGTTGTCGGCCTTGCCCGGAGACTTCGCCGGTAGCGCGACGTGAACGATGGCCGGCGCGCGCTGACGGCACGACTCCTGAAGCTGCTCCGACGTCAATGCGGCCGGCTCGGCGGGCACCGCACCGGCTTCCTTCCAGCTATCCGCCGGGTGCCCGGTGATGAACTGCACATAGGCACGCGTCTCGGCGGGCAGCGTGCGCTCGCCTTCGAGCCAACCGCGCACGCGCTCGGGCCCGGCATTGTAGGCAGCAGCCGCCAGACCGAAATTGCCGAACGTCTTCTTGTGGTCGGCGAGAAGGCGGGCGGAGTGCATGATCGCCGACACGGGATCAAAGGGATCGTCGAGGCCGCGCTCCTTGGCCGTGAGTGGCATGAATTGGGCAATCCCCTGCGCCCCCTTGTGACTCACCACAGTCGGCCTGAAAGCACTCTCCCGCCAGATCAAGCGCACGAAGAAAACTGGCGGAATGCCGTTCTCTCGCGCCTCTTTCTCCATGAGCGGGCAGATGGTCTCGACAAGCGGGCGTTCCGCTTCCGCCGCGCGCGCAACATGCGCCGTCGCCAGCAGGCTCGGCGATAGGATCGACAAGAGCGTCAGCAGCGGCAGTACCAGTTTCGGCATCGGCTCGAGAACGGCTGTGACCGTCCCACAGTTGCATGGGCCCGAGATGATTATTTTGCAGCCGCAGCGCTCGATGGCAATCCCAGCTCGGCCTCGAGCTCGGCTATGCGCGGGCGCAGTTTTGTCATCTCCTGCCCCCGCCGCACCATGCGCAGTTGAATGCGGCCGATTTCCTGGAAGCTGTCCGAGCCGCTCTTGGCCCGATCGCGTTGGACATCGAAGATCTTGCGCTGATCTTCCTGGTTGTCCTCGGTGAGCTGCCGCAGCCGCTCCTTGGCCTGGGCCAGCTCGACCACCTTGGCCGTCTGATCGGTCCTCTTCGCCAGTTCCCTTTCGAGCTCCTCGAGACGTCTCTGAACGTCGCTCGACGACGGCGTACTCGGTGCGATGAGCGCCCCCGGCGCCGATGCACGATGGAAGTAGAAATCGCCCGTCAGCGACGAGTGATCCCAAGGCACCTGCTTGCCGCCGGTCGCCGCGAGCACGTCCTTGCGCACTTCGACCATCATCGACGTCAGATTGCGCTCGGGCGCGCGCACGCCTCTCACAAGCGCCTGGGTGAACGGCGAGTTACTGCCTGTCCCATCGAGCGCGACATTCCCCGGCTGCGTCGAATACGCGATGAACGTGCCGACACCCGTCTGCACCTGGGCGAGGCCCTGGCTGACGCTCGCGGAACGCGTTCCCATGGAACGCGCGAGATTGCGCGCGAGCGGGTTGTCGCGGCAGGCATCGAGGAACACGAGGTTCGTCTTGTTCTCGCGATCGATTTCCATCTGCCGCAGCACGAAGTCGACGCCGATCGTCTCGAAGTCGAGGTCGCGCTCGCGCTCCATGGAGGCATCGACGGGGACGAGATAATTGCGCCCCGAGACCTGGAGGGCATGACCGGCGTAGTAGAACAGCGCGACGTCGGCATCGCCGAGCGCACGCGCAAAATCGCGAACCTTCGTGTCGAAAGCCCGCTTGTCGAGATCGAGGCCAGCAATGACCTCGAAGCCCGCCTCCGTGAGCGCCTTGGCGATCTCCGTCGCATCGTTGACGGGGTTGGCCAGCACCGAGCTCTTCACGTAGGCGGCATTGCCGATGACGAGTGCAACGCGCTTCTCGGCCGACGCTGGAGCAGCCAGAAATAGATTGGCAAGCAGCGTCACAACCAGCAGGCAGTGTCGGATCATCGTAGCCCCTCCCGTCAATGAAGTCGGTCTAGGGGCCGATTTCGACCGATCCAAGACGGACAGCGAGCCCCGTTTGGTGCCGTTGCCGTTCAATTCTCGGCGAAATCGATAGTTAACTGTGCCACCGACTTTGACAGAACCCCCTCCGCCTCCCACATGAACTGTGTCATTGATCCGAACCAGCCCCCTTGCGAGTACAGCCATGTCCAAAAGATCTGCTGCCGAAATCCGCCATGCCGCCCTCAAGACCCCGACCAGCCTCTCGGAGAATGCCGTCAAGGACATCTCCGCCGCGATGACGACAGCGCTCGCTGATGTGTTCGCCCTTTATCTCAAAACAAAGAATTTCCATTGGCACATGTCGGGACCGCATTTCCGTGACTATCACCTCATGCTCGACGAGCACGCCACGCAACTCTTTGCCATGACCGATGACATGGCCGAGCGTGTACGCAAGATCGGCGGCAGCACGCTGAAGTCCATCGGGCAGATCGCGAAGGAGCAGCGCATTCTCGACAACGATGCCGACTTCGTCGCACCCGACGACATGCTCGCGGAACTGCGTGACGACAACAAGCAACTTGTCGACGCGCTTCGCGAGCTACACGATCTGACCGACGAGGCTGGCGATTCCGCCACCACGAGCCTGATCGAGAACTGGATCGACGAGGGCGAGCGCCGCACCTGGTTCCTTTTCGAGACGCTGCGCAGAGGCTGACGAACGGGGCCTTTGCCGGGGCGCAAGCGTCTGCCCAGCCCCGGTCGACTCCTGATATAGTCGGGACCATGGAGTGGAGCGACGAGGGCATCATCCTGGGCGTCAGGCCCCACGGTGAGACGGCGAGCGTCGTCGAGCTGCTGACGCGCGGCCACGGCCGCCATCTCGGGCTCGTCCACGGCGGGCGCTCGCGGCGCATGCGCCCCGTTCTCCAGCCCGGCAACCACGTCGAGGTAACCTGGAAGGGCCGCCTCGCCGAACACCTCGGGCATATGGCGCTCGAGGCCCGCCGCGCCTATGCGGCCGAGGTCATGGACCATCCGCTGCCTCTCGCAGGCCTCGCGACGCTGACCACGCTCGCCCGTCTTCTCCCGGAGCGCGATCCGCATCCGAGCCTCTACGAGGTGAGCCTGTTCGTGCTCGGCTTTCTCGACGAGCCGGAGGTCTGGCCGGCCCTGCTTGTCCGCTGGGAGCTTGCCCTGCTCGAAGAGTTGGGCTTCGGGCTCGATCTCACGGCATGCGCGGCTACCGGCACCAACGACGACCTCATATACGTCTCGCCGAAAAGCGGTCGCGCCGTCTCGGCCTCGGCGGGCGAGCCCTACCATGACCGCCTGCTGGCCCTGCCGTCGTTCCTGCGTGGACGCAGCCAGGGAGCCGTTTCGCAGAGCGATCTTGCCGCCGGCTTCGCGCTCACCGGTCATTTTCTCGAAACGCGCATACTTGCCCCCCACGGCGAAACCCTGCCCGAGGTCCGCGGCCGCCTCACGGATATGCTCGCGCGCACGCGCGGTCAGGGCGATGTCGTGGTCCTCGCCCGCAATGGGTGATCAGCAGACCTCCTGAAAAACGCGGGCCAGCGCCGCGCCGAGGCGCTATGATCCCCCTCGAAGCCGCCCCCCGGCCCCATTCCGGACCGAGGCAGGCGCACCCACCCAATCCATCCCCCAGGAGGACCCCATGGACAAGAAAGTGATCACGCTCCTCAAGAACCAGTGCTTCATCGACGGCAAATGGGTCGGCACGCCCGAGATTCCCGTCACCAACCCGGCGACCGGCGAGGAAATCGCCAAGGTGCCGCGCCTCGGCACCGCCGAGACCAAGCAAGCGATCGATGCCGCAGAGAAGGCCTTCCCGGCCTGGAGCAAGCTGCTCGCCAAGGAGCGCTCGGCCATCCTGCGCAAGTGGTTCGACCTTCAGGTCCAGCACGCCGACGAGCTGGCGCTGCTGCTGACGAGCGAGCAGGGCAAGCCGCTCGCCGAAGCGCGCGGCGAGATCATCTACGGCGCCTCGTTCACCGAGTTCTACGCCGAGGAAGCCAAGCGCATCTACGGTGAGACCATCCCGAGCTTCAAGCAAGGGAGCCGTATCGTCGTTATCAAGCAGCCGCTCGGCGTCGTCGGCGCGATCACGCCGTGGAACTTCCCGCACGCGATGATCACGCGCAAGGTCTCGCCCGCATTGGCAGCCGGCTGCACGGTCGTCGTCAAGCCCGCGACCGAGACCCCACTCACCGCGCTCGCGCTTGCCGAGCTTGCGCGTCAGGCCGGCATCCCGCCGGGCGTGTTCAACGTCATCACGGGCAAGTCCGCCGAGATCGGCAAGGAGCTGACGACGAGCCCCAAGGTGCGCGGGATCACGTTCACCGGCTCGACGGAGATCGGCAAGGTGCTCATGGAGCAGGCGGCCTCGACCATCAAGAAGGTCGAGCTGGAGCTCGGCGGCAACGCGCCCTTCCTCGTGTTCGACGATGCCGATATCGACAAGGCCGTCGAAGGCGCCATGGCCTCGAAGTATCGCAATGCCGGCCAGACCTGCGTGTGCGCCAACCGCCTGCTCGTGCAGGAAGGCGTCTATGACGAGTTCGTCACCAAGCTCGCCAAGGCTGCCGCAGCCATGAAGGTCGGCGACGGCACCGAGACGGGGGTCGTGCAGGGCCCGCTCATCAACAAGGCCGCCATCGACAAGGTCGAGGAGCACATCGCCGACGCCGTGTCGAAGGGCGCCAAGATCGTCACCGGCGGCAAGCGCCACAAGCTCGGCGGCACCTTCTTCGAGCCGACGGTGCTCTCGGATGTCACCTCCGACATGAAGTTGACGCGCGAGGAGACGTTCGGCCCCGTCGCACCGGTCTTCAAGTTCAAGGCCGAGGAGGAGGGCATCGCCATGGCGAATGCCACCGAGTTCGGGCTCGCGTCGTACTTCTACGCGCGCGACATCGGTCGCGTGTGGCGCGTCGCCGAAGGCCTCGAGTACGGCATGGTCGGCATCAACGAGGGCATCATCTCGACCGAGGTGGCGCCGTTCGGCGGCGTGAAGGAGTCCGGTCTCGGCCGCGAAGGCTCCGCCCACGGCATCGATGGCTTCGTCGAGATGAAGTACATGCTCATGGGTGGGCTGTAAGAAGCCGGCGCCACCAGCGCGACCTGTCCCCTCTCCCCGCCCTTTGCGGGGAGAGGGTTAGGGTGAGGGGCGGCGACATACTCCTCCGTCGAACAAGCTCCCGCCCCTCATCCCGACCTTCTTCCCGTAAGAACGGGGAGAAGGGGAAGTGGAGTTGCACGGCGAGGAAAGCACCAAAACAATAAAGAACGGGGGTTCGGGGGTGTCCCCCGAGCGGGTCATAGGTCGGCAGCCCTGTTCGCGTCGAAGACGCGAGCGCACAGAGACGTCAGAGGGAAACATCCAACATGGCCGAACGCAGCAACGTCCGCGTCGCGTGGTTCAACGGCGAATTCATGCCCGAGAGCGAGGTGCGCATTCCGTTCCGCGACCTGAGCTGGGTCTATGGCGACGGCTGCTTCGACATGACCCGCAGCTTCCACCACAAGCTCTTCAAGGTGAAGGAGCACGTGGACCGCCTCTACCGCTCGCTCAAATATCTCCGCATCGATCCGGGCTTCGGCCCCGAGCGTATGGTCGCGCTGACGGAAGAGCTTTTCGAGCGCAATCGTCACCTGCTCGGACCTGACGACGACTACTGGATCGGCCAGCGCATCAGCCGCGGCGTCAAGGACGTGCCCGGCGACAACCTCGACTACCACGGCCCGAACGTCGTGCTGGAATGCGCGCCGCTGCCGCTCGTGCAGCGTGCGAAACTCTTCAAGGAGGGCATCCGCGTGATCGTGCCCTCGCATCGCCGCACGCCGCCCGAGTCACTCACGCCGCGCGCCAAGACACACAATTACCTCAACATGATCGTCGCCAACCAGGAAGTGCAGAGCGCCGATCCCGAGGCGTGGGCGGTGCTGCTCGACACGAATGGCAATCTCGCTGAAGGCATGGGGTCGAACATCTTCACGGTGCGCGACGGTCAGGTGCTCACGCCGCGCGAGAAATTCGTGCTGCCGGGCGTCAGCCGCCAGACGGTGATCGATCTCGCACGCGAGGAAGGCATTCCGGTCGCCGAGGCCGACATCGACCTGTACGACAGCTACGTCGCCGACGAGATGTTCCTAACCTCGACGTCGCTCTGCATCTGCCCGGTGACGAAGATCAACGGCGTCGACATCGGGCCGGCAGGTCAGGTCTGGGGACCGGTCACCAAGCGTCTCGCCGATGCCTACAGCCGTTATGTCGGCTACGACTTCGTCGCCCAGTACCTCAAGCGCTATCAGGAAGGCATGCAGGCACGAGCTTTTTAGTTGCCGCGGGCTGCTGGGAAGAGGTGCTTCGCAACCATACCGCGGTGCTATGCCCGCGACGGCAGACGCGACAGCTCGGCATGTAACGCAGCGGGCTGCATTTTCTTTAGGACGGCCTAGCGGCCGGCGCGCAGTCGCGCGCTCATGAAGTGGTGCTGCGACGCTGCCGCGAGCACGAGTGGTCCCTTCGCGGCGGCATACTCGAGCGTCTCAGAATTGGCCGCCCCTCACCCCGTCCCTCTCCCCGCGAAGAGCGGGAGAAGATCTCGCGCCTACCCCACGCACAATATTTCGACCGCATGGGAGCGGAGTGCTGTTTCAATTGGCAAAACCTATCGTCTCATCGGCTAGTAATTGGAACCATCCTGTGTAGGATTGTCGGGCTCGAAGCCAGTGCCTGCATAGGAGACGACCAAATGAAGCCGACAACGAGACTAGCCTTCTCGCTGCCGATGATTTTAGCCGCCGCTATCGGAACCGCGAACGCCCAGACCAAGGAAGTGACGATCGCCCACCAGGACATGATCGTTCCCTATCGGGTTGCACAAGCAGCAGGCGCGATCGAAAAGGCCACCGGCTACAAGATCTCCTGGAAGCAGTTCGCCGGCGGCGGTGACGTGATCAAGGCCATGGCATCTGGCCAGGTGCCGCTCGGCGAGGCCGGTTCGAGCCCGATTACGGCTGCCGTGGCTCAGGGCATCGACATCCAGCTCATCTGGATCCTCGACGATATCAACAACGCCGAGCAGCTCATCGCCTCGAACAAATCGGGCATCACGTCGCTTGCCGGCCTCAAGGGCAAGAAAGTCGCAACGCCCTTCGTCTCGACGGCGCACTATCAGCTCCTGTTTGCGCTCAACAAGGCGGGCGTGAACCCGAAGGAGATCCAGATCCTGAACCTCAGGCCGCCGGAGATCGCCGCCGCCTGGGAGCGCGGCGACCTGGACGCGACGTTCATCTGGGAGCCCGTGCTCTCCAAAGTGAAAGCCGACGGCAAGGTCATCATCTCCGCCGCCGACGTCGGCAAGCAGGGCGCCCCGACGTTCGACGGCATCATGGTCAATCGCGACTGGGCTGCGAAGAACAAAGACTTCGTCACAGCGTATGTGAAGGCTCTCGCCGCGGCCGATGCGGACTACCGTGCCAATCCCGGCAAGTATGCCGCCGGCTCGGAGAACGCCGCGACCATCGCCAAGGTTGTCGGCGCAAAGGCCGAGACCGTACCCGCCGTCCTCAAGGACTACGCGTTCCCGACGGCCGCCGAACAGGCCTCCGACAAGTGGCTCGGCGGTGGCGCCAAGGGCGGCGCTGCCCAGGCGCTCGCCAACACCGCGAAGTTCCTGCTCGAGCAGAAGCGCATTACCGAGATCCCGAAAGACTTCGGCAAATTCGTCAATCCCGAGTTCGCCGCCGCGGCAGCGAAGTAAGAAGGCGAACCGAGACGCAGGACCGAGAGGCTTCATGGTGACGATGACACGGCCCGCCGCCGAGCGGCGGTCCGCCAACGCCACGCTCAATGTGCAGGACCTCTCGGTCCGATACGCCACCCGCGACGGGATTGTCGAAGCCCTGTCGCACGTGGACCTCGACATGAAAGCCGGCGACTTCGTCGTCGCAATCGGCGCCTCGGGTTGCGGGAAGACGACGCTTCTCTCCTGCATGGCCGGCTTTCTCACGCCTTCCGACGGCGAGATCCTGCTCGACGGCGCGCCCGTCGACGGACCGGGTGCCGACCGTGGCGTCGTCTTCCAGAAGCACGCGCTCATGCCCTGGCTGAACGTCCTCGACAATGTCGCGTTCGGCCCGAAGATGCGCGGCGTCGCGAAGGAAGAGCGCTACGCCATCGCGCGCGAGAAGCTCGGACTCGTCGGCCTTGGCGACTTCGCCGAGAAGATGATCTACGAGCTTTCGGGCGGCATGCAGCAGCGCGTCGGCATCGCCCGAGCACTCGCCTCCGACCCGGAAGTGCTGCTCATGGACGAACCGCTCGGCGCGCTCGACGCACTCACGCGCGAGCAGGTGCAGGAGCTGATCCTCGACGTGTGGCACCGCACGGGCAAGATGGTGTTCTTCATCACGCACTCCGTCGAGGAGGCGATCTTCCTCGCGACAAGGCTGATCGTGATGACCCCGCGCCCCGGCAAGATCGAGAAGACCTACGATCTCGACTTCGGCCGCCGCTACATCGAGACAAAGAATGCGCGCCAAGTGAAGGCGAGCTCGGATTTCATCGCCATGCGCGAGCAGGTTCTGAGCGACATCCAGCGCCGTGACTGAGGGGAGACTGCCCACCATGGCCGTGAGCGAAGCCACGAGCGCATCAGCCGCGCCTCCCCGCCGCGTCCGCACCAGCCGCTATCGCGTGCTCGGCGAAGGCTCAACACTCGCCATCAACATTGTGACCATTGCCGTTCTTCTCGGCTCATGGTGGGTCGCGACGCACATGGGCTGGGTCAGCCGCCTGTTCCTGCCGAAGCCCGAAGCGATCTGGAGCGCATTTATCCAAGCGCTCAACGGCGAGCTCGATGATGCGTCCCTCTGGGGGCATTTCGCTGCCAGTATGAGCCGCGTCTTCGGCGCGTTCGCGCTTGCTGTCGCGCTCGGCATTCCCATCGGCATCCTGATGGGCACGAGCCGCATTGCCCGCGGCATCTTCGATCCGCCCATCGAATTCTACCGGCCGCTGCCGCCGCTCGCCTATCTGCCGCTCATGATCGTCTGGTTCGGCATCGGCGAGGAGTCGAAGATCATCCTGCTTTTCCTTGCGATCTTCGCCCCGGTCGTCCTCGCCGCGCGGGCAGGCGTGCGCTCCGTCTCTCAGGAGCAGATCCAGGCGGCGCTTTCCATGGGTGCTTCGCTGCCGCAAGTCATTCGCCACGTCATCATGCCGGGTGCGCTCCCGGATATCCTGGTCGGCTTGCGCATCGGCATGGGCGTCGGCTGGACGACGCTTGTCGCGGCCGAGATGGTCGCGGCCGACGCCGGCCTCGGCAAGATGGTCTTCAATGCCTCCAACTTCCTTCGGACCGATGTCGTGATCCTCGGCATCCTGCTTATCGGGTTTGTCGCCTTCGCCTTCGAGCTGCTCATGCGCGCCTTCGAGCGTTGGGCCGTGCCCTGGAAGGGGAAGATTTAGCTACTGAATGCGCTTCTAATGGCGCCACACGGCATTATGAAGCCTGCCGATATTCTTATGTGCGCCAATGCACCCTCAAATGTTGCTGCGTCGCTGAAGTTTGATGTGCTATTTTTGGTAAAAGTCCCCGGCATCGCGTGCGGTATCGATCCCGCAGGAGTACAGTTCCTTGGTCCAGATCGCTCGCGAATATGCACTCTCCCGTCGGCGGCCAGTTCCGTGCCTGTCGGACAACGAACGCCAGCTCGTGGGCGAAGTCGAAGATCTGAAGCATCTGCACGCGCTCAGCCTTCGCCTCGCAACCAATCAAGCGCTTCCTGACGTACTCAAAGACGTGCTGCGCACGGCGGCAGATCTGGTCGCGGCACCGCTCGGTTCGGTCCAGCTGCTGACGCCCGCGGGCGATCTCGGCATGATCGGTCAGGTCGGGTTTGGCGAAAGCATCCTCGACACATTTTCGACCGTCCGCCTCGACGATTGCACGACCTGCTCCGAGGCTTTGACACGCAGATCGCGCGTCATCGTGCCTGACTTGCGCACGGACCCGAAATATACGGAGATTGCAGCGGCACTCAGATCCTATGGGGCGGTTGCCGCTGTCTCGACTCCTGTTCTCGACAGTGGCGGCAACGTGCTCGCCATGTTTTCGGTCTACTGGCCCGAGGAGCACGAGCCTGACGATCGGGAGCTGAGAGCCCTCGATCTGTGCGCCGAACTCGCCGGCCGGCATGTCGAACGCAATGCCGCCGCCAAGGCACTGCGCGATCGACAGACGTTGCTGATGCGCGAGCTTGCCCACCGGGGGAAAAATCTTGTCTCGGTTGTTCGGGCTATAGCTGCTCGCTCGCTCAGCGGCGATCGGACGCTCGACGAAGCCCGCGAGGTGTTTATCGGGCGGTTGCAAGCTCTCGCCAATACGTATGATACGCTGACCGATGAGACGCCCGAAAGCGCGCCGTTGCATGAAATCGTATCCGCGAGCCTCAACTCGCTCAGCGACCGAACCGAAGTCCGCGGTCCCGTGGTTGCGGTTCATGCCAAGACGGCGCAAACACTTGCACTCGTGTTCCACGAACTGACGACAAACGCTGCAAAATATGGATCTCTGTCCGTTGAAACGGGCCGTATCGACGTCACGTGGGAGCTGACGCGGCACGGCCGCGACGACACGTGGTTCAAGCTCGCGTGGATCGAAAGCGGCGGGCCGCGCGTCGCTCCACCTGCGCGCAAAGGGTTTGGCTCGGCCATCATCACATCGGTCGTCGGCCAGGAGCTGAATTGCCAGCCGGCAATGGACTACGCGGAAGATGGCTTCCGATATCGCTTGGAATGCTCATTGAGTGCTCTCACGGGCGCGCGCGAGGAGCTTCCTGCGCCCACGTGAGCCGCGCCGCCCACGACCCTGACGTCTGCATCGATCGCCAGGATGAGCGCACGCGCCGGCTCTCCCCGCGCATCCCAGACCTTCCCGATACCGCCTTGACTGCCCGCACAGCGCTGCCAAGGTGACCGCCTCACATACGCGGGGTCCGATGATACAGGCATCACTTGCCGCCAGCCTCGCGCGGAGGCTGCCATTCTACTATGGCTGGGTGATCCTCGGCGTCGTGTGCTGCGTATCGATTGCACGCATCGGCCCAGCCGTCGCAACGCTGTCCGTGTTCGTCGGCCCGATGACGGCGGAGTTCGGCTGGTCGCGTACCGAGATTTCGGGCGCCGTCTCACTTGGCGGCATTCTGGCCGCCATCACATCCCCGATGCTCGGCTCGTTCCTCGACCGCAAGGGGCCGCGCACCATTCTTCTCATGGCGGTTCTGACGACGGGCATCACCATCCTGCTGCTCTCGCAGATCGGCAATCTGGCCGCGTTCTATCTGCTCTTCTGCATTGCGCGCATGAACTTCGCCGGCCCGTTCGATCTCGGCACGCTCGGCGCCGTGGTGAACTGGTTCGTTGCGCGGCGCCCACTTGCATTTGCGATGGCAATGGTGGGGCAAACGGTCGGTCTGACGGTAATGCCGCTCATCGCGTTCGGAGCGATGGCGCATGGCGGCTGGCGTGCGGGTTGGATTGCGGTTGGTCTGACCGTGCTCGCCGTAGGATTTCTGCCGACGTGGCTGTTCATGGTCGGGCGACCGGAAGAACTGGACCTTGCGCCGGATCAGGCAGAGGCAGGCACGGCTACAAAGCCAGCAGAAGCGGCTGAAATCGAGCCATCATTCACGCGATCCGAGGCGCTCGCCACCTCCACTTTCTGGCTGCTCGCCATATTCACCATGCTGGTTTGGCCGGTCCAGGCAGGTGTCAGCTTGCACCAAGCCGTCCATTTTACCGAGCGCGGCATGAGCCTGAGCGCCGCGGTGACCGGCGTCACGATCTTCTCGGTGTCATCCGGCGTCGCTGCCCTCCTTCTCGGGCTGATACTGCGCCGCATTGGCGTGCGCATCGGCCTCATTCTCGCGGCTTGCGGCATGGCGATCGGCGCGCTCTTCATCGAGAACGTGTCGAAGCCTAGCGATGTGGTGCTGGCTGGATGTATCTTCGGTTCATCACTCGGCGCGCTGCATACCTGCCTTCCCGTGGCCTGGGCGGACTATTTCGGCCGCAGGAACTTCGGGGCCATCCGAGGGATCGCCCTGACGATCCAGGTGACTGCCCAGGCCGCGGGGCCGCTGCTCTCCGGGGTGCTGCGAGACTGGACCGGAAGTTACACAGCCTCGCACATGACATTCGCCGCGCTCGCCGGCATCGCTATCCTGATCGCCTGCCTCATCAAGGCGCCGAGGCCTCCGATCCGCGCCGCGTGAAGGCGACGGATCTGGGCAGTCGGCAACGCTATTCCAGATACCGCTTCTCAAGCATGACATGCACGCCGTTGTGGCCGTTCACGAGCTGCGTCACACGCAGGTCTGCGGCGAGACTGCAGAGCATGTAGGCATCCTCGCGCGAGAGACCCTTTTTCTCACCGAGCAGTTTAATCATGTCCCGCAGCGCTGCCCGCGCCGCGCTGTCGAGATCGGGATCGAAGGCCATGGTGATCGCGTGCGTCGGCGTCTCGGCGCGCGGCCAATCGAGCTTACCACCCTTGTGCAGCGTGAACTTGAAGGTGCCGGTGAGCGCGGTCTCGATGGCCGTGACACACACCTCGCCATCGCCCTGCGCGCCGTGTCCGTCGCCGGCGGAAAAATTCGCGCCCGGCACATGCACCGGCAGGAACACGGTCGTTCCCGCCACCAGCTCCTTGTTGTCCATGTTGCCGCCGTGCTGACGCGGTGCGAGCGATGTGATCATGCCCCACGAGGGCGGCGGCGCGACACCCATCACACCGAAGAAGGGCCTCAGCGGCACTTCCGCGCCCCACGACAGCTTGCCGACCCCGCGTGCCCGATCCATCGGTATGTGCACGATGCGCACGCGATCGAACTCGAGCGGCAGTGCGCCTGCAAGCGGCCGGATCGCGTTATAGCCCCAGTCCTGACGGCACTCGATGGCCTCGATATCCACCTGCAGCACATCGCCCGGCATGGCGCCCTCGATGGCGATCGGTCCGGTCAGAATGTGCCCGGGCAGCTTGCGCGGCACCTGGGCGTGCACCTCCAGCAGCTCCGGCGGGATCTTGAAGCCGGACGAAGGCGGCGGCATCACGTCGGGTGCACCGCTGATCGTCTCCATGGTCACGCGATCGCCGCTCCTGACCGAAAGCACCGGCTTCTCCGCGGCGTCGAAATAGCCCCAATGGACAGTCCCGACGCGGGATTTGAGAACGTGGTCGCTCATTGTCGACATCCCCGTAGCTGCAAGAGTTCGGCGCCAGCCTATCGTCCCGTCGGACGGCCGTCATCCAGAACGGCGTGCGATCGGGGCTTGCGCGCCTAGACGCTCAGGTCATGATGGCACCCGAACGGACATCGAACGGGAAGGCACTCATGGCTTACAAGGCATTCGATCTCAGCGGGCAGGTCGCTCTCGTCACAGGCGGCAATGGCGGCATCGGCCTCGGCATGGCCAAGGCTGTGGCCGAAGCAGGCGCGGACGTCACCATCTGGGGCACGAATGCCGCCAAGAATGCCGCGGCCAAGACCGAGCTCGAGAAGACCGGCCGCCGCGTCCTCGCCCTACAGGTGGATGTGGGCGACGAGGCCGCCGTGGCGCAGGGCTTTGCCGAGACCGTCAAGGTGCTCGGTCGCGTGGATGGCTGCTTTGCCAATGCCGGCGTGCACGGTCGCAGCGGACACACCTCGTTCGCCGAGATGCCGACCGAGGAGTGGAAGCGCGTCACGCGCGTCAACCTCGACGGCGCGTTTTTCACGTTCCGGGCTGCCGCGAAGCACATGATCGAGCGTGGCGGCGGTGGCGTGCTGGTTGGCACGTCGTCGCTCGCCGCCATCTCGGGACCGCCGCGCAACGAGCACTACGCGGCAACGAAGAGCGCCATGATCGGCATTATCCGCTCCATGGCGGTGGAGCACGCCCGCCACGGCATCCGTGCGCACGCGATCCTGCCCGGCTGGATCGAAACGGACATGACCGCCAATCTCATTGCCAACGAGAAATTCCATGACAACGTGCTGAAACGCGTGCCCATGCGTCGCTGGGGAACGGGCGACGACTTCGGCGGCATTGCGATCTACCTCATGAGCTCGGCATCGCGCTTCCACACCGGCGATACCTTCCTCATCGACGGCGGCTACGCGCTCTTCTGATTTTTCCGTAGCGCGCCGCTCAGGTGCCGGTGATCTTTGCGATCTCGCTCTCGCTGTAGCCGGCTGCGGCGAGAACCTCACGCGTGTGCTCGCCCAGCGCCGGCGCGCGCGGTCCGGCCTTGGTCTCCGAAGCCGACATGCGGAAAGCCGGATTGAGCACTTTGAAGGCGCCGCCGGCATCGTGCACCTCCTGTAGCGCGCCGCGATGCGTGAGCTGCGGATCGGCAAGCGCCTCGTCGACCGTGCGGTACGGCCCCGCCGGCACGCCCGCGCGTTCGAGCACATCCATCAGCTCGTTCGTCGTCATCGTACGCGTCCAGCCTTCGAGCTGGTCCATGAACTCGGCCCAGTTGACGCGGCGATCGAGATACTTCGCAAAGCGCGGATCGGAGCCCCAGCCCCGCCCGGCCGTCTTGCAAAGCTCATGGAATGTCCGTTCGCTCGCAACGGCGATATTGACGAAGCCGTCGGCCGTCGCGGCGGGACCATAGAGCGCGCGTTTTGGTTTCGGCGGCATCGGGAACTGCGCGGCCTGCAGCTCGACCGTCATCAGCGAGAGCATGCCCTCGAACATGGACACATCGAGCTGTTGACCCTGGCCGGTGACCGACCGCTGGTAAAGCGCCGCCGAGATCGCACCGAATGCGTAGGTCCCTGCCACGATATCCGCCGTGAAGATGCCACAGCTGTCCGGCCGCTCGCGTCCCGGATGATAGGCAATGTGCGCCATGTCGTAGCCCGAGGTCGCGTGCACGACCGGGGCGTAGGCCGGCTTGTCGGCGGCCGGCCCCGTCTGGCCATAGCCCGAGATGGAGCAGAAGATCAGGCGTGGATTATCGGCGGATACGCTCGCATAATCGAGCCCGAGGCGCTTCATCACGCCGGGGCGATAGTTCTCGACGACGATGTCGGCACCGCCGATTAGTCGCCGCGCCGCCGCCACGGCCTCGGCCCGCTTCAGATCGAGTACGATGCTCCGCTTGCCGGCATTGAGCTGACCGTAAGACGTGCTTGCACCATTCCTGAGCGGCGGCCGGCTTCGCATGAGGTCGCCCTCGGCCGTCTCGATCTTGACCACATCCGCGCCGAGATCCGCGAGCAGGCGACCGCAGTGCGGGCCGGCGATCGTCGTCGTGAAATCGAGAACTTTGAGCCCGGCGAACGCCTGCATGCCTTCCTCTCCTCGACCAATCGGCAACTCCGGCGGAGAATTGACCGAATGCCGTCGGAAGCGCAAGCAATCGGTCTCCTACGGCCGCCGTTCGGACGCAAATTCCGGACGCGCGGCACCGATGTTGCGCAACAAGGCGCGCAGATCACCGCCCACCGCATCCCCTGCGTGATCCTTGAGCCACGATTTCAAGAACGGCTGCCTGTCCAGCGCCTCGCGCAGCATCGCCAGCTTCAGGACCTCAGGATCGGCCGATCCATGCTTGCGTTCGAGGGCCGCCCGCAGAGCGGGCTTTGCCAGCACATCGTCGTAAGCTGGCCACTGGATGAGAAGCTGACGCGCCTCGCGCGCGGCACGCTCCCGATGCAGGGCGGAGAGGAAAGGGTGGCCGGCGCCGGCATCCAGTCGCGCGGCGTAATCAGGCCGCGTAGCGAACAGCACCTCGAGCGCGCGCTGCCGCGCCTGAGCACCGCGCCCGAGATCGTACAAGTCCGCCTCGACGACCGTCGAGATGATATTGCCTCTGAGCTTCTCGGGGAGCAGGAGCGCGGCCGGCAGCTGCACATTCCAGCGCACATAGCCAAAGGCCATCACGGCACCGAGCAGAATACCAAGCAAGAATTTCAGCATATTCCCACGCCTTTGGTCGAATGAAAAAGTTGAGGTTGGACATTCGCGCGCACGCCGTCAACGCGCTGCTGCGGCAAAATCAGGTAGGCGCCATTCGCTGGACGTTCCCATGTGGCGCCACAGCGACGAAGGCCCTAACTTACGGATGAGAAAGAGCCCGCCGGCGCGGGTGCATGACGGAGAGAACGGACGATGGCGGACAGGAGCGGTCAGGTCGCGGGTAAGGTGGCGCTGGTGACGGGTGGTGCTTCAGGCATCGGCGAGGCGTGCGCGCTCACGCTCGCGCGCGAAGGCGCGAGCGTCGTCGTCACCGACATCGATGAGGCGCGCGGCAAGGAGCTCGTCGAGAAGATCGCCGTCAATGACGGCAAGGCCATCTTCCTGAAACAGGACGTGACCGACGAGGCGCGCTGGCCCGAGGTCATTGAGGCTACCGAGAAGGCTTTCGGCGGCCTCCACATTCTTGTTGCCAATGCCGGCATCGGCATCATGGTGCCCATCCTCGAAATGTCACTTGCCGACTGGCAGCGCCAGAACGCGATCAACCTCGATGGCGTGTTTCTTTCGGTGAAGTACGCCATCCCCGCCATAAGACGGACCGGGTACGGCGGCTCGATCATCATGATGTCCTCGATTGCCGGACTAAGAGGCTCCGCGGGCCTCGCCGGCTATTCCGCGACCAAGGGCGGCGTCAGGCTCTTTGCGAAATCCGTCGCGCTCGAATGTGCCATCGCCAAGGACGGCATCCGCGTGAACTCCGTGCATCCCGGCATCATCGACACACCAATCTGGACGAAGCTGCCAACCGGAGCCACGGGCGCCCACAACAACCGGCCGATCGATCCGCGTGCGCGCTCGCTTTGGATGATCCCGCTCGGCGAGCTTGGCACGGCACAGGACATTGCCGACGGCGTGCTCTTTCTCGCCTCTGATGCGTCGAAGCACATGACCGGTTCGGAGCTGGTCATCGACGGCGGTATCATGAGCGGTGTGCTGCCGCGATCCGCTCAGGCCCAATAGATCTGCCGCATCGTACCTTTGGAGCCCGCATGGACAAGCTTCACTACAGGTCCGCCGTCGAAATTGCCGACCTCATCCGCACGAAGAAGGCGTCCGCCGTCGAGGTGCTGGAGCACTTCCTCGCACGCATCGAGCGCTACAATCCCAAGCTCAACGCGATCATCTGGATGGATGCAGAGCGCGGCAGGAAGCGGGCGCGCGAGGCCGATGCCGCCCTTGCGCGCGGCGAGGTCTGGGGTCCGCTGCACGGCGTCCCCATGACGATCAAGGAGAGCTATCAGGTACTCGGATCGCCGACGACCTGGGGCCTTCCCGAGTACAAGAACAACATCACGGAGACGAGCGCGCTCGCCGTCGAGCGGCTGGAGAAGGCGGGTGTCAACCTCTTCGGCAAAACCAATGTGCCGGTCCTGCTCGCCGACTGGCAAAGCTACAATCCCATCTACGGAACGACGAACAACCCCTGGAACACGGCCTTGACGCCGGGCGGCTCCTCGGGCGGCTCCGCGGCCGCGCTCGCCGCGGGGCTCACGGGCGTGGACGCCGGCAGCGATATCGGCTCCTCGATCCGCAATCCCGCCCACTATTGCGGCGTGTTCGGTCTGAAGCCCACCTACGGCATCATCCCGCTGCGCCGTCATTCGCTTCCGAACAACTTTGCTCCCGGCGACATCTCCTGCGTCGGTCCTCTGACGCGCGGCGCCGACGATCTCGATGTCATGCTCGATGTCATGAGTGGCGCCGACGAGCTCGACGAATACTGCTGGAAGCTCGAGCTGCCCAAAGCCAAGGCGTCGTCGCTCAAGGGCATGAAGATCGCGGTCAAGCTCAACGATCCCAACTGCGAGATCGACGGCGAGTACGCGAGCGTGCTGCAGACCCTCGTCGAGAAGCTTGCCAAAGCCGGCGCAACGGTGAAGGAGGTCGAGCCGCAGATCGATACGAAGCGGCTGCATGAGATCTACGTGCAGCTCTTGCGCGCCGCCACGTCCGCCCGCACGCCCGACGCCGACATCGCCGGCTGGAAAGCCGCTCTCGCCGCAAGCGGCAGCAATCCTGACCAGTATCTCGAGCTTATGGTGAAGGGCGTAGATCTCACGCATCGCGCCTGGCTGCCACTCAACAATGAGCGCCACAAGTTCCGCTTTGCGTTCGACGCCTTCTTCAAGGATTGGGACATCCTGCTCTGCCCGGTCGCATCGTCGGCCGCCTGGCCGCACGACCAGAAGGGCGAGCGCTGGAAGCGCACGATCCCCATCAACGGCAAGCTGCAGCCGACGACCTCGCAGCTCTTCTGGGCGGGCTACTCGGGCGTCGTCTATCTGCCGTCTACTGTCGGTCCCGCGGGTCTCACAAAATCGGGGCTGCCGGTCGGCTATCAGGCGATCGCGCGGCACGGCCACGACAAGACGGCCATTGCCTTCAGCCGCTTTGTCGAGGGCGAGATCGGCGGCTTCGTCCCGCCGGCGGGCTACGAGTGACGGGCTTTTTCGGCGCGCCCTTCTTGCCTGCAATTTTCTGACGGGCAGGCTTTGTGCCGCCGGCCTTCTTCTTCGCCGCGCGTGTCGCGACCTCCGCGGCGCGCCGGCACCATGCCCGCATCTCGTCGTCATCGTCGAGAAGGCGTTCGGGCGCGCGCCAGTAGGAGGTGAGGACGCGATCGCCGTTCTTGGTGCCGTAGGAGAACGGCCCGAGCCCTTCCGCCTCGAAGTCCGCGACCGTCTCCGCGTCCGCCTTGAGGTAGAGCACCTCATCCGAGATCAACCCGAACATCAGGCCGTCGCGGAATAGCCCGGCGCCGCCGAACATGCGCTTTGCTGCGACGCCGCCGAGGGGGCGGAGCACGTCCAAGAGATGTGCGATCAGCGCAGCATCCGCGGACATGCTCACCTCCTCCTCATGCAACGGCTTTGATGATCTGCGCCGCCTTCTCGCCGACCATGATCGAGGGCGCGTTGGTATTGCCCGAGGGCATGGTCGGGAAGATCGAGGCGTCGGCGATCCTCAGCCCCTCGATGCCATGCACCTTGAGCTTCTCGTCGACGACGGTGTTCGGCCCCGCCGGTCCCATGCGACACGTACCGATCGGGTGGTAGGCTGTCTGAGAATTGTTGCGGATATAATGCAGGATCTCATCGTCGGTGCGAACATCCTTGCCGGGCGAAAACTCGTCGCCGCGATAAGGTTCGAGCGCAGGCTGCGCCGCAATCTTGCGGATGATGTTGAAGCCATCGACCATCGCGCGCTGGTCTCTCTGGTCGGTCAGGAAGTTGAACACGATCTTCGGCTGGGCATCAGGGTCCGCCGAGCGGATATGGATCGAGCCGAGGCTCTCCGGCCGAAGCTGGTACACGGAGATCGTCATCGACGGGAACTCCTGCAGGATGCGCTTCTTCGGGTCCTTCACCGAGTACGGCACGATGTGCATCTGGACGTCCGGCGTCTCCATCTCCTTCTGCGTCTTGAGGAAGGCGAGCATCGGCGCCGACGGCAGGCTGAGGAAGCCGCCCCGTGTCGCCGCATACCGCAGCGCCTCCTTCACGGCGCCAATGCCGCGCGCCCTCGTGTTGTAGGAGACCTCCGGCACTTTCACGTGCCAGATAATCCGCGCATTGATATGATCGCGCAGGTTCTCGCCGACCGCCGGCAGCGCGTGCTTCACCTCGATGCCGAATTCCTTGAGGATCTCCGGACGCCCGATTCCCGAAAGCTCGAGAAGCTGCGGCGTCGCGACGGCGCCCGCCGAGAGGATCACCTCGCGGGCCGCCCTTACCTCGGTCTGGCGCCCGTGCTTCTCGTACACGATGCCGACGCAGCGCTTGCCTTCGAGCACGATCCGACGCGTCGGCGCATCGGCGATCACGCGCAGGTTCGGGCGCTTCATGGCGGGCTTGAGGTAGCAGCGCGCGACACTCATGCGCACGCCCTTGTGGATGCTCGTCTGCGTCTTGCAGATGCCTTCCTGGTCCTCGCTGTTGTAATCGGGATTGATCTTGAACCCGGCCTGCTCACCCGCCTTGAAGAGCGCGTCGTAGAGCGGGTTCTGATCGGGCACGACCGTGACCTTGAGCGGCCCGTCGGTGCCGCGGCCGTTGTCCGGGCCTCCCTCGTAGCTCTCGATCTTCGTAAAGACGGGCGCGACGTCGTTCCAGCTCCAACCGCGCGCGCCCATCTGCGCCCACGTATTGTAGTCAAGCGGCTGGCCGCGCACCCAGACGAGACCGTTGATCGCGCTCGATCCGCCGACCAGCTTGCCGCGCGGCACGGGAATTGGCCGATTGCCGGTGCAGGCTTCGGGCTCGGACTCATAGAGCCAGTTGGCCGCGGGGTTGTGGATCAGCAGACCGAAGCTCACCGGTAGCCAGGAATACATGTGGCTCGCCGCGCCCGCCTCGACGAGGAGGACGCTGTTCCTCGGATTTTCGCTGAGACGCGATGCGAGTGCCGCGCCAGCCGATCCTGCGCCGACGACAATATAATCATACTGCTCCATGGTGCTCCCTGCCCCGTATGCCGCAGGCTTCCTGCCCGCTTTCGTGCCATTCCTAGCAACGTCGGGCGGCAGATGACCAGTGCTCCGATGAAATTGCGGGTATGCCGGGCATCAGGTTTCAGCGGCTCTCGCAGCGCACATGCGTCGGGGTGACCGCCAGCACCGCCCTCGCCTATGATGGCTTCAAGTGCAACGACACGACCAGCCATCAGAACAGGTCAGGAGGAACCATGCCCGAGCCCACGACATTCCCCGGCACCGTCGAATGGTCGGGCGAAAATCCCGGCATCTCGCTCAAGGAGAGCCCGGATGGTCCGTTCACGAGCCTCGCGAGCTTCTTCCGCGTCGTGCTTTCGCCTCACGGCCGTGGACACGCCCTCGTCCTCATGCAGTCCCCACAGGAGGCGAGCCCATCGGCGGAGCGTGCCAACGTCGTCCTCCACGACAACGAAGCCCTGGCGCGCTATCTCGTCTCGGACTTCGTCTCGAATTTCGGATCGTTCAAAGGTTTGCCCGGCCTTGCCGGACTGAGTTACCGGAAGCTCGACAGCGTCATCGCGTCGGGCGATCCCGGCTCCGCCTATAAGGAAACGATCAAGGCCGGCGATCTCACCGTAGAGCTCGCTTGGGGCGGCTTGGGCAAGCCGTTCTGTTTCGCCCTGCCGCCGGACAAATCGGCTACCGGCCGCCATTGGATGCCGAGCCTGTTCGTCGGATGCAGCGAGGCGACGATCACCATCAACGGCCGGAAGCTGCCGGGCAAACCCATTCCGCGTCAGGTTGCAGGTCAGACGATCACGACGGCTATGCTCGCCTTCTCGGAGACGTGGATACGCACCTGAGCGTCACGACGCCCGCGCGAGCACCGCGTGCAGGAGGACATTGACGCCCGGCACCGTCGCCGCGAAGTCGATGTCCTCTGCTTCGTTGTGGCTGATACCGCCCTTGCATGGCGTGAAGATCATCGCGGTCGGACAGACGCGGTTCATGTTGTAGGCGTCATGCCCTGCCTGAGATTGCAGGTCCATGGTCGCAACGCCGAGCCGCGCCGCCGTTTCGCGGATGAGCGTGATCAGGCCCGCGTCGAACGCGAGACCGCCGAAGCCCCAGCGCTCGGCAATCTCGATGCGCGTGCGCGAACGGCGCGCGGACTCGGCCACGGCCGCCTCGACCTCCGCCGCCATGTCGGGAAGACGCGTCTTGTCAGGGTGACGGAAGTCGATCCACAGCTCCGCCTCGTCCGAGAGAATGCCCGGCAGATTGGGCCTCAGATCGAGGCGCGCGGCGGTGGTCTTGCCGTCCTCCGGCGCATACCGCCAGCCGATATCGTCGATCGCGACCACGACGTAGGAAGCGCCAACCAGCGCATTGCGCCGGAGCGTCATCGGCGTCGGCCCGACGTGCGAGGTCTCACCGCGCACGCTGACGCGCATACCCTGCATGGCGAAGCCACCCGTCACGATACCGAGTTGCAGTCCCGCAGCGTCGAGCTTCGGCCCTTGCTCGATGTGAATCTCGAAGTAGCTATCGATTTCGCGGCCGCCAACAGGTTCCTCGCCGCGATAGCCGATGCGCGCCAGCTCATCGGAGAGCCGCACGCCCTCCTTGTCGCAGCGGTCCTCCACCCATGCGAGCTGAGCTGGATCGGAGAACACGAGCGAAGCCAGCATCGGCGGCGGAAAGCGCGCGCCCTCCTCGTTCGTCCAGTTCACGACCTCGATCGGACGTCGTGTTTTGATGCCGCGCTCGTCGAGCGTGCGCAGGATCTCGAGCCCGGACATCACGCCGAGGATGCCATCGAAGCGACCACCCTTGGCCTGCGTATCGAGATGGCTGCCGACCAGCACCGGCGCCGCATTCGGGTCCGTCCCCTCGCGCCGCACGAACATGCTGCCGAGGCGATCGATCTTCAGCTCGTACCCCTCGGCACGCACCCAGCTCACGAAGAGGTCGCGCATGACCTTGTCCTCGTCACTGAGCGTGAGACGGCGTATCCCGCCGGCTGGCGTGCGGCCGATCTCCGCGGACGCCATGAGGGTCTGCCACAGGCGATCCGGATTGATCGACAGATTCGTGCTCATGTTTGTTTGCCGTCTGCTGGAGAGAGGTGGGCCACACGCCTGTTGTGCCATGCCGGCAGCGGCCATCGATAGAGCGATTTATACCAGGCCACGACACTGCTGAAATCGGCCGCTTGGTGGAAGCGCGTGCGACCTCGCGCGCACCGGCCGTCACGTCATGGGAAAGAACGCGCCACCGCTCCACAACCCGAGGCGGCCGGCCTCGTCCTCGACGGCCATCTCGACGAGATCGTAGTAAAGGGCCCGCGTCACCAGCGCTTCGAGACGCCCGCGCACCAGAAGATATGGCTTGAGCCCGCCCGATCTCACCTCGGTCTCGAACCGCAGGGGGTGCTCAGGCCCACAGCGCACGACATCGTCCACATTCGTGCGGAAGATAAGCTCCTGCGACGCCCCGCTTCCCAGGACCTCCATCTCGACGGCCAGAAAAGGTGCATCCGCGACTGCCACGTCGACCTTCTCGACGGGGGTCACGAGAAAGTGACGGCCGTCCAGGTCGCGCCTCAGGACACGAGAAAAGAGTCTGACCAGAGGTTTCCGGCCGATCGGGCTACCTTGGTAAAACCACGTCCCGTCGGCGGCGATAGCCATGCCGATATCCCCGCAATACGGGGGGTTCCAGCTATCGACAGGTGGCAGTCTATCCTGGTCCTGAGCACGCAGCATGGCTTCGAGCCCTGCCAGGGGGCTCCCCCCCGCCGCGGCCTTGTCTGCGGCAACCTGCCTTGTTTCCAGCCGTTTGCCTTCCGTATCGTGTGGACTCATGGAGCAACCTTGCTTGCGCGGCGCGCTCGGCGTTTGGCAACATGCTGACCCGACAGTCCGGCTCGCCGCCGGCTCCGCCGCACATTGCAGGGCGGCAGCGCGCTTGACCTCGAGCGTCTCATTTCGGGCCGATAGCCCGTTTACCCGGCACCGCGCTCCATATTCTGAACATCTTCGCTGGCACAAGTTTCCGCAACCCAAGAAAACGGCCTTATAATCCCCCCATGACAACAGTGATCGACACCCAGGACAACATCGTCGCACGCGTCGAGGCCGCTGGAGAGCGGGTACGGCGCGTTCATGAGGCCACGGCCTCGGTCATCTTCGGCCAGGACAAGGTCATCGAGCAGACGCTCGTGACACTGCTCTCGGGCGGCCACGCGCTGCTGATCGGCGTACCCGGCCTCGCGAAGACGCTGCTCGTCGAGACACTCGGGCGCGTACTCGGCCTCGACGCCAAGCGCATCCAGTTCACGCCGGACCTCATGCCCTCGGATATCATCGGCGCCGAAGTGCTCGAGGATGCGCAAGGCGGACGGCGCAGCTTCCGCTTCATTCGCGGCCCGGTCTTCACGCAGCTCCTCATGGCGGACGAGATCAATCGCGCCTCGCCCAAGACGCAGTCGGCGCTGCTGCAGGCCATGCAGGAGCATCATGTCACGGTCGCCGGCCAGCGCCATGACGTGCCCTCGCCTTTCCACGTGCTCGCCACGCAGAACCCGCTCGAGCAGGAAGGCACCTATCCGCTTCCCGAGGCGCAGCTCGATCGCTTCCTGCTGCAGATCGATGTCGACTATCCCGACACCGTTGCCGAGCGCCGGATGCTCTTCTCGACGACCGGCACCGAGGAGCGCCGCCTCGAAACGATCCTCTCCGGGCAGGAGCTGATGAGCATCCAGCGCCTCGTGCGCCAGATCCCGGTGCCCGACAAAGTCGTCGACGCGATCCTCACGCTCGTGCGCACGGCACGTCCGGGTACAGGTGCCGACGAGGAGACGGACCGCTTCGTCGCCTGGGGTCCGGGTCCGCGTGCGAGCCAGGCGCTCATGCTCGCAGTGCGCGCCAAAGCGCTCATCGACGGCCGGCTTGCGCCGTCAGTGGACGACGTGATCGCGCTCGCCGAGCCTGTTCTCAAGCATCGCATGGCGCTCAACTTCGCGGCCCGCGCCGAGGGCCGCCAGATCGGCGCCGTCATTGGCCGGCTGGCCGCCAACATCGCGTGAGGCCCGCCATCGAGGCCCCACGCGCATTCCCTTGGAGCCAGCAGGTGGCCCAGAAGTTGGCGAAGAGCGCAATTGCCATGCGATCCCAGTGGAGACAGGCATGAGCCCGGCTGAGACCGCTATCGGCCGGCTGGAGCTCGAGGCGCACGGCCTCGCCGACCGCTTGCCCGACCTCGTCATCGAGGCGAGCCGCGTGGCGAGCACCGTCGCCCACGGCATCCATGGGCGCCGTCGTGCCGGACCAGGCGAGACTTTCTGGCAATTCCGCCAGTTCGAGGGTGCCGATGCGGCAACTCTCATCGACTGGCGGCGTTCCGCAAGCTCTGATCAGTTGTACGTGCGCGAGCGCGAATGGGAAGCGGCACACACCGTGTGGCTTTGGCCTGATCTTTCGCCGTCGATGGATTTTCGCAGCGAGCTCGCGCCGGTGACAAAGCGCGACCGCGCTGTCGTGCTCATGCTTGCGGCCGCCGAGCTTCTCGTGCGCGGCGGCGAGCGCGTCGCGCTGCTCGGACTTGGCCGGCCGACCGCGAGCCGCAAGGCTGCGACCGTGATCGCCGAGACCATCCTCACGAACATCACGTCGCCGCTGCTCACGACAAGTCTGCCGCCCAAGATCCGACTGCCGCGCTTTTCAGGCGCTATCCTGATCAGCGACTTTCTCGATCCGCTCGACAAGCTCGGCCCGCGCCTCGAAGAGATGGCCGGCGCCGGCGTCGGCGGTCATCTCGTGCAGATCATGGACCCCGCGGAGGAAACGCTGCCTTATGAAGGGCGCGCCGAGTTCCTCGGTCCCGAGGTCGCAGGCGAGCGTTGGATCGTCGATCGCGTCGAGACCATGCGGGACGCGTACCTCAAAAAGCTTGCAGCGCATCGGGACGGGCTCGCCGACATTGCCCGGCGCCTCGGCTGGTCGCTGCTCGTCCATCACACGGACCGTCCGCCCCATGAGTTGCTGCTGAGCCTCATCCTGCGCCTCGGCGGCCAGGCCGGCAGCTATCTCATGAGCACACCGTCGTCCGGGGCGACGGCCGCAGGAGGGCACGCATGAGCATCGGCGCGCTCGCCTTCCTGAGCCCGTGGCTGCTGACCGCGCTCGCCGCGTTGCCGGTCATCTACTGGCTGCTGCGGACGGTGCCGCCGCGCCCGCGCCAGATCACCTTCCCGCCGACGCGCATCCTGGTCGGCCTCGAGAACAAGGACAAGACGCCGGCCAAGACACCGTGGTGGCTGACGCTCATCCGGATGCTGGCGGCCGCCTTCGTCATCTTCGCGCTTGCCGATCCCGTGCTCAATCCGAACCGCGAGACCGGGCTCAGCGGCAGCGGCCCGCTCGTTCTCGTCGTCGACAACGGCTGGTCGAGCGGCGGGCATTTCGCCAACCGCGCACGGCTCGTCGATCAGCTCATTTCCGAAGCCGAGAGTGCCAACCGGCCGGTTGTGGTCGCGCCGACCGCCTCGGGCGCTAAGACACTCACCTTGCGCATCGAAGCACCCGGTGCCGCGCGCACGACCGCCGCAGCAATTCAACCGCAGCCCTTCGCGCCTTATCGCGCCCAGCTTGCCGAGCAACTTGCCCGTACGCTCGAAGGCCAGTCCGGCCTCGATGTCGTATGGCTCAGCGACGGCATCGACCATGACGGCAAGACCCTCGCCTTTGTGGAAGCCCTGAGCCAGATCGCGCGTGGCGGCCGTCTGCAGGTGATCCGCAATCGCCCCGGCGACGAGCCGCTCGGCCTTTCGGCGGGACTAGACCGTGATGGGCGCCTCGAAGCCTTTGTCGTGCGTGCCGAAGGCGCCGGGCGCAGCGGCACGGCCCTCGCCTTCTCCGCGCGCGGCCAGCGCCTCGCCGAGACGGCTTACGAGATCCCGGCGAACAGCCGCCGCGCCACGACGCGCTTCGACCTGCCGCTCGAGTTGCGCAATCAGGTCGCGCGCATCGAGCTTGCCGGCGAGCAGAGTGCCGGCGCCGTGCACCTTCTCGACAGCCGGTCGCGCTGGCATCGCATTGCCCTCATCTCCGGCGAAAGCCGCGAGCAGGCCCAGCCGCTGCTGGCGCCGCTCTACTACATCGAGCGCGCGCTCGCGCCGTTCGCCGAACTTGTCCGCCAGAAGGATGTGAACCTCGCCGGTGCGGTCGCGAGCGCCTTCGAGCAGCGTTCCTCCATCCTGGTCATGGCCGACATCGGCACCATTGCCGGCGATCTCGGCACGCGTGTCGAGGAATGGGTGAACAAGGGTGGCGTGCTCGTGCGCTTTGCCGGCCCGCGCCTCGAGAAAGGCGGCGACGATCTGCTGCCCGTGGGCCTGCGCATGGGCGGGCGCACGCTCGGCGGCGCGCTGTCCTGGTCGACGCCGCAACCGCTCGCGCCATTCGAGGACTCGAGCCTCTTCGCCGGTCTGACGATTCCGAAGGACGTGACCGTGAGCCGACAGATCCTCGCCGATCCGGCCTATCTCACGGATGACGTGAGCGTATGGGCGCGGCTCGCCGATGGCACGCCGCTCGTCACCGCGAGAAAGATGGGCGAGGGCCAGATCGTGCTGTTCCACGTCACGGCCAATTCCGACTGGTCGAACCTGCCGCTCTCCGGCCTCTTCGTCGAAATGCTGCGGCGGATTGCAACGCTCGGCGTCAGTGGCGGCATTGCCGTCGGAGGCCCCGAGACCATGGCGGCCGCGACCCCACGCAACACACCCCAGCCCGAGACGGCTGAAGTGCTGGCGCCGACCCAGGTGCTCGACGGCTTCGGCACGCTGCGCCCGCCGACCCCCACCGCTCAAGCCATCCCGGCCCGTCTGATCGATACGGCGACGCCATCGCTCGACCATCCTCCGGGCTACTACGGCCCGGCCACGAGCCCCCGCGCCCTCAACGTGATCACGCCACGCACCGAGCTCAAGCCCCTTCCGAGCCTGCCGGCAAGCGTCGAGCAGCGCACGTACGAGGGCACGAACCCCGAGCCGCTGAAGCCGTGGCTGCTCTCAGCCGCGCTCGCGCTCATCTTTGCCGATATCATTGCCGTGCTGCTGCTGCAGGGCCTGCTGAGGCGGCGGCCGCGTATGCAGGCGGCCGCGACGGCCTCAGCACTGCTGATTGCCGTTGCCGCGGCTCTCGCACTCACGAGCACCGACGCCAGCGCCCAGCGCCGTCCGGCGGCACCACCGACCGCAGCCATGCCCTCGAGCCGCGACCTTCAGATCGCGATCCAGGCAACGGGCAAAGTGTCTTTCGCCTACGTGCTGACGGGTGATAGCGCGACCGACGAAACGAGCCGCGCCGGCCTTATCGGCCTCGGTCGCCATCTTTCCATGCGCACCTCGGTCGAGCCGGGCGAGCCCTTCGGCGTGAATGTCGCGACCGACGAGATCGCCTTCTTCCCGATCCTCTACTGGCCCGTGCTGGCGAACGCGACCCCGCTTCCCGATGCGACGCTCAATAAGATCGACAGCTACATGAAGCAGGGCGGGATGATCATCTTCGACACCCGCGACTTCGGCTCCGGCATTCCGACCGGCATCGGCATGGGGCGCGAAGGCGGCACGCCGCTTCAGCGCCTGCTCGGCCGCCTCGATATCCCGCGCCTCGAGCCCGTGCCCGAGTCCCATGTTCTGACGAAATCCTTCTACATCCTGCGCACGTTCCCCGGCCGCTGGGATGGCGGCCAGATGTGGGTCGAGGCCGACAGCAGCCAGTCGGACGACGGCGACACGCGCAAGGCGCGCCGCGCCGACGGTGTCAGCAGCATCCTCGTGACGCCGAACGACCTCGCCGCCGCCTGGGCGCTCGACGGCCAGAACCGGCCGATGTTCCCGGTCGTACCCGGCGGCGAAGCCCAGCGCGAGATGGCCGTGCGGGTCGGCATCAACATCGCCATGTACGCGCTGACCGGCAATTACAAGGCCGATCAGGTGCACGCGCCGGCGCTCATCGAGCGCCTCGGCCAATAGTTGTGGAGTTCTGAGACCGGATGACCTGGTCGATCGACATCGCCCCGATGGTGCCTGCGCCCGTGCTGGCAGCCGCCGTGCTCGTCGCGCTGGCGCTCATCGGCGTGCTCTTCTTTCGCCGCACGCGCGGCGCGGCCTTGCGCGCGCTCGCGCTCGCAGCACTCGTTGCCGCGCTCGCCAATCCGTCCTTCCGGCAGGAGGAGCGCGAGGGCCTCAATAACATTGCCGTCGTACTCGTCGACGAGAGCACCAGCCAGAGCATTGCCGGACGTCCTGCGCAGACCGCAGCCATACGCGCCGATCTCGACGAGAAGCTCAAGCGCCTCCCCGGCCTCGAGGTGAAGTGGATCGAAGCCTCGCGGCCGACCGGCGAGCGCACGTCGGGCACGCATCTCTTCACAGACCTCAACCGCGCGCTCTCCGAGGTCGCGCCGGACCGCCTCGCCGGCGTGATCATGATCACGGACGGTCAGGTCCACGACATCCCGGCGTCCGTCGCCGCGCTCGGCTTCAACGCGCCCGTACATGCGCTGATCACGGGGCGTCCCGACGAGTTCGATCGGCGCATCGAGGTCATCACTGCGCCCAAGTTCGGCATCGTCAACGGCCCGCCGCGCGACATCGAGATCGCCGTGCGCGAGACCGGCAAGAGCGGTCAGGCGAGCCGCCAGGTAAACCTGCGCGTGCGCCGCGAAGGACAGCCGGACGAGACCGTGCGCACGGAAATCGACGCCCGCACGCGCGTCGCCATGCCCTTCCCGACCGCCGGCCAGAACATCGTCGAGATCGAGCTCGATCCCGTGCCGGGCGAGCTCACGCATCTCAACAACCGCGTCGTGATCGCCGCCGAGGGCGTGCGCGAGAACCTGCGCGTGCTCCTCGTGTCGGGTGAGCCGCACGCAGGCGAACGCGTCTGGCGCAATCTTCTCAAGTCCGATGCCGCCGTCGACCTCGTGCACTTCACCATTTTGCGCCCGCCGGAGAAGCAGGACGGTACGCCCATTCAACAGCTCTCGCTGATCGCCTTCCCGACTCGCGAGCTGTTCTCGGAAAAGATCACGAACTTCGACCTGATCATCTTCGACCGCTACCAGAACCGGGGCATTCTGCCGCCCATCTACTACGACAACATCGCACGCTATGTCGCGAACGGCGGCGCGCTGCTCGTGGCTTCCGGCGACGACTACGCCCAGGCCGCAAGCCTATATCGCACCGCCTTGGCGCCGGTGCTGCCCGCCGCGCCTTCGGGTCGCGTCATCGAGCAGCCTTTCAAGGCACACATCACCGCGGACGGCCACAAGCATCCCGTGACACGGAGCCTGCCGGGCCTCGGCGAAGGCAACCAGGAGCCCGACTGGGGGCGCTGGTTCCGCCAGGTCGAGACGAATGTCATGCGCGGCCGCACGCTCATGAGCGGCGTCGAGGACCGGCCCCTCCTTGTGCTCGACCGGGTCGGGCGCGGACGCGTTGCCCTGCTGCTCTCCGACCATGCCTGGCTCTGGGCGCGCGGCTATGACGGCGGCGGCCCGCACACCGACCTCCTGCGCCGCACCGCGCACTGGCTCATGAAGGAGCCCGATCTCGAAGAGGAGCGTCTCCTCGCCCAGGCCCGCGGTCTCAAGCTCACGATCGAGCGCCGGTCCATGGAAACGAGCGTGCCGCCGGTCGCCGTGCAATCGCCAGGCGGCGAGTCGAGCGAGGTTCAGCTCGAGCCTTCGGGCGACGGCGTGTGGCGCACGACCATCGATGTGCGCCAGCCGGGCCTCTATAAAATGCAGACGAACGGCCCCGCCCCCGAGCGGCGCGTGCTGACGGCTGTCGCGCACGCCGGACTCGAGGACGCCCGCGAGATGAGCGAGGTTACGGCGACCGACGCCAAGCTTCGCCCGCTCATCAATGCAACAGGCGGCGGCACGTTCTGGACACGCAGCACCGGCCTCCTCTCGAGCGCCAGCGATACGGCCGTCGAGGTGCCGCGCGTCTCGCTGCTCGCCAATGCGCGCGTCCTCGCAGGCTCCGGCTGGATGGGCCTCAAGGACCGCGAGGCTTACGTAACGCGCGGCGTGCGTATCACACCGATGTTCACCGGCCTCCTGGCGCTCGCCGCCCTGCTCGCCTTCCTGACACTCGCCTGGTGGCGCGAGGGACGGTAAAGTCATTAGGCCATTCGCGCCTCCGGCGGACGGGACGTTCGACCCGGGCCAAGCCGGGAGGGATACCCTCCCGGACCCCACCGCTTTTATGACGATTTGCCCAAAGCGCGACCTATCCGCATGGCCGCCACGGGCATGGCACCACGTCGGGAAGCGTTAGCACCCCTTCCCGGCGGCCCGCGGCGCTAAATAGGGACATTCTGCCCTTGCGCCCCGCCCCGCGTCGGGCTAACGCCTTCCCGCAGCCACGCGCTGTGGACAAGAGGCATCAGGCAATGGCGAACGTGGTGGTTGTCGGCGCCCAATGGGGCGACGAGGGCAAAGGCAAGATCGTGGATTGGCTTTCGGAGCGCGCCGACATCGTCGTGCGCTTCCAGGGCGGCCACAATGCCGGCCATACGCTCGTCATCGACGGCAAGGTCTACAAGCTCGCCCTGCTCCCCTCGGGCGTGGTGCGCCCGGGCAAGCTCTCCATCATCGGCAACGGCGTGGTCGTCGATCCCTGGCATCTCGCCACCGAGATCGAGAGTATTCGCAAGCAGGGTATCGACATCGGGCCCGACCAGCTCAAGGTCGCCGAGAATGCGACGCTCATCCTCCCGCTCCACCGCGAGCTCGATCAGCTTCGCGAGGAAGCGGCCGCCGCCCAGAAGATCGGCACCACCGGCCGCGGCATCGGCCCCGCCTACGAGGACAAGGTCGGGCGGCGCGCGATCCGCGTCCAGGATCTGCGCAACCTCCAGAATCTCGGCCCCAAGATCGACCGCCTGCTCGTGCACCACAATGCGCTGAGAAGCGGGCTTGGCAAGCCGCTCATCGGCAAGGATGCGCTGATCGGTGAGCTGTCGGAGATCGCCCCCAAGATCCTTCCCTACATCGACACTGTCTGGGAAACGCTCGACAGCGCGCGCAAGGCCGGCAAGCGCATTCTCTTCGAGGGTGCGCAGGGCGCCCTGCTCGACATCGACCACGGCACCTATCCGTACGTCACCTCGTCGAACACCGTTGCCGGCCAGGCTGCGGCGGGATCGGGCCTCGGCCCCTCCGCGCTCAGCTACGTCCTCGGCCTCGCAAAGGCCTACACGACGCGCGTCGGCTCCGGTCCCTTCCCCACCGAGCTCCTCGGTCCCGATGGCGAGCCCGACGAGATCGGCCGCCTCCTCGGCGAGCGCGGCAAGGAGTTCGGCGTCAATACCGGGCGGCGGCGGCGGTGCGGCTGGTTCGATGCCGTCCTCGTGCGCCAGATCGTGCGCGTCGCCGGCATCAGCGGCATTGCGCTCACCAAGCTCGACATCCTCGACGCGCTGCCCGAAATCAAGGTCTGCGTTGCCTACGAACTCGACGGCAAGCGCATCGATCGCCTCCCCGCCGGCATGAACGAGCAGGCCCGCGTCAAACCCATCTACGAAACCTTCGAAGGTTGGACGGAATCGACACAAGGCGCGCGGAGCTGGGCCAATCTTCCCGCGCAGGCCGTCAAATACGTGCGCCATATCGAGGAACTGATCGAGTGCCCGGTGACGCTGCTCTCGACGAGCCCGGAGCGCGACGACACGATCCTCATGAAGGATCCGTTTCAGGACTGAGCGCGCAAAGAGCGCGCTCGGGTCAGGACTGAGCGCCGCAAAGAGCGCGCCCGGGTCAGGAGCGCGCGGAAAGCCCGCTCGCGCCCGGATCGAGCGCGCCCTCAGATCCCGACCTGCGTGCCGATCTCGACGACCCGATCCTTCGGAATGCCGAAGTAGTCCGTCGCGTCGGCGGCGTTGTTCGCGAGCACGATGAACAGCGCTGTCGCCGGTAGCGGCATGGCCGATGGGCGCTCTGCCTTGAATTCGCGGCGCGAGAGCATGAACGAGGTCGACGCACTGTCGCCCGCCAGCCCGTGCGCGCGGCAGTAGTCGAGAACGGCGGGAATGTTCGGCTGCTGCATAAAGCCGATGACAACGCGAACGCGCATCAACCGCTCCGACAGCGGCTCCATCGACACGCTTTCCGCCAGGTCGAGATATGGCCAATTGGACGTGATCACCGTCAGCACGACGATCCGCTCGTGCATAGCCTTGAAATGCTTGATCGTGTGGAGGAGCGCCGTCGGCGTGTTGTCGGCATTGGCCGTGAGATAGACGCCGGTCCCCGGTACGATAGCCACCCGCGATCGCTCCAGGCTCGGCATCAGGTCGACGAGAGGCAGCTCGCTGCGCCGGGTCTTGGCGAGCAGAATGTCCGAGCCGCGCCACCATACGAGCATGGCGGTGAGCATGCACGCAGCCATCAGCAGCGTTACCCAACCACCGTCGACGACCTTCAACAGGTTCGCCGAGAGGAATACCAGTTCGAGCGCAAGAAACGGCGTCATGACGAGCGCAATGCGCAGCGCCGACCACTTCCAGTGCCAGGCCATCATCAGAGAGGCGAGGATCGCCGTCACGATCATCGTTCCTGTCACCGCAATACCGTATGCGGCCGCCAGCTCCGTCGAATTCTGAAAATTCCATACGATCGTCAGGACGCCGGCCATCATGAGCCAGTTGACCGCGGGCAGATAAATCTGCCCTGCGTGCTCGCCCGATGTGTGCTGGATACTCAGACGCGGGAGCAGACGGAGCTGGATGGCCTGGCGCGTCAACGAAAAGGCGCCGGTAATTGTCGCTTGACTGGCTATGATCGTGGCCAGCGTCGCCAAGGCCACCATGGGCAGCAGATAATTCTCAGGCACCGTCCGGTAGAACGGGTTGTCGATCGCGGACGCATCCGACAGCACGACCGCTCCCTGCCCGAAGTAGCTGAGCACGAGCGCCGGCAGGACGAAGAAGAACCAGGCAATGGTGATGGGCCTGCGACCGACATGACCGAGATCAGCATAGAGAGCCTCCGCGCCGGTCACCGCGAGAAACACCGCACCGAGCGTCGCCAATCCGATTCCGACGTTGCCCGCCAGAAACATGACGGCGTGGTGCGGGCTCACGGCTGCAATGACCTGCGGATTGAGCACGATCTGGTAGAGACCGGCACCACCGATCACCAGGAACCAGATTATCATCACCGGCCCGAAGGCGCCTGCGACACGGTGCGTGCCATAGCTCTGCACGGCAAAGAGCACGATGAGGATGACGATCGTCGCAAAGATCGCGCCGCCCTGTGAGACCGGCATCGCGAGCTTTACGCCCTCGACCGCCGACATGACGGAGATGGCCGGCGTGATGAGCGCGTCGCCATAGAAAAGCGCGGCGCCGGTTGCCCCGAGCACGAGCACGGGCAGCGCCTTGCGCGATGACGCGCGCTGGACGAGTGCCATGAGTGCGAGAATGCCGCCTTCGCCGTGATTGTCCGCGCGAAGCAGAATCACGACGTACTTGATGCTGACGAGGATGATCAGCGCCCACAGGATCAGCGAGAGGATCCCGAGCACGGCTTCGGGTCGTGGCACCACGCCGACCCCGCCCGACGCTGCGGCCACAGCGTCCCTGAATGCATAGAGCGGACTCGTACCTATATCGCCATAGACGACACCGATCCCAACCACCGTCAGCGCGGCGAGGCGCCCGGCATCGGAGGCCGCAATCTCGGGGCTGTCCGCGGCATCAGGATCAACTGGCTCGGATACCGGTGATTGTCGCGTGCGCACGGCAAGGCTCCCGACCGCAGGCTCATGACCGTCGTCACTGGCGCCTTCGCTACCAGGGCCCTCGGCCAAGGGACCGACTTATAGATCAGAACACGGCGCGCGCATGCCGGTTTCGTCAGCGCCGGCCATGTGCCGCGTGCGCGGCGGACCTGCGCCAAAGCCCGCCACCCCCCGCAATTTGGCGGTCCCGGTCCGGGCGGCGCCCCTGCCTTGCCAAGGCCCGGGAACCGCGTTAGAGAACCCCCTGCCGACGGGCCCGGCCCGCCCCGCTGCGGGTGCCCGATCGTGCCGTGCCGCCTTAGCTCAGTTGGTTAGAGCACCAGATTGTGGATCTGGGGGTCCCCCGTTCGAGCCGGGGAGGCGGTACCATCAAATTTATCAATTATTATCAATCGCATGCCCCCATCAGCATCTCTGGATTTTGGCCCCCTCAATGCGCGCGAAATCGAATGGGGACGGATATGGGACGCAAAATGCCTGAGCTGTAGTGATGCTCGCCGAGCACGCTCTGGGCGTCCTCAGCGCTACGGTACGACACAAGAGCTTCATCATCATGCATTGGCCCCCCTTCATTGTTCTGGCACCCCATCATGAGCAGACCGAATGGGCGCTCGCATACTCGGGCACATGGGCTAGCAGTCAAAAACCGGCTAGCGCCCTCTTAGGCGGAGCCCAACCTAGCGGCCATTTCCCGCTACGATGAGAATCGGGTACGCTAACCACAGCGCCGCCATCGCCGGCGTGGCCGCTGCCCTGGCGAAGGGTCATTGACCCAACGAACTTCCCCTTTCTCATGTGACCGCAACCTTATCCGGCCGCACTGAGACGAGCAGCGCGTCTTTCATGGCCGGGATGAAGGATGCGACGATGTATTCGACAATGGATGGCGCAAAGAAGCGCGCCAAGCAGCTCAAGCATATCCTCGAACGAAGCGGACTGGCCTATTCCCTGGCCAAGTGTCAGGCGGCGGTTGCGCGCGCCGCCGGCTATGAGGATTGGCACGATCTGACACGCCGGATCAGTCAACGCACCAACACGCATTTTCCCTACGATTACTGGGGAGAACTGATCCGCAACCTGCCCGATCCATGCCACCTGCCGGTCAGATCCCACCTTCGGTGTGAATTCGCATCGGAGCCATCCGACGATGCAAGCCGCAAGTGCTGGTTGCGCGACACGCTTCCCTATCTCGTGAGCCTGGAGGTGGTGCATAGAACAACCACACAAT
>DATMRT010000038.1:0-51067 GCA_035565975.1 Hyphomicrobiaceae bacterium
CACGAGGTCGAGCACCTCAAGCACCTCAACGGCATCGTGACCGAAGACGGCGCCACCAAAGGCATGGCGCGCATCGACAGCGATATCGATGCTGCGGAAGTTCTGCTCATGCTCGCCCCGGAAACGAACGGCGAGGTCGCCGTGAAATCCTGGGAAGCGTTGTCGAAAACAACTGGTCGTGAGCACGCCCATCTCGCCATCCCGAAGGAAGACGAAAAGATCCGCTTTCGCGACGTGGTCGCGCAGCCCCGCAAGATCATCTCGGCGCCGACGTGGTCCGGGCTCGAAAGCGAAAAGGTCTGCTACAACGCCGGCTACACGAACGTCCATGAGCTCATCCCATGGCGTACGCTGACCGGCCGCCAGCAGCTCTATCAGGACCACCTCTGGATGCGGGCGTTCGGCGAGGGCTTCTGCGTCTATCGCCCGCCCGTCGACCTGCGCGCGATCAAGCCCGTGCAGGGCATGAAGCCGAACGGCGAGAAGGAAGTTGTCCTGAACTTCATCACGCCGCACCAGAAGTGGGGCATCCACTCCACCTACACCGACAACCTGCTGATGCTCACGTTGTCGCGCGGCGGGCCGATCGTGTGGCTCAGCGAGGTGGACGCACGCAAGGCCGGCATCGCCGATAACAACTGGATCGAGGCTTACAACAGCAACGGCGCTCTCGTCGCCCGCGCGGTGGTTTCACAACGCATGAAGGAAGGCACGGTCTTCATGTACCACGCGCAGGAGAAGATCGTGAACGTGCCGGGCTCCGAGATGACCGGCCAGCGTGGCGGCATTCACAACTCGGTGACGCGTACGGTTCTGAAGCCGACGCACATGATCGGCGGCTACGTCCAGCTCGCCTATGGCTTCAACTACTACGGCACGATCGGAACCAATCGCGACGAGTTCGTGGTTGTCCGCAAGCTCAGCAATGTCGACTGGCTGGAGCGACCACTTGCCTCCTCACCAGCCGTCCAGGCCGCCGAATAAAGGACACGACAAATGAAGATTCGCGCCCAGATCGCGATGGTGCTGAACCTCGACAAGTGCATCGGCTGCCACACGTGCTCGGTCACATGCAAGAACGTGTGGACCAACCGTGAAGGCATGGAATACGCCTGGTTCAACAATGTCGAGACCAAGCCCGGCATCGGCTACCCGAAGGAATGGGAGAACCAGGACCGCTGGAACGGCGGCTGGAAACGCAAGCGCAACGGCAAGATCGAGCCGAAGATCGGCGGCAAGTGGCGCGTGCTCGCCAATATTTTCGCCAATCCCGACCTGCCGGAGATCGACGACTATTACGAGCCCTTCACATTCGACTACGAGCATCTGCAGAAGGCGCCGGAGCTTCAAGCCTTCCCGACGGCGCGGCCGCGGTCGCTGATCAGCGGGCAGCGCATGGAGAAGATCGAGTGGGGACCGAACTGGGAAGAGATCCTGGGCGGCGAATTTTCGAAGCGCTCGGCAGACGTCAACTTCGAGGGTGTGCAGAAGGAGATTTACGGTCAGTTCGAAAATACCTTCATGATGTACCTGCCCCGCCTGTGCGAGCACTGCCTCAATCCGGCGTGCGTGGCGGCCTGCCCCTCCGGCGCGATCTATAAGCGCGAGGAGGATGGCATTGTCCTCATCGATCAGGACAAGTGCCGCGGCTGGCGCATGTGCGTCTCCGGCTGTCCGTACAAGAAGATCTATTTCAACTGGTCGAGCGGCAAGAGCGAGAAGTGTATCTTCTGCTACCCGCGCATCGAGGCGGGGCAGCCGACCGTGTGTTCGGAGACGTGCGTCGGACGCATCCGTTATCTTGGCGTTGTTCTCTACGATGCCGATCGGATCGAGGAAGCCGCAAGCGTTCCGGACGAACAGGACCTCTACGAGGCGCAGCTCAAGCTGTTCCTCGACCCCAATGATCCGGCGGTCATCGCCCAGGCGCGCGTCGACGGCGTACCGGACGCGTGGCTCGAGGCTGCGCGCAAGTCGCCGATCTGGAAGATGGCGATGGAGTGGAAGGTCGCCTTCCCACTGCATCCCGAGTACCGCACGCTGCCCATGGTCTGGTACGTGCCGCCGCTCTCGCCAATCACGGCGGCCGCAGAAGCCGGCAAGATGGGCATCGACGGCGCGATGCCCGACGTGCGCTCGCTGCGCATCCCGCTCAAGTATCTCGCGAACCTGCTGACCGCGGGCGACGAGAGGCCCGTCGCGACAGGCCTCGAGCGGATGCTCGCCATGCGCGCCTACATGCGGGCGAAGACGATCGACGGCGTGATCGACGAGGCGATCGCGAGGAAGGTCGGGCTTACCGGCCTGCAAATCGAGGAGATGTACCACGTAATGGCGATCGCCAATTACGAAGACCGGTTCGTCATCCCGACCACCCATCGTGAAGTCACCGAGGATGCCTACGAGCTTCGCGGTCAATGCGGCTTCACGTTCGGCGATGGCTGCATGCCGAGCGACAACCGCGTGAACCTGTTCGGCGGCGTCAAGCTCAAGAACGAGCGCCCGAAGGTGGAGGCCTGAACATGAAGACGCTCAAAGTCCTCTCCGCACTTCTCACTTATCCGAGTGACGATCTCATCGCCGCCGCGCCAGAGATGAAGAACATTCTCGTGCGCGAGAATGTTCTGAAGCGGCATGATCGCGCCGCCGTCGGAGCCCTCATCGACGATATCGCCGGGCGCGATCTCTTCGATGCGCAGGAGCGCTACATTCTCCTCTTCGATCGCACACGCTCGCTTTCCCTGCATCTGTTCGAGCACGTGCATGGAGAGAGCCGCGACCGCGGTCAGGCCATGGTCGATCTGATCAAGCTCTACGAGGACGGCGGATATACGCCGACCACCGTCGAGCTCCCCGACTTTCTACCGCTCTTCCTCGAGTACGCGGCGACCCGTTCGCCAGCCGAAGCCATCGAGCTGGTCGGCCAGCCCGGACACGTCTTTGCGGCATTGAAAGAGCGCCTGACGAAACGGCACTCCCCATACGCAGCGGTCTTCTCCGCCCTAGTCTCCCTGTCGAGGGCAAAACTCGATCAGGTTGCTCTGGCCGCCCTGCGCGACGAGCCCGATCCGGAGCCTGATGACCTCCAGGCGCTCGATGCCGCCTGGGAGGAGGAGGAGGTAACCTTCGGACCGGGAACCGCGGCGAATTCATGCGGTGTCGACGGCCTTGCCTCCAAGCTGCGTCAGGCCCGACGTCCAGCACCGGGCATGGAGAGCACTCAATCGAGCGGTCCACGCACGATCGTCACCACTTCTCCCGCTCACCGCGCGTAAGGAGACACGCCATGCGCGACGCGATCTTCCGCATTCTCTTCGTGTGGTATCCCTATTTCTCCCTGACGACATTTATCGTCGGCAGCCTGATCCGCTTCGATCGGGATCAATACAGCTGGAAGGCCAGCTCAAGTCAGATGCTGCGCAAGCGCCAGCTCTACTGGGGATCAAATCTCTTCCACTTCGGCATTCTGTTCCTCCTTCTCGGCCATACCGTCGGCCTGCTCACACCGACGTCGGTCTACACGCTTGTAATGACGGTGCCGCAGAAGCAGATCATCGCGGTTGTCGCCGGTGGCATCGCCGGCACGGCATGCTTCGTCGGCCTCACACTGCTGCTGCACCGTCGTCTCTTCGATCCCCGCATCCGGCAGACCTCTACTGTCATGGATATCGCCGTGCTGGTCATTCTCTGGGTGCAACTGACGCTCGGCCTGGTAACGCTGCCGTTCTCTCTCGGCCACCGCGATGGCTCTGCCATGCTCACGCTGTCACATTGGGCGCAAGGCATTGTGACGCTGCAGCCGGTCGATGCCAGAACGCTGCAGGGTCTCGAATGGCCATTTCTGGCGCACCTCGTTCTCGGCATGACGATCTTCCTTCTCTTTCCCTTCTCCCGGTTGGTTCACATCTGGTCGGCGCCCGTCTGGTATCTCGGCCGGCGCGGATACCAGGTCGTGCGCACGCGCAAGCCATTGGCATCGGGCGTCGCACGCCGTCCGATCGAGCCCGCGGAGTGAGCACCATGAGCGCACAAACTGCATCGCATGGCTGCACGATCAAGCCGGCCATCACCACCAAGCAGAAGACCATCAGCGTCAACAGCGTTGTCATTCCACGGGCGGCGATCGCGCGGGAGACGCAGAATCACCCCGCGTCGAAGCCGATTGAGGCTTGGCTTTCTGCGGCACGCGCTCTGGTCGTGCGCGAGTTGCTGCTGCAGGAAGCGCGCCGCTTGCGCATTACCCCTGATCCCATCGTCGACAGTGAGGGACGGCGCGAGACCGATGACGAAGCGCTGGTTCGCATGCTCGTCGAGCAGGAGGTGAAGACGCCCCAAGCCGATGAAGCGGCCTGCCGACGCTTCTACGAAGCAAATCGCAAGCGTCTGCGGTCGCCCGATCTCTACGAGGTGCGCCACATCCTGCTGGCTGGCCCGGCCGGAAAGCGAGAAGACCGCGAGAGCGTGCGGCAACAGGCCTGCGCCATCATCGAAACGCTGAAGCAGGATCCATCCGCGTTCGATGCCATCGCCCGCCACCAATCGGCCTGTCCTTCGGGACAATGCGGCGGCAACCTCGGGCAGATCGGCCCAGGTCAGACCGTTCCGGAATTCGAGCGCGCCTTGGCGGCTCTACCTGTCGGTGAAGTGGCGCCTCAACCGATCGAAACGCGCTACGGCTTTCATGTGGTCCGTGTGGATCGGCAGATTGCCGGCCGCGACCTGCCGTTCGAGATGGTGCAATCGCGGATCGCAGCATGGCTCGACGAGAAAGTGCGCCGCACCGCAATCCGGCAATACATCGAAATTCTCGCCGGCCGCGCCGAAATCACGGGCATCACCTTCGACGCGAGCACGTCACCCCTCGTGCAATAGGAGGCACGTCATGCAGCTCGGCACGCTCATAGATCATCTCTCGTTTGAAGAGGATGCCGCCACCGCGCTCGAGGCCCTCGGCGATATCGTTTTGTTCTCGGAGGTGCAGGCTGTTGGCGAGCACTATGGCGAACGCCCCGGCGAGTACGTCGCCAACGCCGCCCGACGCTTTGCCGCGCTCGCGAGCGATGAGGACTGGCTGAGCCTGATGAGCGCCATGGAGCGCAGCCAGGATCCGGCCCATGCGGCGCTGGAGCGGATGCTCCGATGGGCGCTCAAAGCCGACACGATCAAAGCGCCGTCGCATACCCATGAGGGATGCACATGCGGCGGACACACGCACACCGCCAATACCTAGTTTCGCGCCTGATCTGCCCTATGTCGCCGACGCTCGCCCCCTCTCTTTGACCAGACTACGAGATCCAAGCATGCCCAGGTTCCAGTCCTCCGCGCCAATCGTCGCCATCGTCTATGGTGACGGCGCACGCATCGTTCCAGTCCTCGACCGCATCATCACCCATCTCGCCAGCGAGGGCTGTCGTCTTGCGGGTCTCGTGCAGCGCGACAGAGTGCGGGCGGGCCGGTCCCGTTGCGACATGCTGATGGAGGACCTGACGTCGGGATCGGTGATAGCGATCTCGCAGGATCGCGGCGAAGGCGCGCGCGGCTGCCGCCTCGACGTGGAAGCGCTGCTCAACGCCATCACACACGTGCGCACGGCATTGGCGACAGGCCCGGATCTCTTGATCGTGAACAAGTTCGGGAAAACCGAGTGCGAAGGTGGCGGCTGCCGATCGCTCATCGCGGAGGCCGTCGAGATGGAGGTCCCGGTGCTTGTCGCTGTGCCCTACGCCAACCTCGATAGTTGGCGCAACTTCGCCGGCGATCTGGCCATCGAGCACAATCTCGACGCCATGCCGGCGGAAGGCGCCGATCTCTGCAGCCACCTCGGCCTCGCCCAGCGCATGCACGATCGAGCGGCTACAGAGTCGGATGGCCTCGTGCTTCAGTAGGCGCCGTTACTCATCCCCCAGCGGCCCATCCGGTCGCGTCAGGATGAACGCCGCCGAGGCGCACATGACAACGGCCTGGACGAGAAGGACCATGCCGGAGAGGTTCATCGCCACGCTGAGCAGCAGCGTCGCTCCCATGACGGCGACCGCCACGATCTTGCTGCGGCGCCTGATGGCGCCATGCGCACGCCAGTCCGCGATCGGCGGCCCCAGCCGTGGATGCGTGACAAGCCAGTTGTGGAGGCGAGGCGACGAGCGCGCAAAGGCCAGCGCCGCAAGCAGGAGAAATGGCGTCGTCGGGACGAGCGGCAGAAGAACGCCGGCGATCCCGCAGGCGATCGAGATAAATCCCAACGTAAGCCATAGCACGCGAGCCGGCATGTCCTTTCGCACTCGCTTCGTCGACTGCGGCGGCGTCATGAAATCACGTCGCACGTCACTGTCAAACGTGGTGATCGTCACTGCACGGCCGAGAGTACCCCGATCGTGCATCGGTACGCATCGCGGCAAAGCGCGCGAAAATCGATCGGCTGCGGCATAGGAGGCCACCATGCCCACGAGCTCCGCACAGATCCGCGCGTACACAGGCCACGCCCTGTTCAGCTATGGCTTTCGGCCGTTCTTCCTATTCGGAGCGCTGTGGGCGGCCATAGCTGTCGCGCTGTGGCTGCCGATGCTGAGCGGGCATCTGGTCATACCGAGCCGGTTCAGCCCCATTGAATGGCATGTCCACGAACTGCTCTTCGGATATGTCCCGGCAATCGTCGCGGGCTTCCTGCTGACGGCGGTGCCGAACTGGACAGGCCGCCTGCCCGTCGTCGGCCCACGTCTTCTTTCACTGTTCCTGGTCTGGCTCGCCGGCCGCGTCGTCGTGCTTTTCTCTGATTGGACAGGAGCTGGCATATCGGCGGTGGTCGATCTCGCGTTCCTGTGCGCGCTCATCGGTGTGATTGCGCGCGAAATCATAGCCAGTCGAAATACGCGCAACTTGAAGGTGCTTGTCGGCGCCGGCCTGCTGCTCGTCGGCAACGGGCTCTTCCATCTGGAATCGGCAACCGGCATCGGTGACGGTCACGGCACGCGCCTCGGGATCGGCGCAACCATTCTGCTCATCATGTTGATCGGCGGTCGCATCATTCCAAGCTTCACTCACAACTGGCTTGCGCGACGCGGCCCAGGCAAGCTGCCCACACAATTCAACCGGTTCGACGGCGCGGTCATGGCGGCGAGCGGTCTCACGTTGGCGAGCTGGGTCGTCGCGCCGCAGGCCGTGGCGACGGCCTGGCTCGCCCTCATCGCCGCCGGATTGAACACTGCACGGCTCGCTCGCTGGGCCGCGCACCGCACCAGCGCTGAGCGTCTGGTCCTGATCCTTCATGTGGCCTACGCTTTCGTTCCGGTCGGCTTTCTTCTGCTCGCCCTCGGCATCCTGCGGCCTGACATTGTTCTCCCGTCCGGCGCGCTTCATGCCTGGACAACCGGCGCCATCGGCGTGATGACGCTCGCGGTCATGACGCGTGCCAGCCTCGGACACACGGGGCAGCCGTTGACCGCCACCCGTCCCATCGAGCTCATCTATCTGGCGGCGGTGCTGGCTGCGCTGGCGCGGATCGCGGCAGCTTTCGACATACTGCGCGAACCCATGCTGCATGTGTCGGCGACAGCGTGGGTCCTCGCCTTCGGTGGGTTCGTGATCGTTTACGCGCCACTGCTGCTGCAGCGGCGCGCTTAACACCCCGGGTCAGCGGAGCTTCAAGAGCGCGTCCGCATTCCGATGCGTCAGCTTCGCCATGTCCGCGGGCGCAAGCGAGAGCTGATCGAGAAAGACGCGGCCCTTAGCGTTCGATGCGTAAGGATAGTCGACCGAAAACATGATGCGATCGATACCGAACGTGAGCAACGCGGCGAGAAACGGTGGCTCCGTGAATATGCCGCTCGTGGTCAACCAGACCTGATCGAGGATCGTGCGGCTGATCGGACGCTGCAAATGCGCGATATCGAGCGCGAACACGTCGTCGGCGCGCGCCAGCATCACCGGAAGCATCTCGCCCATATGGCCGATGATCAGCCGCAATCGCGGATGCCGGTCGAGCGTGCCGGCAAGCACGAGCCGGAGGACGTGGATGGCGGTTTCCGAGTGCCAGCCCCATCCGGCCGCTTCCAGTACCCGGCTCGCACCCGGCTCGAGACCGGAGAAATAGGCTTGCCGCACGGCCTCAGGTGCAAGATGGGGATGGATGTAGATCGGCACATCGAGGTCAACCGCAGCGGAGAGCAGGCCGTCGAAGCTTGGATGGTCCAGGAAGCGGCCTTCCGTCGATCCGTTGATGAGGGCGCCGACGAAGCCGAGCTCCTTCACCGCGCGCTCGAGTTCGAGAGCAGCGGCATCGGGCGACTGCAAGGGCAGCACCGCGAAACCAGCGAAGCGCTCAGGATGCCGCGCGATCGCCGCCGCCAGATGATCATTCATTTCCCGCGCCAGCGCGACGCCGTCGGCGCCCGCCACGAGATCCGGACCCGGCCCGGTATTCGACAGCACCTGCACGGTGATGCCGGCCTCGTCCATGAGCCGCAATCGTTGCTCGCCGATCTCCGGTGCGAGTTCCAGCGGCTTCGGCCCGGTCGCCGGATCACGCCGCGCACGAAAACCGCGCCGTGCAATGGCTGCCGGATCGATGCGGCGCACGAGCGCCGGCACCGTGAAGTGCTCCTCGAGCGCAACGACCCGCATGGGCTTCCTCCCGCGATGCGTGTTTAGCGAGCTTGGCACGCCCAGCGCCCCTTCAACAAGAAGGAAGCGCCCCTACGGCGGTTGCCAAACGTTGCTTGGAGTGTGACCCTCGGGCCGTTGCGCGAGCACCCGGAGCCAGTGAGGGAGTCGAGCCATGCTGATGACCGTCGTCGACCACGCGAGCCAGCCCAAGGACCAGTGGCGGCCAGGGGTCATGACCCGCATGGTCGCCTCTGCAGCGACGGGCACATCGCAGCTCGCGATCTTCGAGCAGTGGTGCGATCCGGGCCTCGGCGCACCGGCCCACCTGCACGCCGTCGAGGAGGTTCTGACGGTGCTCGAAGGCGAGGCCATGGTCTGGGTCGAGGATGAGCGACGGCAGCTCTCGGCCGGCCAATCGGCGGTCATTCCGGCCGGCCGCAAGCACGGCTTTCACAACACCGGCACGAGCATACTGCGCGTGCAGGCCATCCTCGCCTCCCCCGTCTTCGAGGCGGCCTACGACGACGCGCGTGAAACACCCCGGCGATGGCTGCCGAGCGCCCGCTGAAACCGAGGCAGCTGAACCGGCTCAGCTCGCCGCTGCCCGCCTGTTCTGCCGGTTGGCGACGAGATCGTCGACCACCGCCGGCTCGGCGAGCGTCGAGGTATCGCCGAGGTTGGAAAAGTCGTCCTCGGCGATCTTGCGCAGAATGCGACGCATGATCTTGCCGGAGCGGGTCTTCGGCAGGCCTGGCGAGAACTGGATCCAGTCCGGCGACGCCGTCGGGCCGATGATCCGGCGAACAGTCGCGACAAGCTCCTTCTTCAGCTCGTCGGACGGCTGGTTGCCCTGGATCAAGGTAACATAGCAGTAGATGCCCTGGCCCTTGAGGTCGTGCGGCGCGCCGACCACCGCCGCCTCCGCGACTTTGGGATGCGCGACGAGCGCGCTCTCGACCTCGGCCGTACCGAGGCGATGACCCGAGACGTTGATCACGTCATCGACGCGCCCGGTGATCCAATAATAGCCGTCCTCGTCGCGCCGGCAGCCGTCGCCCGTGAAGTAGGTGCCCGGATAGGTCGAGAAGTACGTCTGCACGAAGCGCTCGTGATCGCCGTACACGGTGCGCATCTGCCCCGGCCAGCTGTCGAGGATAACGAGATTGCCCGAACCGGCGCCTTCTATCCGCGTGCCTTTCTCGTCGACCAGAGCCGGCTTGATGCCGAAGAACGGCAGCGTGGCCGAGCCTGGCTTGGTCTTGATCGCACCGGGGAGCGGCGTGATGAGAATGCCGCCTGTCTCGGTCTGCCACCACGTATCGACGATGGGGCAGCGATCCTCGCCGACGACGTGGTTGTACCATTCCCAGGCTTCCGGATTGATCGGCTCACCGACCGAGCCGAGCAGGCGCAGCGAGGCGCGGCTCGTGCGTTTCACGAAGTCGTCGCCCGCGCCCATGAGAGCGCGAATGGCCGTCGGTGCAGTGTAGAAGGTATTCACGCTCCACTTGTCGACCACATGCCAGAAGCGCGATGCGGTCGGGTAGTTCGGGACGCCCTCGAACATGAGCGTCGTCGCGCCGTTGGCGAGCGGCCCGTACAGAATATAGGTGTGACCCGTGACCCAGCCGACGTCCGCCGTGCACCAGTAGATATCGCCGTCGTGATAGTCGAAGACATATTGATGCGTCACCGAGGCATACACGAGATAGCCCCCGCTCGTGTGCAGCACGCCCTTGGGCTTACCCGTCGAACCGGACGTGTAGAGGATGAACAGCGGATCCTCGGCGCTCATCTCCTCGGGGGGGCACTCGGCGCCGACCTTCTCCTGGGCCTCGTGCAGCCAGATATCACGCCCGGCCTTCCAGCCGACCTCGCCGCCCGTATGCTTGACCACCAGCACCTTCTCGTCGCCCTTGCCCACCTTGGCGAGGGCCTCGTCGGTGTTCTTCTTGAGCGGGATCGGGCGGCCGCCGCGCACGCCCTCGTCGGCAGTGATGATGAACTTGGAGTCCGCGTCCTCGATGCGCCCGGCGAGGCTGTCCGGTGAGAAGCCGCCAAAAACCACCGAGTGGACGGCGCCGATGCGCGCGCAGGCGAGCATGGCATAGGCCGCCTCAGGGATCATCGGCAGGTAGATCGTGACGCGGTCGCCCTTCTTGACGCCGTTCGCCTTGAGCACATTGGCGAACCGGCAGACCTTCTCGTAGAGCTGGCGGTAGGTGATCTGCTGGTCGACGGTCGGGTCGTCGCCCTCCCAGATGATCGCCACCTGATCACCGCGGGTCTTCAGGTGCCGGTCGACGCAGTTGGCACACACGTTGAGCGTGCCGTCCTCGTACCACTTGATGGAGACGTCGCCGGGGCCGTACGAGACGTTCTTGACCGTGGCATACGGCTTGATCCAGTCGACCCGCTTGCCCACGTCGCCCCAGAAGCCTTCGGGGTCCTCGACGGAGCGCTTGTACATCGACTGGTACTTCTGCTCGTCGACCCAGGCGCGGCTCGCCCACTCGGCCGGCACGGCATAGATCTTCTCGGACATCTGTCTCGCTCCCATCACGTGGGCCGCCCAGGGCCATTCTCGATGCTTGTCTCTGACCGCATTATCGGAATCTGAAGGGGCCGGGGCAACTGCCTCGTTGGTCGAATACTGAACGGATCAGGGGTGTCAGAACGACGCTGAGCCGGGGTCCATAGGGTTCCGGCACGGCCGCGAATGAACTACAAGCAATCTGGTTGATCCTTCCTGGGGAGGCGCCGGCGTCCAGCTCGCGTCCGAGAGCGCATTCATCTGTCTCGAATGAGTGGACTTGCATGAGTTTCGCCGGCTTTCTCGCACAGCTCCTCAACGGCGTGCAGTATGGGCTTCTGCTCTTCCTGATTGCCAGCGGTTTAACGCTGATTTTTGGCGTCATGGGGATCATCAACCTTGCCCACGGCTCGCTTTTCATGGTCGGCGCATACGTGGCCTTCCTCGCGACCCGTGCCGTCGGCTCGGCCTGGCTCGCGCTGCCGCTGGCGCTCTTCGGCGGCGCAGCATTCGGGGCTCTGCTCGAGCGGGGGCTCTTCCGCCACTTCTACCAGCGCGACCACCTCGACCAGGTGCTGCTGACCTTCGCCCTCATCCTGCTTTTCGAGGAGGCCCGCTCGATCCTCGTCGGCAATGACTTCTATTCCGTCCCGGTGCCCGCGATCTTCGACTTCTCGGTGCCGATCACGGCCGGCTTCGCATACTCGGCCTATCGCTTTGTCGTGATCGGCATATGTCTGGCGCTGGCTGTCGCGCTCTTCCTCTGGATCGAGCGCACGCGCATGGGGGCGATCATTCGCGCCGCCGCCGAAAAGCCGGAGATGGTCGACGTGATCGGCATCGACGCGCGACGCGTCCACATTACGGTGTTCGCCGTCGGCACGGGTCTGGCGCTGACGGCCGGCGCGCTCGCAGCACCGCTCTACTCCGTCTATCCCGGCATGGGCGACGGCTTTCTCATCATCTCGTTCGTGGTCGTTGTGATCGGCGGACTCGGATCGATCACCGGCGCGTTCTGGTCGGCCCTGCTGATCGGCCTCGTCGATACGCTCGGCAAGGCCTATGTCCCAGCCGTTGCCGGTCTGGCGATCTACGTCCTGATGGCCGCGGTCCTGCTCTGGCGACCGACCGGCTTCTTCGGTCAGCGCGGCTGAGGAGGGCGGACATCGTGCTGCCGACGCCGAAAGGAGCGTTCGCACTGGCCGCCGGCGCGGCACTGCTCGCAGTGCTCCCGTTCATGGCCCACACCTACTACATCGAGCTGGCCACTACGGCGCTGGTCGCCGCCATGCTGGCACTGAGCCTCCAGCTACTCGTCGGTTGCACAGGCCTCGTCAGCCTCGGCCATGGCGCCTTCTACGGGCTTGCTGCCTACACGGTCTATCTCGTGACGCCCGAGAACGCCGGCCTGTCCATACTCATCACGCTTCCCCTGGCCGTGCTCACGGCCGGCGGCGCTGCACTTCTCGTCGGCGCCCTCTCGCTCAGGACCCGCGGCTTCTTCTTTCTCATGGTCACGCTCGCCTTCGGGCAGATGATCTTCTTCGTCTTCCACGACACCAAGCTCGGCGGCGGCACGGATGGCGCCTATCTGGCGCGCCCGGTCCTTTCATTCCTGGGCCTCGAGCTGACTTATCCGCGGCGTCAGCGGCCGGTCTATCTCTACTACGTGGCGCTCGTGCAGCTCGTTGCCATGTATCTCTTCCTCGCCTTCCTGCTGCGCTCGCTCTTCGGCCGTGTCCTCGAAGGCATCCGGGTCAACGAGCACCGCATGCGCGCACTCGGCTACGAAACGTATCGCTACAAGCTTGCGGCGTTCGTCATCGCGGGCGGGCTTGCCGGCGTCGCGGGCCATATGTGGGCTATGCACCGCGCATTCGTGAACCCCGAGATCGTCGGCTGGCACCGTTCGGCCGAGGCGCTGCTCATGATCCTGCTCGGCGGCCTCCAGTCCCTGCACGGACCCATTCTCGGCGCCCTCGCCTTCACGGGCCTCGGCGAGCTGCCGCAGCTCATCGGCGACGCCAAGCCCTTCGCGCGTTTCCTTGCGAGTATCGGTCTCGAGGATCTCGGCCTCGCGATCCAGGCGCTCGCCGAGCGCAAGCTCCTGCTCGAAGGCCTTGTCATTCTCGCCGTGGTGCTGGCGCTGCCGCGCGGCCTCGCGAGCCTCAGATGGCCGCGCTTCATCCGGCCGGCATACGGCAGCCGGCCTGCTCGGCGTGAGCAGGTGCGGTCATGAGCGGAGACGACACGCCGGTCCTCGAGACGACGGCTCTCAGCAAATCCTTCGGCGGCCTCGCCGCCGTGCGCGATGTGTCGATCGCATTGCGGCGCGGCGAGCTGCACGCCTTGATCGGCCCGAATGGCGCGGGAAAATCGACGCTCGTCAACCTGCTCTCCGGCGAGCTCAGGCCCACATCTGGCGAGATCCTTCTCGACGGCCGGCCGCTCGACAGCACGTCCGCACCACGCATGGCACAGGCCGGCGTGGCCCGCTCCTTCCAGCGAACCAACATCTTTCCTCCGCTCTCGATCCTCGAGAACGTCCGCCTCGCCGCGCAGGCCATCCACACGCCCGCCCGCGAGTTGCTGCGCCCGCGCTCTGCCGCCTGTGATCTCGATGCGCGTGTCACGGCTGTGCTGGAGCGGATCGGCCTCCACGAGGCATCGGACCGCATTGCAGGCACGCTCTCACACGGCGAGCAGCGGCTGATCGAGATCGCCATGGCCCTCGCCGGCAATCCGCGCGTGCTCCTGCTCGACGAACCGCTCGCCGGCATGGGCAACGAGGAGGGCGAGGCCATGGCCCACCTCCTGATGGGCTTGGCCCGTGACCATGCCGTCCTGCTCATCGAGCACGACATGGATTTCGTCTTCTCGGTTGCAGACCGCATGACGGTGATGGTCGAGGGTTCGCTGCTCGCGAGCGGCGCGCCGCGCGACATCCGCGCCGATGCTGCCGTCCAACGCGCGTATCTCGGGGCGGCATCATGATGGATGCGGCACACGTGGCTCCCTCTCGCGCCGGCAGTCCGCTCCTCGCGGCAGAAGGCCTCCACGCCTTTTATGGGGCGAGCCACATCCTGCGCGGCGTGACCCTCGACGTCCGCGAGGGCGAGACAGTCGCGCTCATGGGCCGCAACGGTATGGGCAAGAGCACGCTCATTCGTACGATCATGGGGCTCGTGCCAGCTGCAGAGGGCCGCGTCATGCTTGCCGGGGTCGAAGCCACGCGCCTGCCGACATTCGCGCGGGCGCAGCTCGGCGTTGCCTACGTGCCCGAGGGTCGCGGTGTGTTCGCGACACTCTCCGTGGCCGAGAACCTCGACATCGCGGCGCGGCCCGGTCCCGACGGCAGCATGGATTGGACGGTGGCCCGCGTGCTGGAGCTCTTCCCGCGCCTTGCCGAGCGGCGCACCAACCGCGGCGACCAGCTCTCGGGCGGCGAGCAGCAGATGCTGGCCATTGCGCGCGCACTGCTGACCAATCCACGCCTCATCATCCTGGATGAAGCGACCGAAGGCCTCGCACCGCTTATCCGCGAGGAGATCTGGGCGACGATCCGCCTCGTGCGCGAAAGCGGTCTTGCTGCGCTCATCGTCGACAAATCGGTCGGCGAGCTTGCCCGCGTGGCCGATCGCGTCGTGGTGCTGGTGAAGGGCGAGGTCGTGCACGAAGGCGCGCCGGAATCGCTCCTTGCCGATCCTGCCCTCATGCATCGTCATCTCGGAGTTTAGTTTCGGATGCTGTTCATGGACCTCGGCGGCCGCGCCATCGAGTACCGCGTCATTCCGGGCGCGGTCTCGGATCGTCCGCCGCTCGTCTTCCTGCACGAAGGCCTCGGCTGCGCGGAACTCTGGCGCGATTTTCCGGACAAGGTGGCGCGCGAGCTCGGTGTGCCCGCGCTCGCTTATTCGCGGTACGGCTATGGGCAGTCGGCGGGCCTCGAAGGGCCACGAACGCCGCGATTCATGCACGAGGAAGCGCTCGACGTCCTGCCCGTGTTGCTCGACCGTGCCGGGATTTCGGAACCGATGCTCATCGGCCATTCCGACGGCGCTTCGATCGCGCTCATCCACGCCGCATCTTCGGGGCGCCCGACGGCCGGGCTCGTACTCATGGCCCCGCACATCATGGTCGAGCCTATCTCAGTCGAGAGCATCGCCCGCATCTCGGCAACCTACGCCGAGGGACCGCTGCGGGCGCGGCTCGCCCGCTATCACGCCCATGTCGACGATGCCTTCCACGGCTGGGCTGATACCTGGCTCGACCCCGCCTTCCTCGACTGGTCGCTCGATGCCGAGGCCAGCGCATTAAGCTTACCGACACTTCTCATTCAGGGCCTGGACGATGAGTACGGCACTTTGGCGCAGATCGACCGCATAGCCGAGCTCGCCCGAGGCCCGACCGAACGCGTGGTGCTCGAGAAGTGCGGACACTCGCCTCATCGCGACCAGGAAGCCGCCGTGCTTGCGGCAATTGCCGACTTCACGTCGAGACACTTCCGAGGCGCTGTGACATAGGACGTATCAGGAAGGGCGCAATGGCCACGTATTCGAAAGCTTCTGTCCGCCGAGCGAAGAAAAGATCCCAGAGCGAGGCAAAGGCTCTCGCTCACTTCGATCTCGATAATCCGAAGCTGCCGAAGGCGATCGAGGACGCGGCACTCGGGAGCGGCGGCTATCCCTACGACAAGAATATGAAGCGCGACGCCTTCGAGGACGAGCTTGAGAGACTGCAGATCCAGCTCGCCCGTCTGCAGAACTCGATACGCAAGAGCGGCGAACGCATCGTGTGCCTGTTCGAGGGGCGGGATTCAGCGGGCAAGGGCACGTGCATCAGTCATTTCGTGCGCCACCTCAACCCGCGCCACGCGCGTGTCGTTGCGCTCGACAAGCCGACCGAGACCGAGAGCAGGCAGTGGTACTTTCAGCGCTATGTGCCGCATCTGCCGCCCGCGGGCGGGATGTCGCTCTTCGACCGCTCCTGGTACAACCGCGCGGGCGTCGAGCACGTCATGGGCTTTTGCACGGAGGAGCAGCACGCGATCTTCCTGCGCGAGGCGCCGGAGTTCGAGGGCATGCTCGTGCGGGACGGCATCCGCCTCTTCAAGTTCTATCTCGAGATCGGCCGCGAGATGCAGCTCGTGCGCTTCCACGAGCGCCGTCATGATCCGCTCAAGCAATGGAAGATCAGCGATATCGACCTCGCCGCCATGGCGCGCTTCGACGACTACAGCGCCGCCAAGGAGGAGATGTTCCGCTTCACACACACGTCGACGGCACCATGGACGGTCATCCTGGCAAATGACCAACGCCGGGCGCGGCTCGAAGCCATCCGCGCCGTCCTGTGCGCGGTCGAGTACGAAGGCAAGGAAGTCTCGAAAATAGGAAGGCCCGACGCCAACATTGTCGGCGCCGGACCCAAGTTCTTCGCGACGTGAGCGGGCCGGCCGGGGCATTGCTGCACCGGCCTCAACACGTGATCAGGTGCTCTCGTTCGAAAGAATATCGCCGAACATCTCGAAGCTTTCGCCTTTGACGCGCGCCAACTGCACCGACTGCAAGGGGTAGAAATCTGTCGGGCTCGTGTTGACTTTGATGCCCGGAAGCAGCAACGGCGCCTCGAAACCCTTGAGGTTGGCCGCCTGCTTCATGACGTTCTCGCGTGTCAGGGTATCACCGCATTTCTTGAGCACCTCGATCACCGTGTGCGTGACCGAATAGCCGTAGTTATGCGTATCATCCTTGATATTGGCGCTCGGCATATACTTCGCAAAGAAGGTCTTGAACGCAGTTACATCCGGGGCATTGGCGAACTGCGGATCGTTTACGTCCTTGCGGTAGAGCGCGAGCATCACGCCCTGCGATGCCGGGATACCTGCGGGCTGGAACACTGAACCGAACGACGACGACACGTTATTTAGGTAGTGGGCCGGTTTCCACTCGATCTCGTGGGCTTTCTTGATCGCCTGGGCCGCGAACTTGGGCGTCGTGATATTGAAGAAGACGTTGGCGCCCGAGTTCTTGAGCTGGATCATCTGGCTGTCGACGGTCGGGTCGGTCACTTCGTACGTCGCGAGCTGAACGACGAGGCCCTTCTTATCGGCAAGGCCTTGAATGAAGCCGTTGTAGTAGTCCTTACCGTAGTCGTCGTTCTGCATGAGGATGCCGATTTTCGGCTCCTTCACAGTAGACAGGATGTGCTTGGCATAGATGGCGCCCTCCGTGGCGTAGTCAGGCTGCCAACCCATGGTCCACGGAAACTGCTTCGGCTGCCCCCATTTCGAAGCGCCGGTCGCCACGAAGAGCTGGGGCACCTTCTTGGCATTCATGTACTTGTGAATCGCGGTGTTGGGCGGTGTCCCGAGGGTATTGAAGAGGAACAGAACCTTGTCCTGCTCCACGAGCTTGCGCGCCATCTCGACGGTCTTCGGCGGGCTATAGCCGTCGTCATAGGTGATGAACTCGATCTTGCGGCCGTTGATGCCGCCGTTGTCGTTCACCATCTTGAAGACGGCCTCGATCGTACGGCCGATATTGCCGTAGGCCGAGGCATTGCCGGAATATGGACCCGAGTGGCCGATCTTGATGACGCTGTCGCTCGCGCCATCATCGTACTTCTTGCCTTGGGCGATGGCCGGGAAACCGACCACCTGGGCGGCCGCAATCGCGGAGCCGCCGATCAGAACATCTCTGCGGGTTCTCTTTGTCATGTGCTTCCTCCTTTGAACGGCCACGTTGAGAACAGGCTCTTAAGCGGCACCGCGGCCGCCTATCCAGTCAGTCGGATTCTTCGCCACAGTGAGCCGAACCCGCCGGCTATGCCCATGGGCATGATGTACATCAGCAAGATGAGAACGATGCCGTAGATTGTCCAAGGCTCGAGATGAATGGGCAGATGAAAGGTCGATGTGACCCATTTGGTCGCGGCATCAGCGTACTTCTCGATGAACTGGACGAAGAAGCCGCCGACGACCGCGCCGGACAGCGTCGCGACGCCGCCGATCACCGCGCCAACGAGGATCGCAATCGACAGCTCGAAGCGGAAGCTGTCGGGCGAGACGAACTCGAAGATGATGGCATGGAGCGCGCCGGCAAGGCCTACGTAGAGTGCGCTGATGCCGAAGGTGATCGATTTCGTCCGCGCCGAATTGATGCCCATGGTGTCGGCGGCGAGCGGCTGGTCGCGGATCGCCATCATCGCCCGTCCCATGCGACTGCGCACGATGTTGCGAGCAACGATGAACATGACCACCGCACACGCCAGAACAATTAGATACAGCCACTGATCCGGACTGAGCGGCAGTCCGAAGGGCGGATCGGGTTTAAAGATGTTGATACCCTGGACGCCATGCGTGAAGGGCTCGAAGTGGCGATACTTGAGGAACTGCGGCACCGCGATGGCGAGCGAAAAGGTCGCGAGCGCCAGGTAGTGCCCCTCGAGTCGAAGCGCCGGCAGGCCGAAGAGGTAGCCAATCACGAAGCACGCCAGCATCGCGAGCGGCAGCGTCGCCAGATAGTGCATCTCGTAGCGATCGATGAGGATTGCCGTGACGTAGGCGCCGACTGCGAAAAACGCGCCGTGGCCGAGCGAGATCTGACCGTTGAAACCGGTCAGCAGATTGAGGCCGAGCACTGCGATCGAGTAGACGATCATCAGCGAGAGCTGCAGAAAGTAGAAGTTCGAGATAAAGCCGTTTTCCCCGCCCGCCAGTGGCAGAAGGGCAGCGATGATAACGCCGAGCCAGATCCACTTCGGCACGGACGCCTGCGCTGCCGGCAGTCCAGCGCCCGCGGCGCGCTCCGCATTGTTGGCAGGTCTGTCGCTCGTCATTGTCGTCGCCATGCTCAGACCCTCTTGACCGTAACGTGCCCGAAGAGGCCGGACGGCTTCAGGGTGAGCACCGTTATGACGATCAGCAGCGCCACGGTCAGTTTCTCGCCATTGCCGATGAGATAGACGCCGGTCGCGCGCTCCAGCTGATTGCCGAGATAGGCCACCATGTTCTCGAGCACGCCTACGATGAAGCCGCCGGCGACGGCGCCGCCCGGGCTCGAAATGCCGCCGACGAGCGCACCGGCAAATCCATAGAGCAGGATGCCGGCCATCATGTTCGGCTCCAGATAGACGACCGGGGCAACCAGGACGCCTGCGACAGAGCCGACGGTCGCAGCAAGGCCCCAGCCAAGCGCGAGCATCCAGTCGACGTTGATGCCGACGAGCCGCGCAGAGGTGGCGTTCAGCGCCGCAGCCCGCATGGCAAGCCCCAGCGACGTGAAGCGGAAGAAGCAGAAGAGCAGGACCAGCATGCCGACCGAAACCAGGATCATGCCGATCTGATGGAAGCCGATGATCCCCGAGCCCGCGAACGACACGTCCGGAAAGGGCGACGGGAATGGCTTGATGGTGTGGGTCCAGATCGCGCCGGCAAGCGAGTGGAAGATCGCCAGAAGGCCGATGAAGACGACCACCACTGACAGGAGGGGCGCAGTGTGTAGCGGTCTGAGGATGATGCGTTCGATCAGCACGCCGACCGTGAACGAGAAGAGCATGGTCGCAGGAAGCGCGATCCAGAATGGATAGCCCCAATCGATAAACTGCCAGCAGATGAAGGCGCTGAACATCGCCATTTCGCCCTGCGCGAAATTGATATGGTTCGTCGAAACGAAGATCATGACCAGCGCAAGCGCGAGCAGCGCATAGATCGCGCCGTTCGCCAGTCCCGATGCCACCTGCTGAAGGAGCTGCTCCATATCGATCCGATGTCCAGCCTGCCGATTTCAGTATCCGAGATAGGACTTGCGAATCTGCTCGTCCGACTTCACATCCGCCGAAGTTCCCGACATCACGACGCGCCCGGTCTCGAGCACGTAGGCATGGTCCGCAAGCTCGAGCGCCAGCGCCGCGTTCTGCTCGACGAGCAGCATCGAGACCTTCGCCTCCTCGTTGATGCGGCGCATGATGCGGAAGATCTCCTGCACGATGAGCGGCGCGAGGCCGAACGATGGCTCGTCGAGCAGCATGAGGCGCGGCCCGAGCATAAGCGCGCGTGAGATCGCGAGCATCTGCTGCTCACCGCCCGAGAGCGTGCCCGCCTGCTGCGCTATGCGCTCCTTGAGGCGCGGGAAATAAGTGAAGACCATCTCGAGGTCGCGCGCGACGGCGGAGCGGTCGCGCCGGGTATAGGCGGCGACGCGCAGGTTCTCCTCGACGCTGAGTTCGGTGAACGTGCCCCGGCCCTCCGGGACATGTCCGACACCGAGACGGACCACGGCCTCGGTCGGCTTGCCCGTGACTGGCTCCCCGTCGATCAGCACGGAGCCCTCCGCGCGCACCATGCCGCAGATGGCCCTCAGCGTCGTCGTCTTGCCGGCACCATTGGCGCCGAGCAGCGTGGTGATGCCACCCTGGACGAGCGAGAAGCTGATGCCGTGCAGCGCCTGAGACGGGCCGTAGTAAGCCTTGAGATCCTTGACCTCCAGGATATTGCTCATGCCTCGGCCCCCGTGCCGAGATAGGCCTTGATCACTTCGGGATCGCGCTGAACCTCGGCCGGCGTTCCTTCCGCGATCTTGCGGCCGAAATCGATCGCGACGACCTTGTCCGACACGGCCATGACGAGGCTCATGTGGTGCTCGACGAGCAGCACGGTCACCTTCTGGAGATCCCGCACGCGCCGGATCTGGGCCTCGAGCACGCTGATCTCCTCATGATTGAGGCCGGCTGCCGGCTCATCGAGAAGGAGGAGCTTGGGGCTTGCCGCCAGCGCACGGGCGAGTTCGACGCGCTTGCGGATCGGAAAGGGCAGCGGGCCTGCGGGCATGGCCGCGAACGGCTTGAGGTCCATGAACTCGATGAGCTCCCAGGCCCGGGCGGTGATGCTCTCCTCCTCCGCCGTGACGCCCGGGAGCCTCAGCGCCGTCGCGAGAAAGCCGGAGGAGCTCTGGCTGTGGCAGCCGACCTTGACGTTGTCGAGCACGCTCAGGCGGTCGAATAGCGCAACGTTCTGGAAGGTGCGGCCGAGACCGAGGCTCGGGATCTCATGGCGCGGCGAGGCGAGGATCGAGTGGCCCTCGAAGAGGATGTCGCCGTCATTAGGGATGTAGAGGCGGGAGAGGCAATTGAAGAGCGTCGTCTTGCCGGCGCCGTTGGGCCCTATCAGGCCAGCGATCTCACCGCTCCGTATGTCGAAGGTGATCCCGTCGAGCGCAACAATACCGCCAAAGCGTACGCAGACGTTTCTGACGCTCAGTAACGGTGGCGCGGACGGCACAGCCCCGCGCCGCGCCGTAGCGGGCTCGACAACAGCTACCACTCATTCCCTCCCTCGACAGGCAGCATCTGCATGCCAGTGTCTCGCTCTTTGGCCGCATTGTACGCCCGCGCATAACGCGAGCACCCACAGCCTTGGCAGAGAGCTTGCCGCGTTTCATTCAGAACGTCCAGCACCTTATTGTCCCACTTTGGTAAGCCATTAGGCCTCTTGCGTGTGTTCGGCGACGGCAAAGCGAGGCACGCCTGCCACCCCGCGTTGCGCCCGCCACGGGTCGTCTGCACGGGTGCTTGACCCTGCCCGCAGGAGCCGTTAGCTGAACAAGCAATCGACCCTACCGACGCGGGCATTCTGCCGCCGACGGCTGGAATCCGAAGATCGTCCGAAATCCAAACGGTCCTGCCCGCACGCCGAGATCATGAGCGCAAGCCCCCTTGCCCGATACACTACGCGCGTCGAAGCCGGTGAAACGAGCTACGACAGCGCCCAGGCCGCCGTTGCCGCCCGCCTCGATGCGCTCGCGGCCGAGCTGAAGGACTGGCGCCCGGTAAACGGTGGCTGGAAGCTTTCCAATCTATTTGCCGCCAAGCGACCAGCCCCCCGAGGGCTCTACATCCATGGCAAGGTTGGCCGCGGTAAAACCATGCTCATGGATCTCTTCTTCGATACCGTTCAATTCGCGCCCAAGAAACGCATTCACTTCCATGAGTTCATGGCCGAGACGCACGACCGCATCGGCATGGCGCGCAAGAAAGTCGACGGTGATCCCCTGCCGTTTGTCGCAAACGGCATCGCCGATGAGGCGCAGCTCCTCTGCTTCGACGAATTGCACGTGACGGACATTGCCGACGCGATGATCCTCGGACGCCTCTTCAAGGGCCTCTTCGATCGTCAGGTTGTCATGGTCGCGACATCAAATCAGCCGCCGCGCGGGCTCTACCTGAACGGCCTCAACCGCCAGCTCTTCCTGCCGTCGATCGATCTCATTGAAAAGCACATGGAGGTGATCGAGCTCGGCGCCGCCAAGGATTTTCGGCTCGAGAAGCTCGCCGGCCAGCCGCTCTATTTCACGCCGGCCAATTCGGATCCCCGCCGGGCGCTGAGGGCCGCCTTCACGCGGCTCACGGGCGTCTGGAAAGGCAAGCCGATGACGCTTGACGTCAAGGGGCGCACCTTGACCGTTCCCGAGGCAGCGCGGGGTGTCGCGTATTTTACGTTCGATGACCTCTGCGCAAAGCCGCTCGGGCCTCTCGACTACCTCCACATTGCCCATGCCTTCCACACCGTCATCATCGAAGGCATTCCCAAGTTGCCACCGGAAAAGCGCAACGAGGCGCGCCGGTTCATCAACCTGATCGATACGCTCTATGACAATCGCATCGGGCTCATCGCCTCGGCCGAAGCCGAGCCGCAGGACCTCTACCCGGCGGGCGATGCGGCCGTGCTGTTCGAGCGCACGGTGAGCCGCCTGATCGAGATGCGCAGCGAGGCCTACCTCGAGAGCCGAACCGAGCGGGCCACCCCGCAGGAAGGCGCAACCGGGACCGCAGAGCCGACCGCCCGGCCGGCCTGAGGAACGCCCCGGCAAGCGATGGGTTGACCGCGTGGCGCGGGTGCGATTTTCTCCGTGGCACCTCGGGCGCGGGCGGGTGGACGGACGCGGAGTAAGGCGAGGAGTAACGTTGCATGGCCTTCTGGAAATCACAGCCCTCCAAGGCCGATAAAGCCGAGAAAGACAGCCCTGCGGCCACCAATGCGGCCAATGGTCAGGCCCCGGTACCTGCCCAATCGCACACGCCGCTCGCCATCACGGAGCTGAGGCGGGCCGTCGATCCGGCGGCCCTCGGCTTCAAGACGACCTCCGAGCTCGAACCGGCGCGCGGCCTCATCGGCCAGGACCGTGCCCTCAAGGCCATCCAGTTCGGCGCCAATATGGCGAGCCACGACTTCAACATCTTCGTGCTTGGGCCTGCGGCCTCGGGCAAGACCACGGCCGTTCGCCAGCACCTCGAGCGCAAGCTCAAGGACCTGCCGATCCCGCCCGACTGGGTCTACGTCAACAATTTCGAGACGCCGAACCGCCCGCGCGCGCTGAAGCTGCCGCCGGGGCGTGCGCGAGCCCTTGCCAAGGGCATGATCGGTGCCATCGACGAGCTGCGGAATACGCTCCCCGCCATGTTCGAGGGCGAGGACTACCAGGCGCGCCGGCGCGCCATCGACGAGGAGTTCCGTTCCGGTCAGGAGCAGGCATTCGAGGGGCTGAATGCCAAGGCCAACAGCCAGAACATCACCATCCTACGCACGCCCACTGGCTTCGCCATGGCGCCAATGCACGAGGGCAAGATCGTCAAGCCCGAGGTCTTCAACACGCTGCCCGAAGCCATGCGCAAGCAGATCGAGCAGCGCATCGAGGCCTTGCAGAAAGAGCTTGCGGAGATCATCGAGAAGCTGCCCAAGACCGACAAGCAGCGCCGGGCGAAGCTGAGCGAGCTCAACGAGGAGATCGCCGCGCTCGGTGTGCACGAAGCGCTCGACGACCTCGCCGCCGCCTTCGCCGACCAGCCGGAAGTCCTCGCCTATCTCGACGCCGTCGGCCGCGATCTCATCCGCAACGTCGGCCTCTTCCTGATGTCCACGGGGGAAGAGAACGAGATCGTCAAGCAGTCGGTCGATACGGCGCGCGACGCCCGCTTCCGCCGCTACATGGTCAATCCCATGGTCTCGCACGGCGGGGACGATCCGCCGGTGGCGCCGCTCGTCGAGGAGCTGAATCCGACCTACGGCAATCTCATCGGCCGCGTCGAGCACATTGCCCAGATGGGCGCGCTCGTGACGGACTTCCTGCTCATCAAGCCGGGCGCGCTGCACAAGGCGAACGGCGGCTATCTGATGATCGACGCGCGCAAGCTGCTGATGTCTCCCTTCGCGTGGGAGGCACTGAAGCGCACGATCAAGGCGCAGGAAATTCGCATCGAGCAGCCATCCGAGATGTCGGGTCTCATGTCGACTCAGTCTCTCGATCCCGAGCCCATTCCTTTCGACACCAAGGTCGTCCTGCTCGGCGACCGCGAGCTCTACTATCTGCTCGCCGCTGCCGATCCCGATTTCTCGCGCTTCTTCAAGGTCCAGGCGGATTTCGACGATTCGATCGTACGCTCTACCGAGAACGATCAGGCTTATGCCCGGCTGATCGCGTCCATCGTCGCCGAGCACAAGCTGAAGCCGCTCGATGCCTCGGCCGTTGCCCGCATCATCGAGGAAGGGGCGCGACTTGCCGCCGACCGGGAAAAGCTCTCGATCGAAATCGGCCGCATCGCAGACCTCGTGCGCGAGGCCGACTACTGGTCATCGCAGGCCGGGCGCGACGTGACCACGCGTGCCGACGTCGCCCAGGCCATCGAGGAGAATGTCCAGCGCTCAGATCGCCTGCGCGATCGCGCTCAGGAGACCATCGAGCGCCAGATTGTGCTCGTCGATACGACCGGCGCGAAGGTGGGGCAGATCAATGGCCTCGCCGTCCTCCAGCTCGGCGATTTCGCCTTCGGACGGCCGAGCCGCATCAGCGCGCGCGTGCGCATGGGCTCGGGCCGCGTGACCGACATCGAGCGCGAAGCCAAGCTCGGCGGTGCGCTGCACACCAAGGGCGTGATGATCCTCTGGGGCTTTCTCGCCGGGCGCTACGCGCTCGATGTGCCGCTGGCACTCGCGGCAACGCTCGTCTTCGAGCAGTCCTATGGCGGCGTCGACGGCGACAGCGCGTCCTCTGCCGAGCTCTATGCGCTGCTCTCGGCGCTCTCCGAAGTGCCGATCAAGCAGTCCTATGCCGTCACCGGCTCGGTCAATCAGTGGGGCGACGTGCAGGCGATCGGCGGTGCGAACGAGAAGATCGAAGGCTTCTTCGACGTCTGCAAGGCGCGTGGGCTCACCGGCGAGCAGGGCGTGCTCATTCCAAGGTCCAACGTGCAGCACCTCATGCTGCGCGAGGATGTCGTCCAGGCCGTGAAGGACGGCAAATTCGCGATCCACGCCGTCGACACCATCGATCAGGGCATCGAGATATTGACCGGGGTCAAGGCAGGCGCCCGCGGGGCGGATGGAGAATTCGAGGCCGGCAGCATCAACCGGAAGGTGGAGGACAAGCTGCGCGGCTTTGCCGAGCGAGGCCGGGCCTTTGCGCGCCGCACCGAGTCCGGTGATGGCGCCATCACGAACAGCGACAGCGGAAAGCCGTCGTCATGATCATGCACGTTGCGGAAGCCGGCGAGCAGCGCGGGCGGGTCGTACTGCACCTCACATCAGGGCATCCGAACGCGGTCGCGCTCGAGGCGGCCGTGCGCATTGCCCAGGCCTTCCACTCCGAGATCGAGAGCCTTTTCGTCGAGGACCTCCAGCTCTACGACATGGCCAGCTATCCCTTCGCGCGCGAGATCTCGCTGACGGGCGCACGCCGTGCCCTCTCACGCGAGGCCATGGAGCACGACCTTCAGCTCACGGCACGCGCGCTGCGCCGCCGCGTGGAAGCACTGGCACACGCCGCCAACGTGCCGCTTAGGGCCCGCGTGGTGCGCGATGATCCTGTGCAGGCGCTGGCCAAGGCCTGTGCCGAGGACGGGCCGTGGAACGTCGTCGCGCTGGCGGACGTCCTGGCGCCGGGCCAGGGACTGCGAGTCCGCGAGCTGTTCGCGAATGTCGCCGGCTACACGGGCTTGATGCTCGTCGGCCCGAAGGCGCGGCGTACGGCAGGCCCGGTGATCGCCGTTGTCGAGAGCCCCGATCATCTTCCGCCCATGCTGCGGGCTGCCGAGCGCATGGCCGGTGTGACCGGCGCCGAGGTTATGGTCATGCTGCTCGCCGATGGCGCGGAACGCGGCCAGGGGCTCGATGAGCAGGTTCGGCTCGCGCTCGGCACGCAATCGAAGGTCACCCTCATTTCCTATCAGATCGATCGGGGTGCGCCTGCCGCGCTCGCCGAGGTTATCCGCCGTCTCAAGGCGGGATTCCTGATTGGCCATTTCGGCGGCATTCTCGTGCCGGCGCATGGTGACTTGCGCGACCTCGTGGCGGCGCTCGAATGCCCGCTGTTTTTGATGCGGTAGTCTCTTCCTTCTCCCCGCCTTTGCGGGGAGAAGGGACATGTCGCGCTCGCGGCAATTTCCCGACCTCTCGCTATGACCGCCGCGGGCATGGCACGATGCATGAAGGCGAAGCACCTCTTCCCAGCAGCCCGCGGCAAGCAAAAAGCTACGCCGCCGCTTCCTTCTGCGCGGCCATCACTTGATCCGCGAGACGCCCGGTCAGCTCGGCGAGATGATCGAACCTCGCTACGAAGGTGCCGACACCAGCCGTCGCCGAACGCAGCTCGACGATCAGATCCTGGATTTCCGTCTCGGGCACGCGCGCCTGAACGACATCCCAGCCCGGCCAATCAGGACGCGCGTCGAAGCCGAGTATCTGCCCGCGCCGCTGCGAGATCATCGCATTGATGCGTGACGTCGCCTCCGACGGCACCACGATCTCGACGGACATCACCGGCTCGAGCAGCACGGGGCCGCATTTCGGCATGCCCTCCGACATCGCGAGGCGGCCGGCCTGGCGGAAGGCCATGTCCGAGCTGTCGACGCTGTGATAGGAGCCGTCCGTCAGCGTCACGGCGACATCCACCACCGGGAAGCCGAGCGGCCCGTGCTGGAGATAGTCCCGCACGCCGATCTCGACCGAGGGAATGAACTGCTTCGGCACCACGCCGCCCGTGATCGTGTCGTCGAACTGGAAGCCCTCGCCGCGGCGCAGCGGCTTGATCTCGACCACCACATCGCCGAACTGGCCGTGCCCGCCCGATTGCTTCTTGTGCCGGCCCCGGATCGAAACGCTGCCCTTGATCGTCTCCTTGTAGGGTATCTGGCGCCGGCGCGTCCCCGCTTCGATGCCATACTTCCGCTTCAGGCGCTCCATGGCGACGCGCAAGTGCATCTCGCCCTGGCCCCAGAGCACCATCTGATGCGTCTCCGCTGAATGATCGAGCCTGACGGAAGGATCCTCCTCCATGAGCTTCGCAAGCGCTGCGCTGAGCTTGACCTCGTCCTTGCGGTCCTTGAGTTCGATGGCGAGGCCGTATACGGGCGCGGCCTGCTCGGGCAGCTCGAGTTGCGTAATGCCGCTCTTCTCCGTGGAGAGCGTGTCGCCCGTGCGCGCACTTTCGAGCCGGCCGAGCGCGACGGTGTCGCCCCGCCTGGCGCTCGCGAGCTTACGCGCCTCCTGACCCAGCAAAGAGAAGACGCCGGCTACACGGTCGTCGCCACGCGGGCCGTAGAGCGTCGCCCCATCAGGAAGGTCGCCCGCAAGCACGCGCGCAATCGACAGCTTGCCGCCATGCGCCGTGTAAACCGTCTTGAGGATCTGCACGGCCGACTTGGCATCACCAAGCCCGATGCGATCCGTTGTACTCGAAACGAACGGCGCCTCGTGGCGCAGCGCTTTGAGAAGCCGCACGATGCCGTTGCCGTTCTCCGCCGAGCCAAGCAGCACCGGACAGATCAAGCCCTCCCGCGTTTCCTTGGCGAGATCCTCGAAGATCCTGTCACGCGGGGGCTGCATGTCGCCCAGCAACTGCTCCATGAGCTCGTCGTCGTAGTCGGCGAGTTGCTCGAGCATGTGGAAGCGCGCCTCCTGCTTCCGAGATTCGAGCGCTTCCGGCATCGGAACGACTTCGGAGGGCGCGTGCTCGCGGTAGACGAAAGCCCGTTCGAGGGCGAGATCGACGAAACCTGTCGCGATGCCGTTCTCCCAGACGGGGATCTGGCGCAGCACGAGCGGCTTCGCGCTCGCCGGCTGCAGCATGGGCAGGATCTCGCGCACGGGCGTCTCGAAACTGTCGATCTTGTTGAGGAAGAGGAAATGGGGAATGCCACGATCCTCGAGCTGCTTGAGAATAAGCTGCAGCGCAGGCACGCGCTTGGGATCAGGCTCGCAAACGACGACCGCCGCATCGCAGCCGGCGAGGACGGCGTTCGCCTCGGCTTGGAACTCGATCGAGCCGGGGCAGTCGATGAACGTGAAGCGGTCGCCGAGGAAATCGATGTCGGCGACGTTGACCTCGACGCTCATGCCATGGTCGCGCGCCTCCGGCACGCTGTCGCCGACCGTGTTCTTGTCCGCGATCGCGCCCTGGCGCGTTACGGCGCCGGTGCGGGCGAGGATGGCTTCGAGGAGTGTCGTCTTGCCGGAGAGGTAGGGACCAAGGATCGCGATGGCGCGGGCGCTGCGCGTTGCACTGCCGTTGGGTTCAAGCCCCATGGTTTCCTCCTTGTCGCTCAGGCGCAAGGACGTGTGCCGCGCCCCGCGCCTGAGTTGAGGCTGCGCGGCCTGGAGCATGATCATTTCAGACGGGATTGCGCGGCAAAGCCATCTGAAACATGAATCATGCTCCAAACTTAAGTTCAGAGCGCGTTTCACGCCTCACATAGTGCCCTATCGCACCCGTGTGAGGCGATCGCGCTCGGGCATGTTGGACCGCCATTTTGGCGAGCGCAAGGGCCGTTCGCGTACTGTTCATCGGTGCAATGCAGCGCAAGTCAACGCAGCGCTTTAACCCGTAGAGACTGCGCAGTAGAAACCTATCGAACGTGCCGGCCAGTCCAGGTCCGGCCAGACATCCGGGAGGAACCATGCCTGCAACGATTGGATTCGTCGGCCTCGGTGCCATGGGGGCGGAGATGGCGGAGACGCTGGTCTCGAAGCAGTGGCGCGTCGTCGGCTACGACGTTCGGCGCGAAGCCATCGACCGCCTGGTGAAGAACGGCGGGCACGCCGCCGCAAGCGCTGCAGAGGCGGCCAAGGGCGCCGAGGCGCTCGTGCTGATGGTCGTCAATGCCGAGCAGGCCGAGAACGTCCTTTTCAATAATGGCGCGCTGGAAGCGCTTCCGGCAGGCGGCACCGTCATTCTGATGTCGACATGCGCGCCATCGCGCGTCGAGGCCATCGCGGCGCGCGTGGAGGCGAGCGGGCGCAAATTCGTTGATGCCCCTGTATCGGGCGGCGTCACCGGCGCCAAGGGCGGCACGCTCACGATCATGGCAGCCGCGCCACAGGCGACGTTCGATGCGTCGCGCCCCCTGCTCGAGGCCATGGGCTCCAATCTCTTCTATCTTGGACAGAAGCCCGGCCAGGGCTCGGCGATGAAGATCGTCAATCAGCTCATGGCCGGTGCTAATCTGGCCGTTGCTGCGGAAGCCATCGCCTTCGCCGAGCGCGCCGGCGTCGACACGAAAGTCGCCTATGACCTGCTGACCGGGTCGGCCGCCGGAAGCTGGATGCTCAAGGCGCGCGGGCCGCGCATGATCGACTACGACAATGTGGTCACCAGCGCCGTGGAGATTTTCGTCAAGGACCTCGGCCTCGTGCTCGATTCCGGTCGCGCGCTGCGCATGGGCCTGCCGATCGCCGCCACTGCGCACCAGCAGTATCTGGCGGCCGCCGGCATGGGCCTCGGCCAGCAGGACGACAGCCAAGTCGTGCAAGTCTATCGATCGCTCAGCGGCAAGGCCAAGACCTGAGCGCGACGCAAGAATTGTCTCGATTCACATAGGACGCCGCACCCCCATGCCCTCGACCGTCTTCGATTCCGCCATCTATCGCGATTTCTTCGGCACGCCGGCCATGCGCGCCGTGTGGAGCGACGAGGCGCTGGTTGCCCGCTATGTCGAGGTCGAGGTGGCGCTCGCCAAGGCCGAGGGACGCGTCGGCGTCATCCCCGCGGAAGCAGCGAAGGAGATCGCGGCAAACGCGGATGCGAGCAAGCTCGACCTCGCCAAGCTCAAGGCGGAAACCGATATCGTCGGCTATCCGATCATCGGCATCGTCCATCAGATGGCCAAGCAGTGCGGCGAGGCCGGTCGCTACGTGCACTGGGGCGCCACCACGCAGGACATCATGGACAGCGCGACCGTGCTCCAGCTCCGCGCGGCGCTCGACATCATCGACGATGAGCTTCATGCCGTCGCGCGGGCCCTGGAGGCGCTTGCCGCAAAGCATCGCGATACCGTCATGGCGGGCCGCACGCATATGCAGCACGCACTGCCCGTGACGTTCGGCTACAAGGCGGCCGTGTGGCTTTCGAGCGTGCGTCGCGACAAGCAACGGCTGGCCGAATTGCGCAAGCGCCTTCTCGTCGTCCAGTTCTCGGGCGCGGCCGGCACGCTCGCGTCGCTCGGCGGCGATGGCCTCAAAGTGCAGGCCGCACTCGCGGAAGAACTCAATCTCGCGCAGCCGGACATCACATGGCACGCGGCGCGCGACACGATAGCGGAGGTCGGCGGCGCGCTGGCGATTCTCTCCGGTGGTCTCGCCAAGATCGCGACCGATGTCATGCTGATGATGCAGACGGAAGTTGGCGAGGCCTTCGAGCCATTTGTGAAAGGGCGCGGCGGCTCCTCGACCATGCCGCAGAAGCGCAATCCCATTTCCTGCGAGATGATCCTTGCCATTGCGAAGGCCGTGCGCTCCGATGCCGGCCTGCTGCTCGATGCGATGGCAGCCGATCACGAACGCGCGACGGGACCGTGGCATCTCGAATGGATTGCACTGCCGCGCGCGTTCATCGCGACGGCCGGCGCGCTCCATCAGGCCCGCTTCATGCTCGAAGGGCTGATCGTCGATGGCGATCGCATGCGCCGTAATCTCGACATTACCGGCGGCCTGATCGTTGCCGAGGCCGCGATGATGGCACTCGCACCGTACACGGGGCGCGGCGCCGCCCATGACATCGTCTACGAGTGCTGTCGAGAGGCACTCAACAATGGAACGACGCTGCTCGAACAGTTGGAGAAGCGCGCCGACGTTACCCAGCACATCCAGGGGTCGGATCTCGCCCGTGTCGTCGATCCCGCGCACTACCTCGGCACGGCGGGCGAGATGATTGATCAAATGCTCAAGGGTTAGCGAAGGCCACCGACCTTGTTCATCCCCACAAGGGGGAAGGGGATTGCGTTGCTATTCCGTGCGAACGCAATTTAATGCGACGGGAGCGGCGGGAACGGCCCCGGTGGATAGTCGACGCGCACGAGATAGAGTCCGCGCGACGGCGCCAGCGCGCCGCAGCGGCTGCGATCCTTCGCGGCGAGCGCGGCTGCCATCTCGCTCACGGGCCATTTCCCTTCGCCGACATGCTTCAGGCTGCCAACGATCGAGCGCACCTGATGATGCAGGAAGGAGCGCGCCGAGGCCTCCACGCGGATCTCATCGCCAACCTGCGTCACATCAAGCCGATCGAGCGTCTTGACCGGCGAGCGCGCCTGACAACCGGCAGCGCGGAATGTCGTGAAATCATGTTTGCCGAGCAAGGCCGGCGCCGCAGCAGCCATGGCCCCCGCATCGAGCGGGCGCGGCACCCACCATACGCGATCACGATCGAGCGCCGGCGGCGCGCGGCGCGCGAGAATGCGGTAGCGATAGTGGCGTGCAACGGCGCTGAAGCGGGCGTCGAAGCCCTCACCAATGACCGTGCAGTCGAGAATGGTGATCGGCGCGGGCCGCAAATGGAAGTTCACCGCGTCCCGCACGGTATCCGCCGGCCAGTCCCGCACGAGGTCGAAATGCGCGACCTGACCGAGTGCGTGCACGCCCGCATCCGTCCGCCCTGCGCCGCGCACGTCGACCGTCTCGCCGCCGAGCTTGTGGATGGCCTCGGACAGTCGTCCCTGCACGGAGGTGCCGTCGGCCTGGACCTGCCAGCCGATGAACGGCGTGCCGTCATACTCGATGGTGATGCGATAGCGGGGCATGTGTCTCTTGTGTAGAAGCCCTACTTAGGTCGGATCGACGATGATCCCGGCGCCGCGATAGCCGCCGTCGACCGCGATGATCTCGCCCGTCACGAAGCTCGACTGGCTTTCGTCGAGAAGGAAATGGATGACGCTCGCGATCTCGCGCGGCTCGGCATAGCGCCTCATCGGGACATAGCGGTTGTAGAGGGCGCGGTCAGCGGCGGTATGCAACGCCTTGACCATCGGCGTCTCGACGGGCCCAGGCGCAACGGCATTTACGCGGATGCCGTGCGGCGCAAGGTCGTTCGCCATAACCTGCGTCAGGTTGACGACCGCGCCCTTCGATGCCCCATATGCAGAGCGCCCCTTGGAGCCCCTGAGGCCCGAGATCGAGGCCACGTTGACGATCGCGCCGCGGCCCGCTTTGGCCATATGTCGCGCGGCCTCGCGTCCGAGCAGGAACGTCCCGACCACGTTGACGTCGAGGATCTTTCGGAAGAGCTCGGCAGACGTGTCGAAGACGTGCTTGTCGGCGGCCATACCGGCCGAGTTGACAACGCCGTCGATGCGGCCGAACCGGGAAGCGACATCGCTTACGATAGCCGTAACCTGAGCCTCATCCGCCACATCGCATTCGCGCACGAACAGGCGGGCACCAGCACCGCGAGCTTCGAGTTCGGCCAAGCCCTTCCGATGAAGATCGAGTGCGGCAACGTTCCATCCGCGCTCGAGCAGGAGGATGGCGGTAGCTTGGCCGATACCGGACCCCGCCCCTGTAATGATGGCTGTCAGCTCGCCACTCTCGTCCTGCTCTGGCATTCTCGTTCCTCGTCACAAGTGCGGAAGACGCGCGGCCATTGAGGCAACGGGTCGGCGGAGAAATCAAGCACGGTCGCTCGCGCTGAGCGGCTAAAGCGCTCCCTTGGTTATCTCTTCGAGATTTAGGTCCGGCAGGTGCGCACGAGCATGAGCACGGACGCGAAGCCGGCAAATGCCGCCGTGCCCGCGAGCCAGAGCGCGCTCGTCGGATCGAAGCGTGCGATCAGGGTTGCGAATATGATCGGCGACACCGCATTGACGATGCTCTGCGGCAGCATCATGCGGCCGAGATAGGTGCCGTATTCGCGCACGCCGAAGAGCAAGAGCGGCAAGGTATTGCGCGCGATCGCATAGAAGCCGTGGCCGAGCCCCAGGCAGATCGAGAAGGCCGCCGCCGTCACGACCGAGCCGCCAAAGGGCAGGATGAGGAAGAAACTGCTGCAGCTCAGCGCCGAAGAAAGCAACGCCGTCGTCAGAATGGAATAGCGGCCGCCGAAGATCAGCTCACCGAACCGGGCCGAGGCCTGCGCCGGGCCAACGATAGCCCACACGCCGACTGCGGCAACGGCCGAGAGCCCCATGCCCTTGAGCACATCGATGATCTGCATGTAGAGGCCCCAGACGATGAGCCCTTCCGCGCACGACCAGATGGTGAGCATCACGAAGGCTGTGACCCGCTTCTCGGGCGGCAGAATGCCGTCGATCGTGAGGTCGCCGGACGAACGTGCCCGCGGCGCCTCGGCAGGCGCATGCCGCATCAGGATGAGCGCATGGATCGGCAGGCACACCAGAAGATGCAGCAGAGCGAAACAGAGATAGGCGTTGCGCCAACCGATACTGTCGATGAGCATCGCATTGAGCGGCAGGAAGACAGTGCCGGTCAGCCCGCTCATGAGCATGAGGCCGGTGATGGCCTGGCGTGCGTTCGCCCCGACGATCTGCACGAGGCCGACGAGCGCGGTATTGGCCAGCATCATCGGCATGGCGAGCCCGACGAGCACCCAGGCCAGCAGGTAGGTGACGACACCCTGCGTGAAGGCAAGCGCGATCATCGCCAGTGCTACCAGCAACGATCCCGTCATCATCACCGAGCGGGCGCCCCTCTGATCCGCGTATCGCCCGACCCGCGGCGCTACGAGGGCGCTTGCCAGCAGCATGATCGTGATGCCACCGAAGATCGCCTCACGGGAAAGAGCGAGATCGGTTCCGATCGTCGTGCCGAAGATGGTGAGGCTCGAGAACGTCGTTCCCCAGCCGATGATCTGCGTGGTACCGAGCCCCGCGACGGCCGTCAGAATGCGGCGCCGGTCTACCGGCGCAGTGTGTACGGCTTCGCTTGTCACGGCTTCGGATGCCCCGTTGCGCAGGTAGATGGCCGATGATCGCGGGAGGTGTTCCGGCGACCGTTGCGCGGGCCGGAACCGCTAGAACGGCCGCAATCTAGGGGATTCCGGCAAGGCTGTCTCTCAGCGCACGCTCATGACCGCCATGCGCGCCCACAGCTATATTTCCGCCACTCTCGGAACATTCACGACGAACGGCGATCCTCCGCCGCCTCGCTCCTCGCCTCGGCGCGAGGATGCACGCGCAAGGCCTCCTGCGCTGAATCCCAAAGCGCCCTCACGCGGGCACCAAGCTGGTCGGATTTCTCGATAAAAAGGAGCTCGGCCTTGGGCAGAGCCTCCGCCCTGAGCTCACTATGACGCCCGGCACAGTACCGAGCCAGCGTGCGTCGCTCGGCTGCGGTCAATGACTGCCCTTCCGGTCCGGCCAGAACAGCATCGAGCAGGGCGACGTCGTGGTCATGCCCCAGCAGATCGGCGACGGATTTTGCTGCGGCCGCGCGCGCAAGGCAGGCTTCCGGCCAGGCTTGCTGGATGAGGATCATCTGGCGCCAATAGGCCTGCGCCGCCTTGCGCAGGTCATGCAGCGCCTCGGTCTCTTCCGGGTTCGCTCGTGCGCGCGCGAGCGCCTTGCGGCCTGCCCGATGGCTTTTCGTGAGACCGGCCACGATGGTGTCGAAGCTCGCCGGATGGAGCGCGATATCGCCAAGTTCGCGCCGCATGGCATCGATCTCGTGCAGCGCGTCGGCCACGTTGCGCTGAGACGCGCCCGAGCCGTTGGCGATGGCCGGCGCATCGTCGAGCAGAGCGCGAAGACGCCCCGCCGCTTTGGCCAGGGATGGCTTGGCTTCCTCGAGGCTCTTGAGAAGGCCACGAACCACATCGCGATCGCGGGCCGCCGAGAGGCTGCGGGCAATGTCCCTGAGGCGCGCATTGGCCTTGCGGAAATCCGTCTCGCCAAGGCCCGGTCGAATGAGGCGGAGCAGGGCTCGCGTGCGCTTCAGGCTCTTTCGTGCCTCGTGCACGCTCGTCTCGGGATTGGAGCCGCCTTCAAGCCGGGCAGCCGCGTTCCCAAGCTGCTCGCCCGCAATACGGCGCACGCCCTTGGTCAGCGGCTCCTTCAACTTCAATCGATACGCCATGGAGGCCCTTGGTGAGACGCTCAAGCAATTTCGGCGCTCGGCTTGTCACAAACAAGCCATATGAGCGCCCGATGCACTCAATAACGACGGGGACGGAAATTCGTTCGGCCGCTCACGTGGGGCGTACTTCTTCCGCCCAGCTAAGCCATTGACGGACCCTCTTTTCTGGATCCGGATGCGTGAAGAAATCGGTAATCACGGCGACGCAATCCGCTCCCGCTGCGAGGACGCCTGGCGCCCGCTCGGGCGTGATTCCGCCGATAGCGCAGAGCGGCAAATCGCCAATTCTCCGCTTCCAAGCCCCGACGCGGTCGAGGCCCTGGGGCCCCCATTTCATGACCTTGAGCTTGGTCTCCCAGATAGGCCCGAGCGCCACGTAGTCAGGCTCGGCCGCGAGCGCAATGGCGAGTTCCGCCTCGTCATGCGTCGAGATGCCGAGCCGCACGCCGGCCGCCTTGATGATTGCAAGGTCGGCTTCGGCCAGATCCTCCTGACCGAGGTGGACGAAATCGGCGCCGACATCGATCGCAGCCTGCCAGTGATCGTTGACGATGAGCTGGCAGCCATGAGCGATGCAGAGTTCCAGGCTCTCCGCGATCTCGCGACGGATTTCACGGGCATCCGTGCCCTTGAAGCGAAGCTGGACGGTCCTGATGCCGAGCGGCACGAGTCGCCGCGCCCAGCCGGTATCCGGCACGATCGGGTAGAAAACGTCGAGCACCGCGGGTGCAGGCATTTGCTGCTCGCTCACTTGAGATCGAAAAACGGCGTTCCGGCCACCGGCGTCGATGGCGCCGCCATGTCGCGCACCTCCATGATGCCGGCGAGGAAGGCCGTGCGGCCCGCACGTATCGCGGCGCCCATGGCTTCCGCCATGGCGACGGGATCGCCTGCCTTGGCAACCGCTGTGTTGAGCAGCACCGCGTCGAAGCCCATTTCCATGGCCTGCGCGGCGTGGCTCGGCGCGCCGATGCCGGCATCGACGACGAGCGGCACGCCGGGAAAATAGTTGCGCAGCGTGCGCAGGGCGTAAGGATTGGCGAGACCACGCCCGGTGCCGATCGGCGCGCCCCAGGGCATCAACAGCTCGCAGCCCGCCGCGAGCAGGCGCTCCGCGGCGCCCAGATCCTCGGTCGTATAGGGAAAGACCTTGAAGCCCTCGCGGACGAGCACGCCCGCGGCCTCGACGAGGCCGAAGAGGTCCGGCTGCAGCGTATCGTCGTTGGCGATGACCTCGACCTTGACCCAGTCCGTATCGAAAAGCTCGCGCGCCATCTCCGCGGTAGCAATGGCCTCACGCGCCGTCCGGCAGCCGGCCGTGTTGGGCAACACACGCACGCCGAGGCCGGCAATGAGCTCCCAGAAATGCTGGCCCCCCTTGTCGCGCGCGCCCTCGCGCCGGACGGACACGGTCACGACGTCGGCGCCGGCAGCCTTCACCGCGCGCTCGAGCACCTGCGGGGACGGATACTGAGCCGTGCCAAGAAAGAGGCGCGAGTCGAGGCGCGTGCCATAGACTTCCAGGCCGTCTCGTCCCGCAGCGGACCGCATGGCATCTGGCCGGGTGTTGGTCATCGTGTCCGTCATCATCCGCCCTGTCTCGGCGCTACAATCTCGATCGTATCGCCGCCGGTAAGCTCGACCGCGTCCCGCTTGCGCAGGGGCACGAAGTCGCCGTTGCGCGCTGTCGCGACCTTGGCACCGCCGTAGCCGAGCTCGATCAGAAGCTCGGCGAGCGTCCGGGCCCGCGTGCGGGCCTTCTCGCCGTTAACGACAACCTCCAGAACCGCATTCATTCCGCGCATCAACTCCTGCCCCGCTCCCGGCGGCACCTGTGGCCAGAATACACGTTCAGCCCGCCGGGGGAAAACCAACCCTCTCGGTAAATATAGGCTCAACGCCCGCCCGGCAGCGCCGAGGCTGCGATGCACTGGGTGCATGTCGCCGTGCAGGCCGCCTGAAGGTTAGCGGATCATAAACGTCCCCGGCGGCCTTTGAATTAAAAGCGTCCGAAGCACAGGTCCGGTTTCTTGACGTCTGTATGGGAGGCTTGTCCCACGGTGCGGGGGATGCGTCCGGTCGGGCGCGTTTAGGAGCGTTCCGGGGCCGGAACCTGAAGAGACGACAATGCGCATGCCAAGTATGACGGCGATCCTGCTCAACGGCGCGGTGGCGCTGATCGGGATCGCATCCATCGTGACCATCGGCCGATCGATGCTCGGCGGCAACGAGGCCGAATCGTGCCGCGAGCGCTACGACAACGCCGTCCAGTGGTCCCTCCAGCGCGACGACGGCCAGCTTCTGACCACATCGGACCTGCAGGCCCGTCTCGGCGCCAGCGAGTGGGGCGTCCTCGATCGCGTGAATGTCGTCAAGGTCGATCATGGCTCGGGCACGGCACTAGCTGTGGACCTCGCCCCGCGGCGCTCAGCGGCGCAATCGCATGGTGCCGGCTTCGAATGGGGACCGCAGTCTGCGGGGCCGGTTGCGGCCGCGTGCGCTTCCTACGCCTTCAAGCTCGATCCGAAGTTCGACTTTGCCGCCGGCGGTTACCTACCCGGGTTGCTCGGCGGCCCGACGGGCAGCGATCGCACGGCGCCCGAGGCCTTCTCCGCCCGCCTCACCTGGGACGATGCTGGCCGGCTCGGTATCCTGAGCCAGGCGCCGGGCGGCTCGCAGCCGCTCACGAACGAGCGCAACACCGCCGAGATTCCGCGCGGCCGGTGGGTCGCCGTCGATCAGGAGGTGATCCTCAACACGCCAGGGCGGAATGACGGCGTTCTCCGTGTCTGGCTCGATGGCAAACTGAGCTTCGAGAGCCGCAAGGTCGCCTTCCGGACGGATGCGGATGCGGCTGTCCACGGCGTCCTCGCCGAGGTTGCCTACGCACACCAGCCGGGCGCTCGTGACAGCGCGAGCCCCGTGCTCGTGACGCCCTTCGAATTCCGCTGGTAGGGTGCTTCAGCGCTTCGGCTTACCGCCGGCGACAAGATTCAGAAGGTGCAATTCACGCTTCGCGACCAGGTCCGGGATGACCTTCCCCGTCTCGGCCATATGCGGGCTCGCGCGGTGGGCATCGACGGCCGCCTGATCCTTGTAGATCTCGTAGACTGCAAAGTGAGCCGGATTCTTCGGATCCTGGACCACATCGAACTGCAGGCATCCCGGCTCACGCTCGAGGCATCGCGTGGCATGACCGACGATGGCCTCCTTGAAGGCATCGATCTTGTCCGGTTTGGCTTCGAAGTGAACGATGATGGCGAGCATGCGCTTTCCTCCGAATCTTGTTCTGAGTTCTGATCCAGCCGCTCAGGCGACCGTCAGCTTCTGCAGCGAAATGAGCTCGCCGATGCCTTTGCGCGCCAGCACCATGAGCTGATCGAACGCCTCCTGATTGAAGGGCGTCGTCTCAGCCGTGCCCTGAACCTCGACGATGCCGCCGCTGCCCGTCATGACGAAATTCGCATCCGCGTCGGCCTCGGAATCCTCCGCATAGTCGAGATCGAGGACCGGCGAACCGGCGTAGAGGCCAGCAGATACCGCCGCCACCTGATCCCGCAGCACGCCCTCCTTGACCATGTCGCGCGCGCGCATCCACGCAATGCAGTCGTGCAGCGCCACCCATGCCCCGGTAATCGCGGCCGTCCGCGTGCCGCCATCAGCCTGGATGACGTCGCAGTCAATGGAGATTTGCTTCTCGCCGAGCTTCGGGAGATCGATCACGGCGCGCAGCGACCGCCCGATGAGCCGCTGGATCTCCTGCGTGCGCCCGGAAGGATGGCCGGTCGTCACCTCACGCCGCGTACGCTCTCGCGTCGCACGCGGCAGCATCCCGTACTCCGCCGTGACCCAGCCGCGCCCCTGCCCCTTGAGCCAGGGCGGCACGCGCTCCTCGAGGCTTGCCATGCAGAGCACCTGCGTGTTGCCGAACTTGATCAGGCACGATCCCTCCGCGTGCACCGATACCGCGCGTTCGATCGAGACGCGCCTCAATTCATCGGGCTTTCGCTTGGACGGTCGCATGGGGCTCCTAACGGGTGGCAAGACGGCGGGTGTGGAAAAGTGCGCCAAGCTACGCAACACGCCCCGGCAGATCAACAGCCTAATACAGATGCGAGCCTTGCGCCCGCAGTTGCGGAGGGCCGGCCCCGCAACGTGCTTCGAAAAGCACATGGAACAGCGGATCGTGCAGTGCACACGCCGCCGAATAAGGGCCTGCACAGCCGGGATCGCGCAGGTATGATGGGTGGAAATTCGGCTTGCCCTCGCGCTTGTGGCGTGAAGGCGTGCACCGAGCAACCCGTCACGGCTTGAGACCACGAGGGACAGCTTCGAGGCGATGCAGCCCGATATTCTCGAACTGCGCGACTTCTACGACAGCCCGCTCGGCTCCCTGGTTCGCAGGGCTCTCTCGCAGCGCATTCGCGCCCGGTGGGCGCGGCTGCCCGGCGCCACGCTGATCGGTGTCGGCTATGCCGTACCCTATCTCGGTTCGTTTCGCAGTGAGGCCGGGCGCATCGGCGCGCTCATGCCGGCAACGCAGGGCGCCATCATGTGGCCGGCGAGCGGCGGCGTGTGCACGGCTCTCTATGAGGAGGACATGCTGCCGCTGCCCGATGCGAGCGTCGACAACCTCCTGGTCGTGCACTGCCTCGAAGGGAGCGGTGAAGTTCGCAAGCTGCTGCGCGAGCTCTGGCGCGTGCTCAAACCCGAGGGCCGTCTGCTTGTCGTTGTGCCCAACCGGCGCGGCGTGTGGGCGCGCGTGGACACCACGCCCTTCGGACATGGACAACCGTACAGCCCACGTCAGATCGAGCGCGCACTCAAGGAAGCGCTTTTCTCGCCCGTCGACCGGAGCGCCGCGCTGTTCATGCCGCCCGCCGATCGCACGATCGTGCGGCGCATCGGGCTGGCGTTCGAGCGGATCGGCGCACGCATCTGGCCGGTGTTCGCCGGCGTCATCATCGTCGAGGCGCGGAAAGAGCTTGGCTCACCGATCGGCACGGGCGCGGTAGCGCGGCGCCTCCCGCAGCTCGTGCCCTTGCGCGGCACGACGCGCGCCGGCGCCGAGGCGCTCGATCACAAGCGCGAGGCGCGCTGAAATTCACACCGTGATGTGCTTGGCGTTCCGCTCGACCCAGCGCGCGACGCGCAGAAGGCGCGTCTCGTCGCGGCGCAGGCCGATGAGCTGAACGCCACAAGGAAGACCATTGATCGTCATCAGCGGGAGCGTGATGCACGGCACGCCGAGCAACGTCCACATACCGTTGAAGATCGAATTGCCTGTCGATCCGAGTCCCTTGGGCGCCGGGCCGGGCGAGGACAGGGTTAGGATCGCCGAATGCCGTGAAAGCAGACCCTCCAGGGCCGCGTACGCGCGATCGCGGGCGCGCAGCCCGTCGATGTAGTCACGCGCGAGCACGGTCTCACCATAGCGGATGCGCTCGGCGAGACTTGCAGTGATCCCATCGGGCGAAGCGGCGAGCAGCGGGCCGTAGTAAGAGGCCTTCTCGGCCTCCATGATGTTGCTGTGATGTTGGACGATGCCGTCGAATGCGGGCACCTCCACGTCCACGACACGATCACCGAGCGCCGTCGCGAAACGCTCGATCCCGGCCTTGGCAGCAGGTTCCGCAACCTCCCACGCCGGCGAACGGAAGAACGCGAGGCTCGGCGTGGTGGACGCCCCCTGCGCAAGCGCTTCGGAAAGACTGGGACGCGGGCGCGCATAGCTCACCTCATCCGCGGGATCGTAGGCCCCGATGGCATCCACGCCGAGCGCCAGATCCTCGAGACTGCGGCCGTATACGCCGACCGTGTCGAGTGTGTGGGACTGCATGGTGACGCCGGTGCGCGAGATGAGGCCGAGTGTCGGCTTGATACCGTAGATGCCGGTGTAGGAGGCCGGTCGGATCACGGAGCCGCCCGTCTGCGTCCCGAGCGCGAGCGGCACCATTCCGCAGGCGACGGCCGCGGCCGACCCCGAGGACGAACCGCCCGGCGTATGCTCAAGGTTGTGCGGATTGCGCGTCTTGTTGGGGACGTGCGTCGCGAGCTCCGTCGTGACGGTCTTGCCCATGATGATGGCGCCCGCCCCACGAAGCTGAGCGATGCAGCCAGCGTCGTGCTCGGGCTGATGATCCTTGTAGTACGCGCAGCCGTTCTGAGTCGGCATGTCGGCCGTGTTGATCACATCCTTGATACCGACAGGAATGCCATTGAGCGGACCGGGCGCGCGACCTTCGCGACGGCGCGCGTCGGCATCGCGCGCAGCGGCGCGGACATGTTCCGGATCGAGATGCACCCACGCCTGCACATCCGCTTCGCGCTCAGCGACGCGCTCGATGAAGGCATCGGCATAGGCGAGCGCGGTCAGCTCACCGGCCTTCATGCGACGAGCGGCTTCGGCGGCAGTGAGATCTGCGAGCTTCGTCATCGGCGGGTCTCCATTGATGCGCCCGAGGCGCGCATGGCGTCAGCGAGAATGCGGGCGACGTGGCGTGCCGGGCGGCCCGTGCCGTCGTGGATCTGGTGGCGGCAGGAGAAGCCGTCAGCCGCGATCACCGTCCCGGGCGCTGCCTTGCGCACGGCCGGCAGCAAAGACAGCTCACCCATGGCCATGGACGTCTCGTAGGTATCGGCGCGATAGCCGAACGCGCCGGCCATACCGCAGCAGCTCGACTCCACGGTCTCAACCTTCAGGCCATCGACGAGCTTGAGCGCTTTGCCCACCGCATCGAAGGCACCGAACGACTTCTGATGGCAATGTCCGTGCAGGAGGACCGTGCTGTCGTTCTTGGCAATTGATCCGCCGATGCGGCCCGCCGCGGCCTCCTCCGCAAGGAAGGTTTCGAAGAGCCGCGCCTGCTCACCGACGATTGCGGCCTCGGCGCCGAGGCCCATGCCCTGCATCTCGTCCTTCAGCGTGAAAAGGCACGAAGGCTCCAGGCCCACGATCGGCACGCCACGCTTCGCCAGCGGCAGGAGAGCCGCGATCAGGCGGCGCGCCTCATTCCTGGCTTCATCGACGAGGCCCGCTGAAAGGAACGTGCGGCCGCAGCAGAGTGGGCGAGGACGCGCGCTGCCCATCATCAGCACAGAGGCGTAGTGCCGTTTCGGGCCATCATCGGCCGCGGGCACGATCACATGGTAGCCGAGGCGCGACAGGACTTCGGCCGCATCGCGCAGGTTGTCGGGCTCGAAGTACGTGTTGAACGTGTCGGCAAAGAGCACGACCTCGCGCCCATCCGCCGGCCCCTTCGGCGCATCCTGCCGGAAGACATCGCGCCGCCAGCGCGGCAGCGGGCGCTTGGCCGAGAATCCGGCGAGCCATTCGCCGAACCGCGCCGCGCCGGGGATGGTCTCGCGCAGATTGAGCAACCCTGCGATTCTGGACGCTGCACCCGCGTAGCGCGGCAAGTACGCCACGAGCCGATCGTGCAGCGAGAGACTGCGCATCTTGTTGCGTGCGGCCAGCACTTCGATCTTCATACGCGCCATGTCGACGCCGGTCGGACACTCGCGCCGGCAGCCCTTGCAGGAGACGCAGAGTTTCAGCGTCTCCATCATCTCGTCGCTGGTGAAGGCACCGGGGCCGAGCTGGCCTGAAATCGCAAGGCGTAGCGTATTGGCGCGGCCGCGCGTGACGTGCTGCTCCTCCATGGTCACGCGGTAGCTCGGACACATGACCGCACCGGCGAGCTTGCGGCACTCGCCGTTGTTGTTGCACATCTCGACGGCGCCCTGGAAACCGCCGCCGGCGCCCGGCCATGCCGACCAGTCGAGCGCGGGCTTGAAATCCGCGACCGCATAGTCCGGCTTGTATCGGAACAGCGTACGGTCGTTCATACGCGGCGCACGCACGATCTTGCCGGGGTTCATAAAGCCTGCCGGATCGAAGCGATCCTTCACCTTCTCGAAGATCTCGACCGTCTTGCGGCCGTACATCATCTCGTGAAATTCGGATCGCACGAGCCCATCGCCGTGCTCGCCGGAATGCGCGCCCTTGTATTCCTTGACCATCGCGAACGCCTCCTCGGCGATCGCGCGCATGGTTTGGGCGTCCTTTTCGAGCTTGAGATTGAGCACCGGGCGCACATGCAGGCAGCCGACCGACGCGTGCGCGTACCACGTGCCTTTCGTGCCGTGCTTCTCGAAGACGGCGGTGAGGCGCTCGGTGTAATCCGCGAGGTGTTCCAGTGGCACCGCGCAATCCTCGATGAACGAGACGGGCTTTCCCTCCGTCTTCATGCTCATCATGATGTTGAGACCGGCAGCGCGCACACTCCATACGGCGGCCTGCTCGGCCGGAGTCGTGATCTTCACCACCGCGCCGGGAAAACCGAGATCGCCCATCAACTCGTCTAGCCGATCGAGACGGCGCAGGTTCTCCGCCTGATCGTCCTCGGCGAACTCGACGAGCAGCAGCGCATCGGGCTTGCCGCGCACATGCGCTTCCATGACGGGGCGGAACATCGCGATGTCACGCGCAAGCTCGATCAGCGTGCGATCCACGACCTCGACCGCCACGGGCCCGAGCTTCACGATGTGCTGCGGCGCCTCCATGGCAGCACGGAAGGTCGGGAAGTGGCAGATGCCGAGCGCCTTGTTCTTCGGCTGCGGCCAGAGCTTGAGCTTCACGCGCTCGCTGAGCGCCAGCGTACCTTCCGAGCCGCAAAGCAGCGTCGCGAGATTGATCGGCGCATTGCGCGGCAGCAGCGCATCGATGAGATAGCCGCCGACGCGGCGCGACACGCCGGGAAAGGCGCCGCGGATGTGATCCTGCTCGCGCGCACCGAGCGCCATGAGATCGCGGGCCAGCGCGCCGAAGCTGCCGCTCGACTTGTCGAAGGTTGCCGCATCGATCTCGCCGAAGTGCGCGGGCGTACCATCGGGCAACAACGCGTCGATCTCCAGCACGTTGTCACGCATGATGCCGTAGCGGATCGAGCGCGTGCCGCAGGAGTTGTTGCCGGTCATGCCGCCGATCGTGGCGCGCGCCGAGGTCGAGACGTCCACCGGGAAGAACAGCCCTGTCGCCTTGAGCTGTCGGTTCAGCTCGTCGAGCGCTATGCCGGGCTCGACAAGACAGGTCGCCCCCTCGCGATCGACCTCCAACACGCGCGTCAGGTTCTTGGCGAAATCCAACACCAGCGACCGGCCGACCGTCTGGCCGGATTGCGACGTCGCCCCGCCGCGCGGCAGGAGCGAAACGCCGGCTTCGCGCGCGATCTCAGCCGCGATCCGCACGTCCTGGATCGTCTTCGGGACCACGACCCCGACGGGCTCGATCTGGTAGATCGAGGCATCGGTTGCATAGCGTCCGCGGGAAAAACGGTCGAACAGCACCTCGCCCTCGATTTCGCGCGCGAGGCGGTCCGCGAGGGCATGATTGGCGGGAACGTGCTGGTTCATGGTGGCTCGGAGCGCTTCCGGCTGGAATTCGGGCCGCTGAGAGGCTCGGGGCGGCCGCTTTCGCTTGACGCCCCTTCTGTGATGCCTCTATCGCGTGGCATACTGTGGACAAGGCCGCAAGTGCCGCCGTGCCGCCGACCATCGGCCAACCAACAGGGAGAACCCGTCCGATGTCCAATGAGCCGCGCCGCGCCGGCCGCCATTTCCTGCAGATTCCCGGCCCCTCGCCCGTCCCCGACCGCATCCTGCGGGCCATGGACATGCCCGTCATCGATCACCGCGGGCCAGAGTTCCAGAAGCTCGGCCGCCGCGTGCTCGATGGCATCAAGAGCATCTTCAAGACCAAGGGGCCGGTCGTGATCTTCCCGGCCTCGGGCACCGGCGCGTGGGAGGCGGCGCTCGTCAATGCGCTCTCGCCCGGCGACAAGGTGCTGATGTACGAGACGGGCCATTTCGCGACGCTGTGGAAGAACATGGCGCTGAAGCTCGGCCTCGTGCCGGAGTTCATCGAGACGGACTGGCGCGCCGGCGTCGACGCCAACCGTATCGAAAAGCGGCTCAAGGAGGACAAGGCGCGCGAGATCAAGGCCGTCTGCGTCGTCCACAACGAGACCTCGACGGGCGCGACATCGCTGATCGGCGAAGTGCGCAAGGCCATCGATGCGGCCGGTCATCCCGCGCTGCTCATGGTTGATACGATCTCGGGTCTCGCATCCGCCGACTACCGCCACGACGAGTGGGGCGTCGACATCACCGTCTCGGGCTCGCAGAAAGGTCTCATGCTGCCCCCGGGCATCTCGTTCAACGCCATTTCCGACAAGGCGATCGCCGCCGCCAAGGCCTCGAAGACGCCCAAGCTCTTCTGGTCCTGGGAGGAAATGCTCGCCAATAACAAGAACGGCTATTTCCCGTATACGCCGGCGACCAACCTTCTCTACGGCCTCGCCGAAGCGATCGATATGCTGCACGAGGAAGGCCTCGAGAACGTCTTCACGCGGCACAAGCGCCATGGCGAGGCGACGCGCCGGGCCGTCGCGGCTTGGGGTCTGGAAAACCTCATTCTCGATGAGCGCCACTACTCGCCGGTTCTGACGGCTGTCGTCATGCCGGAAGGACACAACGCCGACACCTTCCGCAAGGTGGCGCTCGACCACTTCGACATCTCGCTCGGCACCGGTCTCTCGAAGGTCGCGGGCAAGGTCTTCCGCATCGGCCATCTCGGCGACATCAACGACCTGACGCTCGTCGGTACGCTCGCCGGCATCGAGATGGCGTTCGGCATCGCCAAGGTGCCGCACAAGGCAAATGGTGTCACGGCCGCAATGCAATATCTCGCCGAGACCGCGAAACCATTTCCTTCAACCTGAGCGTGAAGTTGCTACATTCCGCGGCGACAATCCGCTCACGTGGCGCTGAGACCATCAAGGGGAATCACATTAGGATCAACAAGAGCACAAAGGAGAGAGGGGAGCACTACATGAGGGTGGCATTCAGTGTCTCTGGACGCAGCATCAGTCGCGCGACGGCGGCTCTGCTCGCGCTGGTGATGCTGTCTCTCTGGGCGGCTGGAGGAACCGCCCTCGCGCAGGGGCCGGCACCGCCCCCGGATATGACGACACGCGCCAAGCAGGCCATCCTCGTGGATGCCAACACTGGCGCGGTCCTCTTCCAGCACAATGCCGATGAGCTGGCACCACCCGCCAGCATGAGCAAGCTGATGACGCTCGCCGTCATCTTCCGCGCGCTCAAGGAAGGTCGCATCAAGCCGGAGGACGAGATCCTCTTCAGCGTCAATGCGTGGCGCACGGGCGGGGCGCCCTCCGGCACCTCGGCGATGTTCGTGCCGGTGAACACCAAGGAACCTCTGAGCGAGGTCCTCAAGGGCATCATCATCCAGTCGGGCAACGATGCCTGCATTGCCGTTGCCGAGGCCATGGCCGGCACCGAGGCCGCCTTCGCGAAGATGATGACGGACGAGGCGCGGCGATTGGGTCTGACGAAGTCGACCTTCCGCAACGCAACGGGCCTGTACGATCCCGAGCACCTGATGACCGCCCGGGAGCTCGCCTTCCTCGCGCGCCACCTCATCCAGGACTATCCCGAGCACTACGCGCTTTTTGGCGAGCGCGAGTACCGCTACCGCAAGCATCGCTTTTTCAATCGCAACCCGCTGCTCGCCCTCGATCTCGGCGTCGACGGTCTCAAGACCGGCTACATCAAGGAAGCAGGATACGGCCTCGTCGCCTCCGCGAAGCAGGATGGCCGCCGCGTCATTCTGGTCATCAACGGCATGGAGGACGCTCAGGCCCGCCGGAACGAAGCCGTGCGCCTTCTCGAGTGGGGCTTCAAGGGCTTTGCCGACTTCAAGCTGTTCGATGCCGAGGAGGTGGTTGGGCGTGCCCGCGTGTGGGGTGGCGATCGCATGTACGTGCCGCTCGTCGGCGCCGGCGAGATCACAGTACTGCTGCCGAAGGCGCAGTCCGGTCAGCGCTTATCGGCGCAGATCATCTACAATAGCCCGCTCAAGGCGCCGCTAAAGAAGGGCGACGTGATCGCCAAGCTGCGCGTCACGACGGCCTCGCAGACCGTCAACGAGGTGCCGCTCGCGGCGGGCGAGGACGTGCCGGCGGCCGGCACCATGCGGCGCGGCCTTGACACGCTCGTGCATATGGCCTTGGGCTGGGTCTTGAGATAGCCCGAGGCGGGTGTCGCCCGCCGCACGAAGCGCCGGTCATCCAAATGGTTACGCCCGCGAGCCGAGCACCATTCATCACTTTGGAGGGTGGTGAAGGGGCCGGAAAAACAACCCAGGCGCGGCTGCTTGCAGACCGTCTCGCCTCGGCTGGCGTCTCATGCCTCGTGACGCGCGAGCCCGGCGGTGCGCCCTTTGCCGAGGCGATTCGCGCCCTGCTGTTGCGCGCCGATCTGCCGCCACGCGGCGCAATGACCGAGGCGCTGCTCTTTCTTGCTGCGCGCTCTGATCACGTGACCGAGATGATCCTCCCGGCGCTCGATGCCGGAAAATGGGTGATCAGCGACCGCTTCGCGGATTCGACGTTCGCCTATCAGGGCGCGGCGGGTGGTGTGCCACACGCAACGCTTGTCGAGCTGCATCGCCTCGTGCTCGGGGACTTCCGGCCGGATCTGACGATCATTCTCGATCTGCCACCCGAGGTCGGACTGGCGCGCATCGGGTCACGACATGAGATCGGGCAAGGTGCCGACCACTTCGAGAATCGCGATCTCGCCTATCACGAAGCACTGCGGCAGGGTTTTCTTGCTATCGCTGCCGAGAACCCGGGGCGCTGCGTCCTGATCGATGCGCGCCCATCGCCCGCAGAAGTGGCTGCGCGCATCTGGGCGGTCGTCGAAGCGCGACTGTCGGGTAAGATGGCCTGATGGCACGACGAGCAACAGCGGCCGCCGAGATCGAAGCCCTGCCGGAGATCGACCGGCTGGAGGGTTTTCCGCATCCGCGCGATACGATCGAGCTGTTCGGCCATGAGATCGCCGAGCGGGAGCTTGCGGCAACCTTCGCGAGCGGGCGGATGCACCATGCCTGGATGCTGAGCGGACCGGCCGGCATCGGCAAGGCGACGCTTGCCTACCGCGTGGCCCGCTTCGCGCTGGCCTCGCCTGAGGAGCGCGCGACCGCGGACGGGCTCGCCATATCCGGGAAGAGCCTCACCGCCGGGCAGGTCCGCGCGCTCTCGCACCCCGGGCTCGCGGTCGTCCGCCGCGCCTATGACCCGCGCACCAAGCGTTTTCCAGCATCGATCCCCGTCGATGCGGTGCGCGACCTCAAGACGTTCCTCGGCCGCACGGCCGACGAGGGCGCCTGGCGCGTCGTCATCGTGGACAGCGCCGATGAGCTGAACCTCAACGCAGCCAATGCACTGCTGAAGGCACTCGAGGAACCGCCCCGGCGGACGCTCTTCCTGCTTGTGGTCGCACAGCCGCAGCGCCTGCTCAGAACCATTCGCTCGCGCTGCCGGACGTTGGAAATGGTGCCGCTTGCCGCCAGCGACCTGCGCCGCGCCGCCACGGCCGCACTCGCTGCCGCCGATACCTCGCCGCCGGCCGAAACCGACTGGCGGACGCTTGAAGCGCTCGCCGAGGGCAGCGTGCGCCGTCTGCTCGAATTGTCGGCAACCGACGGTCTCAGTCTCTACCGCCGCATCGAAGCGCTCTTCCAAGGCCTGCCGAGGATCGACTGGCAACTCGCGCACGCCCTCGGCGAAGAGCTCGGCAGTACCGCCGCCGAAGCCCGCTTCACGCTTTTCTTCGATCTGCTCCTGGGGCTTATTGCGCGCCTCGTGCGGGCGGGTGCCGGTGGAACGAGCAATCCGGACGACGTCGCCATGGCCCGTAAGCTTATTCCCGCAGGCAGGCTTGCCTCATGGGCCGAGCTGTGGGAAACCATCGTCCGCGACAAGGCCGAGACGCTGGCGCTCAACCTCGACCGCAGGATGCTGATCCTCGACACCCTCGCGCGCGTCGAGCGGACCGCCGGGGCCGCCTGAAGCCTAAACGACAGCGCCGCAAGTGTAAGAAAATCGCCCGCAGGGTGTCGCGCACCCCCGCGGCGCACGGAGCATGATCTTATGAGCGGGCGCACGTCCTTCTACGTCACGACGCCGATCTACTACCCCAATGGCGAGCCGCACTTCGGCCACGCCTATACGTCGATCGCATGCGATGTGATGGCCCGCTTCAATCGCCTCGACGGCCGCCAGGTCTTCTTCCTGACCGGGACGGACGAGCACGGCCTCAAGATGAAGCAGAGCGCCGTCAAGGAGGGCCTGACGCCGCAGCAGCTCGCCGACCGCAACTCGGCGCGTTTCCGCGAGCTGTTTGCCGCCCTCAACATCTCGAACGACGACTTCATCCGCACGACCGAGCCGCGCCACTACGCTGCCTGCCAAGCGCTGTGGAGCCGCATGGCCGAGTCCGGCGACATCTATCTCGACAGCTACGCCGGCTGGTACTCCGTGCGTCAGGAAGCCTTTTTCAAGGAGAGCGAGACCACCGTCGGCCCCGACGGCGTACGCCGCGAGCCGCTCGGCTCGCCGGTCGAGTGGACGGAGGAGAAGACTTACCGCTTTCGCCTCTCCGCGTACGGCGACAAGCTGCTCGCCCACTACGAGGCGCATCCGGAATTCATCCTGCCGCTCGAGCGGCGCAACGAGGTCATCAGCTTCGTCAAGAGCGGGCTCGAGGATCTATCCGTCTCGCGCGCCTCTCTCGACTGGGGCGTACCGGTACCAGGCGATCCGACACACGTCATGTATGTCTGGATCGACGCGCTGACGAACTACATCACGGCGGCGGGTTATCCGGATGTGGCCTCGCCGCGCTTCTCGACCTTCTGGCCGGCGGACGTGCACGTGGTCGGCAAGGATATTCTGCGCTTCCACGCGATCTACTGGCCGGCCTTCCTGATGTCGGCGGGCGTAGCGGTGCCGAAGCGCATCTTTGCGCACGGCCTGCTGCTCAGCCGCGGCGAGAAGATGTCGAAGTCGGTCGGCAACGTCATCGATCCCTTCGAGATGGCGCGCGAGTTCGGCGTCGATCAGATGCGCTACTTCGCGATGCGCGAAGTGGCGTTCGGGCAGGACGGCAACTACACGCGCGAGTCGATCATCAATCGCATCAACGCCGACCTCGCCAACGACCTCGGCAATCTCGCGCAACGTTCGCTCTCGATGATCGCCAAGAACTGCGATGGCAAGGTCCCCGAGCCGGGCGCGTTCACGCCCGAGGACAGTGCCCTCCTCGCTGCCGCCGACGACATGGCGGCCAAGGCGCGCGAGGCCATGGGCGTGCAGGCGATCAATCGCTATCTCGAAACGGTATGGGCCGTGGTCGCGGATGCGAACCGATACTTCGCCGCCGAGGAGCCCTGGGCCAAGCGCAAGACCGATCCGGCGCGCATGGCGACGATCCTCTACGTCACGGCCGAGGTTGTGCGGCAAGTGGCGATCCTCGCGCAGCCGACGACGCCGACGGCCGCAAGCCATCTGCTCGACCTGCTCGCGCAGCCGGCTGAGGGCCGTCTCTTCACCGCGCTTGGCGCAGCTTCGCGGCTCGCGCCGGGCCTCGCTCTCCCCGCTCCGACCGGCGCCTTCCCGCGTTATGTCGATCCGGCTGAAGCGGCAGAGGCGCCCGCCAAATCCAAGGGC
>DATMRT010000039.1:0-7768 GCA_035565975.1 Hyphomicrobiaceae bacterium
CCGTCGGCAGTGATCACCGGCACTTCCGCCTGCTCCTCCGCCGCGAACTCGATGGCGTACGCATCAGGCTGCCCGCCCGCGAACGGCCAGCGGAAGCCCGGATGGAAGCCGAGCGCATAGGGCAGCGGCTTGTCGCCGGGATTGCCGACTTCGAACGCCGCGGAGAATGTCGTGTCGCTCAAGCGATACTCGACCGTCAGCGCGAACGGGAAGGGATAGGCGGCCAGGCTCTCGGCATTCTGAGTGAGCACGAGGCGGACGCGATCCGCGGCGCGTTCGACGACCGCGAACGGCATGGCGCGGGCAAATCCGTGGATCGCCATGGCGTGCACATCGGCACCGATGCGCACGCGACCGCCCCGCAAGCGCCCGACGATCGGAAACAGGATCGGCGCGCTCTGCACCCACCATCGCGCGTCGCCGCGCCACAGAAGATCGCGACCCTTCACCGACCACGCGACAGGCTCGGCGCCGACCAGTTTGATCACCGCAACGGCCGCACCGTGCGCCAGCCGGATCTCGCTCTCCACAGGGTCCAGGCTTCTGACCATCATGTCGGGCGCCGAGATTTTCTGCTCGGGCCGCCCATGCGGGCTGCATGGTGGCGCAGGACCGCTGCAAGCTTCGCCGCGCCCTGCCTGATCTCCGCCGGCGTGAAGGCCCCGAAACCGAGCAGAACGGCAGGCGGCAGTCGTCGCGCGATGACGAACCGCGAGAGCGGCGCAATCTCCAGCCCAGCCTCCGAAGCTTCGCGGCACAAGTCGGCGTCGGACCAGTCTTGCGGGAGCCACCCGAGCATCTGCAGGCCCGCATCGCACGGCTCCAGGCGCAGATGGCCCCCAACAGCCGCCGTACCCAATGCGTGGATCATGGCCTGCCGCCGCTCGGCATAGAGCTTGCGCATGCGCAGCACATGCCGCGCCATGTGGCCGTCGGTCATGAAACGCTCGACGAGGGCCTGCTCGAGCGTCGGCGAATGGCGGCCGGCGACTGTCCGCGCATTGACGAAGAGATCGACCAGCGCCTCCGGCACCACGAGGTAGGCGAGGCGAAGCCCGGGAAAGAGTATCTTCGAGAACGTGCCGATGTAGATGACGCGCCGGCCGCCATCGAGCCCCTGCAAGGAGCGGATCGATCGCCCCTCGTAACGGAACTCGGCGTCGTAATCATCCTCGATGATCCAGCTCTCATTGCGCCGCGCCCACTCGATGAGTTGCACGCGCCGCCGCAACGACAGCGCATGGCCCAAGGGGAACTGCGTCGAAGGGCAGACCACCGCAACGCGCGCACCGGGCCGCCGCTTCTCGCCGAAGTCGACATCCATGCCTTCCTCGTCGACCGGCACCGCCGTAATCTCGGCACCGCTCGCCCTCAAAGCCGCAACGGCGCCCGGAAAGCCGGGATCCTCACACCAGACGGCGTCGCCGGGATCGAGAAGAACCCGGACGGCAAGGTCGATCGCCTGCTGCGCCCCGGCGACGACGATGACCTGCCTCGGCGTGCAGGACACGCCGCGGCTGATCGTCAAATAGCGCGCGATGGCATCGCGGAGCGGGGCGTAGCCGGCCGCGTCGGTCTCGCCCAGAAGGCGCGTCCCGCCACCAGCAAGGCGACCCGAGAGAAGAGATTTCGAAATGCGCCCCCACGTGGCGACGGGAAAGGCATCGACGGCCGGCATATTCATACGGAACGGCACCAGCCTCTGCGGCGTGCGGAGCGATTCCTGTATCGCCATATAGTGGCTCGCCCGCTTGGCGATCCGCACCGCCGGCGAACCGCTTCGGCGCCGGCCCCGCGTCGCGCCGCCATCGGGACCGCTCGCCGGCAGCCGATTGGAAACGAACGTTCCAGCGCCGCGGCGCGCCTCGACGAACCCCTCGACCGTGAGCTGCTCGAGCGCCCACATGACGGTATTGCGGCCGACCTGAAGCGTCCGCGCCAGCTCCCGGCTCGAAGGCAGGCGGTTGCCCGGGCGCAAATGGCCCTCCAGGATCGCGGATGCGAAGCGCGCGTAGACCCGACGCTGCAGCGACGCATCGCTGTCGTCGTCAAGGATTTCGGCGAGAATATCGGGCGAGGCGTGTCTGCGGCGGCTCACGAGGCAAATCCAAAGTGGCCTCGAAATATAGCTGGAAATGGCTCTGTCTCAAGTCCACTTCTTGACAATAGTCTTGATGTGTCGACGCAATAGGCGTGGCGCAGTGGGGGCTCCTGCGCCGCGTCGCCCGTCCAGTTCGGTTCGATCGCGAACACTGGACGGGCTCGTCGAATTCGGGACAGGCGGCCACCACGAGGAACGGTCATGAAGATCAATCGCAGGGAAGTCATCATTGCCGCCGGCGCGACCTCGCTCGCCCATCTCGCGACGCCACTCGCCTGGGCCCAGCCGGCACCGAAGCGCGGCGGGGCGCTCAACTCCGTGCTGTGGCCGGAGCCGCCGGGCCTCGTCACTGGCTTGTGGCTCAACGCACCGACGCTGCTGCCCGCAACGAAGATCTTCGAGGGCCTCATCACCTTCGACTTCAAGCTCAATCCTCAGCCCATGCTCGCCGAGTCCTGGGAGATCGCGCCCGATGGCCTCACCTATACGTTCAAGCTGCGCAAGAACGTGACGTGGCACGACGGCAAGCCCTTCACGGCCGACGACGTGGTCTTCACCTGCGGCGAATACCTGACGGAAGTGCATCCGCGTTCGCGCCCGGTCTTCCAGCGCACGACCGTATCGAAGGTCGACGATCACACGGTCCGCTTCACGCTCAAGGAGCCGTTTGCGCCGCTCATGCGCAACTTCGACCCGATCGGCGCCCCCATCGTGCCCGCGCACATCTACAAGGGCACGAAGTTCCGCGAGAACCCCGCCAACGCCAGCCCGATCGGCACGGGCCCCTTCAAATTCAAGGAGTGGCAGCGCGGCCAATACATCCATCTGGTCCGCAACGACAGCTACTGGCAGCCGGGCAAGCCCTATCTCGACGAGATCTACTACCGGCTCATTCCAGACAGCGCGGGCCGCGCTCTCGCTCTCGAAAGCGGGCAGGCCGATCTCGCGACGCAGAACGATATCGAGCTCATTGACGTCCAGCGCCTCAAGGCGCTGCCGCATCTTGCCAGCACGAACCAGGGCTGGGAGTGGGGCTCGCCGATCTGCTGGCTCGAGTTCAACGTCCGCCGCAAGCCTTTCGACGACAAGCGTTTCCGCCAGGCCATCATGTATGCGCTCGACCGGAACTTCATCAAAGAGAACGTGTTCTTCGGCCTCGGTAAGGTGGCGACCGGCCCCATTCATTCCGCTTCGCCGTACTACGAGCCGAACGTGCCGCAGTACCCCTATGATCTCAAGAAGGCCGAGGCCCTGCTCGATGAGATGGGCCTCAAGAAAGGCGCCAACAACATGCGCGCCTCGATCAAGCTGCTCGGCCTGCCCTATGGCGAGGTGTGGAACCGCCTGAACGAGTACTGCAAGCAGGCGCTGCGCCGCATCGGGCTCGACGTGACCATCGAAAGCTCGGACGTTGCCGGCTGGGGCGACCGCACCAAGAACTGGGAGTTCGACAGCACCATTTACTTCATGACGACGCTGTCCGATCCCGCGCTCGGTGTCGCGCGCACGTACGTCACGTCGAGCATCCGCCACGGCATCCTGTTCGGCAACCACTCGGGATACTCCAACCCGAAGGTCGACGATCTTTTCGCCAAGGCCGCTGTGGCGACCAAGGAGGAGGACCGCAAGTCGCTCTATTCCGAGGCCCAGAAGATCATCGTCGACGAGGTACCGGTGGCCTGGATGGTCGAGCTCGAATGGCCGAGCTTCGTCAACAAGCGCCTCCACAATGTCATCACAAATGGCCTCGGCCCGAACGACAACTTCGCCAACGCGTTCATCGCCGGCTGAGCCAGCGATCTCGCGATGTCAGGCGGCTTGAATACCGCGCGCTTTCTCGGAGGATGGCTGCTCAAGTCGGCGGCCGTCCTTCTCGCCGTGATGACGCTCAACTTCTTCCTGCTGCGCCTCGCGCCCGGTGATCCGGCCGTCGTCATGGCTGGTGAGGCGGGTGCGTCCGACGCGCAATTCCTCGAGCAGATCCGCAAGGATTACGGCCTCGACCGTCCGCTGCCCGAGCAACTCCTCAACTACGTGACCAACGTCGCCAAGGGCAATCTCGGCTACTCCTACCGCAACCGCCGCCCGGTCGCCGACATGATCCTCGAGCGGCTGCCCGCGACCATGCTGCTCACGGTCAGCGCCTTCGTGCTGGCGCTGCTGCTCGGGACGGCCCTCGGCGTACTCGCCGCCGCACGCGAAGGACGATGGCAGGACGGCGCCATCACCGTCGTCGCGCTCGCTTTCTATGCCATGCCGCTGTTCTGGGTCGGCCTACTCATGATCTTGTTCTTCTCCGCCTACCTCGGTTGGTTTCCGGCCTTCGGCATGGCGTCGTTCACGGTCTCGGGCAATGCCTTCGCGCGCGCACTCGACACCACGTGGCATCTCGTTTTGCCGGCATTCACCCTCGGCCTGTTCTACGTCGCGACCTATGCCCGGCTTGCGCGCGCCTCGATCCTCGAGGTTAAGCATCAGGACTTCGTCCGCACGGCGCGCGCCAAGGGACTGCCGCCCGGCCGCATTCTGCGCGCGCACATGCTGCGCAATGCCCTCCTTCCCGTGATCACCTTCGCCGGCATCCAGGCCGGTCAGCTCGTCGGCGGCGCCGTCGTCGTCGAGACAGTCTTTGCCTGGCCGGGCATCGGCCGCCTCGCCTTTGAAGGTCTTCTGCAGCGCGATTACAACTTGCTGATGGGCGTCTTCCTGCTCAGCGCGATGATGGTCATGGTCATCAACTTGATGACCGACCTGCTCTATCGGGTTGCCGATCCACGCGTCAGGGCCGGCGCATGAAGGATTTCTGGGCCATCTACCGGCGCAACAAGGGCAGCATCATCGGCCTCGTCATTCTGGTCGTGGTGCTCATCGTGGCGCTCGCCGGACCGCTGCTCATGCCGGGCGATCCCTGGGAGATCAAGGCGCGCCCGCTGCTGCCGCCGAGCACCACCTTCCTCATGGGCACGGACGTGCTGGGGCGCGACGTCCTCGCCGGCGTCGTGCATGGCGCGCAGGTATCACTGCTGATCGGCCTCGTCTCGACGCTCGTCGCCGTGACGCTCGGCCTGCTGCTCGGCGCCTTCGCCGGCTATTTCGGTGGGCCGGTCGACGATATCGTCGTGCGCATCACCGAATTCGTGCAGACCATCCCGAGCTTCATCCTCGCGATGGTGCTGGTCGCGGTTCTCGGCCCCAGCATCGGCTCGATCGTCATATCGATCGCCGTCGTCACATGGCCCCCCGTCTGCCGCCTCGTGCGCGCGGAGTTCATGAGCCTCGTCCAGCGCGAGTTCGTGGAGGCCGCCGTCGTGAGCGGACAGCGCACGGCGAACATCATCTTCCGCGAGATCCTCCCGAACGCGCTCTCGCCCATCATCGTCATGGCCTCGCTGATGGTCGCAACGGCGATCCTGACCGAGTCCGCGCTGAGCTTCATGGGTCTTGGAGATCCGAACCGCATTTCCTGGGGCTACATGATCGGTGCCGCGCGCTCGGCACTGCGGCAGGCGTGGTGGATCAGTGTGTTCCCTGGCGCCGCCATCTTCCTCACGGTGCTGGCGATCAATCTCGTCGGCGAAGGCCTCAACGACGCGCTCAACCCGCGCCTGGCGCGACGGGGGCGCGTGTGAACGAAACGCCCGTCATCGACATCAGAAATCTCTCCGTGGCACTCCCCCCCGGTGCCGACCGCCCGTTCGCAATCGAGGATGTAAGCTTCGCGCTGCTGCCGCAGGAGGTGCTCTGCATTGTCGGCGAGTCGGGCTCCGGCAAGTCGCTCACCTCGCAAGCCATCATGGGGCTGCTACCGGGGCCGGAGGTCCACATCGCATCGGGCTCGATCCATTTCGAAGGGCGCGATCTCGCGACGCTCGAGGATCGCGAGATGCAGGCGCTGCGCGGCGCGCGCATTGCGATGATCTTCCAGGAGCCGATGACGGCGCTCAATCCCGTCATGAGGGTCGGCGACCAGATCACCGAGATGTTCCGATTCCACGGCCGCGCACACGAGGCTGCCGATCGCGTCGTCGAGTTGCTCGGCGCCGTGGGCTTGCCGGACCCGGCGAGCATCAAGGACGCCTATCCTTTCCGCCTCTCCGGCGGCCAGCGCCAGCGCGTCATGATCGCCATGGCGCTCGCCCTCGATCCTGCCGTGCTCATCGCCGACGAGCCGACCACCGCTCTCGACGTCATGACGCAGAAGCAGATCCTTGCGCTCATCAAGGATCTTCAGCGAGAGCGCCACACGTCCTGCCTGTTCATCACCCACGACTTCGGCGTCGTCGCCGAGATCGCCGATCGCGTCGGCGTCATGCAGAGCGGCAAGCTCGTCGAGATCGGCCCCGCGCGCGAAATTCTCGAGCAACCGCAGCATCCCTATACGCGCCGCCTCATCGCCGCCGTGCCGCGCCTCGAGCCACCGGACCGCGCACCGCTCTCCGATCGCAAGACGATCGTCGAGGTGAAGGGTGTCGACAAGACCTACGCCTCGCGCGGCGGATGGCTGAAGCGGCGCCCCGTTCATGCCGTCAAGGATGCGTCATTCAGCGTCCGCAGCGGCGAGACGCTCGCCATCGTTGGCCAGTCCGGCTCCGGCAAATCCACATTGGCGCGCTGCATGGTGCGCCTCGTCGATGCGGATGCCGGGAGCATGACACTCGCAGGCGCGGAGGGTGATCTCCTCCGCATGTCCAAATCGCGCTTTCATCGCCATCGCCCGCTCGTGCAGATGGTGTTCCAGGATCCATATGCCTCGCTCAACCCGCGCCATCGCGTCGGCGACATCATCGCCAAGGGAATGCTGGCGCAGGGCCATCCGCGCGACGCAGCGGCCGCGCGCGTGAAATCCCTGCTGGAGCTCGTGCAGTTGGACGCGAGCGCGGCCGAGCGCTTTCCGCACGAGTTCTCCGGCGGCCAGCGCCAGCGCATCGGCATTGCCCGCGCCCTCGCGCTGGAGCCCAAGCTGCTCGTCGCTGACGAGCCCGTGTCTGCCCTCGACGTGTCGATCCAGGCGCAGGTTCTGGAGCTGCTCGCCGAAATCCAGCAGCGGCTCGACCTCGCGGTGCTCTTCATCACGCACGACCTGCGCGTCGCGGCCCAGATCGCCGATACCGTAGCGGTCATGCACCAAGGCGAGATCGTCGAGCACGGACCCGCGCGCCGGATCTTCCTCGAGCCGCAGCACGAGTACACGCGCGCCCTGATTGCCGCCATTCCAGGGCGCGCGTGGCTCGCGCCCTCCGATCGCATCGCACGACAAGAGGCAACCTCATGACCACCCGTGTCGCCATCGCCGGCTTCGGCGCCTGGGGCCAAATGCACGCGCGCGCCATCGGCGCAATCGATGACGCCGAGGTGGTCGCCGTCTACTGCCATGGCGATACGTCCGAGGCCGCCGCCAAGCAGGTCTTGCCGAATGCAATCCGCTATCGCGACTACGGCGCGATGCTCCGCGCCGGCGGCTTCGACGTCGTGAACGTCACCGTCCCGAACCACGCCCACGCCGCATTCACGATCGCAGCGCTGGAGGCCGGCAATCACGTCTTCGCCGAGAAGCCGCTCGGCCTGACGCTCGCCGAATGCGATGCCGTGATCGCCGCCGAAGCGCGGAGCGGCAAGCTCGTCGCCCTCGACCACGAGCTGCGCGTGTCCAAGCAGTGGGGCGCCGTC
>DATMRT010000040.1:0-22528 GCA_035565975.1 Hyphomicrobiaceae bacterium
AAGAAAAGGAAGCCTAGCTCAAGGGTTTACCAAGGAGGACTGGTAATGAAGTGGAAGACCGGAATTCTATCACTATCCCTTGCGGCGGCGTTCGCTGTCGCGGGGCTTGCGGCTCCGACAGCCGCCGAGACGCCGAAGAGAGGCGGCATCCTCAAGTTCGTCGTCCCTGACGAGCCGCCGAGCTTCGACGGTCATCGCGAGACGACGTTTGCGATCGTTCATCCGATCGCGCCGTTCTACAGCGTGCTGATCCGCCCCGATCCCCAGGATCCCGCCGATTCGAGCAAGTTCGTGTGCGACATCTGCACCGAAATGCCGAAGCCGACGGACGACGGCAAGACATACACGTTCAAGATCCTTCCTGGGTTGAAGTTCCACGACGGATCGGCGCTGACGGCGAAGGACGTCCTCGCCACCTTTCAACGGATCATCTTCCCCAAGGAGGGCATCTCGAGTGCCCGCGAAGCCGAGTTCTCGATGGTCGAGAGCGTCACGGCGCCCGATGATCAGACGATTGTCTTCAAGCTGAAGTATCCGTCTGGCGCGTTCGTTCCCTCGCTGGCATCACCGTTCCACTGGATCTACTCGAAGGCCAAGCTCGACGCCGATCCGCGCTGGTACGAGAAGAACGTGATGGGCTCAGGCCCGTTCATTTTCGACGTTCGTGAAGCTGGCGCCCGCATCACCGGTAAGCGGAACCCGAACTACCATCACAAGGGCCAGCCTTATCTCGACGGCTTCGAGGCCATCTTCGCGAAGACCCAGACGCTGCGCGTCCAGGCCATTCGCGGCGATCAGGCAGCAGTCGAGTTCCGTGGCTTCCCGCCGAAGAGCCGTGACGATCTCGTTGCTGCCCTCGGCAAGGACATCACGGTTCAGGAAAGCGATTGGAACTGCGTCCTCATCATGACGCCGAACCATGAGCGCAAGCCGTTCGATGACGTGCGCGTGCGCAAGGCTCTGAGCCTCGCGGTCGATCGTTGGGGCGGCGCGCCGAACCTGGCCAAGATCGCGATCGTCAAGACGGTTGGCGGTATCGTGTTCCCGGGCCATCCGCTTGCGGCGAAGAAAGAGGAGCTGATGCAGCTCGCTGGCTACGGCTCGGACATCGAGAAGTCACGCGCCGAAGCCAAGAAGCTGCTCAAGGAAGCGGGTGTCGAGAACCTCAAGTTCACGCTCGCCAACCGCGCCGTCGACCAGCCGTACACGATCGTCGGCACATGGCTGATCGACCAGTGGAAGCGCGCAGGCATCGAGGTCACGCAGAAGGCCGAAGCGACAGGCCCGTTCTACGCCCAGCTGCGTTCCGGCAACTTCGACGTGGCGCTCGAGTTCAACTGCAAGTCGGTCGTCAATCCGCTCGCCGATGTCTCGAAGTTCCTCGGCTCCGCGGGCGACCAGTACGGCCGCTTCAAGGACCCCGTCCTCGAGGAAATGCACGAGAAGATGAACCGCACGTCCGATGTGGCCGAGCAGCGGAAGATCATGCGCGCTTACGAGAAGCGCGTTCTCGACGAAGAGGCTCACAACTTCATTTCGCTGTGGTGGTACCGGATCATTCCGCACCGCTCGTACATGAAGGGATGGAAGATCAGCCCGAGCCACTACATCGGCAATCAGCTCGACGTGGTTTGGATCGACAAGTGATCAGCCCCGGCTGAGCTGAAAGAAAGTGGGCCACGGCCGTCAGGCCGTGGCCCTTGAATAATCGACCACCTCTAGAATCCAGGACCCACGATGCTGCGCTATGTCGTCAAGCGCCTCCTGTTGATGATCCCGACGCTTTTCGGCGCGGCGGTTCTCATCTTCCTGCTCATGCGCACCATACCGGGCGACATCTGCTACCTGCGCCTTGCAGCTGGCGGCGGCTCGGTCGTGCAGGATGTCCTGGACAATTGCCGCCGTGAGCTCGGCCTCGATCAACCCATGCTCACGCAGTTCCTGACCTTCATCAAAGGTCTCGTGACTTTCGATTTCGGTAACTCGATGTGGACGAACCGTCCCATCATCGAAGAGATCGGGCTGCGTTTCGAGCTGTCGCTGCAGGTCGCCATCATGGCGACCCTGACCGCGATCCTCATCGCGATCCCGCTCGGTACGATTTCCGCCGTCAAGCAGAACACCTGGATCGACTATTTCGTCCGCACCTTCACGATTGCCGGCATTGCGATGCCTTCGTTCTGGCTCGGCATCCTGATCATTCTGACCATTCTCATCACGAGCAAAGCGTGGTTCGGCACTGCTTGGATGCCGCCGATACGCTACGTGCCGCTCTGGGAAGACCCGTGGTACAATCTATCCATGCTGATCTGGCCGGCGTTGGCGACGGGCTACCGCTATTCGGCAGTCGCGACGCGCATGACACGATCGGCACTCCTCGAGGTCCTGCGCGAGGATTATGTGCGCACGGCGCGTGCTAAAGGCCTCTACGAGAAGCTTGTCATCAATCGCCATGCCTTGAGAAATGCCTTGCTACCCGTGGTCACGGTCGTCGGCATCGAGTTCGCCTTCCTCATGGGCGGCTTGGTCGTGACCGAGCAGGTATTCAATCTCAATGGCCTCGGAAAGCTCTTCGTCGAGTCGGTGCTCAACCATGATTATCAGATGACCCAGTTCCTGGTCATGATGGTCGTGGCCATCTTCGCTTTGACGAACTTCGTCGTCGATATCATCTATGCGTGGCTCGACCCGCGCATCCGCTACACGCGCTGAGGGCCGAGCCATGGCTACAGAGACCGTCTCAACCGGAACGGCCGTAGAAGACATCCCGCGCAAACCGACACTACTCGGCACGCTCGGCGGCTTCTGCCGGGGCAATCCACTTGGTGCGTTCGGCGGCTTCATCGTCGTGACCATGTGCCTGATGGCCATCTTCGCGCCTGTTCTGACGAGCTATGACCCGACCGAGAACGATTTCGGCGCCATGCTGACGGCGCCCGACTGGGCCCACCTGCTCGGCACAGACCAGTTCGGACGCGATCTTCTGTCGCGCATCATCTTTGGCGCGCGCACGGCGCTCCTCGTCGGCTTCGTGTCGTCCTTCGCGGGCTGCTTCCTGGGGTTGATCCTCGGCGTCACATCCGCCTACTTCGGCGGCCGCTTCGATTTGCTCTTCCAGCGCTTCATGGACGTCTTCATGGCGTTCCCGCTGATCATCCTGGCGCTGGCGGTGGTCGCAATCTTCGGCACGGGCGTATTCAACGTCATCATCGCCATCACGATCCCGGTGATCCCGCGCGCCGCGCGCATCGTTCGCGCGAGCGCGCTCGCCATCCGCGAGATGCCCTACGTGGATGCCGCGCGCGCCAATGGCTTCAGCCACACGCGCATTATCTTCCGGCACATGATGCCGAACGTGATGGCGCCCTTCCTTATCATCCTGACGGCCCAGGTCGGCCAGGCGATCCTTATCGAGGCTTCGCTCTCCTATCTCGGTCTCGGCGTTCAGGAGCCGGTACCCGCCTGGGGCCTCATGCTGCGCGGCGGCGCGCAGGAGTACGCCGAGAGCGCGCCCTGGGTCGCGATCTTCCCGGGCCTTGCGATCACGCTCGCGGTGTTCGGGTTCAATCTCTTCGGCGACGCGCTGCGCGACTGGCTCGATCCCAAAATGAAGACCTGAGCGCGTTCAGTCTCCGAGCGCCACGCCTTCGCGCCGCGGATCGGCGCCACCTTCGAGGTGGTTCGGCCCGCGGCGTACGACTATCTGCGTCCCCGATGTCATCAGATCGAAATCGATGCGGTGCCCGAGCGGCTTGAGCCGCAGCGCCTGCCAGAGCGTCGAGCTCAGCGCCCATGGTCGCGCGATGACATCGTAGGCAGACGCTGTCGTCGCCTCGAGCTCGAAAGCGCGGCCCCGGCTGCCGAAGTTCGCGAGCGTTGCCGCCGCCTGTGCATCCATCTCCCAGTCGATCAGCGCGACCAGCGATTTCACCACATAGAGAATGATCCGGCTGCCACCCGGCGATCCGAGGACGGCTTTCAGCTCGCCGCTCCGGTCGAGCACGATCGTCGGCGCCATGGAGCTGCGCGGGCGCTTGCCGCCGGCAATGCGGTTGGCAATCGGCCGACCGCGCGTGTCCTCGGGCCGGAACGAGAAGTCGGTCAACTGGTTGTTGAGCAGAAAGCCCGCCGCCCACAGGCGTGAGCCGAACGCGGCTTCGATGGTGGTGGTCATGGCCACCGCGTTGCCGGCACCATCGACGATCGAGATATGGCTCGTGCCGGGGACCTCGATCGTTGCGTCCTCGCCGAAAAGGTGCGCGCCATCGGCATCCGGCCGGCCAGCCTCCACACGCTCGGCCGTCCGCAGCGGCGCAATGAGCGCGCGGCGCCGATCGAGATAGGGCTCCGCCAGCAGGCCTGAAGGAATTCGCACGAAGTCCGGATCGGCAAGATAGCGATTGCGGTCCGCGTACGCGAGCTTCTCGGCTTCCGCAATGATGTGCATCGCGTGTGCGTTGAGAGCGGCGGCCGGGCCGCGGCCGAGATCGAAGGGGGCGATCAGGCGCAATGTTTGCCCGACGGTATGCCCGGCCGAGGACGGCGGCCCCATCCCACATACCCTGAGTTCGCGATAGGGCACGCAGACGGGCTCGCGCTCCCGTGCCTCGTAGCCTGCGAGGTCGGCGCGCGTGATATCCCCGGCAGGCGGCGGTCCCGCAGCCACTGCGGCGACAATGCGCTCGGCGAGTGGTCCGTCGTAGAACGCCCGCGCGCCATCGCGCGCAATGACCTCCAGCGTCTCCGCGAATTCCGGATTGCGCAGCCGGTGCCCCGGGGTCCAAGCCTTCCCGCTCGCATCGAAGAAGTAGCGCCGCGCTTCCGGCGCAAAAGCATCAGATCCCATCCAGCGGAGCAGCAGGGCGAGGCGCGGCGACACGAGAAAGCCATCGCGCGCCAGCGTGATCGCCGGCGCGAAGAGCCGCGCCCACGGCAGGCGCCCGTGCCGACGATGGGCGAGCTCCAGCACGGCGAGCGCACCGGGCACGCCGACGGCGGCGCCGGACGCAATGGCCGCAGCAAAAGGGATCGGCTTTCCTGCCGCATCGAGGAAGCGGTTCGGCTGCGCGGCGGCTGGCGCCGTCTCGCGGCCGTCGTAGGTGCGGATCGTCCGTGTCGCGGCGTCGAAATGGAGGAGGAACGCGCCGCCGCCGATGCCAGAGGATTGCGGCTCGACGAGATTCAGCACGAGTTGCACAGCGATGGCCGCATCGACGGCGCTGCCGCCCTCGCGCAGGATCTCGCGGCCGGCTTCGCTGGCGTATGGGTTGGCGGATGCGACCATGTGATGGCGGGCGACGGCGAGACCGCGGCTCTGGCGGCCGCTTGCCGCCTCGGGAGCGGCGCGCGTCGGGCCCGTGGCGACGGGCGTCTGCGCAATGGCGCGAATCGAGACGGGGGCGAGGACCGCAATCGTGAGAAAGATGGTGAGCAGCGAGCGCAGCAGTGCGCGATGGCGGCGCATCATGGCAGGTAGGCATTCGCTCGGCTGGATCGTGGGCTGCACGCCCGCACGCTCGCAGCGCCATCGGCGGCGGTCAATGGAAATCGCGCGATTTCGGCAGGATGCGCTCGTTGCGCGGATGACCTGCCCAGCGCGGATGCTCCTTGGTATGGGCGGAGCCCGGATCGGGGTACAGCACCTCGTCGGCACGGGCGATCGGCACGGGCATGGTCTCGCGGCCGCTCTCACTCAGGAGGCTCAGCCACTCCGTGCGGTCCTCGAGCCGCGCGGCGACGATGTGGATGATATCGTCCTTCCGCTGAACGCGCCCGCGAATGACAATGAGGCGGGACGCCATGACGACGCGGCGATACCGCTCGAGCGCCTTCGGCCATATGACGGCATTCGCAATGCCCGTCTCGTCCTCGATGGTCATGAAGACCACACCCTTCGCGGAACCGGGCCGCTGACGCACGAGCACGACGCCGGCGACGGCTACCCATTGTCCTTCGCGGGTCGTGCGCAGATCGGCGCACGACAGGATGCGTCGCCGCGTGAGACCGCCTCTCAGAAACGACAACGGGTGCGCCTTGAGCGAGAGGCGGAGCGTCTGATAGTCGGTCACGACATGGTCGGGAAGAGGCATCTTCGGCAGTGCGACTGCGGGCTCGGCCCCGATCTCGCGCGTCTCGCTCCAGGCAAAGAGCGGCAGCGGCGCCGCACCATCGAGTGCCTTGACCTCCCACAGCGCCTGGCGCCGATCGAGACCGAGTGAACGAAAGGCATCCGCCGCGGCAAGGCGCTCGATCGTAGCGAGACGGACGCCGGCACGGCGCCAGAGGTCGTATGTATCGGCGAACGGCGCTTCGGCGCGCGCAACCAGCAGCTTCTCCCTAGTTTCGTCCTCTGACATGCCGTCGACCTGGCGAAAGCCGAGACGCAAAGCCGGCCGGCCGTCAGGACTGCTTGCTTCGAGCGTGCAATCCCACTCCGAATGGTTGACATCGACGGGGCGTACCTCGACGCCGTTCTCGCGCGCATCGCGCACGAGCTGTGCGGGTGCATAGAAGCCCATGGGTTGAGAGTTCAGAAGCGCCGCGCAGAAGGCCGCCGGATGATGCTTCTTTATCCAGGCCGAGACATAGACGAGGAGTGCGAAGCTCGCGGCATGGCTCTCGGGAAAACCGTATTCGCCGAAGCCCTTGATCTGATTGAAGCAGCGCTCGGCAAAATCGCGCGCATAACCGCGCTCGACCATTTTCGAAACCATTTTCTCTTCGAGCGCGCCGATGGTCCCGCGGCGGCGAAAGGCAGCCATGGCTTTCCTCAGCTCGTTGACCTCGCCGTCCGTAAAGCGCGCGGCAACCATGGCAATGCGCATGGCCTGCTCCTGAAAAAGCGGCACGCCCTTGGTCTTGTCGAGGATGTTGCGGAGCTCATTCGGATCGCCGTCCTTCGGCGCGGGGTAATTCACCTGCTCGATGCCATCGCGCCGGCGCAGATAGGGATGGACCATGTCACCCTGGATGGGACCGGGCCGCACGATCGCCACCTCGATCACGAGATCATAAAAGCACCTCGGTTTCAGGCGTGGCAGCATGTTCATCTGCGCGCGGCTCTCGACCTGGAAGACGCCGATGGCCTCAGCCCGGCAGAGCATGTCGTAGACAGTGGGATCCTCGCGCGGCAGCGTTGCGAGCGTCCAATGTTTGCCCTCGTGCGCCGCGATCAGATCGAAGGCGCGGCGGATGCAGGTGAGCATACCGAGGCCCAGCACATCGACCTTGAGGAGGCCGAGCGCGGCGAGATCGTCCTTGTCCCACTCGATGAAAGTGCGATCCTCCATGGCGGCATTACCGACCGGAACCACCTCCACGAGCGGCCCGCGCGTCAGCACGAAGCCGCCGACGTGCTGAGAAAGATGGCGGGGAAAGCCAACCAGCTCATCGGTCAGCTCGATCACTCGTTGCAAGAGCAGATCGTCGGGAGCGAGACCGACCTCTCGTATGCGTTGATCGGGAAGCGCGCCGCTTGAGCGCGTGCCCCAGACCATGCCGGCGAGCGCCGCGACCGTATCCTCGCTGAGGCCCATGGCCTTGCCGACCTCGCGCACTGCGGAACGGGAACGATAGCTGATGACGGTGGCGGCGAGACCGGCGCGGTGACGTCCGTATTTGTCATAGATGTACTGGATGACCTCTTCACGCCGCTGGTGCTCGAAGTCGACGTCGATATCCGGCGGCTCCTGGCGGTCGGCACTGATAAAGCGCTCGAAGAGGAGATCGACCTCCGTCGGGTTCACAGCCGTAATGCCGAGGCAGTAGCAGACAACGGAATTGGCAGCCGAGCCGCGCCCCTGGCAGAGGATCTCCTCGCTGCGCGCGAAGGCGACGATGTCGTGGACGGTTAGGAAATAGGGCGCGTATTTCAGCTCCGCGATCAGGGCGAGCTCCTTTTCTATGAGAACGCGCACTTTCTCCGGCACACCATCGGGGAAACGCTCGCGCGCGCCTTCCTCGACAAGATCGATGAGATGGCCGTGCGGCGTCTTGCCGGGTGGTACCGGCTCGTCGGGATATTCGTACTTCAGATCATCGAGATTGAACGTGCAGGCTTCCGCGATCTCGAGCGTGCGGGCGAGTGCGGATTCATGTCCCTCGAAAAGGCGCGCCATCTCGTGCGGCGGTTTGATGTGGCGCTCGGCATTGGGCGCGAGCCGCAAGCCGGCCTCGCCGATACGCACGCCTTCGCGGATGCAGGTGAGGACGTCCTGCAGAGGACGGCGATGGGGCGTGTGATAGAGCACGTCCCCCGTCGCGACGAGCGGCGTGCGGCAGCGCCGGGCGAGTGCTGCAAGCGCGGCAATACGGGCGCGATCATCGCCGCGATAGGCGTGCGTGGCAGCAAGATAGAAGGCCGTCGGCGCGAGGCTCGTCTTGAGGCGCCACAGCTCGCTCTCGAAAGCCGCATGAGCGTCTTCTGCCCGCCAGCTCCAGTTTTCCGACGCAAGCGCGATCAGAATCTGGCCGTGCGCGGCAGCCGCGACATCCTCGAGCGCAAGCGTGCATTGTCCTTTGCCGGCAGCAAGCTGGCCCTTTGACAGGAGACGGCACAGGCGACCGTAAGCCGCGCGATCGGTCGGCAGGCAAAGGAGGCTCGGCGCATCGGTCAGATCGAGACGCGCGCCGACAATGAGACGAAGGCCGACCTGCTTTGCTGCCGTATGCGCGCGCACGACACCGGCCAACGTGTTGCGGTCTGTGACCGCCAGCGCGGCGAGGCCCTGGAGCCTGGCTTCTGCCACCAGCTCATGAGGATGCGAGCCGCCGCGCAGAAAGGAAAAATTGGTCGTCGTCTGCAATTCGGCATAGGCGGGCACCGTGGGAGACCTCATGGCATCAGCCCATGCATGAACCAGCGCGGCGCGCTGGTCAGGAGATCCTCGTCATCCCCGGCTTCTTCTCCCTCTCTCTCCCTGTCGTAGAGGCCGGCGCGGAAAACCCAGTAGCGCGCGCCGCCCGTCTCCTCGATGAGGTAATAGTCGCGAGTTCGTGCCACGCCCGTTCCTGCTTCGGGCGCACGGGGGACGTAGGCCGCCCACCATGCGGGTGCGATCCGTTCGGGCCCCTCGGCGCGCACGATCCGTCGGCGTACGCGCCGCCAGACGATCAACGCGGGCGCACCCTCGGGAATGGACGCAAGCACCTCGATCGGCTCGGGCGGGTCCAGCAGCAAGGCCGGCCGCCGGTTTTCGAAAGATGACACAGAGATTTCGGGCGTCTCCGATTCTCTCGCCCGAGCGGCCATTATGGCCGGCACACGCTTCTGCGCCGCTTCGGGAATATGGCTGGCATGGGGAAGGAGATGCATGACGCGCGTGCGGCCAAGACGACCCGAGAGGCGATCGACGAGGCGGCCGGCGGCGCGGGCGTGTGTGCTGGCAACATCCGCATCGAGCGCCTGCTGGCTGGCGTCGAGGCGCGTCACCTCGCTCGCCTCGAGCGTCATCAGGTCAATGCCGAAGCCGGCGTCGAATGCGGCGATCTTTTCGAGCAGCAAGCGGCGTATATGAGCTTCATCGCGACAAGGCGTGCTGGTGCCGACCGCGACCTCGCCGAGCGTTCCATCCGAACGGTAGAGCGAAAGGCGGAAGCGGCGGCCGCCGACAGCAGCCTCGGCCAGCCCACCGGCGAGGTCGCAGCACAGCTGCGCGAGCGCGGCCTCGATGCCGGCCGCCGTGAGCAGCGGCTCTGAGAACGGCAGGCGCACAATGAAATCCGGCGTCTCCGCGAGTGGCGCGCGAGGCTCGCCATAGCGGCCGAGCGCCTGGTCGAGGCGCATGAGCACCGTCGCTATGGTCTTTGCGTGCGGCTTGTCTTTCCGGTTCAGGGCGCGGAAGCGGCGCTCTAGCGCGGCACGCGGGAGGCCATAGAGCTGACCAATACGCCGAAGACCCAGCCGCTCGAGCAGACGCACGGCATCCGTATCGATGCGCAGGGCGGCCACAGGCAGCGGCGCGAGCGCATTGCCAACCTCTCCCGGCGGCGCGATCACGGGAGCGCCTTCCTGCGGCGGCGCAAAGCGGGCGAGCGCGTGGGCGGCACCGAGCGTGTCGGTACACGCGGCGCGCACCGTGAGGCCGAGACGCGACAGGCGTTGAGCAAGATCGGCGAGCAATGCCCGCTCGCCAGCCTCGTCATCCTCTTGCTGAAGTCCCGCGCCCGCGAAGAGATGGGCGACGCCGGTGATATCGATCCAAAGCCCGTCCTCGCCATCGACGTGGCGAGCCGGTCCATAGCGACCGCACCAGCGCGCGAGACGCACGAGATCGTCGCGATCTCCAACGCCGTCCGCGGGCAGCGTGATCAGCTCCGGCAGGGCAGCGCGCGTATCTGCGAAGCCGGCACCAGCCCGCACACCGAGCGCACGCGCTGCCTCGTTGGCGGCAGTGATCTCGAGCCCATGCGCGCCATGGGTGACAAGCGCCAGCGGCCGGTCCGCAGGTATGTTCTCAAGCCCGCGATGCCTGCGCAGGCGCTCGATCGGCCATGCCGGCAACCACACGGAAACGATACGCGTCATGACTCCACTCCACGACAGAGGACAGCAACGCAGCGCCAAGAGCTGTGCCTCGGCAACGCTCGAGGGTGAGCTTGAAGCGCGGATCGCCCGGCGCGGCAGGATCGAAGGGGTGCGGCGCGCTCGGGGCGGTGGCGATGCGCCAGCGCGCGAAGGTCGCGGCTACGGCGGCTGAGCGGGATGCGGTCACTATCAAAGCGGGGGTGCGATGTGCGGCAGCGGCCAGCGCGAGGCGTCGGGCCGGGGTCAGAGCGACCTCATCGAGGCAGCCGATGACGATGCCTGCCGCCCCTGAGCCGAGGCTCTCTTCCATCGCCCAGAGGGTCTCGGTCGGTGTGGCCGTCTCGACCAGCAGCAGCCGTGCGGGGTCAAGACCGAGGTGCGCAAGGCCGGGGCCATAGAGTCCGCCGCTCTCGCGGGCGAGTCGATGAGGCCAACACCACACCACGAGGCCTGATGGGCTGACGCCCGGCACGGCCGATGTCGTGGCCAGAGGCATCGGGGATGATATGCCGAGACGGCGGGTCGCCAGCAGCAAGGCAAAGGCAAGGGCAGCCTGGATATCGTTATAGGTCTCAGGCTTGATCTCGCCGAGGCTCGCGGCATCGAGCTGACGGCCGGGCAGCCAGCCATCCACCTCCGGATCACCGAGAGTCCACCCGTCATCCGCGGCCATGTCGGCAGGGTGCGCGGTCACCTCTGGGCGGCCATGGGTCTGGCGCCGCTCGAGCGCGGCGAGCAGGGCTCTGAGCCGCTCGATGCGCGCTTGTCCGGGGTGGGGGGCTGGCGGCGGTGCGAAAAAGGGGGCAACCGCACCGCCGCCAGGGAGACGCATACGCATACGCCTACTCGTACTCTTACTGGTACGCTCACTCGTACTGGTACTCTCGTCCGTATTGCTACGGACCACGAAGATCCGCTTGGCCAAGGGCTGGGGGGAGAGGGGGTCTCGGGGCGCCTTGTCCAAGGGTACGCTCTTCGGAACTGCGTATGGTCCACCTTACGCGGGTCGGACCGTTCTTCCGGGCCGCCCAAGTTCTTTTTTTGTTCTACGCCCAGCCGGGCTCGCTGTCAACAAAAAATGAGAACAAAAAGGGATCAATGGGGATCTCACGCCGCTTCAAGACAAGGCTTTCCCCTGCCCGAACACAGCTTGCCCACAGCGCGCAGAAGGCCGGACAGCTCAGCCGAAAAGCACCCGTCCGTTAACAAATGATCTGTCCTTATTCGCATTCGGCGGGCGAGCTACGTGACGAGAATCCCACACTTTCCTTGAAATGCGCACATTCTCGCCTTCGTGATGACCAGATTGCCATCCGCCCGATTGCATCCGCCCGGAAGCATCGCCAGAATGCCTCACGGTTGGATTGGTCGAGCAAGCACGCCCGCCACAAGCGAGCACAGGCAGATCGGCTGATCGGCGGGCGGGGGCATTTCCGCAGGCTTCGGCGGAGGGATCCGGCAACAATTCAGCAGGATGGCGCGTTGCGAGACGCGGGCGTGGGGCAGTGCGAGCGCGATCGATACGGGACTTTCCGTAACGATCCGTTCAGCTAAGCAGGGCACCATACAAGCGAAGCAGCAAACTAGCGCACACACCCCTTGCGCCGGCGGCAGTGACTCGGCCGCGGTGAAGTGAATGGCCCGCGCCTGACGCGGGACGAGCAATACGCAGGGGAGGCCTCCTGCGCGCATGAAAATGAACTCAAGCCCGCGCCCTGGTGCGCGGCGACAAGAAGAGACCGGAGACGCGAATGACTGGCCATGCCTTTCCCCGCATTCTGCTTGCCAGCGCTGCCTTGGCCATCGCGGCCGTCGTGCCGATGGCCCCCACCCCAGCCGCGGCGCAGGGCCTGAGCTGGCTTTGGGGCGGCGGGAACGAGGTCGGCGGCAGCGGCAAGGAAGTCGTGCGCTTCGGCGTCCAGCACCGGCCTGGCCAGATCATCGTGAGCTTCAGTGACCGCAGACTCTACCTGGTCACCAAGCCCGGCGAGGCGATCAGCTACCCGATTGCAGCCCCACGCGAGCAGAGCCGCTGGCAGGGCACGATGCAGATCTCCTCGAAGCGCGTCGATCCACCCTGGACGCCGACACCCGAGATGCGCCGCGAGAATCCCAAGCTGCCGGCATTCGTCCCCGGCGGTCATCCGCTCAACCCCATGGGCTCCCGCGCGCTCTATCTCGGCTCGTCGCTCTATCGCATTCACGGCACCGATGCGCCCTGGACGATCGGGCAGGCCGTCTCCAAGGGCTGCATCCGCATGTACAATAAGGATGTGGTCGATCTTTACGATCGCGTCCCCGTCGGTACGCGCGTGACCGTCACCTGGAACCGGTATACGACCTCGCCGGCATCCGTGGCTTGGGGCGGCGGCGGCAGCGTGGTCGATCGCACCAGCTCGCGTGGCCCGTCTGGCGCCTCTACAGGGTTCGTTTTCCCATGGTTCGATCAGGAAGAGCCCCCGCGCCGCACCGCGCCTAAGCCGCACCCCCAGAAGCGCGCGGTCAAGAAGCAGCAGCAGACGACGCCGGTCAGCAGCAACACTGCGGCGCCCCGGCCGAGTGTCTCCGTTTACTGATCACGCCTTGTTACCGCTATAGTGTGAACAAACATGCGGCCTGCCCATTCGGCGGGCCGCAGTCGTTTCCAGCTCACGATAAGCGATCCGTATGGGACCGATCGCCGCTGCGTAAAGCATTCAATTTGCAAGCGCCGGAAGCCGCGGCTACGACCAATTTGTCAAGCATTCGTGACTCGCAATTGAAGCGCCAAAGAGCGATACCGAAGCCCATGCCGACACCGCATTCAGGTTCCGAGCCGTCGGCCGGTCGGCAGGCCGTTTGGCCGCATCGTTTGCGCTCTCTGGCCATTCGCATCGAGAGCGACCACACTGCTTCGCACGCATCGCAAGCGGTGCCAGGACCACACCGGACGGAAGAAAAATGCGCGCGCTAACTGAATGGTCGACGTACATCGCCCTGGCATTATCCAGTGCGGTGCTAGCGGGACCGGTCGGAGCGTCGAGCGCCGAGAAGGCGGACGCAACAGCGGGCGCTACGCCGCCGGTGGCCGTGATCGAACTCTTCACCAGCCAGGGCTGCTCATCCTGTCCAACCGCTGATGCCCTCCTTAAAACTTTCGCCGAGCGGCCCAACGTCGTCGCCCTGACATTTCCGGTGGACTATTGGGATTACCTCGGCTGGAAAGACACGCTCGCCAGCCCGAAGTTCAGTGCGCGCCAGCGCGCCTACGCGAGCGCGCGCGGCGACGGACGCGTCTACACGCCCCAGGTCGTGGTGAATGGCCTCAAGCACGCGCTCGGTTCGAGCGAGGCCGACATCAACAAGGCTGTCGCGATAACGACGCCAAAAATCGATCCCTACCGCGTCGGCGTGCGCGTGCGCAGCGCCAATGAGCATCTCATCATCGATCTCGACGCGGCGCGCGAACCGGCCAAGGCTGGCGAGGCGACGATATGGCTCGCTCTGATCCGCCGCCAGGTCGAGGTCAAGATCAAGCGTGGCGAGAACCACGGCAAGATCGGCATCTACCATAACGTCGTGCACGAATGGATGCCGGTCGGCGTTTGGACCGGCGCGGCGGCAACCATCAAGCTGGCGCACCATGCCGTGAAGCAATCGGGCGCCGATGGCTGCGCCATCATCCTCCAGCGCGGGGATGCGGGCGCCATCGTCGGGGCCGCGCTCCTCGACAAATGGTGAGGGGCCGATAACCCATTCGATGTGCCGGGCGATGTGCCGGGCGCGGCGACGCATGGCAGGCCCTCCGCCCCAAGAGTTACGTTGCGCGCGAGCCCCGGCTCGCACTATTTTCCGGCTATGTCGAACGCACCCGCACGTTCTCTCTCTATTGCGCTTGCCCAGCTCAACCCTGTTCTCGGCGACATCGCCGGCAACCTGGCGAAACTGCGCCGCGCGCGCTCCGACGCCGCCGCGCAGGGGGCCGATCTCCTCGTCCTGCCGGAGCTGTACGTAAGCGGCTATCCGCCGGAGGACTTGGTGCGCAAGTCGGCGTTTGCCGCTGCATGCCGCACGGCGGTCGAGCAGCTTGCTGCCGATCTCGGTCCTGGCCCGGCCGTGCTCGTCGGTACGGTCTGGCCCGAGGACGGCAAGGTGTACAACGCCGTTGCCCTGCTCGACGAAGGCAAGGTTGCGGCCGTGCGCCTGAAGGTCGATCTCCCCAACTACGGCGTATTCGACGAGAAGCGCGTGTTCGACGCGGGACCGCTGCCGGGTCCGATCAACTTCCGTGGCGTCAAGATCGGCGTTCCCATCTGCGAGGACATCTGGACCGACGAGGTCACGGAATGTCTCGCCGAATGCGGTGCCGAGCTCTTGATCGTTCCGAACGGCTCGCCCTTCGACTGGAAGAAGATCGATGTCCGCATGAACATCGCGGTCTCGCGCGTGACCGAGACCGGACTGCCGTTGGCTTATCTCAATCAGATCGGCGGGCAGGACGAGCTCGTTTTCGACGGCGCATCCTTCGTTCTCAACGCCGATGCAAGCCTCGCCGTCCAGCTTCCGGACTGGGAGGAAGCACTCGTCGTTACGCACTGGGAGCGTACGGAGCAAGGCTGGCACTGCAAGAGCGGCCCGCGCGCGCACCTCGAGGAAGACGATGCGGCGGCCTATCATGCTTCCGTGCTCGGCCTCCGCGACTATGTCGACAAGAACCGCTTTCCGGGCGTTGTGCTGGGTCTTTCCGGCGGCATCGACAGCGCGCTTGTTGCAGCCATGGCGACGGACGCCTTCGGCGCCGACCGCGTGCACTGCGTGATGCTGCCTTACCGCTATACGTCGAGTGACAGCCTCGCTGACGCGGCGGCGTGCGCGCAGGCGCTCGGCGTGCGCTACGACACGGTGCCGATCGCGCCGGCGGTCGACGGCTTCTATCAGATGCTCGCGCCGGTTTTCGGCAATCGCGCGCCGGATACGACCGAGGAGAACGTCCAGAGCCGCGCGCGCGGCACCACGCTGATGGCCATCTCGAACAAGAACGGCACGATGCTGCTGACGACCGGCAACAAGAGCGAGATGTCGGTCGGCTACGCAACCATCTACGGCGACATGAACGGCGGCTTCAACCCGATCAAGGATCTCTACAAGATGGAGGTCTATCGCCTCGCGCGCTGGCGCAATGCCAACGTGCCGCGCGGCGGCAAGGGGCCGGGCGGCATCGTCATCCCCGAGCGCATTCTCACGAAGGCGCCGAGCGCGGAGTTGCGCGAGAACCAAACGGACCAGGACAGTCTGCCGCCCTATGACGTACTCGACGATATTTTGAGCTGCCTCGTCGAGCACGAGATGCCGCTGCCCGACATCATCGCGCGCGGACATGCACCCGAAACCGTGAAGCGCATCGAGCGCCTGCTCTACCTTGCCGAATACAAGCGGCGTCAGGCCGCGCCGGGCGTCAAGATCTCGAGCCGCAGCTTCGGACGCGACCGGCGCTATCCGATCACCAACCGCTTCCGCGAGGATCTCGCCGCGCCCGAGCCGCGAAGCAAGGCGCCGGTCCAACGCACGCCGCAACTCGTGCAGCCGCGCGCCGACGGCGGCGAGGTGTCGTGAGAAGGAGACTCATCCCCTCTCCCCGCCCTTGCGGGGAGACGGGGAAGACGCGCTAGCGCCTGCCTTCGGTCTATCATCCGCTTTCGCCGAGTGACCTCATGACCATCTCCGTCCGCTTTGCGCCGAGCCCGACCGGTCGATTGCACATCGGCAATATCCGCACGGCCGTGCTGAACTGGCTGTTCGCGCGGCGCAGCGGCGGCAGCTTCATGCTGCGCCTCGACGATACCGATCGCACGCGCTCGACCGAGGAATTCGCGAACGCCATCCGCGAGGACCTCACGTGGCTCGGCCTCGTGTGGGATCGCGAGGCGCGACAGTCCGACCGGCTCGCCCGTTACGACGAAGTGGCTGAAAAGCTCAGGAAGGCCGGCCGCCTCTATCCCTGCTTCGAGAGTGAGGACGAACTCGAACGCCGCCGCGCCCGCCAGCGCGCGCGGGGGCTCCCACCGATCTACGATCGCGCTGCGCTGAAGCTGACGCCCGAAGAGATCGCCAAGCGCATCTCCGCCGGCGAGAAACCGCACTGGCGGTTCTTTCTCGCGAATACCGATCCATCGCGCGGCCTCACGCCACTGCCCACGCTCGTGACGTGGCACGATGTCGTGCGCGGCGAGCAGACGGTCGACATTGGCTCGCTCTCCGATCCCGTCCTGATCCGCGCCGACGGCACGCCGCTCTACACCTTCACCAGCATCGTCGACGATATCGACTTCGCCATCACGCACATCATCCGCGGCGAGGACCACGTCACGAACTCGGCCGTGCAGATCCAGCTCTTCGAGGCGCTTGGCGCGGAGCCGTCGACGTTCGCCCATCACAGCCTGCTGATCGGCGCCGATGGGCAGGCGCTCTCGAAGCGGCTCGGCGATCTTTCGATCGAGAGCCTGCGCGCCGAAGGCCTCGAGCCGCTGGCCGTGCTCTGCCATGCCGCGCTGCTCGGCACGTCGGAGGCTGTCGCACCGTATGCGAGCCTCGATGAGCTCGCCGCGCGTCTCGATCTCTCCAAGCTCTCTCGCGCGCCTGGCCGTTTCGACATCGCGGAGCTGCGCGCGCTCAATGCGCGGCTGCTGCACATGCTGCCGTTCGATGCCGTCGAGGATCATCTGGCGCGCATGGGGCTCACGGTCACGCCCGGACTGTGGGACGCCGTCCGCGGCAATATCGCGACGCTCGCCGACGTGCGCACGTGGCTCGAGGTCGTGAACGGCCCGCTTGCGCCGCACATCGAGGATGCAGTCCTTTGCGCAACCGCTGCCGGCCTTCTTCCGCCGGAGCCTTGGGACGCCGAGACCTGGGGAACATGGACGGCTGCCGTTCGCGACGCGACCGGCGTCAAGGGCCGTCAGCTCTTTCATCCCTTACGGCTTGCGCTCACCGCGCGCGAGGCCGGGCCGGAGCTGCGCGCCTTGTTGCCCTTCATCGGACGGGCGCGCGCCGAGGGGCGGCTCAGGGGCAACACGGCCTGAGGGGATCTTCAAGGCGGGTGAGGGTGAGGGTCGGCCCTACGCGGTACATGGACCGCCGACCCTCACCCCCGCCCGCTCCCCCCGCGGGCTCGGGAAACTCGCATCTCACTCCTCGATCAGCAGAGCCCGCCTGCGCGGCGCCGGCTCGCTCGTCGACAGCAAAGCCATTTCCATTGTGGCGGCATCGGGTAGCTGAACCTTCGGAGCACCGGCATCGCGCGTCAGGGCGATGCTCGCAGCCGTCTCCGGCTTGCGCATGACGAACATCGTCACGTCGTCCGCCAGTTCACAGACGCCGTGCCCTTGCGCGTAGACGTCATAGCCGGCGCGCATGAAGAATGGGACGGAAGGGGCGCACGCGAGCGCCGTGATGGAGGTGTAGCCCGCCCGCCGCGCGCGCGCCTCGGCATGGGCGAGCAGCAGCGATCCAAGACCCATGAACGAGAAAAGCGGCAGCACGAACAGCCCTTCGATCCGCGCGACCCGTCCGCGGCTGTCCAGCGGCCGCCAGCCGGCCGTTCCGGCGAGCTGGCCGTCGAGCCATGCGCCCGTGAGGTCGGTGCCGTGAAGCTCCTCGACATAGGCCGGCGTGTCGAGCCGAGACATGAAGGCTTCGACGTAGCGCGGTGTCGCACGCGGGGCGACGATCGTACGGAATGATGTCCCGTGGACGTAACGCACGTCCGACCAGTCATCGATATCGATCAGACGGAGCTGGACGAGCTCCGCGGTGCGAATCCCCTCGTCGCTCGGCTCGGCGCACTCAACGCTGGAAGGGGTACGCATGTTACTAAGACCTGTACGCAGATACTTGTACTCGGCTGACTACAATCCACGAATTGCGACAACCGTTTTTCTATTACGTTGCAGCGTAGGCCGGACGGAGAGATGATCGCAATACGATCAAATTCCTAAACGCCTGCCAAATAAGGTTTTGTCGGCCGAGTGGTGCCTCGGAACCACAAACCCGGTTATTTGCCGAAATTGGCGGCTTTCACGGCCTGAAAGGGCTCGATCACCGGCGTTGGCTGACGGAGGCGGGGCGCGGATCCGGCGCCTGGGCCTTGCGCTCGCCGGGCTCGCCGGATGAGGGGACGTACTCGGCCTGCTTGCACGAGCAGCCCTGGACGTACTCCTTGCGATGCCGGAAGGCATTGCGCAGGCTGGTGTAAGGCTTCTGGTCGGCGACGGAGATCATCTCCTCGACGGCACCACCCGGGTTCTGGTGATAGTAGAGCTCGGTCGGCGCCGCGCACCGTGACTGGCAGGCGTCGACGTCGCGCGGGAAATGATTGGGCAGCGTCGCGAAGCTGATCGGGAAGTAGTAGCCGTCGCACAGCCTGACGCAGAGCGTGCGGTAGGTCGCGTAAGGCAGGGCACCAAACTGATTGTTTGGTGCGACCGGACGGGCGTCCGACTCTTCGTCCTGCCAGAAGAACGAGCCGAAGGGATTGCTTCCTCCGCGCCGACGCGCTTCCTGCTGATAGCCCGAGCCGCAGTTGTTGCGCGCGAGCTCGCGGATGATCTCATCCTGTATCGAGCGGCCGCTCTGGCCCATGATCTGCTGGCGCTGAATGTCGAGATCGCTCTGCCGGCGCCGCATGTCCTCGGACCGCTGCGCCAGATCCACGCATGTACGCGTGCGCCGCAGGGTGCGTGAGAACAGCCATGTCTCGTAGCACTCGCTCCGGTCGAGCTGGATCTGGGTTGAACGGATGTCGCGATCGAGCTGCCGCAGCTCGGCCTCGATCTTCGGGAGCACGTCGCGCGACTGGTTGCCGCGCTGGCCTTCCGCGACGAGCCGCTGCTCGAGCTGGAAGCAGATGCCGCCGGCCGCCGGCGGCGGCACTCCCGGCTCACGCTGCGGCGCGCCCCAGCCGGGCGGTGGCGGACCACGATAGACCGGCTCGCGAGGCTCCGGCGGCCGACGCGGCCGGTCGTCCCCGCCAAAGGGCCACCACCCGCTCTGAGCCTGCGCGGCGGGCACCAGCGTCGGCCCGAACGAGGCCACGGCGCACGCGACAGCCAGCACGATAGCTGCCAAGGACACCGTTCCAGCGCGCCTATTGCGCCTAGCGCTCATTCGAGGCCCCCAGCCCGATCGTGAAGGAACATGATGTCCACAGGCGCCTCGACGCCCCTGTTCGACTCACAATGATGATGCTCAAGTAGGTGGTCAATGCGGAACAATTGCGGCGCAGGCAGCCGTGCACAAGTGCCTGATCGCCACAGGCAGAAACGATCGCGAGGGGCCCGAAAAACAGGATCGGGAGAGGGGCGGGATGGGGTGCTTCATTGCCATCGATGTCGAAACCGCCAACAGGCATCAGGGATCGATCTGCCAGATCGGCCTCGCCTGCTTCGATGACGGTGCCCTCGCCTGGCAGTGGTCGGCGCTCGTCGACCCGGAGGGCGCGTTCGATCCGTTCAACGTCGATATTCACGGCATCACGCCGGAGCGGATCGCCGGCGCCGCCAAGTGGCCTGCCGTCGTCGAATGCATCGCATCGTCGCTCAGCGGCCAGACGATCGTCAGCCATACAAGGTTCGATCAGATAGCGCTCGCAGCCGCCTCCGAGCGCTATCGGCTCCCGCCGCTGCCGGAGTGCCGCTGGATCGACAGCCACGCGATCGCCCGTCAGATCTGGCCCGAAATGGGCCGTCACCGGCTCCGCGACCTCTGCGAGACACTCGACATCGAGCTCAACCACCATGACGCTCTGAGCGATGCCACGGCCTGCGGACGCATCATTCTGGCAGGCCTACGCACGAGCGGACTGACGCTGGAGCAGCTCATCGCGCGCCAGGCACCGTCGCGCCCCTGGTCCCGGTCCCGCCATCGCAGGTCCGCCGGTCCACGCGGAGAGCGGCATCAGAGGGACCACACCGTGGCCGGCGTCCTGGGCGGTCCCCTCCAAGGCCAGGTCGTGGTCTTCACAGGCGCCTTCGAAGGCGGTAAGCGCCCCCTCAGCGAGCTGGCAGCCGCGGCGGGATGCGATGTCGATGAAAACTTCGCAAAGTCGCGGACGACCATCCTCGTGGTCGGGCGCCGAGATCCCACCGACTGGGGCGGGATCAAAAAAAGCGGCAAACATCGACGCGCCGAAGCGGCGCTTGCGGAAGGCCACAAAATAGAAATCATGAGCGAAGATCAGTTTCGGGATCTCCTTCAACGTGCGCTATCGTCGGCAGCACTGAAAGCCGCTGTTTGAGAGCCGGTCATATCGTTGGAAACGTGTTGGGGGACGAGCAATGACTTCGCCACGCACAGCAGAAGCAGCCGCCATACTTTCCGCTGCGCGCCGGGATGGCCGCGTGCTCGAGCCTCTTCCGGCGACATGTCGGCCGCACACGATTGCCGAGGGCTATGAAATCCAGGACGCCTTCCGGACCTCCTGGCCGGACGCGCTCGCCGGTTGGAAGATCGGCGCCACCGCGCCTCTCACCATGGAGAGGTTCGGCGTGAGCGAGCCAATCTACGGCCCGTTCTTCGCCCGCGATGTCCACATGAGCCCGGCAACGCCCAAGGCCGCAAGTCAGCGGCCCCTGGCCATCGAGACGGAGTTCGCCTATCGCCTCGGCAGCGATCTTCCGGCCCGCGCAACGCCGTATTCGCGCGAAGAGATCATCGACGCGATCGATGCCCTCATCCCGGCCTTCGAGATCGTCAGCCCGCGGTTCGCGCAGATACCGTTCGACCACGCGCCCTCAGCGGTGGCGGACAGTATGCTCAACTACGCCATGGTTCTCGGGGCGCCCGTTACGGACTGGCGCGGCATCGACGCGGCGCGCCATCCCGTCCGGTTGCGAATCGACGGCCTCGTGACGGGCGAAGGCACGGGCGCGGAATGCCTTGGCGACCCGCGCAATGTGCTCGATTGGATCGTCGAGAAGCTCAGGGACAGGGGCATCGGCCTGAAAAAGGGCGAGATCCTTTCGACCGGCACCTGCACAGGCATCGTCCCCTTCCGGCCGGGGCAGAAGGCAGTCGGCGACTTCGGCCCCCTCGGCCAGGTGGAGCTCTGCTACACCTGACCGCTCTCGGCGCCGGCGGGTCATGCGCAGCGCGAATAACCTCGCGCATCCGCCACCATTCAAAGGCCGAGACAGACGTGCTACCCGTGGCAGCTCTGACATAGCGCGCCCTTAGCATCCGGGCGCACCGCACGGGAAGGAAACACCGGCCATGGCCGACACGATCAGGGGCGCCGACATCGTCGCGCGCACGCTGGAGAAGCTCGGGGCAACGAAGGTCTTCACGCTCTCCGGCAATCACATCATGTCGATCTTCGACGCCGCGCTCGAGACCAAGCTCGAGCTGATCCACGTGCGTCATGAGGCCGCCACCGTCCACATGGCCGACGCCTGGGGCAGGCTCGCCGGCGAACCCGGGGTGGCCATGGTGACCGGAGGCCCCGGCCACGCGAACGCGGTCGGCGCGCTCTACACGGCACTCGCCAACGAGTCGCCCATGGTGCTGCTCTCGGGCCATGCCGCAACTGACGAGCTTGGCCGCGGCGGCTTCCAGGAGATCGCGCAAGCGGATCTGGCGCGCCCAGTTTCCAAGGCCTCGTGGACATCGACCTCGGCGGCGTCACTCGGCGACGATGTCGCCAAGGCGTTCGAAATCGCGCGGAGTGGCAGACCGGGACCGGTTCATCTGAGCCTGCCCTCTGATCTTCTCGACGCGGAATTGGATGCAGCGAGCGCGTCAATCCCAGGACAGCAGGCCAGTGGCGCTTCCTCCGCTCCGCCGGAGGTTCTGGCGGATGCCGTGCTCGATGCGATCGCCAAGGCGCGCGCACCGCTGATCATTGCAGCGCCTCATCTTTCCGGCCCACACGGCCGACCCCTGCTCGCCGAATTGGAAAAGGCCGTGCAGGCGCCCGTCGTGGTCATGGAGAGCCCACGCGGCATCCGCGACGCGACGCTCGGCTCGTTC
>DATMRT010000041.1:0-26785 GCA_035565975.1 Hyphomicrobiaceae bacterium
TGAAGGCCTCGAACTCGTAGATGAAGCCGGCGGTGATCTCAGGCGAGATCTTGGCCGAACCCGTGATGCGCCAGCGTGAGTTGGACTGAGCCGGGCCCACGACGTAGAGGTCGTCCTGGATGCCGTCGTCCCAGTACATCAGTTCCTGCGAGATCTGGCCCGAGATGGTCACCGAGACCTTGCGCGTGCCCTTGCGGACAGTCGTGGCCTCGAGTTCCGCAACCCGCTCCTCGAGGTCGGCGCAGCAATCGCCACCGAGATCGGCGGCTTTCGCGGGGCTCATACCATAAAGGCCAGCGGCGGCGAGGATCGCCAGCGCGCTAGCCGATTTCAACAGTCCCCCATACATATGACACCACTCCATTTCGCTAACGCTACTCAACGCCGTTATCGACGCGAGACCGCCGCTGGCCGATCATGCCTTTCGACTGCCACTGATACGGCCATCGACCCCTTGCCGGTCGTTAAGAATTAGCCCAGCCCTCGATGGACGGTAAACAGCTAATGCCCACTTGCGGGCCGTTTCGGTTGCTCGAGTGGCGAATCAGGCACATACTCGTAGAGATGGAAGGTTCCACACAAATACAACCACACACATTATTACGCAATATCAAAGTGTTATTTCATTCCGCTCAAATATCGCCGGGAACGACCGATTGATGTAATTCAATAGGATATTGCGCTTCGCGGTGGTGGCGCCGACTGGAACGCGTGGACCACGGCACGAGGATCTTCGTCGTTCGCACGATGCACGGCACCGCGAAGTCGGCCAGACAGAGCAATTCATTTCGCAGGATCGCGAGAAACAAGGCAAGAGTGCCTCGAGTAAGGCTTTTTCGGGACGTCGCTGCGCGCATTCGTGCCTCAGCCTTCCTATTGCAGGCCTCCGCGGCGGCAGCGGCGCTGCCATTTCCAATGGCGCGGCGACTTGGAAGGCGGAAACGCATGATGCAATTGTGACACCCTGCCGTTACCTGCTTGCCACGTCCTTCCGTACAATTACCGGTTGCATTCTGATTATACACAAGCTGTAGTTGTGCGTGATCTTGCTTTGCACGCGCCCTTGCCGCCAATTCATGCCTGTCACGCGCGAGATTGATCCTTCGGCGGGCAACCTTGACGAGGCCCACAGGCGTCGGGCACCTCAGGACATGCCTGTGCCAGGGAGGGGAAGTTGGAAACGTTCGACTATGTCATCGTCGGCGCTGGATCGGCGGGATCGGTGCTGGCTAACCGGCTCAGCGAGAACGCCGAATGCCGGGTCGCCGTGCTCGAGGCAGGCCCGACGGACTGGCATCCTTACATCCACATCCCTGCGGGCTTCATCAAGACCTTCTATGACAAGCGCGTGAACTGGCTCTACGACATGGAGCCGAGCGAGTGGACCGGCGGCCGGCGTATCGCGGCGCCACGCGGCAAGACGCTCGGCGGCTCAAGCTCGATCAACGGGCACATCTACAACCGCGGCCAGCGCGGCGATTTCGACACCTGGGCGCAGTACGGCAATCGCGGCTGGGGCTATGCCGACGTGCTCCCCTACTTCAAGCGCCTCGAACGGCGCATCGGCGAGGGCGACGCCACCTACCGCGGGCGTGACGGCGCACTCACCGTCACCGATATAGATTTTCATCACCCGCTCTGTGAGGCCTTCATCCAGGGGTGCGTCGAGGCCGGCATTCCGCGCAATCCCGACTACAACGGGCGCATCCAGGAAGGCGTCTCCTACGCCCAGCGCACGATCTACAAGGGCCGGCGCATGAGCGCCGCGCGCGCCTTCCTCCATCCCGCCATGAAGCGCCCAAACCTCGTCGTGCGCACGGGCATACATGTGACGCGCATCAAGCTCGACGGACGGCGCGCGACGGGCGTGAGCTATCGCAAGGGCGGCCGCAATGGCACCGAGCAGACGATTCATGCCTCGCGCGAGGTCATTCTCTGCGGCGGGACGTACAATTCCCCGCAGCTCCTGCAGATATCGGGTATCGGGCCACCCGAGCTGCTGAACCGTCTCGGCATCGAGGTGCGGCACCCACTCGCCGGCGTCGGCGAAAACCTCAAGGACCACTACGCGCCGCGCTTCGCCGCACGCGTGAAGAACATCGAGACGATCAACGAGCGCACGCGCGGCCTGAAGCTCATGACCGAGGTCGCGCGCTGGACGTTCCAGCGCAAGGGCATCCTGGCGCTGAGCCCGACGCTCGTTTACGCCTTCTGGCACTCGGGCGAGACGGCGGAAAGCTCAGATGTCCAGCTCACGTTCACGCCGGCGAGCTACATGGAGGGCGTGCAGGGCCAGCTCGAGCGCGAGCCGGGTATGACCGTCGCCTCCTGGCAGCAGCGCCCCGAAAGCCGTGGCACCGTCCGCGCGCGCTCCGCCGATCCGTTCGACGCGCCGATCATCAATCCGAACTACCTCGCCGAGGAGATCGACCGGCGCGTGCTGCTCGGCGCGATGAAGCTTGCCCGCCGCCTGCTGCAGAGCCGACCGCTCGCGCCCTATTTCGAGCGCGAGGATTTTCCGGGGCCGAACGTACAGAGCGACGACGAACTGCTCGGCGCTGCCAAGGAGCGCGGCACGACGACCTTCCATCCGGCCGGCACGTGCCGCATGGGCCCTGCGGGCGATCCGCTTGCCGTGGTGGATGACCAGCTCCGCGTGCGCGGTCTCGAAGGCCTGCGCGTGGTCGATGCCTCGATTATGCCGACCATGCTATCGGCGAACCTCAACGCGGCAACCATGATGATCGCGGACAAGGCTTCGGACCTCATTCGCGGCAAGGCGCCACCCGAGCCGGTCGTCGCAGCTTAATTGATCAGGCTGCAGGCTTGGTATCCGCGCCCGGCGCGCGGCGTATGAGCTCGCCGAGAAAATCACGCACGCGCACCGGCGGCGCCTCGATGAAGGGCAATGGCCGCGTCACCTCGACGGCGGCGGCACCGATGCGTGCCGTGAGCGCGCCGTTGAACACACCCTCGCCGAGGCGGCGGGAAAGGCGCCGCAGCAGATCCTGCCCCAGGAACTGGCCGAGCAGATCGTCCGTGAGCGCGATGCTCCCCGTTGCGACAATATGCGTGACCACCATGCGCGCGAGGCGCGCCGTGCCCGCAAAACCCGGACGGCCGCCATAGATGCCCGCGAGATTGCGCAACAGGCGCAGGTTCTCGATCAGCACATACCCGACCGAGACGAATGCCGCCGGGCTGATCGCCGTGACCACCATCACGCGCTTGGCCGCCTTGGCGACGAGGCGGCGGGCCTCACCGTCCAGCACGAGCAAGAGGTCGCGGTCGGCAAGGCGCATGAGATCGCCGGGATCGCGCACATCGCGCGCGTGCTCATCGAGGCGCGCCAGATGCCAGCGTAGCTCGGACCGTCCGGCGAGCAGGCGCCGGATAGCTTGAATGGCGTCCCGTTCGTCGCTCACGTTGCGCTCGCGCAGCGCTTTCTCGGCGGCGCTTCTGATCTTGCCGAGCCGCCGCAGCCGCACGAAGCCGATGAGCTCGCGCAGCATGAGCATGACGAAAGCTACGAGAATGATCATCGCGAGCGCGAACGAGATCCAGCCGACCCAGTCTTCGCGCGCGACGGCGACCGAGACGAAACGTGAGAACCATAGACCGAAAGCAATGCTGGCGAGCGCACCCATGGCCGAGAAGAGCCATGCGCCCCAGTGAATGCCGCGACCGATGTCATCGAAGGTCGGGAGCTGCAGGCCGGGGGGCAGCGGCGGTGCGCCTGGCGCGTTCTCGTCGGGTGCTTCGGCCTGCGGCGGCGGCGGCTCGATGATCTCGGCCTCGGAGGGCGAGAAAGCGCGCGGGCGACGCGGATCGGAGGTCGCGCTGTTCATTGCAGATGATCTCCGATCAGGAACTCGAGCGCACGATCGAGGCGCACATGCGGCCAGGGCGCGACGAGGCCAGACGGCGTCTCGGTGATGATCCGCGGCGGCGCAAAGCGCACGACGCGCACCTCGCGTGCGAACGCGCTGCCGGCCGTCTCGCCCGTCACGACGTCCAGCGGCGGCAGGTCGCCCGGAAATACCGCCGCCGAGCGCTTGCCGTCGAAGGTCTCCCCGCCGATCTTTTCGCCCGCAAGCGGCGTGCCGATGATGCAAGGCAAGCGCTGGCCATCGCGCGTGACTTCGCCCTCCTTGGTAGCCCGCAGCGCCGCGATCGCAAAAGCCCTGATCTCCGCGCCCGCACCTGCAGCACGCGCCTCGGCACGTGACGTCAGCGCGCCGAGGATGGCTTCGAGACGATCGTGGTTGGCGCTGTGCAGGTGGTCGGCCTTGGTCGCGGCAAAGGCAATGCGGTCGATGCGCGGCGAGAAGAGCTGGCCGAGCCAGCTCGCACGTCCGGGACGGAAGGCGCTGAGCACGGCCGTCAATGTCGCTTCGAGATCGGCGACGCCTTCAGGTCCGCTGTTGAGCGCGGAAAGCGCATCCACCAGCACGATCTGGCGATCGAGACGGCTGAAGTGATCGCGAAAGAAAGGCCGAACGACGTGCGTCTTGTAGGATTCAAAGCGCCGCTCGAGCATCTGCGCGAGGCCGTTGCGCGTGCCCTGCTCGCCTTCGGGCGGAACCGGAAAGAAGGTCAGCAGCGGCGAGCCTTCGAGATCACCGGGAAGAAGAAAGTGCCCCGGCCCGGCGATCGAAAGCGTCGGGTCGGCGGCCCGCACGGCCATGAGGTAGTCCGTGAAGAGACGCGCGCCGCGAATGGCCACCTGCTCGTCGGGCGGCGCGCCGGCGTCGAGAGAGCGCACGAAAGACAAGAATTGCGCGGCTGCTGCCGCACGCCGCGGCGCGGCCGCAAGCGCCAAGGCTTCCGCCGACCACGTGGCATAGTTCTGCGCCATCATCGGCAGGTCGATCAGCCATTCGCCAGGATAGTCGACGATGTCGAGATGCAGGCGGTTCGGCAGTAGTGCCCGGCGCACCGCACTCGCGGAAGCATATTCGATGGTTACGCGAAGCTGACTGATGCGGCGCGTGCTCTCCGGCCACTGCGGCGGATCGCGCGACAGCGCGGCCAGGTGCTCCTCGTAGGCAAAGCGCGGCACGCTGTCGTCCGGCTGGGGCTCGAGATAGGCGCGGATCAGCCTCTGCTCGCTCGCGACGGAGAAGAACGGCAGGCGACCGCCGAGAGTCAGGTTGCGCACGAGGGCGACGATGAAGACCGTCTTGCCCGAGCGCGAAAGGCCGGTCACGCCAAGACGTATGGTCGGCGTCACGAGGTCGGCAAGATAGCCCGAGGCTTCTCGCAACGCCGCGCCGGTCGCCTGGGTGATCGAGGAAAGAGGCAAGGAGCGTCCTTGTGCTGCTGCCGCGTGGGTCGCATGGGCCCCGCGCGCAAAGAATAGATCGGGGGGCGCCCTCAAAGGTCAAGGGCACGTATCGGCTCAATCCGGGTTGCAGAGGCCGTCCTTAGCCGCCCTTGGTGCCCATCGCCTTGGTGCGCAGACGTGCCGCGATCTCGGCGGGCAGGCCGCGCTCGACAAGCTCGTCCAGCACCTCACGCTGATGCTCGCCGATCCGCGGGCCGGCGTGCCTGATGCGCCCGGGCGTGCGCAGCATCCGCGGAAACACGTTCTGCATTCTGAGTGGGCCGAGTTCGGGGTCATCGACCGTGGTGATGCTCTCGCGCGCCAGATACTGCGGGTCCTCGCAGATCTGGGCGATGTCGTAGACCGGCCCGATCGCCGCTTCGGCCTTCTCGAAGGCGTCGAGCACTTCTTGCAGCGTGTGGCGGGCAATCCAACCGCCGACGATGGCATCCACCTCCTCGACGTGGCGCACGCGATCGGCATTCGTGCGAAAGCGCGGATCGTCAGCCGTTCCCGGGCCGCCGGTCAGCTCCAGCACGCGGCGCGTAATGCTCGGCGCCGCCGCCGAGAGCGAGACCCAGCGGCCGTCCTTCGTCACGTAGGCATTGCGCGGGGCGTTGTTCGCCGAGCGGTTGCCCGAGCGCTTCTGGACGATGCCGAGCTGGTCGTATGTGGACGTCTGTCCGCCGAGTAGGGAGAAAAGCGGCTCGTAGAGTGAGAGATCGATGACCTGGCCCTTGCCGCTGCCCTGCACGTCGCGCTCGTAGATGGCAAACATGACCGCGAACGCGCCATGGTAGGCGGCGACGCCATCGGCGAGACCGAACGGCGGCAAGGTCGGCGGGCCGTGCGCCTCGCCGGTGATATGGGCAAAGCCGGAGAAGGCTTCCGCGATGGTGCCGAAGCCCGCGCGGTGTCGATAGGGGCCGGTCTGGCCGAAGCCCGTCACGCGCAGCATGACGAGGCGCGGGTTCAGCTCGGAAAGCACGTCCCAGCCAAGTCCCCAGCGCTCGAGAGTCCCCGTGCGGAAGTTCTCGACGAGCACATCGGCATCTTTCACGAGCGTGAGAAACGCGGCCTTGCCGTCGTCGTCATGGAGGTCGAGCACGATGCAGCGCTTGTTGCGTCCGGTGACCTTGAACCAGAGGCCGTGGCCATCCTTGGCCTGGCCCATCTTGCGCAACGCATCACCGTCCGGATGTTCAATCTTGATGACGTCGGCCCCGAAGTCGGCAAGGACCATCGCCGTCAGCGGCCCGGCGAACACGGTTGCGCAGTCGATCACCTTGAGGCCGGCGAGAGGACCCTCGCGCTCCGTGTCGTGCTTCATGCTCAAGCGCCCTTCCTTGATGCGCGCACCTTCACCTTGCGCTCGCGAATGAACGTATAGAGGCCGGCGGCAACGACCACACCCGTGCCGACCAGAGCGGGCGCGTCGGGCCATTCACCCCAGATCAGGATGCCGGCGAGAACGGCCCATATGATCACGGAGTAGCGGAACGGCGCGACGACGGCCACCTCGCCGTGCCGCATGGCGTGCACCATGAAGTAGTACCCGCCGAGAAGGAACGTGGCGGACAGTAGGAGCAGCAGCATGGTCTTCGGTTCAGGCACGATCCAGGTCTCGACAAGAGCAAAGCCGGCCGCCGCCATGGTGACGGAGAACGCGGAGACCGTGACCAGCAGGATGGCCGGGACGTGGAGCCCGATCCGGCGCGTCGACAGATCCCGCAGCACGGAGAAGGCGACGCCTGTCAGCGCCAGCAGGGAAAAGGCATTGAATGCATCGCTCGCCGGGCGGATGACGATCATCACGCCGATGAAGCCGACGAGAGCTGCGAGCCAGCGCCGCCAGCCGACCGGTTCGCCCATGAATAGCGCTGCGCCGGCGGTCATGGCGAGCGGCGTCAACTGCAGGATCGACGTCGCGGTCGCGATCGGCAGGTGGAAGAGCGCGAACAGAAAGAAGAACGTCGAGCCGACCTCGCCGATATTGCGCAGCGTCAGAATACGCACCTGGCCGCGCAAGCGGCGGAAGTCGAAAGCGCCGACGGCCAGGCAGACCATGAGCGAAACCATGCTTGCCATCACGCCGCGCATGAAGATGGCCTGCCCGCCCGGGAGGCCGGCGGCTGCGAGCTTGATCAGCGCGTCGTTGAACGTAAAGCTCGCCTGCCCGAGGAGCATGGCGCCGATGGCACGCAGGTTCGACGCAGCGTGATCAACGGGCGCGTTCATTGGATCTTACCGACGCTCCCCAAGGCGCGCCCGCATGAGCCGGCGCTCGTGGGCGAACATGGCGAGGCCAGCCGCGATCACGATGAGAATGCCGATGACGGCGAGGAAATTCGGGATCTCCCCCCAAACCACGATCCCGACCAGCAGCGCCCAGAGCATGGTGCCGTAGCGGAAGGGCGCGACCGCCGAAATCTCACCGAGGCGCATGGCCTGCACCATGCAGTAGAAACCGCCGGCGACGAACACGCCGCTTGCGACCATGAGCAGAAGCGCCTCGCCCGAGGGCCACGGCCAGGGCGCGAACGGCAGCAATGCAAGGCCACCCAAAGCGACACCTGCCGCAGATACGGCACCGACGAGAAGTGTCGGCGCACTGCGATCGATGCGCGTCGTCGCGAGATCCCTGAGCGACATGCAGAGCATGGCCGCTACCGCGAGCAGTGACCACCACGTGAAGCCGCTCGTGCCGGGCTGCAGCACCAGCAGGACGCCGACAAGGCCGACGGCGCCCGCGCTCCAGCGCTGCCAGCCGACGCGCTCGGCGAACAGCCACGCGGCTACAACGGTCGTGACGAGAGGGATGAACTGCAGGATGGCCGCAGCATTGGCGAACGGCATGCGCAGGATGGCCGCGATGAAGAAGAGTGCCGCGCCGACCTCGCCCAACACGCGAAGGCCGAACGCCGGCGTCAGGATGGCCGGATGCCAGCTCAGTGCGGATTGGGTCCATGCAGCGCATCCGAGCAGGATGCAGCCGACGACGCTGCGGCCGGCGACCACCTGACCGAGCGGCAGCTCCGAGGAGGCGATGCGCAGGCAGGCATCCGAGCAAATGAGGAAGAAACCGGCGCCGATCACCGTGATGATGGCCAGCACATTGTTGTGTGGCGAAACCTGTGCCGATACGGACGCACGCAGGCTCTGCTCGGACGGAGCGCTTCCCACTTCAGGACCTCCCACGCCGGCACAGGGCCGACCTTTCGTGTTTCCGGATCGCGTTTTGTCCGGATTTTCATACTGGCTTCTTCAGGAATGCCGCGCCGAGCCGGCGTAGTTTCTGCTCGCGATAGAAGGTGTAGAGACCGGCCAGAGTGACGACGGCGATCCCGAGGAGCGTCAACGCATCGGGGAAATGCCCGAACACGACCACGCCCGAGATAATCGAGAACGGGATGATCATATAGCGGAACGGCACGACCGCCGACACCTCGCCCGTGCGCATGGCTATGATGATACCGAGTTGACCGAGCAGGCTGAAGACGCCGGCCCCGCAGAGCTTGAGTACGACCAGGGCGTCGGGCCACTGCCAGTTCGAAAATGGCGCCACGGCGAGCGCTGCGACGGTCACGCCGCCGGCCGAGAGCATCATGATCAGGGAGGCCGGTACGCGCCGATTGATGCTGCGGGTCGAGAGATCACGGACAGTGGTGCACAGAACGGAAGCAATCCCCGCGAGCGCCCACCAATTGAATGCCGAGCTGCCTGGCCGCACGATGATGAGCACGCCGAGGAGCCCGACAGCCGTCGCGGTCCAGCGCCGCCATCCGACGCGCTCGGCGAGGAAGATGGCGGATGCCGCGGTCAGCATCATCGGGCTGAGCTGGCCGATCGCCGTCAGGTCCGCGTACGGCAGGCGTGCAAGTGCGCTCTGGAAGAACCAACCGCCGCCTATGTCGCCGACGATGCGTCCCGCCATGGCGCGCTCGAAGGCGTGGCGCAACTCGCGCAGGGCGGCCGTGAAGAACGCGACGCCGAATGAGACGCTGAAAACAACCGTGCCGCGAATGAACAGCAACTCGCTGGTCGGCAGGCTCGTCGAGGCCAGCTTCATCAGCGTGTCGCCGCAGGCGAACGAGGCCATGGCGAGCGATATCGCCACGATGGCCCTGAGGTTGCCGGCTGATGCAGCACCCCGCGCGTCGCCTTGTGCGGCGCGCGCTCCGTACCCCTCGGGCTCGCTCACCCTCTCGGCCTCCCCCGCCGCATTTTCTGGCGCCGTCGCCCGAGGGCCGCCCAGCGGGCAGCCCACTCCCGCGACTTTCCTAACCGCCGGTCACGCTCATATGGCGCTGGACGGCCGGGCGCTTACTACGCCGGTCGATGACGAAGTCATGGCCTTTGGGCTTGCGTGAGATCGCCTCGTCGATGGCCTGTTGGAGCAGGGCATTGTCCGGCGAAGCCCTGAGCGGCGACCTCAGGTCCGCGGCATCCTCCTGGCCGAGGCACATGTAGAGCGTGCCCGTGCAGGTAAGGCGGACCCGGTTGCAGCTCTCGCAGAAATTGTGCGTCATCGGCGTGATGAAACCAAGCCGCCCGCCGGTCTCCTCGACCTCGACGTACCGGGCTGGACCGCCCGTCCGGTAGGGAATATCCCGCAGCGTGAACGTGTCCATCAGCCGGGCGCGCACGATCGACAGCGGCAGGTACTGGTCGGTGCGGTCGCCCTCGATGTCACCGAGCGGCATGGTCTCGATCAGGGTGAGGTCGGCGCCGCGGCCATGGGCAAAGCGAACAAGCTCGACGATTTCGTGCTCGTTGACGCCCTTGAGGGCGACGGCATTGATCTTGACCTCGAGGCCGGCCTTCTCGGCCGCCTCGATGCCCTGCATGACATTGGCGAAGTCGCCCCAGCGCGTGATCCGGCGGAAGGTCTCGGGATCGAGCGTGTCTAGCGAGATGTTGACCCGGCGGACACCGCAATCGGCGAGAGCCTGGGCGTATTTGGGGAGCTGGCTGCCGTTCGTCGTCAGTGTCAGCTCTTCCAGAGTGCCACTGCGGAGATGGCGCGACAACGCCTCGAAGAGCCACAGGATGTTCTTGCGCACGAGCGGCTCGCCGCCGGTGATGCGCAGCTTGCGGACCCCCCGGTCGACGAAGGCGGTGCACAGCCGGTCGAGTTCCTCGAGCGTCAGGAGATCCCGCTTGGGCAGGAACGTCATGTGCTCGGACATGCAGTATACGCAGCGAAAATCGCAGCGATCCGTCACCGACACGCGCAGGTAGCTGACATGGCGCCCGAATGGATCGATGAGGTTGCCGCCCTCAGCCCCCCGCGCTTCGTTAATGGGCATTGCCGCTCCTGGGTTCGCTTCCCGCGAACCTTGGGTTGTAGCACCCCGATCGAAAACGACCGACGGCGCGATCTGCCTGACTATCTAGCACATATAGTGTACCTGCACGAGCCACCTAGCCTCGCCGTGAACGGATCGTATCGGATTAACCGATGCTTATGCTCTACGTCCTATTGTCGACGCATTCATTGATCGGTGAGGGGTGCGTCCGCGATGCTGAACGCGGTTATTGGAGTGGGCCAAGGCAGTTCCCTGATGGGAAGCTACGCCGTCAGCCTCAGTGAGGCGGTGCTGCGGCAGCGCACCCGCGAGGCTGAGCGCGCGGCCAAACTCGAAGCGCAACTCGCCAACAAGATCAAGTCCGAATTCATTGCGAACATGAGCCATGAGCTGCGCACGCCGCTCAACTCCGTGCTCGGCTTCTCCAAGTTGCTGACCGAACACGAGCACCGCAAGCTCACCGACGAGGACATCGTCGAGTATGCCCGCCTGGTTCAGGATGCAGCCACGCACCTCCTGACGGTGATCAACAACATCCTCGACATCTCGAAGCTGCACAGCGGCAGCTTCATGCTCGATCCTTCCGACGTCCAGGTCGCGGATGCCCTCGACGACTCGTTGGCGAATTTCGAAAAGGCCATCAAGGACAACGGCCTGCACCTCGCCTGCCGGATTGCTTCCGACTTGCCCATCATCCAGGGCGAGGAGCAGAAGCTGCGCCAGACCTTCTCCAATCTGATCGGCAATGCGATCAAGTTCACGCCGCCCGGCGGCACGATCGCGGTCGAGGCGGCAAACGCGCCCAATCGCGACATCGTGGTCACGATCCGCGACACGGGCGTCGGCATGACGGAGGAAGAGATCCGCGTCGCGCTTGCGCCGTTCGGACAGGCCGATGCGAGCCGCACGCGCTGGCGCGAAGGCTCGGGCCTGGGATTGCCGATCGCAAAGGCCCTGGTGGACCTCCACGGCGGCACCATCGAAATCCGCAGCACAAAAGGCCAGGGAACCGAGGTCACGGTCAGACTGCCGACGACACCGCTGGTTCTCGACCCTTACTGAAGTCAGCAACTGAAATACGAGCGAACCGCCCACCACCGCACGACGCGAGGCAAACGCCATGGCCCTCATGACCCACTCCACAGAGCAGGCTGCACCGGCCTCGGACGTTTCGATCGGCCGGATCGTCTCGGTCACCGGCGCCAAGGCGATCGTCCTTCTCGACAGCGACGGCCGCACGGGCGACACCTCACCACGCCCGGACATGGGTACGCTTCTCGCGATCGAAACGGACGAAACCGTTGTCCTCGCGATCGTCTCGGCGCTCAGCGTGCCGGTGCCGGCTCAGCGTGAGGGCGAGAACGAGATCCGCATCGCCGAGCTTGGCCTCGTCGGCGAGCTGAGGCGCGGCAACGACGGAACGCCCATCGACTTCAATCGCGGCGTGAGCATCTATCCGGGCCTCGGCGACCGGGTGCGTGTGGCCTCGAAGAGGGAGCTCCATCAGGCTTTCTGCGGCGATGTCGCCCGGTCCGTCCGCGTCGGCAGCCTCCGGCAGGACAATTCGATCCCCGCGATGGTGCGCGTCGACGATCTCCTCGGCAAGCACTTCGCCGTGCTCGGCACGACGGGTACCGGCAAATCGTGCACGACAGCGCTGCTGCTGCGCTCCATTCTGGAGAAGAACCCGGAAGCCCACATCGTGCTTCTCGATCCACACAACGAGTACGCGACGGCCTTCCCGGAGTGGGGCGAGGTGATCTCGCCGCGCAACATGCAGCTCCCGTTCTGGCTTCTCAATTTCGAGGAGCTGATCGAGGTGGTGATCGGCGATCCGACCGAGCGCAAGCACGAGATCGAGATGCTCCAGGAGCTGATCCCGATCGCGAAGAGCCGCTACAGCGCGGGCCGCAGCAAGGACGGCGCCCCCCGCGCGCGTCTCGATGCCGGGCGCTTCACGGTCGACACGCCCGTTCCCTATCGCCTCTCGGATCTGACCTCGCTCATCGACGAGCGCATGGGCAAGCTCGAGAACAAGCGCGACATCGCCCCCTATCGCAATCTCAAGACGCGCATCGAGACGCTGTCGCTCGACCCGCGTTACTCGTTCATGTTCGGCTCGCTCACCGTCTATGACGGCATGGCGCAGATCCTGGGTCGCATCTTCCGCGTGCCCGTGGAAGGCAAGCCCATCACCATCCTCGAGCTGACCGGCCTGCCAACCGAGATCGTCAACGTCGTCGTGTCCGTGCTCTGCCGCATGACCTTCGACTTCGCGCTCTGGGGCGACGGCAAGGTGCCGGTGACCATCGTGTGCGAAGAGGCGCACCGCTACGTGCCGGCCAATCCCGCACTCGGCTTCGAGCCCTGCAAGCGCGCGATCGCCAAGATCGCCAAGGAGGGCCGCAAGTACGGCGCCTCGCTCGCCATCGTCACCCAGCGCCCGGCGGAGATCGATCCGACGATCCTCTCCCAGTGCAACACCGTCTTCGCGCTGCGCATGTCCAACGACCGCGACCAGGAGATCGTGAAGTCCGCGATCTCGGATACGGGCTCGGGCCTTCTCGAATTCCTCTCCGCGCTCGGCCAGCGCGAAGCCATTGCCTTCGGTGATGGCGTGACGCTGCCGGTCCGTATTCGCTTCGACGACCTGCCGAAGCACGCCATGCCACGCTCCTCCTCCGCCATGTTCACGACCATGTGGCAGCAGCCGAACACCGATACAGGCTTCCTCGAGCAGATTGTCGAGAAATGGCGCCTTTCGGTCGCCGGATCGCCCGCTACGGAGACGAGCCAGACGGCGCTCTTCGCCGACGCGATGGGCCTCACCAACGTGGCAGAAGCGGCGCCGGCCCAGCCTCGCAGTCCTGCGCCGCCGCCCGCCGTGGAGCCGAGGCGATTCACGCCGGCCTCTGCGGGGTCGGAGCACGCCGGCGTCCGTCCGCGCCTCACCGACACGGCGAGCCACGCGCAAATGGCGCCCGCGGCCCCCGCACCGGGGCCTGCGCACGCGTCGAACGCGCTCAGGAACCTTCGTGACCGGCTGAACCGCTCCGGTCGCTGAGTCTTTACGGGAGGGTCGCGCACTCAGTCCGTGACAAGCTGAACGCGCACGGACTATGAAACAGGGTGTGCTGCGTGTGATTCTGCCGTCACGCAATCGACCAGCGGGCACGGAGACGTGCGCGCCGTGGGCTGCATGGCGGTGGTGGTGGGCCTGATGAGCAGGACTCGGCCGATCATAGCGATCGGCACGTCATGCTCGTGTTGCAGGCCGCACTCAAACGACGCTGCAGGACCGGCGAGCGGCAGGATTGCCCGCTCGGGTCCGTGGTTCGAGCTTGCGAGAGTCATTCTCGAAAGCACCGAACTGTAGTGTGCACAATCGTACCGCGTCATAGGACCGCGTCGGGCTTGGGACAGTCGAGCGACTGAGCACCGTTCTTCTGGCCCGTGACCCGCAGTCCCACATCCACATGGAAAGGCTGGAGCAGCCGCTTGCTCCAGCCTTTCTGTGTTTATGGCCGGCTTCTCAGGCGGGCCCGGCGCGCCACACCTTCACAGCCAATTGTGCGGCCCCACTCGCGCCCTCTTGGGCTGGCTGCTAGATACGGCGGCCTAAGCGAGGCGTGAGGCGCTGGATCGCGCAGCTCGATCGGGCGCCCAGTCGGAAGGAAGAGCGGCCATGCTGGGATATATCATCCTCATCATTCTCCAGCTCGGAGGTGCCTGGGCGATCGCCCCATATCTGAAGCGCTACCTCCCCGCCATCCCGCAGTTCGGTGGCCATAACGTCGAGATCTTCGTCTGGGCGCTGCTGTTCGCCATCATCGTCTTCGTGATCGGCTTCATCGGCTCGATCGTGCTCAAGGGCGTGCGGACGCCCGGCGCCGGGACGCTGACCGTATCGCTTATCCTGGCCCTGATCCTGGCGGCGCTGACGCTCGTGCCGCCCGTCACCCAGGCCGTCGCCCAGTTCGTGCCGCGCGTGGAAATCCTCTGGTGGCCCCTGATCGGCGCCGTGGTCGGCTACTTCATCAAACGCTGATGATCGGACAAGCCGGGTACGGATCAGCTCCAATCTGGTAAACTCGCGGATGCGGGCCCGTGCCGCGCATTATTTGGCGCCTTTTTGCTTGCACCCGGGCCAGTTTAGCAGCTAGGCGTTCGGGCCATCGAATTCCAGCATTCGAGCCGAACCCGAAAATCCCAGTTTCGTCCGAGGGGAAACACCCATGCGCGTCTATTACGATCGTGATGCCGACATCAATCTCATCAAGAGCAAGAAGGTCGCCATTATCGGCTACGGCAGCCAGGGCCATGCCCACACGCTCAACCTTCGCGACTCGGGCGTCAAAAACGTAGCCGTGGGCCTGCGCAAGGGCTCCGCGAGCGCCAAGAAGGCCGAGGCCGAGAAGGTCAAGGTCATGGAGGTCGCCGAGGCCGCCAAGTGGGCCGACGTCATCATGATGCTGACACCGGACGAGCTCCAGGGCGACATCTACCGCGAGCACCTGCACAAGAACATGAAGGACGGCGCCGCGATCATGTTCGCGCACGGCCTCAACGTGCACTTCAACCTGATCGAAGCGCGCGACGATCTCGACGTCGGTATGGTCGCGCCGAAGGGCCCCGGGCACACTGTTCGTTCCGAATACCTGCGCGGCGGCGGCGTGCCCTGCCTCATCGCGATCGACAAGGATCGCAGCGGCAACGCGCATGACCTCTTCCTCTCCTACGCGTCCGCAATCGGTGGCGGCCGCGCCGGCATCATCGAGACGACCTTCAAGGAAGAGTGCGAGACCGACTTGTTCGGTGAGCAGGCAGTGCTCTGCGGCGGCCTCGTGGAGCTGATCCGCGCCGGTTTCGAGACGCTGGTCGAAGCGGGCTACGCGCCCGAGATGGCCTACTTCGAGTGCCTCCATGAGGTGAAGCTCATCGTCGACCTCATCTACGAGGGCGGCATCGCGAACATGAACTACTCGATCTCGAACACCGCCGAGTGGGGCGAGTACATGAGCGGCCCGCGCGTGATCACGCCGGAGACCAAGGCGGAGATGAAGCGCATTCTCGCCGACATCCAGAAGGGCAAGTTCGCGTCCGAGTGGATGCAAGAGTGCAAGTCCGGCCAGGCGCGTTTCAAGGGTACGCGCCGCCTCAATGACGCGCACCAGATCGAGGAAGTCGGCGCCAAGCTGCGCGCCATGATGCCCTGGATCAAAGCCGGCGCGCTGGTTGATAAGGCGAAGAACTAGTTTTGTCCCCTCTCCCCGCGAAGAGCGGGGAGAGGGGATAAGAGGTGTCACTTGCGATCGCTGTCCGCATGGCCGCCGCGGGCATAGCACCACAGTGGGGTTGCGAAGCACGGCTTCCCAGCAGCCCGCGGCAAGAAAAAATCACGCCGCGACGTGCCCTGGCACGTCCGACACGAAGCCCTTGAAATTCTCGAGCCCGCGCGGGACAGGGCCACCATAAGCCCAATCCAAGAGCTCGATCGTATGCACGATCGGCAGGTGCGTGCCGAGGCCGATCTGAGTGATGCAGCCGAGATTTCCGGCGGCGACCAGATCCGGCCGAACGCTCTCGATATTGGCGACCTTACGCGTGCGCAGCTCGCCGGCGAGTTCCGGCTGCAGAATGTTGTAGACGCCCGCGGAGCCGCAACAGATGTGCCCCTCGGGCGGGTCGAGCACGGTGAAGCCGGCCTTCTTCAGCAGCGTCTTCGGCTCGCTCGTGATGCGCTGGCCGTGCTGCATGGAGCAGGCCGAGTGATAGGCCACGCGCAGGCTCGACCAGCGCCGCGGTGCGCCGAGATCGAAGCGCGTCAGAAACTCGGTGACGTCCAGTGCGAGAGCCGCAAGCGCCGAAGCCTTTTCGGCATAGGCCGGCTCGTAGCGGAGAAGGTGACCGTAGTCCTTGACGGTCGTGCCACAACCCGAGGCGTTGATGATGATGGCGTCCACCGGCTCGCGCTCGTGAACTTTCCACCAGGCGTCGACATTCTTCTTGGCCTGCGCGATGGCTTCCGCCTCACGCCCCATGTGATGGACCAGCGCGCCGCAGCAACCGGCACCATTGGGCACGACGACATCGACGCCGTTGCGCGCGAGCAGACGGATGGTCGCGTCGTTGATCTCGGGTCGCAGTACCTGCTGGGCGCATCCGGCGAGGAGCAGAACGCGCTTCATGCGCTTGTCGGACGTGACGGCCGTGCCCGGACCTGAAAAGCGCGCCTCGGGCAAACGCTCCTTCGGCGCGAGCGCCAGCATGGCCGCGAGTTCGGGAAACCCCGCGCGTTTCATGAGGCCCGCGAACGGCCGGCCGAGCGGAGCGAAGGCGAGCACCTTGCGGAAGCGCTCGGGATAAGGGATCAGCCGCGCCAGCAGGCCGCGTACGAAGCGCTCCTTGAAGGAGCGATTTCCCGTCTCCTCGATGTGCACCCGTGCGAGATCGACGAGATGCATGTAGTCGACGCCGCCCGGACAGGTGGTCATGCACGAGAGGCAGGAAAGACAGCGATCGACATGGAACTGCACTTCGGGGCTCGCGTCGCGGCCGCGCTCGAACATGTCCTTCATCAAATAGATGCGCCCGCGCGGGGAATCGCGCTCGTCGCCCAGCATCACATAGGTGGAACAAGTCGCTGTGCAGAGGCCGCAGTGCACGCAACGCTTGAGGATGCTGTCCGCTTCCGCAAGTCGCGGATCCTGGAGCTGCTCGGGTGTGAAGTTGGTTTGCATCGTTCCGGCTGCACCTAGAGATCGGCGAGCATGCGCCCACGATTGAGGATGTCCTTGGGATCGAACACCGCCTTGATACCACGGGTAATCGCGGCGAGATCGGGCTCGAGTGGCTGGAAGACGTCGATCGACGCGCGCACGGCCGGCGCGGCGCGGATCAATGTCGCATGGCCGCCGTGGCTCGCAATAACACGGCGGATGTCGGCCGCGCCGGCGTCGGCCGTGTCGAGCACCTCGGCCCAGATGAGCCCGCCCGACCAGTCATAGAAGGCCCGGCATTCCATGTAGCGCCTGATGGCTGCGACGACGGCAGGGCCGGCTCGCGGGGCCGTCGAAAGACGCCAGAGGGGGGCCGTGCTGCCCTGCAAGGGTGAAAGCTGGCGCAGCTCGCTCCAGAAGGCGACCGCGTCCGCATCCTCGATCTCGTGGATTTCACCGAAGGCGGCCAGCGCCTCCTTGAGGCGATCGAGACGATAGCGCACCGAGCTTGCGAAGTTCTCGATACGCACAGCCGTTACTGCTTTGCCCGCCGCCGCGAGGCGCTTGTCATGCAGCCGCGCGGCCAGCGGCTCCTGCAGATGCACGGCGCCGGTCACCTCGAAGGGCGTGCCGAGCGCCGCGCAGAGCGCCTCGACGCCCGACGTATCATCGAGGCCGAGAATGATGAGCGTCCCCGTGCGCTCCGGCTTCGGGAGCACCTTGAACGTCACGTTCGTCATCACCGCGAGCGTGCCCCAGCTCCCGCACACGGCGCGGCAGAGATCGTAGCCGGTCACGTTCTTCATGACGCGCCCGCCACCGCGGAAACTCTGGCCAGCGCCGGTGATCGCCTCGATGCCGAGCAGGTGGTCGCGGGCGCCACCCGCCATGACACGGCGGCTCCCGGAGAAGTTCGTCGAGAATGCCGCACCGATCGTGCCGCCATTTGCCCGACCGCCGAGAACCGGACCGAGATCGATCGGCTCGAAGGCGAGCATCTGGCCCTTGTCGGCGAGGCGCTGCTCGATGTCGGCGAGCGGTGTACCAGCCTTGGCGCCCATGACAAGCTCGGTCGGCTCGTAGAGGGTGACGCCGCTCAGCGAGGCCGTGGAGATGACCATCCCGGAGTTGACCGGCCGGCCCACTCCCCGTTTCGTGCCGGCGCCGATAACCTCGACCGGCATCTCGGCGCGCGCAGCCTCCGCAATCAAGCGCTGGAGCTCGCGCTCGCTTCCTGGCCGAGCATTGTTCACGTCTAGTGTCCCGCTTCCGAAGTTCGCCAGTGCCCGATACTTGCGTCCCGAGCGAACTTCGGAAGCAAAAGGGACACCAGGAATAGTATGCAGCTCGTGTGATGCGGATCGAGAAATTTGCTCGACGCATCACCCGGAGCACAGGCAAATTTGCCGATCATCACACTAGTGCTCCCAGGCCTGATGCTCGATGTCGCGGCCCTCGAGCGGGAAGACCTTGTGCGGATTGAGCAGCCACTGCGGATCGAACACGCTCTTGATCCGCATCTGCAGGGCAAGCTCGCCAGACGTGAACTGGCTCGGCATGAGATCGCGCTTCTCGACACCGACGCCATGCTCGCCCGTGAGACAGCCGCCGACCTCGACGCAGAGCTTGAGGATGTCGGCGCCGGCTTCCTCCGCGCGACGAAGCTGCTCGGGATCGTTGGCCTCGAACAGGATGAGCGGATGAAGATTGCCGTCGCCCGCATGGAAGATGTTCGCGACCTTGAGGCCGTGCCCCTTGCAGATCTCGCCGATGCGGACGAGCACTTCGGGCAGACGGCCGAGCGGAATGGTGCCGTCCATGCAGAAGTAGTCCGAGATGCGGCCCAGCGCCCCGAAGGCGGACTTGCGGCCGCGCCAGATGGCAGCGCTTTCCTCGGCGCTCTGGCTGACGCGCACGCCCTTCGGCTTGAACGGCTTCGCGATGTCGACGATGCGTGCGAGCAGCGTCGAGATCTCCTCCTCGGAGCCCTCGACCTCGACAATGAGGAGCGCTTCCACGTCCAATGGATAGCCGGCCTTGGCGAAGGCCTCGCAGACATGAATCGCCGGCTTGTCCATGAACTCGATGGCGACCGGAATGATGCCCGAGGCGATGATCGCCGAGACGCAGCGCCCCGCGATCTCGCTCGACTCGAAGCCGAGCAGCATCGGGCGCGCAGCCTCGGCCGCCCGCAGGATGCGCACGGTCGCCTCGGTGACCATGCCGAACTGCCCTTCGGAGCCGATGATCAGTCCAAGCAGATCGTAGCCCGAGGCATCGAGATGCGCGCCGCCGATCTCGACGACCCGCCCGTCCATGAGCACCATCTTCATGCCGAGCACGTTGTTGGTCGTGACGCCGTACTTGAGACAGTGCGCGCCACCCGAATTCATGGCGATATTGCCGGCGAGCGTGCAGGCAAGCTGGCTCGACGGGTCCGGCGCGTAGAAGAAACCATGCGGCTGGACGGCCGCCGAGATGCCGAGATTGGTGATGCCCGTCTCGACGCGCGCCGTCCGGTTCTCGAGATCGACGTCGAGCACGCGGTTCATACGCGAGACGCCGATGACGATGGCGTCCTCCGCCGGCAGCGCACCGCCGCAAAGTGACGTCCCGGCGCCGCGCGGGATGACGGTAATGCCGTTCTCGTGCGCGTATTTCAGCACGCGCGAGACCTCCTCCGTCGAGCGCGGCAGTACGACCGCAAGCGGCATGCAGCGATAGGCGGAGAGGCCGTCGGTTTCGAAGGCGCGACGCCCATCCTCGTCCGCGATAACGCCACCCGGCGCAACAAGGCGCGCCAGATCCTTGGCGATCGCATCGCGACGCGCCGTAATGGTGCGGTCGGGTGGTGGCAGCACAGTGCTCAGCATTGCAACCCCGGCTTCTGGCGCTCGGCGGCCCGAGAATAGGATGGAATTCTCATCCTTCGCACCGCGCACGCCCAGGTAGAAGGATTCGGTCGTATCGATCATAGCCCGCCACAGCCAATACGGACAATGATGGCGCGCCGCTGCAACCCTGCTCGCCGGAAAGCGGCGTATCCGACAGGAGACGGCCGCACAGGTTCGTTGCTAGCACTGGGATCGAACTATCCTATCTCCGCGCATTTTCAATGTTCGGGAACAATTCTCATCCTGGCGGGTTATTTCCGCCGACACACTTTGGTCATTGCCGGGCATGATGGACTCTTTCTGTAGAGAGAGCATCAGAGAGAGCATCAACCGGCTCGGACACGCGTCCAAGGGGGACAACGCAGTGACAGCCATTACGGACCTAGAGATTTTTGCCCGCGTCGCGCGCACAGGCAACATGTCTGCAGCGGGCCGCGAGATGGGGCTTTCCCCCGCAGTCGTCTCCAAGCGCGTGAGCCTTCTCGAGGAGCGGCTTGGCACGCGCCTCTTCCAGCGCACCACGCGTCAGCTCACGCTGACCGAGACCGGCGAAGGCTACTTCAAGCGCGTGGTCGACATCCTGAGCCTGATCGCCGAGGCAGAAGATTTCGTCAGCCGGCGCAACACGAAACCGCGCGGCGTGCTCAAAGTCACCGCGCCGACGGCCTTCAGCCGCCTCCACATTGCGCCCTACCTGCCGCAGTTCCTCGCCAAGTATCCCGAGATCGAGCTCGACTTCCATCTCACGGACAGCTTCGTCGACATCATCCGCGAGGGCTTCGACCTCGCCGTACGCATCGGCGAGCTGCGCGACAGCTCGCTCGTCCAGCGCAAGCTCGCCAACGACCGCCGCGTCATCTGTGCAGCGCCGAAGTACATCGAGCAGTTTGGCGCGCCAGCGAATCTTGCCGATCTCGATTTCCACAACTGTCTTTCGGCCGGCGCGCAGGACTACTGGCGCCTGCAGGGGCCTGACGGCGAGCATCAGCTCAAGGTCAAGGGCAATATCCGCTCGAACTCGCTCGAGTTCGTGCGCGAGGCGCTGATCGCCGGGCTCGGCATCGGCCTGCGCTCGACGTGGGACATCGGACCCGAGCTCGAGAGCGGGGCGCTCAAGGTCCTCCTCCCGCAGTACTGCGGCTCCGACGGCGTGGCGATCCACGCGGTCTATCCCTGCCGCGATTTCATGCCTGAAAAAGTCAATGTCTTCATCGAATTCCTGAGCGAGATCTACGGCCCCGAGCCCTACTGGAACCAGCGCCTCGATCTCGATCGGCTGCTGAAGCCGTGCCTTGCCGCCAGCGCGCCGACGAAGAAAGAGAGCGCGCCTGTTGCGCCGAGCCGCACGAAGCGCAGCGCAGCACAAGTTCGCCAGCCCGACGGCCGCGCCTGAGTTCTCCACCCCGAGTGCAGCATATGGTCGCGAGGACCGTGACGGACCTCGCGCGGCGTATAAGATGCGCGGCGCAAACTGCTGCGCGAGGCTCAAGGCCACGCCGATGGCTATCATGGGGGTGAACGATGAACCGGGCCGTTCTTCTGTCCGCAATTGCGATGTCCAGCCTACTTTGCGCGAGCATGGCCTCGGCGCAGGATGTCGAGAACGGTGCCGACGTCTTCAAGCGCTGCCGGGCCTGTCACGATGTGGGTGAGAAGGCGAAGAACAAGGTCGGTCCGATCCTCAACGGCATCGTCGGCCGCAAGGCGGGGACCATCGAGGGCTTCAACTACTCCGACGCGAACAAGAAGGCCGGTGCGGAAGGCTGGGTGTGGACCGAAGAGAAGATGATGGAATACCTCCTCAATCCGCGCGCCGCCATGCCCGGCAACAAGATGGCGTTCGCCGGCATCAGGGACGAGCAGGACCGCAAGGACCTGATCGCCTACCTCAAGACCTTCCCGAAGTAATCATCTTGCCTCTCAACGCCGCGGCGGCAGGTGTATCAGCGCCACGTCGAGCACGGAGAGGCACCGGACTACACGACAACCGGCGTCGCGACCTGCGTGCCGACGCGGAACACGCGGCGGTAGCGCGCGATCTCCTCGGGCGGCCCGACCGCCTTCGTCGGGTTGTCCGAGATTTTGACCGCCGGCCGGCCGTTCGCCGAGATCACCTTGCACACGATGGAGAAGGGATCGAGCCCGCCATCGGGGCCGAGTCCGCGGAAATCGTTGGTCAGCAGCGTCCCCCAGCCGTAACCAATGCGAATACGGCCATGGAAATGGCGATGGATCTTGTGGATCAGGTCCACGTCGAGCCCATCCGAGAAGATCGCGAGCTTCTTCCTCGGATCCTGGCCATTCTTCTCCCACCACGCGATCGCCAGCTCGCCGCCCTCGATGGGATCGCCGGAATCGACGCGCACGCCGGTCCATCGCGCAACCCACTCGGGCGCCCGCTCGAAGAAGCTCTCGGTGCCGTACGTATCGGGCAGCACGACGCGCAGATTGCCGTCATAGGCATCCTGCCAATCGGCGAGCACGGCATAAGGCGCGTCGGCAAGCTCGCGGTCACTGTCGGCGAGGGCGGCGTAGACCATCGGCAGTTCGTGCGCGTTGGTACCGATGGCCTCGACTTCCCGGCGCATGGCGATGAGGCAGTTCGAGGTGCCGAGGAAGGCATCACCGAGGCCTTCCTTGATCGCCTGCACGCACCAGTCCTGCCAGAGGAAGCCATGGCGCCGCCGCGTGCCGAAATCCGCAATGCTGAGATGCGGGAGCGTGCTCAGACGCTGCACGTTTTCCCATACGCGCGTCATGGCGCGCGCATAGAGCACTTGCAGCTCGAACTTGCCGAGCCCCTTCGTCACGGCCCGACTGTGGAGCTCCATCACCACGGCAAGCGCCGGGATCTCCCACATGGTGGTCTCGATCCAAGGCCCCTCGAAGGTCAGCTCGTACTGGTTGCCGCGCCGCTCGAGGTGATAGGCGGGGAAGCGGAAGTCCTCGAGCCACTCGATGAAGTCGGGCGCGAACATCTGCCGCTTGCCGTAGAACATGTTGCCGCGCAGCCAGGTGGACTCGCCCCGGCTCAACGACAGCGAGCGGATGTGGTCAAGTTGCTCGCGCAGCGCTCCCTCGTCGATGAGGTCGGCGAGCGGCACGCTCGCCGTGCGGTTGATGATGCCGAAGGTCACCTGCGTGTCGCGGTGCCGCCGGAAGATCATCTGCGCCATCAGAAGCTTGTAGAAATCGGTGTCGAGCACGGACCGGACGATCGGATCGATCTTCCAGGCGTGGTTGTAGACCCGAGTCGCGATGTCGGTCATGGGACCGGAGCGTCCTCCAGCATCGGACGTCGGTAAGCGCGGCGCCCGCATTCCAGAAATGAATTCGGCCAAGGGTCGCAAATCGACGCCAACGGTGCAACCCGCCGACCATGCACGGGCGGCGGGCACGGCCGCACTGGGCGCCGGGCTCGCCCCGGGTTGTAGGCCTAGTTGTAGGGGCGGCTGAAACGGCGACGGGGCAGGCCGATGGGTCCTGCCCCGTCGAAAATCAGTTCGGCGTAGGCGCCTTAGTTCTCGAGGTGCTGGACCGGATCGACCGGCTTCACACCCTTGCGGATCTCGAAGCGGAGCTGAGGCGTGTCGACACTTCCCGTGGCGCCAGCTTTGGCAATGACCTGGCCGCGGCGCACGCTCTCACCCGCTTTGACGGCCAGCGAGTCGTTGTGCGCGTAGGCGGTGATCCAGCCGCCATCGTGGCGGATCAGCAGCAGGTTGCCATAGCCCTGCACGCCGTCGCCCGCGTACGTCACGACGCCGGCCTCGGCAGCATGGACGTCGGTACCGCGCGGCAGCGCGATGTTGATGCCGTCGTTCTGGCCGTCCCCGAAGTTCGAGATGATCTTGCCGCGCGCGGGCCAGCGGAACTTGGTCGATATCGCTGCCGACTTCGGTGCGGCAATGGCCTCACGCGTCGACGTCGCGGGCGGAGCGGGAGCCGCATCCGTGGCGACGGGCGGCAGGCTTTTCGCGTCCGAGCCGAGCGCCGCAGTGCGCGTGCGGGCATTGATGATCTTCGGCGCGACCGCTGGCGTATCCGAGCCGGCACTCGCCGGCGGACTCGCAGCCGGCGCCGACGCGACCATCGGCGCATCGCCCGAGCGCGGCACCTTCAGCACGGCACCGGGCTTCACGCGGCGCGGATCGGTGATCTTGTTGACGCGCTCGAGTTCGTTGAGACGCACGTTGTGCTTGCGCGCGATGGCGTAGAGGCTGTCGCCGCGCGCGACCGTGTAAGTGCCCGTCCAGCCGGACTCATCGGCAGGCGTATCGCTCTGCGCCGCAGGGGCAGGGGTTGCGACTGGTGCAGGCGCTGGCGTGGCGGCCGGAGTTGCGGGATCGGTCTCGACGAGCGGCGGCACGATCGGGCCGGCCTCATGATGCGGCAGGCGTGGCTCGGGACGCTGCTCGAGCGGCGACGGCGTTGCGGCGGGCGTCGGCAACGCAGCCGGAGGCAGAGCCGGCTCGGCCGCGGGCACCGTCGGCAGCGACGCGACGCGGCGTGGCGACGAGCGGCCCGACGGCAGCACGAGTTTCTGGCCGACGCGGAGCTGCGGGCCTGTCAGGTTGTTGGCGCGCATGAGTTCCGACACGGGCACGCCGTGCTTCTTCGACAGCGCATAGAGCGTATCGCCCGATGCAACTTCGATCGCGGAACCCTCCCCCGCGGGCGGCGATGGCTCATCGAATGCCGCGCGTGGCGGTGCCGGCGGCGTAACGGGTACGGTCTCGACGCTCCTGTACGGAATGCTTGCGGGCGACGGCGTCTGGCTCGGCGGAGGCAGGGAGTTGGTCCCTGCGCCGCCGTCGTTCGTTCCTGGCAAGCCCGCCACGCGTACACCGCGCTCGCCTACGGGCGAGACGGGCGTGCCGCGATTGCTCTCGCGCCACTCCTGACGCGGCGGCGCCTGATGGGACGGCTGATAGGGCGGTTGGTACGGCGTCGGGGCCTGATAGGAGGGGGCCTGATAAGGCGACCTGCTCGCGCCCTGGCGCTCGTACGGCGGGTTGTAGGGACGGTCATAGCTGCCGCCGTCATTCGACGGAGGGCTGTAGGGCTGCGCGTAGGGCTGGCTGTACGGCTGCCCATAGGGTTGGCCATAGGTCTGGCCGGACGACTCGCCGTAGCCGCGCGCATCACCGAGCGAGCCGGAGCGGTTCGAATAGACGGGCTCGCGGGGAATGGGGACGCTGCTTGTCGAGGACGGACCCCCGTTGTAGCTCAGCGTCGGCATCTCGAAGCCGGCGCTGCATCCACCGCTGGCCATCGCCAAAACAAGAATGGCCGCACGCTTTGAAGCGGCAGCGTGGCTCGGAAGACGGTCACACAAACGTACTAAACGCAACATGTGGTACACCCCTCTACGCGCCTTCAGTTAACCGTAAACCGGTTAATCGGCCGTTAAGGAGCGCGTCGCTGCCGTCGGAAACCGCACCTCGCGAGCACGTACGTCGACGAGGTGGGAGACATCGGCATGGATCGCACTCCAGGTGCTGCAGAGTGAGCAGCATCGTTCCCGGCCGACGGCCAGGCTGCGATGCCTTCGAGAAGGCTCTCCGTGATGAAACGAAATACGAGACGCGGAGAACGAGCCTTTTTCGTTTAGCGCGCGATTGTGCGAGGCGGTTGGCCGAACGGCGGCTCTTCAGCGGCTTTTGGCTGAATGTAGGACAACAGCATATTTGCTTGTATCAGCGCCTCGAACTCACCGCAGCAAGCACCGCGCTCGCGCAGTGGCCGTCGCGGGCATGGCACGCCGAGCAAGTTGCGACAGCACCTTCTCCCAGCAGCCCGCGGCAGCAAACAAAGACTCACCGCCGCTCGAAGTCGATGCGCTCGTCGACCCGCAGACCGAGCAGCCTGCGGCGCAGCGCATCCAGAGCAAGCTCGATCGCACCCATGCGCACCCACTCACGGCCGCCGAGCATACGCGCGGGCCGTGCGAGCGCGCCCGTCGGATCGGCAATGCCGATGCGGATGTTGCCGCCGAGTTCGAGACGATCCTCGCCCTCATCGAGCTCCATGAGCACCGCGAGGCCATGCGTTGCCCCGCTCATCTGGCGCAATCCCTGCGCCACGGCCATGGCCGCGTCCTCTGTGACGCCGGCTGCTGCGAGACCAGGATCGAGGCCGACGGCGCCGAGCACCTGCCCGAGGTCGCGCCCAACGATGCCGCGGCGGAAGACAGACCCGGCCGCCACCTGCGGCGCGATCCGCTGCGCGACGCCGCCGCCCGTCACCATCTCGGCAATGGCGAGCGTGTGGCCCCCGGCCGCCAACCTGTCGAGGATCACGCCCTCGAGGCGCTGGTCATCCTCGGCGATGATAAAGTTACCGAGACGGCGGCGCACCTCCGCTTCGATGGGGCCGAGCGTCCGCGCGAGCGCGGCCTCGTCGTCGGCGCGGATCGCGAGCTTGGTCTCGAGTTGCGGATAATGCGACTGGAAGCCGAGCTTGACGCTGCCGCCGTCCTCGAGCCCCGGGATGCCGGCGAGCATTTCATCCGCGCGCGACTCGCCGATGCCGAAG
>DATMRT010000042.1:0-1880 GCA_035565975.1 Hyphomicrobiaceae bacterium
CTTGCCAGTCACCACGTACTGCATCATGTGCTGGCCGACGAGGAAGGCGCAATTCTCGTAGAGCGCACTCTGTACGAGCTGGCCCTCGCCCGTGCGGTCGCGCTCCCGCAGTGCCGCGAGAATGCCGATTGCCGCGAACATGCCGCCCATCATGTCGTTGACGGAGGCGCCGGCGCGCAGCGGACGGCCGACAGGTCCCGTCATGTAGGCGAGGCCAGCCATCATCTGCACGACTTCGTCGAGCGCGGATCGCTTGTCATAGGGGCCCGAGAGAAAGCCCTTGAGCGAGCAGTAGATGAGGCGCTCGTTCGTCTTCTTCAGAGCTTCGTAGCCGAGACCGAGTGCATCCATGGCGCCGGGGCGAAAGTTCTCCGTGAGCACGTCAGCGGACGCGATGAGCTTCTTCGAGATCTCCATGCCCTCCGGCGTCTTCATGTCGAGGGCGAGCGAGCGCTTGTTGCGGTTGTAGGTCGCGAAGAAACCCGCACCCGAGCCGACCATGCGCCGCGTATTGTCGCCGTTCGGCGCCGGCTCGACCTTGATCACATCGGCACCGAGATCGCCGAGGATCAGGCCGCACGTCGGGCCCATGATGACGTGGCAGAACTCCACGACGCGGACACCGGCGAGCGGCAGGTCGTTGGCGGTCATGTTGGCTTTTCTCTCCCGATGGCGCGGAGCTGGCCTGCAGCCGCCGGCCTTCCTTGACAGGCACGGCGGCGGTCCATTTGATGCCCCTGGAATTCCGGGACTATAGAGCATGAGGCCGCTCAGCGCGCCAAGTCTCCTGCAGAGCGGGAGACGCATGGCGCGCATGTGGCGCCCGAGGGAGGACCATGAACCTGTTCGCGCCGCCGGCCGTGATCCGGGCTGAGATCTTTTCGCGAATGCCGGATGAGCTCCGCCGGCCCAAACGCTCGCAGTGGGGCGACTTCAACAAGGCTGGCCAGCCTGTGGACTGCTTCCTCGAGGGGCCGAGCTTCGACGCGGACGGGCACTTGGTCGTCACCGACGTCCCGCATGGACGCATCTTCAAAATCTCGCCGTCGGGAAGCTGGACGCTCGTTGCCGAGTACGACGGATGGCCGAACGGGCTCAAGTTCCACGCTGACGGCCGTGCCTTCATTACCGACTACAAACGCGGGATCATGACGCTCGACATGGCGAGTGGGAAAGTGACGCCGCTCATCGAGACCATCCGCTCGGAGAGCTTCAAGGGCGTCAACGACCTGCACTTCGCGGCGAACGGCGATCTCTATTTTACCGACCAGGGTCAGACCGGGCTGCACGATCCGACCGGGCGCGTCTATCGTTATACGACGGCAGGGCAGCTCATGTGCCTCGTCAACACGATCCCGAGCCCGAACGGCATCGTGCTCGACCTGCACGAGCGTGTCGTCTACGTCGGCGTGACGCGCGGTAACGCGGTGTGGCGCATTCCGCTGATGATCGACGGCGGCGTGTCGAAGGTCGGCCTCGCTATCCAGCTCTCGGGCGGCCTCGGCGGACCGGACGGCCTAGCACTCGATGCAGAAGGCGGAATCGTTGTCGCCCACATCGGCCTCGGCGTGTGGCGCTTCGATCGCCTCGGCCGGCCGACGCATTTCATCGAGCCGCCGATCGGGCAGTTCGTCACGAACATGGCCTTCAAGGGCAAGCAGCTCTACATGACAGAGTCCGAGACGGGGCACATCCTCGTGGCGGACATGCCCTATCCCGGCAAGCCGATGTTCGGCCCGAAGGCTGGGAGCTGATGTCATGATGCGGTCCAAGCTGTTCGTGCCGGGGAGCCGACCCGAGTTCTTCGAGAAGGCCATGCGCTCGGCGGCGGACGCGCTGACGCTCGATATCGAGGACGGCGTGGCGCCGGCGCAGAAGCC